>CAWACS010000043.1:0-109702 GCA_963780535.1 uncultured Verrucomicrobiae bacterium
CGGCCTCGGACGACATCCGGCTGCGGGCGCCATTGAAAGTTTCCCTTTCGGCATCGGTCACCAGCCGGTGACCGATAACCCACGCGCACCGGTCGCAGGCGATTGGAGTTTCTTATTCCCCGACGAGGTGCTCAGGATCAACCGTGTCATCGCCGACATGGGAGCGCGGGTTGGCCTTGAGCGAGAAGCTGAAGGCGACCGTGTAATCCGTCGGGCCGACGCCGTTGTCCTGCGCCCGAAAAGTCAAAGCGCCCGTCCAGCTCCGGAAATCACGATAGACGCTGTAAAATTGCCCCTGCAAGCGGCCGCTTTGGGCATCGAAATCGTGCTCGGCACGCAGGCCCCAGTTGTCGTTCAGGCGGTAAAAAATGGTGCTGGTGATGAAGTTGGCGCTGGTGTCCAGGAATCCGTTGCGCAAATACCAGTGGCCGATGCCCCAGCTCCACCGGTCGTTGGGCATGAAGGTGAGTTGATGGAACGTCATGTTCAACTCCCCGGCGTTGAGGTCGTAACGCAATTGGGATTCGAGGACAATCCACGAACGCGGCCGGAACGAGAGGTCGGAATAAAAGTCGTTGAAGGTGCTCTGGCCGGCTTTTGGCCGGAGCCGCCAGTCCAGCAGGACGTTCCAATCCAGCAACGTATCGAGCTGGCCGGCGCGCTTGGTTTGAAGCGTGTTGCGCAGGCCGAAACGAATCACATTTTCGCTGTCGATGGAGTCAATGTCGTTGTAGTCGGGAAATTGGATCGGCAACAGCAGGAGGCTGGGCAATTCGGAATCGAACTGCGGCAGTTGCGACGGCGGTGTGCTCGGACGCGGCACAAAAACGTAATTGACCGACGGCTCGACGACGTGCCGCAAACCGTCAATGTCCAAAATTGAATTCGTCGCACCCGCCCACAGACGCGAGGCTTTGAAGGAAACTTCGGCGCCGGTGTCCAAAACCTTCCGGTAGGTTTCATCGTTCGTCCCGCCGGGGCCGGTCTCTTCGCTGTAATAGGTGAACCGCCCGCCGACGTGCGGCGTGATGTTCAGCCAGTCGAAAAACGTCCACGGCAGGAGCAGTTGATGATACGTGTCGGCGCGCGCGGCCGAATAATCGGGCAACGCCGGGCTGTTCGTGTCGGCGAACATCTTGCGGTAATAACCGGCGGAACTCTCGCTTTCGTAGTAGACCGGCGTGTCCCATATTTGCTGGCGGAAGCCAGTGAATTTCACGTCGGGTATCCGTTCGACTTGATCAAAGAAAGTATTGATGCGGGGCGTGGTTTCGGCGTCGAGGTCCCAATTGTCCCAGTATTTATCCACCTCGGTGAAGGTGTTCGGCTGCGGGTTTCCGGTATAGGCGCCCTGGGCAAAATCATGCAGCACCAGCGGATCGCTCTGGTAATTCACCTGCGCCTTGACGTTCAGATTGGTGAACGGGGTGGCCTCATAAACGGAGTAAAACCATTGGCGATTCTCGGGGATGTTCCCAAACAGCGGCAGGTTGTTGGTGCTCTGGTCCGGATCCTGGTCGTGCACGTAGTAATACTTGAACGCGGCCTCGCCCCAACGATCCAGGTGCAGGTTCAATTCCGGCCCCGAGCCGACCCCCCGCTTCTCCCGATAATCCAGGCGCAACCGGCCATCCACCGCCTCGCCGAGAAACCATGTGTACGTGCCCATCACATATGGCCCGTAGGCACTGCGGTAACCGGGCAGAAAATTGAAATTGTTCACGCGTTCGCCCAAAGTCCGGCGGTAAAACGGAAAGTAAAACGTCGGCACGCCGTCCATGAACAGCACCGCGTTCCACATTTCCACGTATTTGCCGGGAACAATCTTGATGCGGCTGGCGCGAATGCGGATGGCCGGATCGCTGACATCATCGGTGGTGACATAAACGTGGCGCGCGTTGTAGGTCTGGTTGGTAATGTCCCCCGACAATTCACGGCCCGCCGCAAACAGCGGGGGCCGGCCCGTGCGGAATTCCTCGCTCCGCATCTGGTGCGACAGGAAATTGTAGCGGATATGCTCGCCAACCCAGGTCATACCCCCCGATTCGATACGCACGTGGCCGTCGGCCACCACCTCGCCCGTCTTCTGGTTCACGCTGGCGCTGTCCGCCATCAGCGTTGAATTGCCATATTTGACGAAGATGTTCGTGCCGGTGGCCGCGCCTGACGCGAAATCGTACGTGACCCCGCCGGCCGGAGCGCCCGGGATGACTTGATTAAGGCCTTCAACGTCCCAACCCTGCTCCGTTTGCGCCAGAACCGCGACGGGCAAAAGAGTGGCGAAGAGAACGGGCAGGAAGATGGCGGGCACTCTGGTCATTCAACGCGGCCAATTAAACAAAACGACCTGAGCTTGTCGAGAGTCGAAGGACGAGGGTCGAAAGCCGGATTCAGCCGCTTCGCCGTATGCTCTGGCGCCCGACTCTCGTCCCTCGTCCCTCGACCGACTCATTCCTTCGGCAAAAAGGCGAACGCCACCGCCGCCACGATGCACACAAACGCGGCCAGATGGTTCCAACGGATTTTATCGCCGAAATACAGAAAGGCGAAAATGCAAAAGACCGTAAGCGTGATGATTTCCTGTATGATTTTGAGCTGAAAGGGCGAATAAACCGCGTTGCCCCAGCGGTTGGCCGGCACCTGGAAACAATATTCAAACAGCGCAATGCCCCAGCTCACGATAATAACCATCCAGAGCGGTGAACTTTTATATTTCAAATGGCCGTACCAGGCGACGGTCATGAAAATGTTCGAACAGGTCAGTAAGACAATCGGCAGCCAGCGGGATTGAGTCAGGTCGTTCATAAATTTTGTTCTTCGGAGGATGCAGATTCGCCCAACGCCAGACGCGCGCCGTGGCGGACGTGCAAAACATGAACTTCGCATTTGCGGACGGTAAAAAGGATTCGGTGTTTGTGCTGGCGGCGACCATGAACAATCTCGCGGATTTCCAGGTTAAAAAACTCACTCTCGGGCGCGAATGGACAGCGTTCGGGGAAAATCTCCAACGAGCCAATGGCGTCGTAGATACCATCAAACCAACGGTCAGCGGCATCCGGAGCTTGCTCGGCAAGCCACAAATGAGCTTCGGCAATATCGCGCTGGGCGGGAAGCTCGACGATGACGTTCCACCGCCTCATTTTTTGCGGTGGGGAATCTTGTGCCGGGCGCGAATCTCATCGAGGGCCTGGCGGAACGGCTTGCCCGTGCCGGCCTTCATTTCATCCAAACCGCGCTGGATGCCGCGAATCGCGTCGAGCATGTCTTCAAACGCCGCGGCATCCTGCACAATCAACTCCGCCCGGCCGTTCACCGTTAACACGGCCGGCCGGCCGCTGCTTTTAAGCCGGCGCAAATGCGCTTTGGTGTTGCGCTGAAAATCCGTCAGCGACCGGATGTCTTGCAAGGCAATCATAACATTGAATTAAATGTTTTATCCATGCTAAACCAACGCCGCGTTAAAAGCAAGACGCGAACATCATGAAAACGTTCGAGCCGGTCAGCAGTGCCATCGGCAGCCAGCGGGATTCTAAAAGGGAGTTCATTTTGTGGTTTTTGGCTTTTTCGTCCGGGGCACGGTTTTCGTTTGCAGCGTGCGGAAGGTGTTCTGTAAAACCGGAATAACCCGCCGGTCCTTGGGACGATTGGCGGCTTTTTTGCTGGCGAGAATGCGCTCCAAAGGCAGCACCTTCAGTCGCAGCCGCCCAACTTTGATTTCCACCGCACGCTTCCATTCGGTTGCGAAACTATCCAGTCCGTTCATCCGAACTGCGATGTCGAATGGTTCGCTGCCTTTACCGCCGAGCATGGGCGGATTGTGGCCAAACGGTGGAATATAGGCCGCGCCGACTTTGATGAGGGCTTGCATCAGCTTGGGGTCGCTTAAGTTATCAAACCACAAGTCAACATCCTCGGTCACTACAGGCGCGCCCTGCAACGCGGCGGCGGAAAGACCCACGACCATAAAACGGATTTTATGGCGAAGCAGCGACCCCAACAGTCGCAGTTCACTTTCGGAAAGCGGCAAAACCTCGGCCACGGCGCAAACTCCGGTTGAGCCGCGCAAGCGGCGGCGATTGCAGTGAAATCAGCGTGAGCCGAACGTCTTCAGGATCGGCATCGGGATGACGGGTCATCACGGCGGCGACATCGGCGGCAAGTTTTTTGCCCCAACGATTGGCCGATGCACTTGGAGACGCCGCCTGTTTCACACTGGAAATTTAAGCCAAACACGCAAGCTCGTCGAGCAGGTTTCAATCATTTCAATTGGCCGGACCACGCGACGGTCATGAAAACGTTCGAGCCGGTCAGCAGTGCCATCGGCAGCCAGCGGGATGATGTAAAATTCATGGCAAAAAAAAATTCAGAATGATCCGGAGTCAAATGCGAATGGCGCCCGGCAATGACCAGGCGAAACTACCCGCAAACCATGACGGCCGGAATTTCAGGCGGGATAAAAGTGGGACACCAATCGTCCGGGCACAATAGTTGGAATCGAATTTGTCCGGCAAGGTCTGACAACATGGCATAACGGCGCCGATACATCTGCCGTTTGTTGACCTTGATGGTGGACATTTCCCGGGGAATAAAAGTGACGGGCAAATCAAACATTCCATCGGCTGCAAGCTGGCCACCACATTGAACCCAAAATTCATCGTAGGAGACTGAAAATTTCATCCGTTTTTGAAAGTGACGATAAATATGCTGGTCGTCGCTCACCGCCCGCAGATGGGTGATTCCCCATTCAGCGGCAAGTTGCTGCAATACGAAAATGAGCACGGCTTTCGGTCGCAAACCATACAAATGCCGGGTGATGGACACAATGAGCTCCTTGTCCGCCAGGGCATGGCCTTGCAATCCACCAATGAATATTTCTTTCCGGTTGGCCTCATTCCTTGAGAAACTGAATGACAAGATAAACAATTCCACACCCGATTCCCGGTCCAGCAGACAAATCGAAAGATCACCCTCCTTCTCCTTCCGGCTGCAGCCAAGACGCAGCTCAAAATTTCCGACTTCTTCCAGGGGGATCGTCGCCAATTGCAGGCCGGGACTGGCATAGACGGCCCTCATCTGGGACGCGGAAAAATGAGTGGTCACAAAACCGTAATGCTGCTTGAGCATTTCCAGCCGCTGTCGGGTATTCAAGGTCCGATTCAGGTAAGGACGCTGGAGCTTGTGAAACAGATAGGGATGGTTCTTGACAACCATGTCCAATTCGGGTTTTTGCAAAAACTTAAACCACTCCTTGGTATGATAAGGATAGGCGAGTCCGCGCAGACAATACTTCACCCGCTTTAAGACTCCTCCCGGCGTGGGCACACGGTGAATGAGCGGCGCCGTCTCTGCCAACGTCCTGATCAGATGTACCATGGCTCAATGAAATTAATCCCGGTTGATGATTTAGAGGTGGTAATCCATTGACTTGCTTCTTGTCGATTTATTTTCATTGCCCAATGGGGCATGCCACCAGCGAAGCGTTTGCCCCAAAATTCAAGCCCTGGCCGGAGCAGAAGGCGCGGCGGAATGTTCAAACCTGAACCCCGCTTTCGAAAGTTGATCGGCAAATGAGGGGATTTTTCCGTGCCTTATGCTGGAAATGGCCTACGGCGGCAGCCTCCCAACAAAATCATCGCCGAAAATTGAAGAAGATCACAACCGCACCGGAATTTTTTTCTCCGCCAGAAATTTCTTCACGTCGCCGACGGTGTAGGTACCGAAGTGGAAGATGCTCGCCGCGAGGACGGCATCCGCCCTGCCCTCGAGCAACACCTCGGCCATGTGCTCCAGACTGCCCGCGCCGCCGCTGGCCACCACCGGCACACCCACGGATTCGCTGACGCGCCGCGTGATGACCAGATCAAAACCCGCCTTCGTGCCGTCGGCATCAATCGAGTTCAGCACAATCTCGCCCGAACCGAGCGCGATGGCGCGTTTGGCCCATTCAATCGCGTCAAGGCCGGTGTCCCTTCGGCCGCCGTGCGAAAACACGCCCCATTTGTCCGGTCCGATTTTTTTTGCGTCAATCGAAACCACAATGCACTGGCTGCCGAATTTTTCCGCGCCTTCACGGATGAGTTCGGGCCGGGCGAGCGCGCTGGAATTGATGCTGATCTTGTCCGCGCCGGCGCGCAGCATGGTGAACATGTCATCCACGGATTTGATGCCGCCGCCGACGGTGAGCGGCATGAAACATTGGTCGGCCGCGCGTTCAATCACGTCCACCATCGTTTTGCGGCCGTGCGCGGTGGCGGTGATGTCGAAGAAGACCATTTCGTCCGCGCCCTGTTCATTGTAGCGAAGTGCCAGTTCAACGGGATCGCCGACATTGCGAAGTTCGCCCGCCTCGGCCTTGCCGAACTGGACACCGCGCGTGACGTTGCCGTCATGCACGTCGAGGCACGGAATGACTCGTTTGGCGATCATGTCTTCAATTGAAACGCTACCGGCCGGTGAAGGCAAATTATTCCGTGTGTTGGCAATGTCTCAATTGATGAGCCGGGGTCACCACGCGGCTATGACCGACAGCCGCCCCGGCAAAGCGTCCCGGCTCAACCAAATTGGTAAAACACGACGGTTTGCGCATTTTCCAAACCCGCCACCCGGGCGTCGTCCAGGTGATCCCGCTGATGAATTAAGGACCGATCCTGCCGGCGGACCAACCGCTGGTAAGCGGTTGCCCGCACCGGTTCGGCGCATTTTATCCTCGGCCGGCTCCGGCCAGAGTCAGTTCATCCCCTGTCACCAACGAAACGCTGAAATTGATTTACTTCGCCCGGCGCTGAAATATATTGGCGTTCACGTGCCGACGTGGCGGAATTGGCAGACGCGCTAGACTCAAAATCTAGTATCCGTGAGGATGTGTGGGTTCGACCCCCTCCGTCGGCACCATCAAAATAAGGAGTTTCTCAACCAGCTTTGCGCGCTTTGGGTTCTTTGTCGTGAACCGGTTTCTCAACATAGTCAGGCAGAAGACGATGCAGCATCCGCTGGTGGGGCTGCGCCGCCGCGCAGGCCAGTCGGGCAGCAGCTCGGCCCTGCCCGGTAAATTATTTCAGAACGTGCACTGCGCGTAGAGCATCACTTGTTCCCCATATCGGCTTTCGACGCCGCCAGGACCTGATTTGAAATTGCATCTGCCGGCGCCGGCTGTCAGATTGACACTCTCGCTCTCGTAAACATAGGAGAGCGTTGCACCAACATTGGGGATGGACCACCGGTCCACCTGCCAGTCGGGATAATTCACAGCCAGCGCGGTGATCAACGCTTTTCGGTTGTGACTGTAGTCAAGATACAGGGGATCTCGCAGGGTGATCGACGGGTGCTCCGGTGTCACATCAATTTCAGCCTTGTCGCTGAAAGTGACGAATCCCCTGGGGTTGTCACTCAGGATATTTCGTAATCCGACGTGGATGCCGTCCTTTTTGGCATACGCGGTTCCAGGATTCCCCGCGTCAGTCGGGGAAAACGGAGAGACAATTCTCTTGTCAAAAGAATCGTCCAAAAACGTTTCCCGAAGAATTTCCACGACGCCGCCGGGATGATAATTGTCCTTCACGTAATCTCCGAGCGAATCTCTCGCTGTGTTTCTAAAGACCGATGCGACATGACGGTCGGTCAAATCGACGGGGCTTCTCAGGGCTGAAGTGTTGCGATTCGGGGATGACATCAAATCCCCGGTAAGCACCCTGGCCGACTCCAGAGTTGATTCGGCACGTTCGGTTCCCACTTTTTCAAGAATGGCGGAAAGGCTCTTCTCATCTTTCTGTTCAACGACCAGTTTTAGCTCCGGGGTTGCCCCCCCCTTCGGCGGGCGGGTCCATGTCAATACTGCAACTACTGAATTGGTGTCACTATGCCACACCGAAACCGGCTTGACTGGCATGTTGGTATCGCCTGTGAATTCGAGCAGTGCCGCATAAGATTGTGCCTGGGATTGCAGGGTGAAGATTTTCAGGAACGCGCTCAAGGTTAAAATCCCCACCGAACACGCGACCCAGCGGATGCGGTTGAGTCGGCCCGGAATGTCCAAATCAGCCTCCGTTACCCAATCCAAAGGCAGCAGGCAGGTTAAGCGACGATACGAATCACCCCGGTTTGCTTTGTTAAATGCTGCTTTCATGAGTTGATGCGTGGAGTTACGACGAACTGCTGAAGAAGGTGGTGCGACTGGGGTACGTCTTGAAAGGGGTGCGTCTTGAAAAAATCCCGGGCGGAAACTCCGGGGTATTAAAAATAGGTGTTAGAGGTGGATATTAAGAAACGTCGTTCAACTCTGACTTTGCCCGGTTTCGCAGCGCGGGAGAGCCGATGGCATCAGTACAACTTCACCGGGTGTCGGAGGGTTGATGGATGCCGGCTGCGTCTTGTGTTCCACTTGGCTGTTGACATCCCGTTGGCCGGGGGATGACTGGGAGGGTTGTGAAAATGGGCTACTACGCAGCGCCAGTTCAAAGTATGCCATGGTGCCAACCGCCAGAATCAGCGCTGCGATAAGAATGATCCACAACATAGCGTCCATCGAGCCGGGTGAGAGCTAATCCCTTGCCAACACGGTTTTGTGGGGTCTTTGACGCTACCGATTTCAAACAATTCCCCGGCTGTCCCAATCCCGTACGGCGGTGAGGCACTTGTACTGCGGCGGTGAGCGCCACGATACCGCTGCCAGCCATCGCTTCTGCGGCCTTCGCCGGCGGAACGTTGACATAGGTGATTTTTCGGCCAAGAGCCTTGGGAATGATTTCGGCAACCGCCTGATTGGACAAGGATTCGCCCCCGGTCAAATCATAACGTTTTCCTCCGTGGCCGGATTCCACGAGGGCGAGGGCGGCAAAACCTGACAATGCGGATGCAAATGCGCCGGTTTACCCGGTTGACGAACGCCTTTTCAAAGAAGATTGAGAACCACGAAGCAGCAATCGCCCTTCACTACATGCATTACAACTTTGCCCGTGTTCACCAATCCCTGCGAGTCACCCCGGCAATCAACCACCGCTGGTTTCCGCCTTCCGTCCTCCGTCTTCTGCAGCCAAGTTTTGACTTCCGCTCCCGTCGCCTTTCCCCCCGGCACTCGTCACGCGTCAGGTGCGCAGCTTTTGCGCGGCGACCGGAAACGCCCCAAACGGCTTCCCGGCCGGTTACCCGGCTTATGGCAAGTCCCTGATTGGCGGCGGAATACAATTCCAGAGCCGATGTAACTAATCGGTTACTTATACGTCTGGATGGGTGTGGGCCATAACGCCCCGAGGAAATAAAAAATATGAAAACAAAAATGATACTTCTGGCCGCGCTGTTCGGCGCGGCTGCCATGTCGGCCAACGCCGGGGTCCGCTTCGGTGTCTCCATCGGGTTGCCACTGCCGGTCATCGTTTCCCGTCCGGTGGTTTACGCGCCCGCACCCGTGACCGTGGGGCCAACCATCCCGCCCTGTCCGGGCGTGGATTACGTCTGGGCGCCCGGTTACTGGTCGTATCTCCCGACCGGCCGGGTTTGGGTCTCCGGCGCCTGGCACCACCGCGCGCCTGACAACGACCGTGGATACGACCACAACCGGGTCAATCACGACGGACATAACCGTGCCGGGCATGATCGCGACCACGACGGGTTTCGTCGCTGATTTGCGAGTCAACACACCGGCTGCCGTCCGTCAACGGCAGCCTGATTGGCTGTTTTAGTCCCCCGCCCCGGTTCTGCATTGATTCAAGCGAAGGAGGTCCACTTTCCACATTCTGAGCCCGGCCTTCTGACCTGCCGTTGCCCCCGATCCGTCTTCCGGTTTTCCATTGCAAAACCGGATTTCCGTCCTAGAGTGCAATCCAGTGGAATTGAATCCTTTTGGTTTATGGGAAACGTCCGTAAAATGCCAACACCCTTGACATCCGGTCTCGCGTTGTCCCCGCGCAACACCATCCGCCGCACCACCCGCTGACGCCATGGCACTGATCAAAGGACGTCGCTACACCTGGAGCGAGATTGTGGATGAAACCGGAGCCGACGGTTCGCCGCCGTATTATTTGCCGCATCGGAACGGCGCCGTCGTGGCGGGCTGCTTCACGATGGAACTCAACCCGGAGGCACCTCTCGTGGTTCACGTCGGCAAAGGCCCGCTGATCACCGAACTGGCCGACATCTTTTGCCAGCAGACGGGTTCCATCCCGGTCTGTGTCAAGTCGGGCATGGGTGAATGGCTGTGCAGTGGCGACTTCAAACTGGTGCGGTCGAGCGCCGAGCCGGCGGAAATCGCCAGCCATACGGCTGAAGCCCGAAGACCGGACATTTACAAACTCCTTTTCCTCGCCGAAGTGGTCCACCCCAAGACCCGCGCCGCCGCGTAAGACATCGCGGGGATCAGGACTGGTTGTCCGATAAGTCCCTTGGTGTTCTTCCGTGAAAATTTTGGCGGTCTTCCGGCTTCTCCCGCCGGCAGTATTCGCCGCGACGAGTCGCGGTTGAATAATCGGTTTGTTATTTGCCGTATTGCTGGCGGATTTCGGCGGGCAGATCTTCAAAATAAACCTTGGTCATCGCCCAACTGCCGTTCGCCGCCGTGTAACTGATGATGAGTCCGTCGTCCTTCACGCTCTCCACCTCCACATCTTTGTAGATGGCCCCGGTCGTCGTCACGAGTTGGTTGACCGGCCTCGCCTGCCCCGGTGAACTGGACGGTAATATCGGAGCGGGAACCGCCAAGGCCGGCCCGGGCGCTGCCGGCGCTGCCGCCGGCTGAGTCCCGGCCGGCATCGCCACCGATTCCGCATTGGCGGCCGGAGCGACAGCCACCGCAGCCGCAGCGTCCGGGGCCGCGGAGACTTCGGGGGCTGGAGCCACAACCGCAGGTGCAGAGGAAACCGGGACCGCCGTGGAGGGGACAATTCCTGGAGAGATGGCCACCGGCGCTTGAGCGGTGGGCGTTTCAGTAACGGGCTGGGTTTCCGGCTGGTTCAACTCGGTCATTTTTTGCCGCACCGCGGCCAGGGCGGCGGCCTGGGCCAAAGCGTTGCCAGCCGCAGAGTCTTCAGCCGCCGGAGCAGTTGGCGATGTCACCACTTTGATGGCGGCCGTGCCGGTCGAGTTGGCCGTGGATTTGACGCGTTTTGTCACCGCAGCCATGGAATTGGCATCGGCCGGCGGCTGGGCTGCCCGTTGGTCCAGTTCGGTCATTTTTTGTTGCAGCGCCGCCAGCGCGGCAGCCTGAGCCGAAGCGTTGTCCGCGGGAATCTTTTGAGGGAAATCAGCATCAGCCGGAGCGGTCGCAGCGGGGGCGGCTTTGGCGGGAGCAACCGCGGCAGGGACTTCGCCCGCCGGAGCCGCCGCCACGACGGAAGTTGCGTTGGTTGCGCTGGTGAAAGATTCGGCGGGCTTGGCCATGGCGGACACGGAATTTGTATCTGCCGGCGGCGCGGATTGCGCGTGGTCCAGCTCGTCCATTTTTTGTTCAAGGGCCGCGCGCGCGGCGGCCTGGTCCGGGGTGTCGCCTGCACGGACGGAAATACCGCTCGCAACCAGGGCGACGCCCAATACAAGAATGATTCGATTTTTCATGAAATGACCTGTCTGCACCCGCGCTTGTACGCATATTTAAGGCCAATCTATTGCCGGCTTCAAGCCGTCAGTTCCAATGGTAACGGGCCATTTTCATTGGCAGGGAAGCCGCAGCGGCATCCGGACGGCTCGGTGAGCCGTCCCTGCCAGGATTCTCAACCGTACGGATGCTTGCCAGCGCGCCCAGACCAATTAGGATGCCGTCGTGAAATTGAACCGGTTGTTTTTGTTTTTGATGTTGAGCGTCGCCATGGCTCAACCAGGAAAGGCTTCGGTCAGTATCACCAGGAACGTAACGACCGAAGCGTCAAAGGACCAAGCCGTCGCACTCAATCCGGATGACGCGGATGCCTATGTCCTGCGCAGCGCGGCGGAGGTGGACAAAGGCGATCTGGACGGCGCCATCGCGGACAGCACCCGCGCCATTGAACTGAATCCGAATGATGTGGACGCCTACGTCAACCGGGGCATCGCGAGACGGGCCAAAGGCGATTGGGACGGGGCCATTGCCGACGGCACCAAAGCCATCTCACTCCAACCACGGGCGTCCGACGCCTATGTCCTGCGCAGTGCGGCGAGAGTGGATAAAGGCGACTGGGACGGCGCCATCGCGGACGGCACCCGGGCCATCAAACTCAAGCCGGATAATTTGAATGCCTATATCAATCGGGGCATTGCGAGGAAAGCCCAGGGCGACCTCGACGGCGCCATCGCCGACTGCACCAAAATCATCGCACTCAAACCGGATGCGGCCGATGCCTACGTCTTGCGCAGCGCGGCGAAGCTGGCCAAAGGCGACCTGACCGGCGCCATTGCCGACAGCACCAAAGCCATCGCACTCCAACCCGATAACGCGGAGGCCTGCGTCAATCGCGGCGTGGCCAAGTCAGCCAAGGGGGACCAGGACGGCGCCATTGCGGACTTCACCAAAGCGATTGAACTCAAGCCGGATGATTTGAATGCCTATGTCAATCGGGGCATTGCGAAGCGAATCAAGGGCGACCTGGACGGCGCCATTGCCGACAGCACCAAGGTCATCGAACTCAAACGGCACGCCGCGGAGTCCGGCGCCAATCCGAACACGGCGAAAGAAGGCAAGGGCGAACTGGACGCTGCCATTGCCAACAGCGCCAAAACCATCGAACTCAAACCGCAGGCAGCGGAGGCCAGCGCCATTCCGGACACGGAGAAGAAAAGCCAAGGCGACCCGGACACCGCCATGGCCAACGGCGCCGAAGCCGTCGAACCCAAACCGGGTGACGCGGGGCCTGGCGCCAATCGGGACACGGTGAAGGCAGACAAAGGCGGGTTGGAAGGCGCCGTTGCCAACAGCACCCAGGCCATTGAACTCAAACCCGATGACGCGGAGGCCTACGTCAAACGCGGCGTCGCGAAGCTGGCCAAGGGCGACCTGGACGGCGCCGTTGCCGACAGCACCAAAGCCATTGAACTCAAACCCGACGATGCGGAGGCCTATGTCAATCGGGGCGTGGCGAAGCTGGCCAAGGGCAACTCGGGCGCCGCCATCGCGGACTTCACCAAAGCCGTGGCGCTCAATCCGGATGATGCGATTGGCCATTATTTTCTGGGTTTCTGCTATGCCAACGGCGCCGGCGTGAAGAAAGATGCGATGGAAGCGGTGAGGATGTATCACAAGGCCGCCGAGCAGAATCTTGCGCAGGCCCAATGGAGTCTCGGCCTCTGTTATTACAAGGGCGAGGGGGTGGCCAGAAATGCGGTCGAGGCGTATGCGTGGTTCAGCATGGCGGCCAAGGCCGATTCGGATGCCGCCCGGAGCCGCGACCAACTGGAGCGGGAGTTGACCCCGCAACAATTCAAAGCCGCTCAAAAGCGCGCGAAAGAATTGGAATCGCAAATCGCGGCCCGGCCCGAGCTTTAGCCGCGGGAGGGCCGGCGTGCCGCCGGCCCCAATTCCAGAAACCCGGTCACTTTGTTTTCTTCTGTAAAAATTTAAACAGAAGGTAATGAAGTGAACGAAGATATTCCCATCGTTTGTTTTCCACTGTGAACACATCAATATCCAAGATCCAATGCTGCTCGCCCGTCTGAATGCAATTAGGAGTTGAGGATCGAGAGTGAATCAGCCAGCATCAGGCCATGAACGTATTCCGTGTCCATGCGCACGTCGAACGATGAGCACATCATCCCGCACACCGGGCATCAGCCGGATTGACCAGAAGGCCAAGCACAATCATGGGTTTTTTGTGCGGCTGCAGCGCCGGGGCAAAACCCATTCCGCGTTCTTCACCGACCAAAAAAACGGCGGCCGGAAACGCGCGCTGGCCGCGGCCCAAAAATTTTACCGGAAGTTGGTGGCGAAACTGGGGCCGCCGGCGCGGAAACGGCGCAGCTGGTGGGCGCGGGTCCCGAGGCGCAAGGGCTCATCCGGCATCGTCGGCGTGCGGAAGGTGGTGATACGGCGGCACGGCGAGGCGCGGAAGTATTGGGTGGCGGTCTGGAGCCCGAAGCCATACGTCGTCCGCCGAAAACAATTTTCGGTCTGGGAATTCGGATCGAAGAAAGCCCGGCAACTGGCCCTTCGCACCCGGCGCGCAGGGCTGCGGACCATGTAAACCGCCAAGCCATTTCCGATTGCCGATTTACGATTTACGGTTGAAAAAATATTCGAGTAATTCGCGGTTAAATCCGGGTATTGGTTTTCGGTCATTGGTTCCCATTCGTGTCCTGCGTTCTTTGCGCCCTTTCCGCCTGCTCATTGTTTCAGCGCGACAAGTTGCGGTCAGGCGACTTTGCGCCAAACAGGACTTTTAAGCTCCGGTTAATTGATTGAAAATGACCACTTATTTGCAAAATTGATCAAGGTGAACCAGTTTATCATTGCTGAGTAAAACATGGCATTGTTTGCCGGCGGACGTGGTTTTTGGCAATATGTTTCCCACGCCCGCCGCTTTTTTTGGGCGACCGCGAACCTGCCGGTGGATTACTGACAAAGGCAAATTTTGTAATTGTTGCCCCGGGTGGGAGGATTAGACTGCACCCGCGGTTATGAAAAAATTTGCCATTATCCTCGGTGTGCTGGCGGTGCTCATTTTCCTGGGCCTGATTTTGGTCCTGGTGGGAGGCCTGAGTTACAATCATCTGGTCAAACTGTCGCAGGCGGTGGACAGCCAATGGGCGCAGGTGCAAAACGTCTACCAACGCCGCGCCGACCTCATCCCCAACCTGGTCGCGACCGTTTCCGGCGCGGCCAATTTCGAGAAATCCACCCTCACGGAAATCACCGCGGCCCGGGCGTCGGTGGGACAAGTCAAGCTGGACCCCAACGCGGCGCCGACCGATCCGGCCAAACTGGCGGCCTTTGACCAGGCCCAGGGCCAGCTTTCGTCCGCCTTGTCCCGGTTGTTGGTGGTGGTGGAGCGATACCCGGACTTGAAGGCCACCGAGAACTTCCAGGAATTACAGGCGCAACTGGAGGGCACGGAGAACCGGATCAGCGTGGAGCGCCGGGATTTCAACACGGCGGTCCAGGCTTATGACACAGCCATCAAATCGTTTCCCGAGATCTTTTACGCTTCAGCTTTGGGCTTCCAATACAAACCCTATTTCAGCGCCACCCCGGGTGCCGAGACGCCGCCCAAGGTCCAGTTCGATTTCAATCAAACAGCTCCGGCGGCGACCAACCCTTGAGCCGTGCGACGCCTCTGCGCCATCCTGCTGCTGACCTTCGGCTTCCCGCTGTTCGCGGATGAGGTCATTCCGCCCCCGCCGGCTGCCTATTTCAACGACTACGCCGGGGTTGTCTCCGCCGGCACGGCGGCGCAGTTGAACCAGACGCTCGAAAACTTCGAACGCCAAAGCTCCGACCAGATCGTGGTGGCCATCTTCCCGAAGATGCAGTCGGATTCGTCCATCGACGATTACACCGTGCGGGTGGCGCGGTCGTGGCAGGTGGGGCAAAAGGGCAAAAACAACGGGGCGGTGCTCTTCGTTTTTGTCCAGGACCACAAGCTGTTCATCGAAGTCGGCTACGGACTGGAAGGCGTCCTGCCCGACGCGCTGTGCAAGCGCATCATTGACGAGGAAATCACGCCGCGGTTCCGGGCCGGCGATTTCGACGGCGGCCTGACGGCAGGGGTGCAGGCGATGCTCGCGGCGGTCAAAGGCGAATACCAGGGAAACGGAACGACGGTGGCGGAAGATGTTTCTCATAACGACGGATTGAGTAATGTATTCATTTTCATTTTCTGTTTTGTTCTTGTGGTCGTTTTAGTCCGATCATTCATCCAAAACATGACGAGCACTCAATACACCGGTCGTGGAGTGACCCGAGCTTTTCTAGGCGGTTGGATTGGTGGTGTGCTTTCCGGTGGCGGCGGCTGGTCGGGCGGCGGTGGGTTTTCCGGGGGTGGAGGATTTGGCGGAGGCTTTTCAGGCGGTGGCGGCAGCTTTGGCGGCGGTGGCGCAGGAGGAGCTGGTAACTTATGCACCCGCGGACCTTTGCCAAACATCTGCAGCACGACAGCATTGTCGCGGCGATTCGCGACACCGAACACAAAACCTCCGGCCGGATCCACGTCACGGTCAGTCACAAACACGTTGACGATCCGGTGACCGCCGCCCAGGCGGAATTCCTGCGGCTGGGCCTGAACCAGGCTCCGGAACGAAACGGCGTGTTGATTTTCGTGGCGCCGCGCTCACACAAATTCGCCGTCATCGGCGACGAGGGCGTTCACGCGAAATGCGGGGACGAATTCTGGCGGAAGCTGGCGGACGCCATGAGCGGTTACTTCCGCAAATCCGAATTCACGCCGGGCATCATTCACGGCGTGCAGAAGGCCGGCAACCTGCTGGCGGAACATTTCCCGCGCCGGCATTGACGCTGCGGGTCCGGGATTTTAACCGATAAAACCAATGGTGACGGCGGAACATGCCTTTCGGCGGGAAACGGCGCATCGCCTGGCGCGCCGCGCCTTGTTCGGCTTCATTGTGACGTTCATCCTGGCGCGGATTTTTGTTTTTCTCATCATGGCCAAAGAGATGCCCAATCTTTATTTCTTCGTGCGCGGCACGCACGTGCATCATTTGAACTACGGCATTTTCCTGATGTCGGCGGTGTGCGGTTACAGTGTGTTCCGGCGGCCGACGGGCCGGGCGGCGGAAATCACAGCCCTGTTGTACGGCGTGGCGATGGGCCTGACGTTCGACGAGTTCGGGATGTGGCTGCACCTGGGCGGCAGTTACTGGCAACGGGCGAGCGTGGACGCCGTGATTGTGGTGGCGGCGCTGTTCGGGTTGGTGGCCTTCGCGCGTTCGGTGGAAAAATTCGAAGCGCGGCATTTCCGGGCGTTCCTGGTGCTGGCGACCATGCTGGTGGGCTTCGGGGTGGCGCTTTTTTCGGCGGGCACTCATTTGGGAAACGTCGTCGGACCCGAACTGCACAATCTGGAAGCCGCCTCTTCGCCATAAAAACAGCCGTTCCGGCCTTTGACGTTTGGCTTTCCACCATCGCGGCGCGCCTGCCCGCCCGGCAGCAACTTGACAGCCAGCCCTGTTAAACATAGTTTTACATCATGACCAAGACGATTACAAAGATAGGCAACTCGCAGGGTCTGATGTTTGACGCGGCACTGATGGAGCTCGCGCGCATCAAGGTGGGCGACCAGGTGTCCGTCACGATCCACGAAGGCGGTTCCATTGTGCTGACGCCCCTGCGTCCCGTCATCACCCCGGAGCGGGCGGCGTCCACGGCGAAACGCCTGATCAAGAGGAATAAGGAGCTGTTCCGGCGGCTGTCATGAAGCGGCCACTCTCGCATCCCACGGTGGGGGCCGTAAAGGCGATTCACGCCGAAGTGCTGGGCGCGCACGGCGGCTCGGCGGGTCTGCGCGATGCGGCGCTGTTGGAATCCGCCGTGGCCGCGCCGCAAGCCACGATGGCGGGCGAGCCGTTGTTCACCAACCCGGTGGAGCTGGCCGCCGCATATCTTTTTTATCTGTGCCGCAACCATCCATTCGTGGATGGCAACAAGCGCACCGCGCTGGCAACGTGTCTGGTTTTCCTGAGCGAGAACGATCTGCTGCCGGATGAAGAACTGGACATTGATGCCTGGGAACGGTTGACTCTGGACGTGGCAGCGAGCCAGCTCGACCGCGAGCACACGACGGCCCGCCTTAAAAAACTTCTCCGTACCCGCAAATGAGCACATCCTTCGGCGCATCGGGTCCGCCTTCATATGATTTCGGCGTGACGGGCAGGGGCACGGTGAATTTTGTTCCGTTGACAAAATTCACACCGGTCAACATTGTTCGGGCATGAAACGGACATTGTTCTTTGTTTCCCTGATGGCATGGCTCACCGGCGGCTGCGCCTGGTACACGATTCAGCCCATCTCCGCCGATTCACTGAACGGCTGGGGCAAGACCAATGCCCTGCCGGAGGGATATATTTTCTACCAGCCGGAACTGTATTTCTCGGCGACCATTGTGACGGAGTCCACCAGCTCGACCAGCAAGCAAACCGTCACGGTCACCCCGGTCTGGCTGCCGAACTATCAAAAACCCTACCGGGTGACGACGCACAATTTTCTGGCCAAGGCGGATTTCACCTTCAACTTTGAAAACGGCTGGAAGTTGACGCAGATCGCCGACACGGGGGACAATTCGACGGTGGCGAACACCCTGGCCGGGCAACTGGCCGCGACATTGAAGGCGGCGGGGTTCAGTGCCGCAGCCAACAACCAGCCTCCCAAGCCACGCATCATCCTTTTCCGTCCGACGGTCAACCCCGCAACCGGCTATTTCAACGGCTTCGAGGAAGTGTCCACAAACATCGAAGATTAGCGGGGTGCGCCCGGTTTCGTTGGGCTATGGCCCGCACAGGCCATCGAATCCGCCGGGCGGCCACGATCGCCTCCGGTTCCTTCAGGATGTGCAGACAAATGGCGCCTCGCCCGGAACATGAATGTCACCGAAATGCTGAACCGTCCCGGAATAGTCCATCGCAGTGATTTGCCGAAGGGACTTGCCGGAAACCCATAATTAAGCCAAAACAACCGGCGGCATGGCGTTCAAGCACTTTTCTAAACCATCGCCGGGCGTCCAATTGCTCCAGCGCTCGCTGGCGCGCGGGCGGCTCGGCCATGCCTACCTCTTCACCGGCCACCGGCTCGAGGAACTGGAACAGCTCGCCCGCACCCTGGCCAAGACGTTGAACTGCCGGAACCCGGCCAAAACCGGCGGCGTGGCCACCGACTGCTGCGACGAATGCGCCAGTTGCCGGAAAATCGACAACGAAACGCACGGGGACATCCACTGGGCCCGGCCCGAATCCAAGTCGCGGGTCGTCACGGTGGAGCAAACGCGTGAATTGATGCGCGAGATCCAGCTCAAACCCACCGAGGCGGAGTACAAGGTCGCCGTCATCGCGGCGGCGGACCGGCTGAACCTGCAGGCGGCCAACGCCTTCCTGAAAACGCTGGAAGAGCCGCCGGCTAAATCGGTTTTGATTCTGCTTTCCACCGAACCCCAGCGCATTCTGGAAACCATCCTTTCCCGCTGCCTCCGTTTGAATTTCCCCGCTGAAGGCGCCCGACCAGCCGATGATGCGCAAATCGAATGGCTGGCCCGCTTCGGCGCCCTGGCGGCGGACGAACAAAAAAGCCTGCTGGGCCGCTACCGGTTGCTCGACTTGTTGCTCCAAAAACTCGCCGAAATCCGCACGGGCGTGGACGAGGCGCTCACCGCGCGGTCGCCGTTGCAACGCTATGACGACGTGGAAAAGGATCTGCGCGAACGATGGGAGGACGAACTGACCGCCGCCATTGAAGCGGAATACCGGCGGCAACGCGCGGACCTGCTGTTGCTCGTGCAATGGTGGCTGCGGGACGTCTGGCTGCATAGCCTGGCGGTCGGCGGGAGTTTGCTGAACTTCCCGCAAATGGCCGGGGTGGAATCCATCGCCAAAAAAATCACACCGCGCCAGGCCCTGGACAATCTGCAAACCCTGGAACACACCCAACGTTTATTGCACACCAACGTGCAGGAAGCGCTCGCCCTCGAAGTGGGCCTCTTGAAACTGCATCTGTGAGGCGCCGATGCCGCGCCGTCCAGCGAACTTGACGACTCGTTTTTAGGTAGTGGCACCTTTTGGTGGGGCGAGGCTGCTGACGAGCCGGCCTTGGCGCGTCAAAGCGTAACGAAGACGGCTCGCGGGGACGCTCGCCCCACCGAAAGTCGCAAAATGTGCCACCAGCCATTTTTTTCGTTGCCTTTGCGGATTCAATTCCTAACTTGCTTGATAATGAAAGCCATCACCCTGGTCTCCCGTCTCTTTCTTGCCATTTCGCTCGCTCTTTCCGCCGCGACGGCGTTCGGGGCCGAAATGTCGCCGGCCTCCGAACGGCTGTTGTTGGATTTCGGCTGGAAATTTCATCTCGGCAACGACTGGGGTTTTGCCCAAAGCCTGGCCAAGGCCGGCACCGGCAGCGGCCCGGCGAGCATGTCCTTCAGCGACGCGAGCTGGCGTCCGGTGAACCTGCCGCATGATTGGGTCGTGGAACTGCCATTCGATCCCAGTGCGGACGCCGGACACGGCTTCAAGCCGGTCGGGCCGGGCTTTCCGCAAAACAGCGTCGCGTGGTACCGCCGCGCGTTTGACTTGCCGAAAACGGACGGGGGCAAGCGGCTGTGGCTGGAATTCGACGGCGTGTATCGCGATTGCGATGTGTTCGTGAACGGCTGGTTCGTCGGCCATCACAACAGCGGTTACGACAGCTTTCGTTATGACATCACCGATGTGGCGAATTACGGGAGTAAAAACGTCGTGGCCGTGAAAGTGGATGCCTCGCAATTTGAAGGCTGGTTTTACGAAGGCGCGGGGATCTACCGGCACGTCTGGCTCGTGAAAACCGCGCCGGTCGCCATCGCCCCGGACGGGATTTTTGTTTACAGTAAATTCAAAAATAATGTGCCGGAAGACCTGGCCGAGATTCATATCGAAACCCGGCTGTGCAATTCGCAAAGCAACTCCGCCGCTGCAACCGTTAAATGTGAAATCATCAGTCCTGATGGAAAATCCGTCGGCCAGACTGAAAAACCACTTGATTTGAAATCGTGGGCTGACCAGCAAGTTGAGTCCGGTTTTTATCTGGTTCGTGAAGGGAAACCATTCGATATGGAAACTCCCATCGGCTGGAATGTCGTTTCTCACACGCCAATCCTCTGGTCTCCGGAATCACCCAAACTTTACAAGCTCATCACGACCGTTGAAAGCGGTGGAAAAATTGTTGACCAAAAAGAAACCGAGTTCGGCATCCGCACCGTCGCCTTCGACCCGGACAAGGGATTTCTGCTCAACGGCAAGCCTTACGAATTGCACGGCACGTGCAATCACCAGGACATGGCGGGCGTGGGCGCGGCGCTGCCGGACGGGTTGCAATATTTTCGCGTCGAGAAATTAAAGGCGATGGGTTGCAACGCCATCCGCACGTCGCACAATGCGCCCACGCCGGAACTGCTTGAAGCCTGTGATCATCTCGGCCTGCTGGTGATGGATGAAAACCGCCTGCTCGGCAGTGATGCGGCCAACCTGGCCCAGTTCGAGGGTCAAATCCGGCGCGACCGGAACCATCCCAGCGTCGCCATCTGGAGCCTCGCCAACGAGGAATTCACCGTGCAGGACACGCCCGCCGGCAAACGGGTCGCCGATACCATGCAGACACTGCTCCAACGGCTTGACCCGACGCGGCCGATCACGTATGCCGCGCCCGTCGGCGACGATTATGAGGCCAACATCAATTCCGTCATCGAAGTCCGCGGCTGGAATTATCACGTCGGGCAGGACATGGACAATTATCACCGGGAACACCCGGCCCAGCCGGAAGTAGGCACCGAACAGGGCAGCACGGTCAGCACACGCGGCATTTACACCAACAACGCCGTCCGCGGTTACGTCAGTTCCTACGATTCGAACGCGCAACCCTGGTCAAACACGGCCGAAAGCTGGTGGAGTTACTTCGCGGACCGTCCCTGGTTGTCGGGCGGGTTCATCTGGACGGGTTTTGATTATCGCGGCGAACCGACGCCGTACGGCTGGCCGTGCATCAATTCGCACTTTGGCGTCATGGACACGTGCGGTTTTCCCAAGGACCTTTACTACTATTACCAGGCCTGGTGGACGGACCAGCCGGTGCTGCACCTGTTGCCGCATTGGAACTGGCCGGGCCGGGAAGGCCAGGCCATTAACGTCTGGTGCTTCAGCAACTGCAAGGAGGTGGAATTGTTCTTGAACGGGAAAAGCCTGGGCCGGAAAACGATGAAACCCAATTCGCACCTGACCTGGACGGTGAACTACGAACCCGGCACGCTCTCGGCCAAGGGTTATGACCAAGACGGCAAAGTGATTGCTGAAACCAAGGTGGAAACGACCGGCGACCCCGCCGCCGTCCAACTGGAGCCCGACCGCGCCACCATCAACGCCGACGGCGAGGATGTGAGCGTCATTACCGTTTCCGTGCGCGACGCGCAGAACCGCGTGGTGCCGGTGGCAACCAATCTGGTGGCTTTCGACCTCGAAGGTCCCGGAAAAATCCTGGGTGTTGGCAACGGCGACCCCAGTTGCCATGAGCCGGACATTTACCTGGCAAAGTGGCCGATCGAGACGGTTGCCCTCAATGACGGCTGGCATTGGAAAAAGGTGCCGAACGTGTATGATTCAAAGCCGCCCGAGGTGGAAACCAATTACGACGATTCGAGCTGGGAAACGGTTGATCCGCGGGCCGACAGCGGACCCTTGCGGGACCGCGGCCAGGCGGTTTTCCGCGCCAAAATCCAGGTGACCGAACAGGAACTGGCCGCCGAAAGTGTTGAGCTGAATTTCGGCAGGATTGACGAGGAAGGCTGGGTTTATGTCAACGGCCAGAAAGCCGGGGAATCCCATGACTGGCAATCGTCACCCGCCTTTGATGTAAAACGTTTTCTCCATCCCGGCGAGAATGTCATTGCCGTCGCGCTGGCCAACTGGAACGGCGCCGGCGGCATCAACAAGGGCGTGACCCTGCGGCTGGCTGGAAAACCGGAAATGCCCCAGTGGCAACGCAGCGTGTTCAATGGACTAGCGCAAATCATCGTGCAATCCAGCAAAACCCCGGGTGAAATCAAACTGACCGCGCGGGCGGAAGGGCTGTCGCCGGTGACGGTGATGATTCAGTCCCAACCATGCACGCCGCGCCCGGCCGTGCCTTGACGGGAGCGCCGGCAGCCTGCCGGCGAATTTTCAACTCCGTCCTTGGGTGCTGCTAAATTTCGGTGGGGCGAGGCTACTGACGAGCCGCCCTTGGCTCTTCAAAGCGTAGCGAAAAGTCACAAGCAAAGGTTTTAGAGCGGTTTCATCTTTAATGTAGCGCGGACATTCTTGTCTGCGGGTCTGCGGGACTGGAAAGCCTGCGCTACGTTATCATCGGAACCGCTATAGTTTTGAGCCTCTTGCGTATTTTTGTGGCTATGGTTTTAGTTAATTTTTTCAACGCGGATACCGGAGAGGGAAAGAATCCGCGAAAATTCATGGAATTCGTGTCGGATTTCAAGTTGCAAAGAATTGTCAAAGTAAGTGTTGACATCATGCCAGTATTTGCTGTGATGGTTGGCGCAGGACATGAGACCATTCGGCACATGTAATGCCGCTTGCTCAGGGCAAGTCAACCGCGCAACCGCGCAATAGTGCAGGGGAATCGTTTACCCGATCAAAATCTGGTTTGGCGCGCTTTGGCATGGATCGGGCGCATAGCTTTGCGCACACCGGAATTGACCACCAAATCCAACCCTGCATCGAAATGAATGGTGGAACAATTAAAACTGGGGACATGGGCCCACGTGGCCAACTGGTTTTACCGTGGGGAAAAAGTAAATTTGTGTCAATACTTGGGACTGAACCCTTTACTGGCGATTGGCTGCGCTGGGTGAGCACGCGCGGCGGCAAAGGCCCGTGGAACGAGCCGGTCAGCGCTACGATTGCAGGATGAAAGCGAAATGCAACATCCACAAGATGGCTTTAGTTGTCTTGGTGTTAGTTGTTTTAGTAGCGCAACCTTGGCTTGCTGACGCCGGGCAAGTAATTGATGTTCAGGGGCACTATGTTAAGACGCTCTATAGATACGGGAAACCAACAAGTGAATCTTTGCGTGTAACTTTTTTCATTACCCTTTCGACAAACGCCTGTGGGATATGGGCGACGAACATGGACGATGCCTCTGTATGGGAAACTGTTGTTTACGATGGCACCAATACATATTTGCTAACTCCGATTGCCGGCCATTCCCCCCAAGGGGCGAGCGGAGCCACATTGTGTGGACTTGTAGATCCCGGACGTCAGTACTATACGATGGGCATAAGTTTTTTGGATACATATATTCCGTGGATAACATATTGCTTACGACCGTCTGACGTAACTCCCCACATGCATACACCCGGCGTGAACTGGAGAAGTGATGTAAATACTTATGGCTGGCGTTGGAAAGAGGTTGTGATTTCTTCCGACGGAAGGTTTTTGCAAGGATTTGTAATTGTCCGGGATTCATCGCTTGATTTGAACGGCAAGAGCGAACTTCTCCGGACCAATCTTGAGTATCCGCGAACAATTGATGATTTTCAAAATCAGAATCAATATCTAGCTTATCGTAAAAGCATTCCCGATGGTTGGGTTGGAAGAACATATATATGCGAGCAGTGGTATGAGACAAATGGCTATACTATTCCCTTGAGCGCCGAATTTAAACATTATGCTTTTAGCGGCGGCAAAACGCTTCTTACTGACAGTATAATCATACAGGCCGATACGATAAGTGTTTCCGAAGAAGCCACAAACTCGGCTCCGCCGCTAGCAGAGAAAACTTATGTCAGGGATTACCGCTACACCCGCCGGAACGAAAGTCGGATGTTCCCCTATGCCGAATATGTCGGATCGGGATCATGGAAACCTGATAACGACCCAGAGTTATTAGCACAAGCAAATCGTTATATGAAATATGGGCCTACATTTGGTGATTTTGGGGTAGTGTCGAAGTTTTTCAGTCCTCAAGGAGGTCGCTTAATAGTGATTTGGCTGTCATTGTTGCTCGTCAACGTAACAGTGATTGTCATATTAGTCCGTAACAAACTAAAAAAACACAAATAACAACATGAAAAATAAACTAAAAATGACAATCGGTTTGCTTGCATTGTTGGGGATTGGAATAATCCCTGTGTCCATATTGGCTGCGGAAGATGCGGCAGCCTGCGCGTCGGAGACGCCTCCATGTGATGGAGGAGAATGCCTGGCAAGTTATCCTGCAGGAGGCAATCAGCGTGGCCAATGTATTCAACAGGACAACCCTAGGTTTGACGGGGATCCGAAATGGTGCTTTTGTATTCCCGCCGGCAATTAGGCCTTGTTAACCAAGCCACCATGCTTGATAAATCCATTGAAGCGACAAAGCAAAAAACAGAGCCAAGATCGTGTATCCGGCTCTGTTATCCTTGTTATAAGCCGAACACTTTTTATAAAATCAGCGGGAGTGTTGTTAACATTGACAGCGTTGGCAAAGCTGTATACAGCATATGCGGGATTGCGAATAATTGATTTGCACGATCCAATTCTGGGGTTCCGATTTCGCCACGAGTTGTTAGCCATCGGCATATTGGAGTTAACAATCGCTTGCGTGTGTTTGCTTACAAACCGCATCGGCTTGCAGTTGGGGCTTATTGCATGGCTGGGAACATGCTTCGCGGTGTATCGGTTAGGTCTATGGTGGATCGGCGGTGTTCAAGCTTGTCCTTGTCTCGGCAATTTTCCTGATGATCTTCATCTTTCAAAGGCAATCACCAATGCTATAACGTCGTGGATTATAATCTATTTATTGATAGGGAGTTACAGCGGGCTGCTTAATATATGTTTACGAAAATCGGAGTAGTTTTCAGAGCAACAGTGCTGCTCGCAGTGCTTGTTTGCTGCCTATTCCAGTATGCATTGCGGTATCGCAGTCCTTTGAATAGGGATATTGCCACATTTGAACTGGTTTTTCTGCCTCAAGCCCAGTGGATGATTTTCGTGCTGGCTTGTGTTTGGTGCATTGGTCTGATCGCTTTGACGTATCAGTGGAACAATTTGTGGTTGATTGGACTTCTGTTGATTGTAGTCTTCGCCTATGCATCAAATTACAAAATAGCTGCCTCGGATCCCAGCGCCTTAATTCTGTTGGTTGCTGTGGCTGCTGGCAAAGGAATCCTTTATTTTCGACAACAGAGACTCACACTTTCCTGTCTGATTGCGCTCTTGGTGGTGGCTTCCTGTTGGCACATTGAAAAGATTGTTGGCCATTATGTCGGGCCGCGCTGGATGGGGCTTTGGGATAATCCCAATGACTACGGGTTGTTGATGGCCGTGGGCTTGATTCTAGCCGTTGGATTGTTGGCCGCGAAGAGGCACAAAAGGCACATAGAAACAGCAAATCAGAAAGCGGAAGGCGGAAACCAGGAAATAACAATCATAAAAAGGTACAAAGAGCACAAAGAAAATTCAAATTCTTTATTCCGTTCCTTTTTGCGTTCTCTGCGCTTTTTTGCGGCCAAAATAATTTCTGTTCTTCTTTTTATCGCGGCCTTTATGATGGCAACAGGATTGATCTTCAGTTACAGCCGTGGCGCATGGGTGGGAACGGCCATTGGGTTGCTGTATCTGGCAATGACTTACGGAAAGTTCAAGTGGCGGTGGGTGATACCGGGAATTTTCGTCGTGGCGGCGGTGGTATGGTTTTTCTGGAATGCCACGCCGGACAATGCGCCGTGGTATGTGAAGCGGCTGGATTTAGGCAGGGCATCGGCGCAACACCGGGTTGCGGCTTGGAAAGCGGGCTTTCAAATGATGCGGGATCATCCTTTTGGCGTGGGTTGGAACGAGGTCGTTGATCTTTATCAGAAAAATTATTTGCCGCCGGAAGATGGCGCGGCGGCCATTACCACGAATGATTATTTGATGCTGGGGACGCAATTGGGCTTGCCAGGGTTGATTTGTTTTGTGGCCTACGCTGCGCTCTGCTTTGTAGATAGGAGATGGAAGTTGGGAGTTGGCAAAGAAAAGCCTCACCTCACCCCGGCCCTCTCCCCATTTGGCCCCGCTGCCCCCGCCAAACGCGGAGAGGGAGAATTGTCGGTCGTCGCGACGCAAACCATTTCACTTGGCACTCGTCACCTGTCACCCGCTTTCGCGTCACTTGCCACCCGTCACCTGTCACTCCAAGCCGCCTGCCGTTCGGCGGCGCTGGCCATGCTGGTGGCGTTTTGGTTTGACGGCGGGTTGTTCAAGCTGGCCACGGCAGCGGTGTTCTGGATTCTGTTGGAATTGGGAGCAGAGACAAGACGGAAGACAGAGGTCAGGGACCAGAAGACAGAGATCGAAAATCAGAAGTCAGAAGTCAGAAACCCGACCTCTGACCTCCGACCTCTGACTTCCGGCTTTACGCTCATTGAATTGCTGGTCGTTATCGCCATCATCGCAATTCTGGCCGCGCTATTGCTGCCCGCTCTTTCTGTCGCTAAACGAAGGGCTTCAGATATTCAGTGCATAAATAATCTCGGCCAAATGGCGATAGCAGGCACGCTATATTCCCATGATCACGATAAAACCGTCGCTTATACGGACGACTTGGGTATACCAAGGGCTGGCGACATCTGGTTGGCCCTTTTAAGCGAGTATTACTCTAATGTGAATGCCATTCGCCTCTGCCCGTTCGCATCGCAAGTCGCTACAAACACAGTTTGGTACGCAAAAGACATGAATAGCGCATGGCTTTTCAGATCCGTGGTGGATCCGAATAAGACTTATTCGGGGAGCTACGCGATGAATGGCTGGCTTTACACAGGTTTGCCGGACCCCAACGGCTACTTTTTCGAAAAATATTCCGCTGTAAAAAATACATCCATGACTCCGTTTTTCTGCGATTCCATCTGGGCAGATGTCTGGCCCGATGAAGTATCCGGCCCGGCGATTGATTTGACGAGGGGCGCGCTCACACCGGATATTGGACGCATAACCATTGCTCGACACGGCATATCTCCCGGGAATGTCCCCAGAAACATGACGGGCACCACGCCACTTCCGGGGTTCATCAATCTCTCCTTTATGGATGGACACGCGGAACGGGCATCCTTGGAGAGTCTGTGGGGGTTTTTGTGGCATCTAAAGTATGCGCCGCCAAAAATCCGCCCCCCGGCGATCGGTCAACCTCCACCGTGGCCGCCTAAATGACGTCATAAATTATATTGGCGTATCACACAGAATTCATGACCAGCCCATCCACAGAATTCACCAGGAAACGGTTCACCATTTGGATTGTTCTTGGCGCGATTTTGTTTGTCTTGGGTTGGAGGGCGTTGGTGATAGCCGCTCAATATTTCAACGAACCTGATGTTGTCCGGGAACTTTGTTCCATACCGCAATTCGAGCAGGACTTGATTCCCAACAGTGCCAACACGCGCTTGGTATTTTGCCAGGACACGGAGGCTGGCGTTGGTATTTATTTTTGCGATACCGACGGTGGGAAACCGCAATTATTGTGCGAACAGAAAGAAAAAGGGAATCATTACAGACGTTTCTCGATGTTAGGTTGGGCTCCGGATGACAGTCTATTCGCGTGTGCTTGGCCGGAGAACACACAAGATCAAGAGTTCATCCTGATTTTTGATGGTCTCACGGGCCAGCTTTTAAGCAAGCTTGAAGCTGACCAAAGCTTTGAACAGTTTACTTGGCTTTCCAGTGGATCTTTCGCTTATTCCGCAGGCGGCACCTCGGTCAGGGTTGTCATCAAGCAGGCGGATGGTAGTTGGGTTCATAAGCGATATTTTGAGAATGTTGCCACCAATATGGACAATTTCGTCGCTTTTTCTCCCGATTCAGTTGCCTGGCACGACGGCAACGCGATTTGGTTGTTCAATCTTGATTCGGGCTCCTCGGAAAAAGTCTGGGAAGCGACCAATCAGTTGGTGGAGTTTACCATCGCCAGGGATAGCGGCGGATTTTTGCTGAATTGCAGCGATGACCTTGGACAATATCTGTCGTGGTTTGACCTGCAGGACAAACGTACAGTTGATTTGGGGCGGATCAGCGACCAGCAGAATTACATCCGTAACGCCATCTGGAACGGTCATGGCAGCAGTTACGCCTACCTGACGAACGATTTGGCGGGAAGCGCCTTTTGTATCAAGACCGCAGAAATGACCACGCCGATCACAATTACATGGCGCGGGGGCGTTCACAATTTAACCCTGAACGGCAATCAATTGTTTTTCACCGGCAATCCGGAAGATCAACCACCGGGTATTTGGGAATACGACATCCAATTCAAAACCTTCAAATGTATAGTTCCCAGCACAAGCGGCCCGCCTGGAAATAGGATCGGGAGTCCGCCGATGTGTCAAATGATGACCAACTCCCTGGGCGAACAACGGTTCTACCATCTTTGGGGGCCACCTCATGTTTCACCCAATAAGAAATATCCGGTCTTGCTAGCTCAGGAGCTTAACTACTGGTTCCCCTGTTTTCAGGTCGCCGCCGACAGCGGTTACTATGTGGCAGTGGTGGATCGCCCATTCTTCAACACTTGGGATGGGAATCCAGAGCATTCGTGGGTTGAAGACGTTAGTGGTCTCTATGAGGTTGCGATGCGCAATCCAAACGTTGATACCAACCGTGTTTATCTTTACGCCTGCAGCAGAGAGACATCATTTTTGAGCCAATTGATGAATGAGAGGCCATCACTGGCGAAGGGCGCAATTCTATTCAGTCCGACCGGTCTTCCCGATGCTTCTGCCTTGCAAAACAAGCGGATTCTGATCGTGGATGGAAAGCTCGATGGCGACGCCTCACAGCGATTTTCTGAATTTCAGGACCGTGCAGCCCAGGAAGGGAATAACGTTACACTCCTTCTGCAAGATAATGCGGGTCATATTTCCGCCTCCGGCACAACTCTATGTAATCAGGCGAGGCTGTTTGCCAAATTTATCTCGGATTACAAATGACCTTTGACACTGCCAACTTCAATTCAATCGTGACCGGTTTCTCTGGGGAAGGGTTGGAACGATGGATTGTAGTCGCTCGGACCGGCATTGGTCTGGAAAGATATGCAGCCTAAACTCACGTTCTACTTCACGAATTCGGCCGCCGCCTTGCTGGCCGCCATGGCCACAGTTTTTTTTGTCGGCAATCTGGCCACCGGAACCTTGGTTCAACCACACGACCCGGTGTTGATGGTTTCTATGCGGATTTTGTTTTGGATTCTGGGGATGGCTGGACTGGCGGTGTCCTTGTTCTGCATCTTTGCGAACAATCCTCAGTGGAAGATTGCACTTGTTCTGTGGCTTTCCCTGGACTTGGTGATTTACGGATTTGCCTTTCAATGGAGTGGGACACATGGCCTCGGCACCTATTTGGGCGCGGTTGCAGAACCATTCGGACTCTCAACCGGCACGTCCGGCTTCATTCTGACAGCCATGTTTGTGTATTTATTGGTAGGCAGTTCCTTTTTGCTCGGATCCTCCTGGTGGCAAAAGATTAGAGAGGAAGCAGGTGGCTACCTGAAAATTCCATGTCCCTCCTGTGGGGGCAAAATTAAATTTCCGCCGGCTGATATGGGCCGACAGATTCCTTGTCCGCATTGTCAGGTATTGCTTACGCTGCGAAAACCCGAAGACAGGATGAAAATGGTCTGCGTTTTGTGTGGAGGACACGTTGAATTCCCCGCCCATGCGCTGGGACAAAAAATCCCATGCCCTCATTGCGCGAAAACCATCACACTGCTTCAGCCAACTTGAACGGCTTTGTCGCGGATGACATTGGTGATTCACAGCAGGCCCTGTGTGCCTTGAGGAAACTCACTCAGCGGCTTTGAAGTTCAACTCCAGGTCCTCGATCTCCAAAAAACCGTGCAACTGGCGAATGCGCGTGGGATGGCGCATTTTGCGGAGCGCCTTGGCCTCGATTTGCCGGATGCGCTCGCGGGTGACCCGGAATTGCTGGCCGACCTCCTCCAGCGTGCGCGCGCAACCGTCGCCGAGACCGAAACGCAATTCCAAAACCTTCCGCTCGCGCTCGCTCAAACTGCACAAAACATCCCCCAGCCGGTCCTTGAGCAGACTGAAGCTGGTGATGTCGAACGGATTGTCGGCGCCCTTGTCCTCGATGAAATCGCCGAAATTGGCGTCCTCGGTGTCACCGACCGGCGATTGCAGGGAAATGGGTTGCTGTGACATTTTTGACAGCGCCCGGATGCGTTCCACGGGTATTTGCATGTCTTCGGCAAGTTCCTCCGGCGTCGGCTCGCGGCCAAAATCCTGAATCAGGCGTTTCTGGGACCGCATCAGTTTGTTGATGATTTCGATCATGTGCACCGGGATGCGGATGGTGCGGGCCTGGTCGGCGATGCTGCGGGTGATGGCCTGGCGGATCCACCAGGTCGCATAGGTGGAAAATTTGTAGCCGCGACGGTACTCGAATTTTTCCACGGCCTTCATCAACCCCATGTTGCCTTCCTGAATCAAATCGAGGAACGACAGGCCGCGGTTGGTGTATTTCTTGGCGATGGAAATGACCAGGCGCAGGTTGGCCTCGACCATCTCGGTTTTGGCCTGCAGGGCCCGGGTGGAGGACTCGCGCAGCCGGTCAAAGGCCTTGAGGTAATCCGCGCACGGCATCCGGACAAATTCCTCCAAGGCCCGGATCTTCTGCCGCTCGGCCTCGACGAGGTGCTGCTGGGCCGAGGATTCGCGCTGCGCCTCCACCTCCGCCAGGGCATGCAGGCTGTATTGCAGCTTGTCGTGGATGTTTTCCGCGACCAGCGCCATTTCCTCGATGACCTTGTGTTTGCAGCAAAATTTGGAAAAGAGGGTCTGTAATTTTTGATCCGCGCGCTTGAACGCCGTCTGGGCGCGACGGCGATGAACCGGGGTGCGGGCGTCCCGCCAGACGATGTATTTATGATCCACCGCCTGGTCCATTTCGTGGACGCGGGCGACGAGCCGGCGCAAAACCCGGAGATGGGCGTTACGGTCGTCCACTTTCTTTTCAAGAATGACGCGGTCGAAACGCTCGCGGGGCGGCTCGGCGAGAAGTTTCTCCGCCAGCGCGATATGTTCCTTGCCGGCAAAACCCAGGCTGTAAATGGTTTTACGGACCTCGTTCTCGGCCGCCTCGATGCGCCGGGAAATTTCAACCTCCTGCTGGCGCGTCAGCAGCGCCACCTGCCCCATCTGCTTGAGGTACATCCGCACCGGATCGTCAAGCGCGTCCAACGGGCTGGCGTCCTCCTCCCCGGCCTCGGCGGTTTTGACGCGATCCACCTCCGCCTGATTCACAATCTCAATTTCCAGACTGCGCAACTTTCCGAAAACCTCATCCAGCTCCGGCTCGCTGACATTGTCCGGCAACGCGTCACTGATGTCATTGTACGACAAATGCCCCTGCTCCTGCGCCAGCCGGATCAGTTGCTTGATGATGTCCGAAAGGTCCCGGGGCGGTGAACCCGGGCGGGCGCCGTTCCGCGCCGGGTCCGTGGCCGGATCCGGAGGGGGCGGTGCGGATGGGGTGGCACTGCGCGCTCCTTTTTCCCGGGCGGAATCCGGCCCGGCCTTACGAACCTTCGATTTCAACATACGCACTCAATGCTCCCGGTTCATGCACCCAAAACGGGTTCGAATATGAAAAAGCCCGTTCCGTTTCGTCAAGCGGGGAAACTTCATGATGAAACTATTTTTCCGGCACAATATAAATGCCCCGGCCCTTCAGATTTTCCAAAATCATTTCCACCGTCCGGCCCATGGCTCCCAGATTTTCGCGGACGACCAGGAGCGCATTACGCCGCAATTCCTCGCGCCGGTTTTCATCCGCCAGCAATTCGCCCAGCGCCAGCTCCAGGGCCGCCGCGTCGGCCACCTGGACCGCCGCGTTCCGGGCGATAAAATTTCGCGCAATGTCCGTGAAATTCTGCATGTTCGGCCCGAATACCATGGCCTTGCCCGCCGCCCCCGGCTCGATTGGATTCTGCCCGCCAACCGCCGTGAGGCTCTTGCCCACGAACACCAATGTCGCATGTTCATAGAAAAACCGCAACTCGCCGGTCGTGTTGACGAGCAAACATTCGATCTGCCCCTCGGTAAACCGCGCGCTGGCAAGGATTTCGTTGCGATAAACAAATTTGACGCCCCGTTCGCGCAATTGCCGCCCCACCTCACGGCACCGCTCAAAATGCCGGGGCACCAGCACCAGAAACAGCCGGGGAAACAATATCCGCAGCCGTTGCGCGATCTCCGCCAGGGCGATTTCCTCGCCGGCATGGGTGCTGCCGCACACCAAAATCGGCGCGTCCGGCGGCACGCCGATCTGCTGCAACAGCGCCGGCACGTCAAGCCGGCGGTGACCATCGATCTTGGCCGCATCGAATTTCAAATTTCCCACCACCCGGATCGCTTCGGGCCGGCACCCGATTTCCCGCAGGCGTTCGGCGTCGGCTTCATTCTGCGCGCTGACACCCGTAAAGGCCGCGAACAGCGGGCGGAACAAAAATCCAAAGCGCCGGTAGCCACGGTGGGAACGGCTGGAAAGCCGGGCGTTGACCAGAAACAGGGGAATCTTGCGATTCCGCGCGCGCCACAGGAAGTTTGGCCAGATTTCCGCCTCAAAAAGCACAACGGCCACGGGATTGATGGTATCCAGGGCACGAATGACGGTTCTCCGCCCGTCCAAAGGATAGTAAATTTTACTGATGTGCGGCGGCAAATGACGGTGTAATTCCGCCATGCCGGTCGTCGTCGTCGTTGAAACCACGATTTTCAAATTGGGCACGCGCGGCTCGAGGGCGCGAATGAGCTGCGTGCACAGATTGACTTCGCCAACGCTGACGGCATGCAGCCAGATCACCTGGCGATTGGTCAACGCCTGCTTGAGGTTCCGGTGGTAACAGCCAAACCGCTCGGAAAAACCGGAAAGCCAGTCGCCGCGCCGCCACATCCGCAGGAAATAATACGGCGCGGTCAACACGAAGAAAACCGTGAACAGAATATTGTAGAGCGTTTGCACTCCAAGGTTAAACGGAACAGCCCTATTTTCCCGCAAACCGGAGCCGCGCGCAAAGAAAATGTTGCAAATCAACCACGAAAGAAGACCAGCCACACCGCCAGCAGCATCGGCAACAGGAACGGCAGCGTGAATTTCCAGATAAATCCCGGAAACGTCGGGGTACGGACTTTTTCGTGGTCGGCGATGGCTTTGACCATGAAATTCGGCCCGTTGCCGATGTAAGTGGCGGCGCCGAAAAAGACCGCCCCCACACTGATGGCCACCAGATTCAGGGTATTTCCGCCCAATAGTCCCCCGACATCCCGGACGCCAGTCGCGCCCGAAAGTGCACTCAAAAAACTGAGATAAGTCGGCGCGTTGTCCAGCATGGTGGACAGTGTGCCCGTGCCAAAATAGAAAAAGGCCGGCGCCGGTTCCGCGCCCAGCAACGCCCGCGCGTGCAAATCGAGCCAGTCCAGCGCGGGAATCATCGTGGCAAAAATGCCGGCGAATAAAATGGCCACCTCCTGAATCGGATGGAAATTGAAACGATTGGCCGCGTGCACGGCTTTGGGGGTGGTCCACCAGGAACCCGCGGCCGCGGCCAGCAGGATGCCTTCACGCAAAAAGACCGGGCGGTGGATGAACACCGCGCCCAGCATCAGGCCCAAAAAGAACAAATTCGCCAACCCGTCGAATTTCCAGGTTTCCCGCGCCGTCTCCCTTTGTCGGATTTCCCGCGGCGCGCGGAGGAAGTTGCGCCGGTCCACGACGTAGAACATGGCCAGCAGGATGCCGACGCCCATGGCCCACATTCCCCAGCAATGCTCCGCCACCCACCAAAAGGGAATCCCCTGCAAGTAACCCAGAAACAACGGCGGATCACCAATGGGCGTCAGGCAGCCACCCACGTTCGCCACGATGAAAATAAAAAAAACAACGTGGTGCGCGGTGACACGGTATTGGTTCATCCGGAGCCATGGCCGGATCAGGAGCATGGCCGCGCCGGTCGTGCCTAAAACATTTGCCAGGACGGCGCCGATCAGCAGAAAAACCACATTCACCAACGGCGTCGCCTCGCCTTTCACGTTGATGTGGATGCCGCCGGCAACCACAAACAGCGAGCCGACCAGCAGGATGAAACTGGCGTAATCGTGGGCCACGTGCAGCACGCGGTCCGGCGCCCGGAGAACCAGGAGGTAATAGCCCAGGGTGATGAAGCCGAGACCGAGCGCGACCTTGGGATAGTGCCGCAACCACCAACCCGGGGCGATCAACGGCGCCAGGGCGATGGCCCCAAGCAGCAGCACAAACGGCAGAATCATCCACGGATTGGGCGCCATGATGTTTTCACTCACGCGCGGGAAGGTTGCGCGGTCGAGGGAAACCAGGTCAAACAGAAACGCCGGAAAGTCACCCCAGTGTTCAGGACGTGGATTACTGCCCTCATTGGCCTGCGATCACCTTGGCTGGATCCGCGACTCCGGGAATGGCGGTTTGCGCTGATTGGTGTTGCCAGGGCAGCCTTGCTGGCCACCTGCCCCGGTTACTATTTCCGTCCGCATTATTTTCTTCTGGCCTGCCGGCTGTGTCGCTGTTGGCCGGTTGTGGCGTCAGCGGCATGGAATCGATCATCCCGAACGCCACCGGTTCCACCGCCTTGCGGAAAGCCGGGCCCGGTGCGGCATTCATGCTGATCGTGGCGGTGAGTGTTTTTCTCAACCGGCAGGTGTGGTTTGAGTTGAAGCCGGCACCGGCCAGCCGGGAGATTTACGGTTTCGACCTGTTTTCCCAGGCCGGATCGGTTGCCACACTCATCCAGGCCATCACACCACCGGACGCGCGGGTGGCGGTGCTGGGTTCGGAACCGGAGATCTATTTTCTTTCACACCGGCGGCCGGCCACCAGCTACCTCTACGCCTATGCGCTGATGAAACCGCAGCCGTTTGCGCGCCGGATGCAGCAGAAAATGATCGGCGCAATTGATTCAGCCCGGCCGGAATGCGTGGCGGTGCTCACCTTCAACGTCTCCCGGATCAGCGGCCGGAATCGGACCGTGAAATCTTTGACTGGTGGGATTCCTACCGGACGAATTACGATCTGGTCCGCAGCCTTCCCATCACCCCCGCGCCGGCGGGCAGCGCCCTTTTGACCTGCCAGCGGCTTCCAGTCATACCGGCGACAACTTCTGTCCATTCAACCCCAGCGCCTCCGCAACCCGGCACCAGCGGATTTTATCTTCATCAGGGTTGACGCGCGAGGCGTCCACTGCGACGTTACCGCGGCTTGGCGCAAAACGCGACAGCGTCGGCGACAGGCGATTTGTTCGCTGACATCGCACACTTTCCCGCCGTGCAGTCCCTCATACGGCGATTGGAGCATGGCGGAGTGTTGTCCGGTGCCGGCGTCTGCCAGGCGGCCCAGCCGTTTCTCGCGGTTCTGCTTCAGGACATTTTCCCGCGACGACCGCTTGTCATTGTCGCGTCGGACCTGAAAATCCAGGAAAGTTTCCAGCAGGACATTGAAACGTGGCTTTCCGTGGGTCGAAAGACGAGGAGTGAAAGTCGAGGGCAAAAGCCGCCCGGTGAGTCGGGTCCTCGACCCCCGGCCCTCGACCCTCGACTGCTGTTTTATCCCGCCTGGGAATCACTGCCGCACGAGGGCAAACTGCCGCACGCCGACACCATCAGCGATCGCCTCCAAACCCTGGTGGCCTTGTCCGGCAACTTAAACCTTAAAACTCAAAACTCCACACTGCTGGTCACGAGTGTCACCGCCCTGCTCCAGCAAACCTTTCCGCCCGGCGAAATTGATCAGCGCACCCGCCGGCTGGCACGCGGGGACAAAATCGATCCGCTGGATCTGATCGAATGGCTGGAAGCGCAGGATTACGAACCGGAAGCCCAAGTGACCCAAAAGGGCGAGATCGCCCTGCGCGGCGGCATTCTGGATGTCTGGCCGCTGACCCGTCCCTGGCCGGCGCGGCTGGAGTTCTTCGGCGATGAATTGGAATCGCTCCGCCACTTCGACCCGCTCACGCAAATCTCGCGTGAGGAAATTTCACAGATCGCCATTCCACCGGGAGGCGAACTGGGAATATTGAAGTCCAAAATCCAAGGTCCGGAGTCCAGGGTCAGCGAATTCGCCACCCTTCTGGATTACCTGCCACCGAATACGATCTTTCTGCTCTGCGAACCGGAACAGTTGGCCGCCCGCGCGGAGGAATACGCGCAGCAAATTCCTCCGGACGATCCGTTTTTCATTTCATGGGTAGAGTTTCTGCGACGACTCACCACCAAAGCAATGGCGGTGGTGAAACTGGCCGAAACGGGCGATCAAGGTTCGCAATCCGACCCGGCGCCTGCCGAAAATCCAAAATCCGCAATCCACATTCCGCCATTCCAAAGCCTCGATATTTACCGTCCCCTGGCCGGGCGTACGCTGGAATTGCCCATTGTCGAGGCTCAGCGCCGCGAATTTTTCAATCACCTCCATCATTGGCTGCGGCAGGGCTACGCCGTTCATGTCTTCTGCAACAACGAGAGCGAACGGCAGCGGTTCGGTGAGATTTGGGAAGAATCGGGCCTTGGGTCTGGCGTCCCGGATCCAGGGAAAGACCCCGCCGGCGCACAACCCCAAGCTCCGGACCCCAGACCCCAGACGCAAATCGGCTCGCTCGCCCGCGGCTTCCTTTGCGACTACGCCAAACTGGTCGTCGTCACCGACGCGGAAATTTTCGGCCGTTACAAAATCCAGCGACCGCGCCGCCTCAAATCACCGCACGCGCTCGCCACCCGCTCCGCCCTGGACATCGATTTCACCGCCTTGGAGGAAGGCGACCTCGTCGTGCACCTCCAATACGGCATTGGCCGTTACCTGGGCCTGAAAACCCTGCCGGCTTCGAGCCGTGTTCCCGTCTCCCATCTCCCATCTCCCATCACCGAAACAGAATGTTTGGTCATCGAATACGCCCCCGCGAATCCCGGCGATGAACGGCCGAAACTTTATGTGCCGGTGACCGAGGCGCATCTGGTCGGCAAATATGTCGGGGCCGGCAAGGCGCATCCGCCGTTGAACACGCTGGGAGGCACGCGCTGGCGCAAGGCGAAGGAACAGGCCGAACGCGCGGTGCGCGATGTCGCCGCCGAACTGCTGCAAATCCAGGCCGTGCGCGAATCCCAACCCGGCCACGCCTGCAAACCCGATGTCCCCTGGCAACGGGAGTTCGAAGGCGCCTTCATTTTTGAGGAAACACCCGATCAATGGCGCGCAATCCAGGAAACCAAGTCCGACATGGAAAGACCAAAGCCGATGGACCGGCTGATCTGCGGCGACGTCGGCTTCGGCAAAACCGAGGTGGCCATCCGGGCGGCGTTCAAGGCCGTGATGGACGGCCGGCAGGTGGCCGTACTGGTGCCCACGACCGTGCTGGCGCAACAGCATTTCAACACCTTCCGGGAGCGGATGGCGGATTATCCGGTGCGCATCGAATTGCTCTCGCGTTTTCGTTCACGCCGCCAGCAACAGCGGGTGGTCAAGGACCTGGCTAACGGCGCCGTGGACATCGTCATCGGCACCCACCGGTTGATTCAAAACGACATTACCTTCAAGGATCTCGGCCTGGTCGTCATTGACGAGGAGCAACGGTTCGGCGTGTTGCACAAGGAAAAATTCAAGCGCCTGCGCACGCTGGTGGATGTGCTGACGCTCAGCGCCACGCCGATCCCCCGCACACTTTACCTGGCCCTCACCGGCGCGCGCGACATGAGCACCATCCAGACGCCGCCACACGACCGCCTGCCGGTCGAAACCATCGTCACCCAGTTCGACGAACGCGTCATCCGCGATGCCATCCAGCGTGAACTGAGCCGCGGCGGCCAGGTTTTCTTTCTGCACAACCGGGTGATGACGATTCAGCTGACGGCCGACCGGCTGAAACGGCTGCTGCCGCGCGCGCGCATCGTCGTTGGCCACGGCCAGATGGATGCGGACGAACTGGAAGAGGTCATGACCAAGTTCGTCAATGGCGAGGCGGACGTCCTGCTGTCCACCACCATCATCGAGAGCGGCTTGGATATTCCAAACGCGAACACCATCATCATCGATCGCGCCGACCGGTTCGGCCTGAGCGATTTGTATCAATTACGCGGGCGCGTCGGGCGGTACAAGCATCAGGCCTACGCGTATCTGCTGTTGCCGCGCCACGTGAGCCTGCTCACTGATGTGCGCAAACGCATCAGCGCCATCCGGCAATATTCCACGCTCGGCAGCGGCTTCAAAATCGCGATGCGCGACCTCGAAATCCGCGGCGCGGGCAATCTGCTCGGCGCGGAACAGAGCGGCCATATCACCGCCGTCGGCTTCGAGTTGTACTGCCAGTTGCTCAAACAGAGCGTTTCGTCGCTCAAGGGTGAAAAAGTAAAACCCCGCGTCGAAGTCAGTGTAACATTGGATTTCCTGGACCAGTCAGTAGTTCGTCGTCAATCGTCCGCAGCTACCGACTGCGGACCATTGACGGCCGGCCTGCCCCACTCCTACGTTACCGGACCGCAGCATCGCATTGAAATCTATCGCAAGCTCGCCCAGGCGACGGACCAGCCGGCCATCGAAGCCTTGCAAACGGAAGTGCGCGACCGTTTCGGCCCGCCGCCGTCGGCGGTCAAATTGCTGTTGCTCGTGGCTGGACTGAAAATTCTGGCCGGCGAAAAGGCGGTGACGGTCATCGAAGTGAAGGACGACAAGTTGATGCTGACGCGCCACGGCGATTTCATCACGCTCGGCGGGAAATTCCCGCGGCTGACCAAAAGGGACGCCCAGGCGCGGTTGAAGGAAATCAAGCGGCTGTTGCTGGCGATTTAGGCGGCGAAAAATTCATTTGCCTGATATGGAGGCTAAAATAAGCCTCGTGATTGGATTTGTTGCAGAGGAGTTTGCTGGTTTTACAAATCGCCTTTTTTGAGCAACAAGGTTGAAGGCTTTTGGGAAGACCCCTTGCCAGTTGGATCAAAAAGTATTTTCATCGTGCCTTGATCTTTGTCTGTCTCGCATGAAATCACCGGCAGTCAATCATCGTGTAATGCAAATTCCCATGTTATCCCTCCAGCATCTTGAATTGTGCCCCGCAAATCAGGCTTTTCACCTTTCATTACAAATTGCGGGTCGGGCGGAATGGCTGCGGCAACGGCCATCATAAAACCTCCTCCCGCACGTTGATTCCCGGCATTCTCTATCTTCGCGATATCTGCTGGGTTGTTTATTTGATATCCTTGAATGATCGAGCCAGCCATCACAACTTTTCTCTTCTGGTGGAAGTTGTATGTCGAAATCCCACCTTAACCGTCGCGGATACGTTCCATGTTCCCAAGAGCCATGTGCATTTGGCTTCATTGTCTTTCCGCTTTTGCTCCGCAGCCGCATTTTCTTTATCCAGCCACCTGCGGCCGCGGCTGTTGTAGCCGTTTTGATTAACTGAACTTCAGGAAAATTCCCTTCAAATAGTCCGATTCCTTGAAGGTCGCCGGATGATCCGGCGCGTGACGCGTGGTTTTCAGTTCCCTGAAGCGCCGACCGGAATCCACGGCCGCCGACCGCACGGCGCTGAAAAATTCCTCCGCACTCACGTGCGCGGAGCACGAACCGGCCAGCAGCAGTCCGTCGGGCGTGAGCCGGCGGATGCCGTTCGCCGCCAGCCGGGCATACGCCCGAATTGCCCCGGCGCGTTCGGCCTCGCGTTTGGCGAGTGACGGCGGATCCAGGACGATCAACCCGTACTTCCGCGCGTCGCCGACCGCGAGCCAGTCAAACGCATCGGCCTGCACACATTCATGGCGGCAATGGGCGACGGCGGGATCGGCGGCATTCAGGTGGAAATTCCGTTGCGCCGCCGCCAGCGCGTGGGGGCTCAGGTCGAGATCGGTCACGGACTTCGCGCCGCCACGGGCCGCGTAAAGCGAGAAGCCACCAGAGAAGCTGAACGCGTTCAACACCTCACCTCCGCGTGCGAGTTCGCCGGCCTCGCGGCGGTTCTCCCGTTGATCGAGGAAAAATCCCGTTTTTTGCCCGCGCAACACGTCCGCCTCGAAGTGGATTCCGTTTTCCAAAAACACCACTGCCTCCGTCACTGCCGGACCGCACAAGATTTCCCCGTCGTGCCGGCCCCGGCCAAAAGGTTCCGCCGCGCGTTGAATATTCCGGCTCAGGCGCAGGACGATTCGTTCCGGCTCCAACCGCTCACAAATGAGCGCGGCAATATCGTCGAGCCTCGGCAGCCACGCCGCGGTGTAAAGCTTGAGAACGAAGGTTCGGTCGTATCGGTCAAGCACCAGGCCGGGCCAGCCATCGCTTTCGCCGTTGATGAGCCGATACCCGGTGGTGCGGGTGTCAAAAAGCCCGTCACGGCGGCGCACGGCGGCGGCGAGCCGCGCCGTCCACCAGGCGGCGTCCAACGCCTGCGGTTTGCCGGCATGCAACACGCGCACGCGGATGGGCGAATCGGGGTCAAACAGACCGGCAGCCAGAAATTTGTCCTGGCGGTCATAGATGACGGCGAGTTCACCGGCGGCGCCCTCCCGGTTTTGCTCGCGCACGCTGTCGGCAAAAACCCAGGGATGACCGGAACGGACATAATTTTCCGCCGCCGCCGTGATGCGGAGCCGCAGACGTGGGAGCTTTTCAGCAACGGATGGAGGATCAGGCGGTTTCACGTTTCGGTACGGGTACTTTTTGGTGGGGCGAGGCTGCTGACGGGCCGGCTCGCGAGGACGCTCGCCCCACCAAAAACTGCGAAAGCTACCACTACCCGCGTTTCAGCTGATTTGCAACCACACCGTCTTCAAATAGGCCGGTTCGGCGCGGCTGACGGGGAAATCCGGCGGCTGCGGAAAATAATGCTGCTGTAAAATTTCCCGTCGCGCGTGAAGGACGGCGGTTTCGACCTCGGCGAGAAACGCCTCCGGCGGCCAGTCGGTGGCATTGGTCGAGGCCAACAGGATTCCGCCCGGCTTTACCAGCGGCAGCGCCGCGGTCACAAGTTTTGCATAATCCTTCTCCACCCGGAACACACCGCTTTCCTTCGACTGCGAAAATGTCGGCGGATCGAGCAGCACGGTGTCGAACCGGCGGCCCTTTTTCGCCAGCCGTCGCAGCCAGTCGAATGCATCGCCGTAAATGAACTCGTGCGCCGCTGGGTCCAGCCCGTTCACCGTGAAGTTGCGCCGGCCCCATTCGAGGTATTTCCTCGAGAGATCAAGGCTCGTCGTCCGGGCGCCCGCCCGCGCCGCACAGACGGAAAAACCGCAGGTGTAGGCGAATACGTTCAGAAGTTCGGAGTTCGGAGTTCGGAGTTCGGAGTTCGAAAAATCCGCGGCGATGTAACCGGTCAAAATTCGGCGGCGGTTGTCGCGCTGGTCCAAAAACAAACCCATGGAATAACCTTCGTTGAAACTCAACTCAAAGCGGACGCCATTTTCCATGATCTCGAACCGCTCCGGCGCGGCCTCCCCCAGCACCCGTTGTGGCGACGCCTCCGCCGTCGTCGTGCGCCGAACCTGTTGCGACAGGATTTTGTGATACGCGCCGCGCGCGGCAAACGTTTTCAGCAGTCGCGCCAGCCCGTCGCGCTGGTCCACCCGCAACGGTTGCCCGGATTGCGAGAGCAGAAAATCGCCCAATCGCTCTACATACCATCCCGGCCAGCCGTCGCTCGCGCCGTGAATCGCGCGGAAGGCATTCGTCGCTTCCGGCTCGATCACCGCGGCCCGCAACGCGCAGGAGCCGACGTGAGGAGGCCCTGACTTTTCTGTTTTGTTTTTGAGACTCGTCACCTCGTCTCCTGCAAAGTCAGCCGGCGCGCCAAATGTCACCGGCTTGCCGGTGGTCGGATGGGTGAAGAAAATTTCCGCCGCGTGCAGAAAGACGCGCGACGACGTCGTGCCGCCATAGAGCGTGTCGCCGAGAACGGGAAATCCACTCTCCGCGGCGTGAACGCGGATCTGGTGCGTGCGTCCGGTAAGCGGCTCGGCCTCAATCACGTTGCAGCGGCGGTCACAGACCGCCGATACAGTAAAACGCGTTTCCGCGATTTCCGCACCCGTATGCGGCGGCCGGCTCACATACCTGTCACCGGCCCGAACCAGCGCGGTCTTGACCGTGAATTCCCCTTCTGGCACTTCGCGGTCGGTGAGCAGGAGATATTTCTTGCGGACACGCCGTTGCGTGAATTGTTCGGTCAGCGAACGGTTGGCGGCGGGGGTTTTGCCAAACACGAGCACGCCGCTCGTTTCCTTGTCCAGCCGGTGCAAAATCGCCAGCGCCGACCAGCGCGGCTCGCGGTGGCGCAGCCAGTCGTAGATGCCCTCGCCCGCGTAGGGGCCGGGCGCATGCGTGTTCCAGCCGGCAGGCTTGTGGACCACCAGCAGATGCTCATCCTCAAAAATCACGCACGGCGCCATGCCCAGATGAAAGCATTTTCCCCCGCCCAAATGAAAGCGTGGAATCAGGAACGCGCACAGTCATGGAATCGCCGTGCGCCGGTCCGGCTCACTTTGTTGAATTTGTTTTGGAGGAGTTCGAAGGGTTGCGGCAATAGTTGATGCCCAGTTGATCGAAGCGGTCGTATTCGACCTGGAGGCGGCGCGTGAAATCATTCCAGTCGCGTGACGACCTGGGCGACCACGTGACTTCGGCAAGGGCGCACGCCCGCGGGAACAGCATGTATTCGGCCTGCAACAGCGAAGGAATGTATTCCGTCCACAGGTTGCCCTGTGCACCAAGAATGTGTCGTTGGTATTGCGGCGCCAGCTTGGCGGGGATTGGCTCGAATGAATAAACCCGGTCCAGCGGCAGAAAGCCGCCGTTGGCGCGCGGCTCAGTGGAACGGTCCACCGATTGGTAATGGTCAAGGTAACAATAATCCGTCGGCGTCATCACCACGTCGTGACCGGCGCTCGCGGCTTCCACCGCGCCGCCAATCCAATCCATGACGACCGCGTTCTGCGCGAGGCCGCCTTGGCGGATTTCACTCCAGCCGATCAGCGTGCGTCCATGGGCGTTGATGAATTTTTCCATGCGCCGGATAAAGTAACCCTCCAGTTCGCTTTCGTTCCCAAGTCCTTCCCGCCGGATGACCGCCTGGTCCTTCGGACAACGCCGCCACTCATCCGTCGGCACCTCGTCGCCGCCGATGTGGATGTATTTGCCGGGAAAAAGCCGGAAAACCTCCGCAAGCACGTTTTGAAGGAATACATAGGTTTCCTCATTACCCGTGCAATAAATGCCGGGAAAGACACCGCCCTTCAATTCGGGAGTGAACGGTTCGCCGGTGCAGCTGAATTGCGGATACGCCGCCAGCGCCGCTGATGAATGGCCGGGCATTTCAATCTCCGGCACGATGGTGATGTGCCGGGCGGCGGCGTATGCCACGACCTCGCGGATGTCATCCTGCGTGTAAAATCCGCCGTAGCGGCCATCCGGGCCGTAAGCCGTCGTGGATTTCGGGTCGAGATCAAAACCAACGCCCGGGCGCCACGCGCCAATTTGGGTGAGCCTGGGATATTTTTTGATTTCGATGCGCCAGCCCTGATCGTCCGTGAGATGCCAGTGAAATGTGTTCATTTTGAGCAATGCCATTGCGTCAAGAATTTTTTCAACTTCTGACTTGTTGTAAAAATGACGGCTGACATCGAGCATCAAACCGCGCCAGGGGAACCGCGGCCGGTCTTCAATCTGAACACACGGCATTTGCCAGCTCGGGTGGGCGGCCAGTTGCGTTGAAAAAACCTCCGGCGGCAGCAATTGCAACAGCGTCTGCACACCGTAGAACAAACCCGCCGGCGCGGGCGCGCGAATGACGACGGCATTCGAGGCGACGGTGAGTTCGTACCCTTCCGCGCCCAGATTCGTGCCGGCGGACCGGGTTGTCAACAGGATGCCGTCCAAGACCGCCGTGCCGGAGAAAAAACTCGTGCTGACCTTCAGCGGATAACCCGTGGACCGGCGAAGAGTGGCGGCCAGCTGGTTTGCGGTTTCAAGGGAACCCGGGCTGGCGACAATTTTCGTGTCCGGCGCGAGTTTGAACACGCCCGCTCGCAGTTCAAGCGTTTGAGGTTGCGGAATGATGGCGGGCGGGCTGGGGGCCTCCGCAAAAACCGTTGCGCCCAGCGATAGAAAAATGGATCCGGCAATTATGAATTTCATGGGATTCCGGATTTCCGCCGGCCTTCGAAATGTTCCTCGATTTCTTCCAGCGTTTTTCCCTTCGTCTCCGGCAGGAAGAAGGCGGCGGTGACCAAGTAGATCACCGTGCAGCCGGCGAACGCAAAAAACATCGTCGCGTAGCCGTATTTGCCGACGGCCGGCAGGAAAACCGCGGCGATGGCCGTGGAAACGGCCTGGTTGATGAGCAGCGCGATGCTCATGCCGTTGGAGCGGATGCGGGTCGGCATCAATTCCGACAGCGCCAGCCAGACGCACACGCCGGGGCCGACGGCGAAGAACGACATGAACATGAACAGGCAGACGGCCGTCAGCCAGCCGTTTTGTTCGTCCGGCACGGGCGTGACGAGGGCATTTTCAATTTTCAACGGAGCCGCGCGCGCCGCGTCAAGATCGGCAAACGGATTCGAGAAAAACGCCACAACCTTGTTGGGTGGAATGCCATTTTCACGGGTGATATCAATGGGTTTTGCAGCCCGGTCGTCGGAGCGGATGGCGGTGGTTGCTCCGTGAAAACCGCCGTAGGAATAAATGACCACCAATGAACCCGGCAAATCCCTGCCGGTTAAATGCGTCATCACGGTTTCATTGAAAGCGAGCGCAAGCGTTTGATTCGTCGCAACCATCGTTTGCACGGCGTCTTTCACATCCACGCGCAGGTTTTCGGCATGGTGAAAAAGAATCCCCGCGCAAAAAAGCGAGATGATGATTCCGGCGCTGCCCAGCGAGAGCAGAAATTTTCTTCCCCGGCGGTCCACGAGCATGACTCCACCGATGGTCGCCAGGAAGTTAATCATTGTGAAAAGAACGTTGGCAAAATGAGCGTGCAGGTCGGAAAGGCCGGCCTGGATCAGAATCGTCGCATTGTAACCGATGATGGAATTGATGCCGGTGAGCTGGTTGCACGCGAGGATGATGCAGGCCAGAAGAAATGGGATGACGTATTTGCGGTGCAGCAGTGATTCCCTGATTTTTTCGCCGGCCGGGGTTTTCGCCTTTTCGGCGGCCACCGTTTCGCTCATCTCGGCCAATTCAACTTCCGCCTGCTCATCCGTGCGCGAACATAAAAGCGCGGCGCGCGCAGCGTCGATTTTCCCGCGGCGAAACAGCCAGCGCGGCGATTCGGCAACCATGAAACTGCCGATGACAAACAAGATTCCCGGCGGAAAGGAAACCCAGAAAATGCCGCGCCAGGCGGTGTCCTTGAACGCAAAAAGTTTGTCAGCGTCGCCGAGTCTGGCGATTTCATCAACGCGGCGGCTGAAATACAGGCCGATGATTGTCGCCGCGAAAATGCCGAACGTCAGCAGCCACTGAAAAATCCCCGTGCCCCGGCCGCGGCGGGAGGCGTCCAGACATTCGGCGAGATAGAGCGGCACGACGACGCCAATCAATCCGGCGCTGATGCCTTGCAGCAGGCGGCCCAAAACGAGCGGCCAGTAACCGTGCGCCAGCGCAATGGTCGGAATGCTGACGACAAACAGGACGCCGCCCAGTGTCATCAGTTTTTTCCGTCCCATCCCGTCGGCCAGCATGCCGGCGAACAAGGTTGAAATCACGCTGCCGAGCAAAACGGCGGCGACGATGAATGACAACTGCCCCGCGTTCAAACCGGACGTGGCCTCCAGGTAGGGCAACGCGCCGGCAATGATGCCGACGTCCACGCCATAGAGCAAACCTCCCAGCCCCGCGACCAGCAGAAGAAAGCGGTTGTAACCGGACTTCGTTGTGCCTGGGGCACCGCTCATATCGGGTTATTGCGCCGGTTGATGGGTGCGGAATGGTTTCCATTCCGGTTCATTCTCGTAAATCCACCGGTAATAATCCGTTGCCTTCAGACGGCCGGCCGCCGCCTCGTCCAGGACCACCACGCAACGCGGATGCCACTGCAACGCAGTTGCGGAAATCATGCCGGTCATCGGGCCTTCGACGGCTTGCGCGACAATTTCCGCCTTGTCCCCGCCGGTGGCCAGCAGCAGGCAGCGGCGACAATCGAGAATGGTGCCCACGCCCATCGTGATGGCGCGGCGCGGCATCCCATCGGGTCTGGAAAAAAGCGGCGCGTTTTGTGCGAGGGTCACTGGCGAAAGCGCCTTGACCCGGGTGCGCGAGCGGAAGGCGGACAGCGGCTCATTAAATCCCAGGTGCCCGGCCAGGCCAAGCCCGAGCAATTGCAAATCAATGCCGCCGGATTCACCGATGAGCCGTTCGTAATTTCCGCATTCGGCGTCCAGGTCGGCGGCCATGCCGTCCGGCAAATGCGTGTTGCGCAAATCGATGTTCACCTTTGAAAACAAGTGATGGTTCATGTAGTGCCGGTAGGAATGGGGATCGCCGCTGGACAGCCCCACGTATTCATCGAGATTGAATGTGCGGCACCGGGAGAAATTCAGCGCTTCCTCGCGGTGCATTTCCGCCAAACGGGCATAAACCGGTTCCACCGTGCAACCGGTCGCCAAGCCAAGAACCAGTGCCGGCCGGGCGCGTAATTCTGCGGCGATGACACAAGCCACCCAGTCAGCGGCGGCTTCCGGGCTGGGCTGAATGATGACTTCCATATTCGTTTCGTTCGGAAACAGACGTTCGCAAAATTAATCCTTGCCCGCAACGGCGATTTCGTCACCCAGGCCAAAGGTTCCCACGTCTTTCCAAAAGGAAACTCAAGACCAACCTCCCGAAAATCAAACATCTGCTGCGGAACGATGGAGGTGGCGAGTTTGAGATCGCAGGCAAAAACACAAAGGGGTTTCATTTATTCAAGCCTCCGCAGATATGCGGGTCATTTTTGTTTTGCTGAAAAAACTCGCCGGCGCTTTTTTTCCAATTCATTTTACCGGCGTGCATCTGGCCCATTTGCGACTCCGGGACTTCCGCAATTACGCGCGGTTGGACATGGATTTTGCGCCCGGCTTTCACCTGCTGCTGGGCGACAACGCGCAGGGCAAAACGAACATTCTCGAGGCCATTTACCTCATGGCCACGCTGCGGTCGTTCCGCGGCGTCGGCGGCGCCCAAATGATCCGGCACGGTGCGAAAGGCTATTTCGTCGGCGGCCACGTGGTGGGCGGAAACATTCCGGCCTCGCCGACATCTTCCTCTCTCTCCGCCAACAGAGTTGGGGGAGAGGTGGCGCCAAGTTCCCAAACTCAACCCCCCCCGCCCCAGCCCTCTCCCCGCTCGGGCGGGGAGAGGGAGTCAAAAATCCTGACCCGTCAAAACTCACGCGAAATCAAAATGTACTGGTCGGCCAGCGAACGCAAACTGGCACTCGATGGCCAGCCGGTGAAAAAACTGGGCGATTACCTCGGCGTGTTGCGGACGGTGGTGTTTTGCACCGAGGATTTGCAGCTGGTCAAGGGCGCCACGCGGGCGCGCCGGCGGTTTCTCGACCTGCTGCTCGCGCAGACGCAGCCCGGTTATCTTCCCCTGCTCCAGCGTTATATGCACGCCGTCCGCGCCCGCAACGCGCTGCTCAAGCAACGCGTCACGGACGAGGCCGCGCTCGACAGTTTTTCACAGGAACTCGTGAAGCTTGGCGACGAAATCATCCGCGCCCGCCGCGAACTGACGCCGAAATTCTCCCCGCTGGCGCGGCTGGCCTACCGGCGCATTTCCCATGACGCGGAGGAAATGCGCCTGGAATACCAGCCGAGCGTGAAAAAAGATTTCGCCGTGGAACTCGCGCAATCCCGCGTCCGGGAACGCACCCATCGTTCCACGCTCGTCGGCCCGCACCGCGACGATTTGCAACTGCTGCTCAATGAAAAATCCGCCGCGCAATTCGGAAGCGAAGGCCAGAAACGGACGTTGGCCATCGCCCTCAAAATGGCGCAGGCGGAATTTCTCGCCGGCCTCCAGGGTTCGCCGCCGATCCTGTTGATTGACGACGTGATGGGCGAACTGGACGTGAACCGGCGCAGCGGTTTTCTGCCGTTGCTCGAATCGGCGCGCAAGGCCAGCGGCCAGGTCTTCATGACCGCCACCGGGGAAAACTGGCCGAGTGAACTTGGCAAGGACCTGCAGCGGTGGGAGGTGCAGACCGGAACGCTTAAGAAACTTTAACCGCCAAGGCACCGAGGGCGCCAAGATTTTTTCTTTGTGTTCTTTGCGCTCTTTGCGGTTAATGTCTTATGCGAATTTTGTCAGGCATCCAGCCCAGTGGCGCGCTGCATCTTGGAAACTACTTTGGGATGATGCGACCCGCCCTCGAATTGCAGGAAAAGGGCGAGGCATTCTATTTCATCGCAGACTATCATTCGATGACCTCCCTGTTCGACCCGGCCCAACGCCGCCGGAACACCCTGGACGTGGCGCTCGACTTCCTGGCCTGCGGGTTGGACCCGAAACGGACCGTTTTCTTCCGCCAATCCGACGTGCCGGAAGTGACCGAATTGACCTGGATTCTTTCCACGATGACGCCCATGGGATTGCTCGAACGCGCCCACAGCTACAAGGACAAAACCGCCAAGGGTATCGCCGCCAGCCTCGGCCTGTTTGCCTATCCGGTGCTCATGGCGGCGGACATTTTGATTTACGACTCCAACCTCGTGCCGGTGGGGCGCGACCAGAAGCAGCACGTCGAAATGACGCGCGACATCGCCATCAAATTCAACGAGCAGTACGGCCAGACGTTCGTGATCCCCGAACCGCAAATCCGCGACGAGGTGGCCGTGGTGCCCGGCACCGACGGCCAGAAGATGAGCAAGAGCTACGGCAACACCATTGAAATTTTTGGCGATGAAAAAGCCACGCGCAAAAAAATCATGGGCATTGTCATGGACTCGCGCACACCCGCGGAGCCAAAGCCCGACGCGGACAAAAACCTGGCCGTCCAATTGCTCAAGCTGGTGGCGCCGGCGGCGGTGGCGAAGGATTTTGAAGGCCGCCTGCGGGCTGGCGGACTCGGCTATGGCGACTTGAAGAAGGCATTATACGAGCATTATTGGAATTACTTTGCCGACGCGCGGCAGCGGCGCGCGGAGCTCGTCACGAACCTGGATTATGTGAACCAGATTCTGGCCGGCGGCGCGCAAAAAGCGCGGGCGCAGGCGCAAAAAGTCCTGCAGCGGGCCAAAGTCGCCAGCGGGCTGGCTTGAAGGGTTTTCTGGCACATGACTTGCAGTATTGCCCGCATGGCCAAGAAAACCGGTTTGTTGAAAATCTCCCCGCAAACTCGCGCCGCCGGCGGAGCTGCAAATCAGCAGCGCCCGTCGCAACCGGCTGCCTTGTGCCTGATGCAACTCCGCTCGCATGTCATGCGAATCACCATGTCAAAACGCCGGTTGCAAATTGCCATTGAAGATCAGACCGAAGGCGACCTGCCCCAGCCGGTTAAAATCAACCACGCTGGCTAAAATTTAGGCACGTCTTCGTGCGCCGGGCCGGCCGGACTTTGGTCAACAAACTCAACCGTCCCAAATCCCGCCTGATGCAGGAACAAGGCCAGTTCCAGTCGCGCCCGTTCGCCGGCATCGTTCAAAATCCCATCCGTTCGAGCCGCCCGGCTGATATCATCCACGGCGTTCTGGCGGGCGGTTTGCTCGAGGTCCTTGTCGAACGTGCGTAAAAAGCCCCGCTGCCAGTCAATCACCTGCGTTTGCCTTTCATCCAGATAGGCGTCGGTGATTTGCGGTGGCGGCAGGCGCAGGGTGATCTTCCGGCCGGAAATCAGCACGTCCTCCGGTTTGAGGCGTTTCAGGTCAATGCCCGCCTTGACGATGCCGTGCGCCAGCAGCAACACGCGGTTGTTGCCTTCCACAAACTGTCCCAGTGCGCTCGTCGGCGGCGAATCGAGAATGACCACTTTCTCCAGGACGTACTTGACCGTGACCAAATCCGACAGCGTCTGGACCTGTTCCACGACGGTGGCGGTGTTTTCCTCGTGCGCGCCGGAACCCGGCGCCAGCAGGCGGGTCAGCTTGATGCCGAACACGCCGCCGGCGATGAAAATGACGGCCACCACCAGGACCCACAAAATCTGTTGCAACCGCCGCATGCCAAAAATCCATGACACGAATTCCACGAATTGTCACGAAGGGAATTGGTTCAATTTGCTGTAGAAGTTGACAGCTTCACCAGCGGTGGATATCTCCACTTTCCGCTTGGAAACTCTTTCATGGTGGCAGCCGACGTCAGTCGGCTCATTTCTCAAGATGGAGCGGACCAACGTCCACTGCCACGTAAACTTTGCGCTTTGCACAGCGCGCACAAAATCTAAACTGTCCCCATGACTTTGCCCGGATTTCCCGTGTATCGCCCGCGCCGGTTGCGGCAATCGCCGGCGCTGCGCCGGCTGGTCGCCGAAACCCGATTGAGCGTCGAGCAGTTGGTCCTGCCGCTGTTCGCGCGCTCCGGTAAAAAATTGCGCCGCCCCATCGAGGCCATGCCCGGCGTGTTCCAGTTTTCACCCGATGAACTGGTCCGTGAAGCGGCGCGCGCCCATGCGCTCGGCGTGCCGGCGGTCTTGCTTTTCGGCATCCCCGACCAAAAGGACGGCAAGGCCTCGGGCGCTTATGCTAAAAACGGCATCGTGCAGCAAACCGTCCGGCTGCTGAAACAGGAACTGCCGTCATTGCTGGTCATCACCGACGTTTGCCTGTGCGAATACATGGCGCACGGTCACTGCGGCATCGTATCGGGCGGGAAAATCCTGAACGACCCATCGTTGAAACTGCTCGCGCGCACCGCCGCCAGCCATGCCGAAGCCGGGGCGGACATGGTCGCACCGAGCGACATGATGGACGGCCGCGTGCGCGCCATCCGCGCCGAGCTGGAACGGGACGGTTTCACCGACACGCCGATCATGTCCTACGCGGCCAAATTCGCGTCGGCGTTTTACGGACCGTTCCGGGAAGCCGCCGAGTCCGCGCCGAAATTCGGCGACCGGCGCAATTACCAGATGGACGCGGCCAATGCGAACGAGGCGTTGCGCGAGGTGGCGCTGGACATTCAGGAAGGCGCGGACATTGTGATGGTCAAGCCGGCACTGGCGTATCTGGATTTGATTCATCGCGTGAAGACCGGATTCGGTTATCCCACCGCCGCCTATTCCGTAAGCGCCGAACACGCGATGATCAAGGCGGCCGGCGCCCGGGGCTGGATTGATGAACGCGCGGTGACGTTGGAAAGCCTGCTGGCCATGCGGCGCGCGGGCGCGGACATTCTCATCACCTACGCCGCGGCGGACGTGGCTGGGTGGTTAAAAGCCGGCTGAAGGCGAATTCCGCTTGCCGGCGAAATGATGGTAGGTCAGGCATCCTGCCTGCGGATTCACGAAGCCTCCGGTTTTGTGTGCCAGAGCGGGAAACCTGCGTTAGCCGGGCTGGAAAGCGGGATGCGCGCGGCAGCAGGGTCGTTTGTTTTGTGAGCGTGAGTTGCTGGAGTTCATGCTTTGGCATGTTTTCGGCCCGAAACAGCCTGAAGGCTGAACTCCAACAGGGTTCCCCGACAAAACAAAAGACCCTGCAGGCACCAGCCGACCTGCACCCTTTTGCGTTGACCGGGATTGGCCGGGCCGGTTACGCTGGATTTTCCTTTTTTGACCTATGATCGGAACGATTCGCAAGCATTCAAAATGGCTGTGGTGGTTCATTGCCGGCCTTACCATCATTTCCTTTATCTACTGGGGCGCCGCCCCGGCAACGCGCAACAGTGGCGGCGCGCGAGGCGGGGCGGGCGACCTGGGTTCCATTGCCGGCCGAAAAGTCACCCCGGAAGCTTATGCCAGCGCCATGAACGACGTGGCCCTCTTTCATTGGTTTCGCTTTCATCAATGGCCGGATCGGGATCCCAATTATTCCGCCGCCGACTGGCAGCGTGAGGCTTACGTGCGCCTGATGCTCATCCAAAAGGGGCAGGATTTGGGCATTAACATCGGCGACGACGCGGTGGTCGCGGCCGCGAACGAGATTCTAAGCACGCCGGGCCTGGCGCAGGCATTGGGGGTGGACGGCCAGACGGTGCCGATGGATGCTTTTGTCAGGGGGATTCTGCAACCGAAAGGGCTGACGGCCGCGGATTTTGAATCGTTTGTCCGGCATGACCTGATCGTGGATCAATTACGCGAGGCCATGGGGCTGGCCGGTGAACTCATCACCCCCCAGGAAGCCGCCGCCGTTTATCAACGCCAAAATCAGGAGCTCTCGGCCCGAATCGTTTTCTTTTCCGCGTCAAATTATCTGGCCGCCGTGCCGGTAACCCCTGCCGCCGTCGGCCGGTTTTACACGAATTATCTCGCGCAATACCGCCTGCCTGACCGCGTGCAGGTCAGTTATGTCGCGTTTACGGTGAGCAATTTCATGGCCGGAGCGGAACAGGAATTATCCCACACCAATCTCAACGACCAGGTGGAGGCCATCTACCGCCGGTACGGCACCAACGCCGTGCCGGAGGCGAAAACGCCCGAGGAAGCGATGGCGAAAATTCGCGACCTGCTGATCCAGCAACAGGCGCTCACCGATGCACGTCAGCAGGCCGATGACTTTGCCAGCGCGGTTTTCAACCTGGATCCGCCGCAGCCGGAAAACCTTGCGACGGTCGCCAAACAAAAAGGGCTGGCCGTGCACCTGACGGCGCCGTTCAGCCAGGAATCTGGTCCGGAGGAATTTGCCGCCCCGGAGGCTTTCACGAAGGCGGCGTTTGGCCTGACGCCGGACGATCCACTGGCCGGGCCCATCATCAGCCGCGAGGCCATCTATGTCATCGCGCTCGCCAAACAATTGCCCACCGAAATTCCCCCGCTCAGCCGGATCACGGAGCGGGTTACCCGGGACTACCAGCTCCATGAAGCCATGTTGCGGGCACAACAGGTTGGAACCAATTTCGTTCTGAAACTCCAAACCGGCCTGGCGCTGGGAAGCAGTTTTTCGTCCATTTGCGCCGCCGCCGGACGGCACGCCGAAACCCTGTCGCCGTTTTCCCTGAGCACCAGCAGTCTGCCGGAATTGGGCGCCCGCGCCACGATGGAACAGGTCAAGTCGGCCGCGTTTGCCACGCCCATCGGCCAGGCAAGTGATTTTCAGGCAACGGATGACGGCGGCTTTGTGGTCTTCGTCAACGCGCAATTGCCCATTGATACCACGGCCATGAACGCCAATCTGCCGCAATATGCCGCCGCCATCCGCCAGCAGCGTCAGCTCGCCGCATTTTACAACTGGCTGGGGCACACCGCCGCCCGGGACCTGCAGGACACCCCCATCGGGTCGGGGCAGGCGGCGGACAAAGCGCCATAATCCCGGGACGGACGCGCCCGCGGCCGCAGTGGCGCCGTAAAATCACCACGCGATTGAAAGCCGAGACCACCATCAAACTGTCCGCGCCGGCCACGCGTGAATTCTGGGAAATTCCGGTCCTGTTCGAGGACGCTTATCTGCTGGCCCTGGACAAACCCCCGGGGTTGCTGGCCTCGCCGGACCGCGACGATCCGCAGCGGCCCAATCTGATGCAGTTGCTTCACGCCGCCATCACCGCCGGCAAGCCGTGGGCGCGCGAACGCGGGCTGGATTACCTGATGACCGCCCACCGGCTCGATTTTGAGACCGGGGGCGTGATGCTGCTCGCCAAAAACAAACCGACGCTGGTCGCGCTGGCCAATTTGTTTGGCTCCGAAAAGCCGCTCAAAAAATATGCGGCGCTGGTTCAGGGTTCACCCCGGGAGGATCCATTTGAAATTGACGCCAAACTCGCGCCGCACCCCATGAAAATCGGCTTGATGCGCGTGGACGCCCAAAACGGCAAGAAATCCAGGACCCGGTTTGCAGCGCTGGAGCGCTTTTCCGGTTACACGCTGTTGCAATGCGAGCCGTTCACCGATCGCACGCATCAAATCCGCGCCCACCTGCGTCACGCCGGCTTGCCGATGGTTGGCGACGACCTTTATGGCGGCAAAAAGCTCTGGCTGTCGCGGCTCAAGCCGGATTACCGGCTCAAACCCGGACGCGAAGAACGTCCCTTGATTTCACGCGCCGCGCTGCACGCGGCAGAATTGTCGTTGCCGCATCCCGTCACCGGCCAGACCGTGACCATCACCGCACCCTGGCCCAAGGACCTCCAGGTGGCGTTGAAGTACCTGCGCCAATATGCCTTGTAGTCTCGCGACGACTCGAACCCCGGCGGAATCGAACCCGCGGCTGCGAGTTGGAATGTAAACAGCTTGATACAACTTGTTCCGAACAGCAAGGGAGGCAGCGCAAGGTCGCAGTTATTCGGGGCCAAAAACAATCCGCCAAATCAACATGGTTTGCGGTTCAGTCCATGGCTGAACCGGGGATGGGATCGCTGTTGAGCGGGTTGGCGGCGGTCCGGTATCTTAGACGGCGGCTTTGAATTTCTCCCAATTCGCCCCGGCCTCGGAGTGGAGACGAATCTCGTTTAATCCGCCACCCCCGTTGGCGGGGGTGATGACGCGGGCACAAATCAGTATCCCAAACGACTTCGGGGAAGATTTCCCGCTCCTCACTCTTCAGACGACACGCAATAACGTGGATCGGCTTCAGCCCTTCCTTTGCTTCAAGAACGAAAGCCACGCATTGTTCCAGGCCTTTGACACTGGAAAGATTGCCGTTGCCGGGACACGCTTCCCTGCCGAACAGGAGGTCGGCGGTGACTTTCAAGATTTTATCCTTCGGTGCGTTCATGACTCATCCCAGGAATCCTTGCGCCGCAAGTCTGCCTTGTGCCACAGCTGCAAAAGCATGGACATGGTGTGGTGAACGATCCACGTTTTCATAAACGCGGGGACGGCATCACGACACCACCCAGTTCAATGCCGCCTTTTGCACGTGCAACCGGTTTTCGGCCTGCGTGAATATCGTGTCGGCGTGGGCCTCAAACGTTTCCTCGTCGATTTCCTTGCCGCGATACGCCGGCAGGCAGTGCATCACCAGCGCGTCCGGCCTGGCCAGCCGGAGCAGCTTCTGGTTGATCTGGTAGCCGCCCAGGATTTTCAGGCGCTCGGCGGACTCGGCTTCCTTGCCCATCGAAACCCACACGTCGGTGTACAGCAGGTCCGCGCCCTTCGCGGCCGCCGGCAAATCGTCGGTGCAAATGATGTTTCCGCCCGCGCGCTTCACCAGGGCCGCCGGCGGCTGGAATTTTTTGGGCGCGGCGATGCGCAATTCAAAGCCGAGTTTTCCCGCCGCAAACATCCAGGACCGCGGCACGTTGCACGCGCCGTCGCCCACAAACGTCACCACCTTGCCCGCAATCGGCCCGCGCGCCTCCCGGAACGTCATGATGTCCGCCAGAATCTGGCAGGGATGCTCGTCGTCCGTCAGCGCATTGATGGTCGGGATGCCGGAAAATTCGGCGAACTCCTCGACGTCGCCCTGCGCAAACGTGCGGATGACCGCGCCGTCAATCAGCCGGCCGAGGACCCGCGCGGTGTCCTTGACGGGTTCGCCCCGGCCCAGTTGAATCTCGCTCGCATTGAGGAACATCGTCTGGCCGCCCAGCTCGCGAATGCCGACCTCAAACGAAACCCGCGTGCGCGTGGACGACTTGGAAAACATCAGCGCCCAGATCTGCCCGGCCAGCGGCAGCCGGTCGCGCCGCGCCCGCTCGCGTTTGTACGTGACCGCGTCGCGCAGGATTCTCTCCAGGTCCGCGCCCGGCAATTTCTCCAATGACAGCAGATGTTTCGTTTTCAAAAGTTTTGGAATTTTCGCCCAAAGGAACTTATTAACGCAAGTCCGGCGCGCCGTCACTTCTTTTTCTTCGCCGCGTTGGCCGCCTGCCAGAGATACCACGCGGCGGTGGTGCGATGCGGACGCCAGCGTTCACCGAAGGCGAGCAATTCCTTTGCCCGGGGCAGATCGCGCTTCCGGTAGGCATGACGGAAACCGGTGCGCACGCCGAAATCGTCCGCCGGCAACACGTCCGGCCGGGCCAGTTGAAAAATCAGCAGCATCTCCACCGTCCACCGCCCCACCCCGCGAACTTCCGTGAGCCGCGCAATGATTTCGTCGTCGGACAGTTTCGCGATCTGCCGCGACGTTGGGACGACGCCGGACAGCGTCTTGGCCGTGATGTCGCGGATGGATTTGATTTTGGCGAAGGAGAACCCGCAGGCGCGGATTTGCGCGTCGGTGACGCCGGCCAGGTCTTCCGGGCGCGGAAACCGGCGTCCGGGAAACAATTGGATGAACCGCCGCAAAATGGTGCCGGCGGCGGTGCCGTTGAGCTGCTGGTGCGCCACCGCCTGCACCAGCGATTGAAACGGTGAGCGGCGCGTTTCCGGCGTGAGCGCGCATTTTCCGTGCTCACGAATGAGCCGGCGCATCACCGGATCGCTGGCGGACAGATGTTTGTGGGCGGCGGGAGTCATGGCTTTGCTAACAGTGGCGTCGCAAACCTATCATGAAGTTAGCGTTTGTTGCCACCATACCGAAAGCATTGCATAATATGCCGCGCTTGCCCACTCTCCTTTGACGCGCCACTGCTCGAGGAACTCTCCTTCTAATTTCATGCCTGCCTTCTCAACCATTCGACGACCAGCGAGGTCTCGAACATCTATTCTGACCCGAATGTCATGCAGAGCGATGCCGTTAAACCCAAAATCGAGGAGGCCACGAACCGCTTCAGTTCCATATCCTCGCCGTCGGTAACCAGGATGTATCATTATATGGAATGATCCCTGCCGATGCTCTTCTGGGTCATTTAAATCAAACGTCAGATTGCCTATAACCTTCACATTTTCTTTGAGTTCGATTCCTAAAGCCAAGCGCCCATTAGGAGACGCGAGCCGAAGGGTCTTACATTTCTCCAACCAAATCCTGGTTTCTTCATCGTCCGGCGGGTAGTTAGTGAGATATTTATAGGAATCGTGATCTGTCACAAATTCAAGCCAGTCGGGCAGATCTTCCGTCCGCAATGGTCTTATGTTTAATCTCGGCGTTTTAATTGGAAGCGGAAGTTCTCTACCTTTTTCCGAGCCAGCCGGCGGGACTACTACTGTTTCGGAACAGTGCGGACATTCCTGCGCCGTGCCGAGGCGTGTTTCGGGAAACGAAAGCGCCGCACCGCAATATGGACACCGAAAATCTATCAATTCATCGTCTGGCCGCTCAATGCTCATGACAATTCCAGCTTTCAAACCAGCGATTTGACGACTTCCTCGATTTTGCCGATGCCTTCACCGGCTTCCTGCGGCTTGAGGTTCAACGGCGGCAGCAGCCGCACGATTTGCGTTCCCGCTGGTATCGTCAGCACGCCGGCCGAGTGCAGCCGGTTGACCAACTGGACCGCCGCCGTCTGGTCGCCCGAGGCGAACGCCGGAATTTTCTCCTTCTCCACCAGTTCCAGGCCGAGCATGAAACCAAATCCCCGCGCGCCCTTGAGCACCCGCGGATAACGGGCGACCAGCTGTTCCAGCCCGTGCTTCATCCAGTCGCCGAGTTGGCGCGCGTTTTCATCCAGCCGCTCGCGTTCGATGACCTCCAGGACTTTGAGCGCCACGGCGCAGGCCAGCGGCGTGCCGCCAAACGTCGTCGCGTGCGTGCCCGGCCCGAGCAGATCCGCATACGGCGCCCGCACCCAGAACGCGCCGATGGGAAATCCGCCGCCCAACGATTTGGCCATCGAAATGCCGTCGGGCCGGAAATCGGAGTCCGGAGTTCGAAGTCCGGAGTCCGGAGTTGCCGCTTCGAGAATCCTTTGGAAGCTCTGGAATCGGCCCGTCCGATAATGTCCGCACTGCACGCCATCAAGGAACAGCAGCAGCTTTTTCTCGTCGCACAACGCGCGCAGGCCCAGGAGGTATTCCGGCGTGGCAGGCGTGACGCCGCCCTCGCCCTGCACACCTTCAATGAGAATGGCGACCGTCGCGGGCGAAATCGCCGCGCGCACCGCCGCCAGATCGTTGAACGGCACGTGCCGGAAACCCGGCGTCATCGGTTCAAACCCCTTTTTAACCTTGTCCTGGCCGGTCGCCGCGATGGCGGCCAGCGTGCGCCCATGAAACGAGTTCGTCGCGGTCAGGATTTCAAACCGGCCCTCGGCGTGACCGAATTTCCGGGCCAGTTTGAACAACCCTTCGTTGGCCTCCGCGCCGCTGTTGGCGAAGAAGCATTTGCCCGGGCCGATGCGTCGGACCAGTTCGGCGGCCAGCCGGCCCTGCGGCTCGGTGAAATACAGGTTCGAGACGTGAATCAGCTTGCGCGATTGCTCGACGAGCGCCTCGGTGATGGCCGGATGCGCGTGGCCGAGGCAGCACACAGCGATGCCGCCGCCCAGGTCGAGATAACGTTTGCCCGCAACGTCAAAAACGTAACTGCCCGCGCCGTGGCTGAGCACGAGGTCAAAACGCCCGTAGCTCGGCACGACGTTCTGGTTGAACAATTGCCGCACCGACTCGTGCTGGTTGTGCACGAGCGGCGGCGGTGAGGGAACGATTTCTTTCATTTCCGGTTCAGGCTTTGCATTTTTGTTGGAGTTCACGCTTCAGCGTGTTGGCTCGGAAAGAGCGCGACTCCCGACAAGCTAAAGCTTGAACGCCAACCCGCAAACGTCAATCGTAATTCACAAATCCCAAATCGCAATTTTACTTTTCGTTCTGGAGGGCGTCCCAGGTTTCGAGGTAGTACGCACGCACGGCGGAATTCACGGCGAGATCGCGCGGCAAATTACGGTATTTGATCAATTCAATGACATCCGTTTTATCCTTGTGCCGGCGCACGGGCGAACCAACCCAACTGTCGAGCTTGAGCGAAATCAAATCCTCCAGCGTCACCATCTGGATCTGTTCGGTGACCTTGCCGGGTTGCGGGAACGGCACCTTGCAACCGCGCCGCAACACTCTCCCGGCCGGCAGCAAATCAATCATCACGCCGTTGCGCCGGTCCTCCACGCGATCGTCAACGCCGGGCACGCGATAAAACGGCCCGGTCAGGCTGGCCGTAAGAAATTCCACCGCCTCCAGCACATCCGGCACGACGATGTCCACATCAATCGTCACCCGCGGATAGCCGTGTTCCTGCACCGCCAATCCGCCCACGACCAGATGCGGAATCTCATGGTCCGCCAGCACGGACACCGCCGTCCGGGCGGTCTCCACAATGCCGGAGGTCCCGGTGTTCTCGCGCAAAATGTAAGCATCTCGATTCGTCACGTTGACAAAGTCTCACAGAAGGCGGTTTGCTTCAAACCATTCGGAGGTGTCTTAATTTGAAATGGTTCATTGTTTCTTTCGGAAAAAGGCAATGTAAATAACAGCGCAAATTATTCCTAAATAGAATATGATTAACCCGAGTCTTGTCATTGGGGTGGCATCTTGGACCTGCCATGTCGTAATGTTCGTCATTTTCTGGCCTTTTGATTTTGTACGCGGCTTCAACAATCCGAAATTACAAAACGATTTCCGTGCCGACGCCTTCGTCGGTGAAAATTTCCAGCAGCACGGCGTGCGGCACCCGGCCGTCCACGAAGGAAACCTTTTCCACGCCGGACCGGATGGCGGCCACGGCGCTGTCCACCTTCGGGATCATGCCCCGGTCAATGATGCCCTGCTTTTTGAGTTCGCCGACCTCGCCGGTTTTGAGGTGCGGCACGACCGAATCCGGCCGTTTCGGATCGCTCAGCAGGCCCGGCACGTCGCTCATGAACACGAGCCGCTGGGCCTTGAGGGCGATGGCCAGTTGCGCCGCGGCGATGTCCGCGTTGCAATTGTAAATCTTCCCGTCCTCGCCGCGCGCCGTCGGGCTGATGACCGGCGTGAAACCGCACCAGATGGACTCCTTCAACGGCGCGGTGTTCACCTCCACGACTTCGCCGACGTAGCCAACGTCAATTTTCCCGCCCGGGTTATCCTTGTCATCCAACCAGAGCTTGCGGCATTTGAAAATGTCCCGGCCGGCAAAGCCGACCGGTTTGCCTCCCAGCTCCTTGATGGTCTTGACGATCTCCGGGTTGATTTCGCCGGACAAGACGTCATCCACGATCTTCGCCGTCGCCTCGTCGGTGACGCGCTGGCCCTGGATGAACTCCGTCTGCAGCCCGGCCTTTTCCATCGCGCGGGTGATGGCCTTGCCGCCGCCGTGCACCACCACGGGATTGATTTCAACAGCCTCAAGAAAAACAACGTCCCGCGCGACGCTGTTACGGACGTTGGCGTCGGGCGAATCCATGAAACTGCCGCCGTATTTGACGACGAAAGTGGCGCCGCTGAACCTCAGGATATACGGCAGCGCTTCCAGCAGCGTCTCGGCTTTGGCGATGAGGTCTTGCACGGGCTTATTCCTAGCAGGAAGCCGGGCGAAGGAAAGCGCGTTTCGTCATCCCGATTTCACTTTCACCGGGGCGGAGATTTTCATAGATTCCCTGCCGCCATGCCTGAAATTGCCAAGTTTGTGAACAGCGCCGCCGGCACGATCACCCCGGCGATTGCCGAAAAGGTTTTGCGGCAATTGCCGCAGTGGAAGCTCGAATTCACCCAGATCAACGCGCCGAAGTTTCCGCATCTGGTGGACCAGCTGGAATTTCTGGCCAATGCCGCCGAGGACGCGATTGAAGGCGCTTACAAGGAATTGCCGTATCAGACCATCGCCCAATCGGTGTTTGCGTTGCTGTACACACACAAAAAAATGGGCATCATCCCGGACAGCATTCTGGAGCTGGGCCGAGCGGACGATTCGAGTGTGGTGCGCAGCGTGCTGATTCAGAACGAAAAGGTGTTTGAGAAATACGCCGGGTTGCAGGGCGTCAACTGGCAGAAAATCACCAGTCAGCCCTAAGGCAAGGGGTCGCTTTGCGATTTGCGGGCTGGTCCCGACGGCGGCCGGTCCGAGCACGGCCAGCTTGAACGCCATATTCCCTCCCACCCTGTCTTGGGTACTGGCACATTTGGTGGGGCGAGGCTACTGACGAGCCGGCTCGCGAGTACGCTCGCCCCACCGAAAGCTGCAAAACGTACCCCCACCCTGTCTTGACTGTGTTCGCCGAAAAAATACGATTCCGGGATGCACCTTAAACAAACTCAAGTGGGGGTGTGGCTGGCGGTCTTGCTGGCCGGGTTGATGCCCCGGCCAGCGTTCTGCCAGGCAACCAACGTGCCGTCGCAACCGTATGTGTGGAAGAATGTGAAAGTCGTCGCCGGCGGTTTTGTTCCCGGCATCATCTTCAACCTCAAGCAGCCGGGTCTGGCCTATTGTCGCACCGACATCGGCAGTTCCTACAAATGGGACAACGCGGCCGGACGATGGCTTCCGCTGACCGATTGGAGCCCGGATTCCAATCTGCAAGGCACCGAAAGTCTCGCGACCGATCCGGTGGATCCCAACCGGTTGTATCTTGCCCAAGGCATGTATTCGCGCGACCCGGCGGCCATCTTCCGTTCCATGGATCAGGGCAAAACGTTTCAAGTGATTGATGTGCCCTTTCGCATGGGCGGCAACGAAAATGGCCGCGGCGTGGGTGAACGCCTGGCCATTGACCCCAATGATGACAACCTCCTTTACTTCGGCTCGCGATACGATGGTCTGTGGCTGAGCCAGGATACCGCGTTGACCTGGCACAAGGTCGGGAATTTTCCCGTCAAAGGCAGCGGTGTTCCGGACCCAAAAGACGGTTTCCCCCGGGGTAAACACGGTGCGGGCCTGAGCTTCGTCGTTTTCGACCCCGCCACAGGCACACCGGGCAAACCCACGGGGACCACTTACGTCGGCTCCACCGACCCCGGCGATGCCCAGCTCTATTGGAGCACCAATGCCGGCGCGACCTGGGGACCGGTGCCGGGACAACCAACGAATTTCGTGCCCGTTCATGCCGCCTTCGACACCCAGGGCCTGCTTTATCTGGTCTATGACAACGGCGTCGGGCCGTATGGCGTCACCGATGGCGCGGTTTGGAAATTCAACCCCCGGAACAACGCCTGGACCAACATTACTCCGGTCACCGACCCCAACCGCCCGCCGGGAGGTTATGGCGGCCTGGGGGTTGACCGCCTGAATCCCGGCACGCTCGTCGTGGCGTCGCTGAACCGCAAGACAAAGGATGATGACGACCGCATCTACCGCACGACCGACGGCGGTGCGACCTGGAAGGACATCACCGCCGGAACCCAGCGCGATCCGGCGGCGTCGCCATATCTGATCTGGGGCAAACCCGCGCCGACGCCTGGCTGGTGGATCGCCACGCTGGCCATCGACCCGTTTGATTCAAACCATGTCTGCTACGCCACCGGCGCGACCATCTGGAACACCGACGACATCCACGACGCGGACCTGGACCAGGACACGCACTGGTCGGTCTGGGCGAATGGCCTCGAGGAAACGGCCGTGATTGGCCTCGCCAGCCCGCCCGCGGGCGCGCACCTCGTCAGTGCCTTCGGCGATATCGGCGGTTTTGTGCACGACGACCTGGGCGTCTCGCCGGCGGGCGGGATGTTCCTGCATCCGCTGTTCACCACCACCTACTCGCTCGATTTTGCGGAAAAGGAACCCAACATTTTTGTCCGAAGCGGCTCGCCGGCATTGCACATTCCCGACCGCGCCACCCTGGCGTATTCACTTGATGGCGGACACACTTGGAACCCCTTTTCGTCCGGCGAAGCAAACCCCGGCGGCCAACGAGGCGGCGAGGAGGGTCCGCAAGGTGGCGGCGTCGGCTCCGGCGCACTGATTCTCTCGGCGGACGGTTCGGTGTTCATGAGCACCGTGGATACCGTGCAGATTTCCACCAATCGCGGCGGGACCTGGACGCCCGTGGAAGGACTTCCACCGGGCGTCCGGCCGGTCGCTGATCGCTCCAACCCGGAGAAGTTCTATGGCTTGGACCTCGCCGCCCGGAAAATTTACCGGAGCACCGACGGCGGGGCCACGTTCACCACCAACGACGTCACTGGTTTGACCGGGACCAACGGTGGGGAGCTGCGGTTGCTGGCCGTGCCTGACCGGGAAGGCGACCTGTGGTTGTATGGCCGCGGCCAGTTGTATCACTCCCTTGACGGCGGGAAACGCTTCGAGCCGGTGACCAACCCACCCCACATCCGTGCGCTGGGCTTTGGCAAGGCGGCCAGGGCACTGGGGTTATCCGGCGCTTTACATCGCCGGCGCGGTCAATGGCCGGGATGGCCTCTTCCGTTCTGACAACCTGGGCGTCACCTGGGTACGCATCAACGACGACCAGCATCAATGGGGCAACCGCTTCCGCTGCATTGCCGGCGACCCGCGCATTTACGGCCGGGTCTATGTTGGCACCGATGGCCGTGGCATCCTGTTTGGCGACATTGCCAGATGAGTTTCCAGACAACTGGTGCTGATGAATTCTTGACTGGCGCTCGCCCCCGGCATGCCAACGTGGTTTGCGCGGATTAAGCTGCCTGAGGCGGTGGTTTTGAACCTGCCGGAAGGCAGATCGCTCGTCTCCCCTGCAAATAATTGTGCCGGCCCGGAACCAGTCCGTTTAATGTTTCTGATATCGTTGCTGCATTTCGGGGGAGAGATCCCCAAAATTGACCTTCGTCATCGCCCACCCGCCGCCCGCCGGCGTATAACTGATGATGATTCCGTCCGACATCACCCGTTGCACCTCCGCATTTCTGTAGATGGATCCCGTAATGGTCACAAGTGCCGGAGCCTGTCTTGTCTGTGCCAAGGGACGGGGTCGCATTGGCGCCGCGTGAAGCACCAGGGAGGTCTTGGGCATTGCCAGCGCCACCGGCCGTAGCGTCTTGATTGGCGCCGCAACCACCGGTCGGGAGGTGACAACTGGAGCCACCGCAGCATGGGCGACCACCGGAGTGGGTTTCACGGAAATGACTTTGGCCACGGCGACAGGAGCTTCAGTTGCCGTTTCGGCGGCCACGGAAGCTTTCGGAGCCGAAGCAGGAGTAACCGGAGCCGCCGCTGGCGGTTGAGCCTGCGGATGATCCAAGTCGTACATTTTTTGCTCCAAAGCCGCCCGGGCAACCGCCATTTCTGAAGCGCTGACAGCGGGAGCGGGAGTGGCACTGTCGATGGTGGCTGTGGAAACCGATGTTTCGTTTGTAGCCGCAGGGGCAGATGACGCTTCCGCAACCGGAGCCGTCGTCGGAGTGGTTACCGCTGGAGTTTCAACTGTCGGTGCCGTGGGTGCCGTGGCTTCAGCCGAAGTGGCCGCGGCAGGAGCAACGTCGGTTGTGGCTGCGGAAACCGGTTTAGTCTCAGTCGGAACGGCGGTCACGGTATTGGTGTCAACCGATGTTTCATTCGTAGCCGCAGGGGTAGATGACGCTTCGGCAACCGGAGTTGTCGTCGGAGCGGTTGCCACCGGAGTTTCCATTGTCGGTGCCGTCGGTGCCGTGGCTTCAGCCGAAGTGGCCGCGGCAGGAGCAACGTCGGTTGTGGCTGCGGAAACCGGTTTGGTCTCAGTCGGAACGGCGTTCACGGTATTGGTGTCAACCGATGTTTCGTTCGTAGCCGCAGGGGTAGATGACGCTTCGGCAACCGGAGTTGTCGTCGGAGCGGTTGCCACCGGAGTTTCCATTGTCGGTGCCGCCGATGCCGTGGCTTCCGTCGAAGCGGTCGCGGCTGGAGCAACGTCGGTTGCGGCGGTGGAAACCGGTTTGGTCTCAGTCGGAACGGCAGCTACGGAATTGGTGGCAAAAGACGTTTCGTTCGTGGCTGCGGGAGCAGACGACGCTTCGGCAACCTGAGCCGTCGTCGGAGCGGTTGCCACCGGAGTTTCCATTGTCGGTGCCGCCGATGCCGTGGCTTCCGTCGAAGCGGTCGCGGCTGGAGCAACGTCGGTTGCGGCGGTGGAAACCGGTTTGGTCTCAGCCGGAACGGAGGTCACGGTATTGGTGGCAAAAGACGTTTCGTTCGTGGCCGCGAGAGCAGACGACGCTTCGGCAACCGGAGCTGTCGTCGGAGTGGTTGCTACCGGAGCTTCAATTGTCGGTGCCGCCGGCGCCGTGGCTTCCGTCGAAGCGGTCGCGGCTGGAGCAACGTCGGTTGTGGCTGTGGAAACCGGTTTGGTCTCAGCCGGAACGGCAGCTACGGAATTGGTGGCAACAGACGTTTCGTTCGTGGCCGCGAGAGCAGACGACGCTTCGGCAACCGGAGCCGTCGTCGGAGTGGTTGCCACTGGAGCTTCAATTGTCGGTGCCGCTGGCGCCGTGGCTTCCGTCGAAGCGGTCGCCGCAGGAGCAACGTCGGCGGCGGCGGTGGAAACCGGTTTGGTCTCAGCCGGAACGGCAGCTACGGAATTGGTGGCCTCAGACGTTTCGTTTGTAGCCGCAGGGGTGGATGACGCTTCCGCGACCGGAGCCGCCGCCGCGGTGATGTTGGTCGTGGAGGATGCGGATTGCGCCGCCGCCGTTAAATTTGTATCCGTCGACGGCTGGGCCTGCGGGTGGTCGAGCTCAAATATTTTTTGCTCGAAAGCCGCGCGGGCCGCGGCCTGGTCCGGCGTATCATCCGCACGGGCAGAAAGCATGGTCGCCGCCACAACGACGGATAAGCCAACCTGGATTCGGGTTTTCATAAATTTTCCTGTCTTCACCGGCCCTTGCGAGCATCTCCGGGGCCAATCTGGTTGGTCGCCGGTGCAAAGCGCATTTTTCCTCCAGCGAACGGTTTCCGGGGATGTCCGGGGATGATAGGAAATTCCATCTTCATGGAAAATTCCCGTTTGAATCACAATATTGGTGAATGTCCAAATATTTGACGGGCTGGTATAAGTCGTGAAGACTGGAGATTAATGGCAACCGACCCGATTTGCGGCATGACGGTGAACGAAACGTCCGCCTTGCGCACCGAACGGGACGGGCAGACGTATTATTTTTGCTGCGAACATTGCCGGCAAAAGTTCTCGGAAATTCCGAACTCCGAACTCCGAACTCCGAACTCCGGCCATGGCCACGGGCATCACGGCGAGGCGGCGGCAAAGCCGGCCTCAAACACGCGGTATTTTTGTCCGATGTGTCCCGGTGTGGAATCGGACCGGACGGGCGATTGCCCGAAGTGCGGGATGCCGTTGGAACCCAAAACCGTGTCCGCCGAACCGGAGGACGACGGCGAAACCCGCACGCTGGCCCGCAAATTCCGGATCGGCCTGGCGCTGACCATTCCCGTCGTGTTTCTGGCAATGGGCCAATGGATTCCCGGCGTGCCAATCGACCGGTGGATTTCCAGGCCGGTTTCCCATTGGCTGGAATTGTTGTTGAGCACGCCGGTGGTGGTGTGGACGGGCGGGATCTTTTTTGGCCGGGCGTGGCGGTCGTTGAAGACGCGCCAGTTGAACATGTTTACCCTCATCGCGACCGGCGTCGGTGCGGCGTACGTTTACAGTGTCGTGGCCGTCGTCGCTCCCGGCATTTTCCCGCCATCGTTCCGGCAGCACGGCGTGGGACTTTATTTTGAGGCGGCCGCGGTCATCACCGTGCTGGTGTTGCTGGGACAGATGCTCGAAGCCAAAGCACGCCGCCGCACCGGACAGGCCATCCAGGCGCTGCTCGGTCTGGCAGCCAAAACCGCGCACCGCGTCCGGGACGGCCACGAACTGGATGTGCCGGTGGAGGAATTGCAAAAAGGCGACGTGCTGCGCATCCGGCCCGGCGAAAAGATTCCCCTCGACGGTGTGATGATCGAAGGCCACAGCAACGTGGACGAATCCATGATCACCGGTGAACCGATGCCGGTCACCAAAGGCGTGCATGACGCGGTCGTCGGCGCGACCGTAAATCAAACGGGAACGTTTCTGATGCGCGCGGAGAAGGTCGGCTCGGAAACCCTGCTGGCGCAGATCGTGCAAATGGTGGTGGAAGCCCAGCGCAGCCGCGCGCCCATCCAGAAACTGGCGGACAGCGTGGCGGGCTATTTTGTGCCGACCGTCATCGGCGCCGCCATCATCACCTTCGTGGTCTGGGCCGTTTGGGGACCGGCGCCGGCCATGGCCTGCGCGCTGGTCAATGCGGTGTCGGTGCTCATCATTGCCTGTCCGTGCGCGCTGGGTCTGGCGACGCCGATGTCCATCATGGTCGGCGTGGGCCGCGGCGCGCAGTCGGGCATTCTCATCCGAAACGCGGAAGCGATTGAAACGACGGAAAAGGTCACGCACCTGCTGACCGACAAGACCGGAACATTGACCGCCGGAAAACCGAAGGTGGTGAGCACCGTTTCGTCCCGTAGCAGCCGACGTGAGTCGGCTCAAACTGAAGGTTTTATAGAGGGTCAGAGCCGACTGACGTTGGCTGCTACAGATTTTAAAGAAGACACGCAACTGCTCGGCCTGGCTGCGTCGGTCGAGCAACTGAGTGAACATCCGCTGGCCCGGGCGATTGTGGACGAGGCAAAGGAAAGGAGAATCGCCCTGTCGCCGGTGAATGATTTTGAATCCATAACCGGCGGCGGCGTGTCGGGAAAGATCGGCGACCGGACAGTCCGCGTGGGCAAGGAGAAATTTCTAAGTGAATTCGGCGTGATGATTCCCGACGACTTGAAACAGGCATCGCAGCAACTTCAGGAAAAGGCGCAGACGGTGGTCTGGGTGGCGGTGGATGGCAGGGCGGTTGGCATCATCGGCATTGCCGATCCCATCAAGGAAACGACGCCCGCTGCCATCCGGGCGCTGCATGACATGGGACTGAAGGTCATCATGTGCACCGGCGACAATCGCAAGACCGCCGAGGCGGTGGCAAAGGAACTGGGCATTGACGAAGTCCGGGCGGAGTTGTCGCCGCAGGGTAAACATAAGCTGGTGAAGAAACTGAAAGCCGAGGGCAAGATTGTGGCGATGGCCGGCGATGGCATCAACGACGCGCCCGCTCTGGCCGAGGCGCACGTGGGCATTGCGATGGGGACCGGAACGGACGTGGCCATCCAAAGTGCCGGCATCACGCTGGTGAAAGGCGACCTGCAGGGCATCATCAAGGCGCTGTCCCTCAGCCGGGGCGTGATGAAGAACATCCGGCAGAATTTATTTTTCGCGTTTGTCTATAACGCACTGGGCGTGCCGATTGCGGCGGGAATTTTATATCCGGTGGCCCACCTGCTGCTCAATCCAATGATTGCCGGCGCCGCGATGAGTTGCAGCTCGCTCTCGGTCGTCAGCAACGCGCTGCGCCTGCGCAAGTTGAAATTGTAAACATGCCAACTTGATTAAGCAGATTCATCATTTATTTGGCTTCATTCAAATCGCGCACAAATTCAGCTATTGCGAGAAACCACTCACGCATTTTGTCATCAGCGCAAAAATCTTCAGTCAAACGTTTACGAAAACGAATCCAACTTTTCTCTTCTTTCTGAACAAAACACCCACCCACACCTTCTTCCTCTGGATACAACTGACTTCCCCAGACAGAATGAGTTTTTAACTTCTCAAACAATGTCCTTTTATCTCCAACGAAAGCACGTTGCGCATGAACATAAATTTCCGGGGGTGATTGATGCATTTGGAAACCAAACCAAAAACCTTGGATGTCTTTGCCATAAGCTCCCAACCATAAATCACCCTTCCATATTTCAAATTTAATTTGACTGCCCTTAAACAAGGCTCCAAGGCGCTTATTCTTTCTTAAACTTTCGAGGAAATTTTCCATGTCTTCTCTTAATTGAAAACCATCAAAGTAATCCCGGATTTTTTGAATTTTAATTTTCATAGGTTTTAAACCTTGGTGGGCCAGAAATTCAGCGAACCAAAGACAAACAAATTGCAATCCATGGTCACTGCGATCTCTAGGAGTAGCCAACAGTTCTTGCACTTGAGACCACGTGCAATGTTTGTCAGCACCTGTAGGCCGTTCAGAAAGAGGAGTAATTGTAACAACGTACCGATTAGCATACTTTCCAGATTGTCGGTCAATAATTTTCCTATAATCCTGAAGCTGATTTTTGCGAAAATCACTCCACACCTTATTCTCCAAAACAACGAAAAAGCTTCCTGCGTAAGACGAGATGGTTAAATCAAATCGATTTCCATCATCTGCCGATTGCGTTTCTATTTTCAAATCCGGCTGGCATTCCAATCCAAATAGGCGAAGAAAGGTTTTACGAAAATCTAAATTAACCCGAAGACACCAAGCCAAAGTTTCCGTGCAGAAATCTTCAAGGGGATCACGATTATCACGAGGAGTATAGGAAAACAATCGCGCTAATAAATTATTTGCCAGGGGATCATCGTCGTGCATTTCGGTTCTAATAACAGGAGAATTCATTCAAGACACTTAAAATCTCATGCCAACACCTTTGTTCTAAAAAATCCAGCTTTGCCATGATAAAACGCGCTTGGGTCAACAGTATGCAAAGACTTGTAGCGATACCGAGAACCTTGAAGCGTTGACAACCATGGGGCTTCCGCAACAATAGCCGCGTTACATGCGGTCATTCGAAGGTCATTGGTCCCGCTTTTTCCTCCGGTCAGTCGCGCTGGCCGTGCTCATGCTTTGGTGCGGCTGCCAGACGACGACCCAAAATCTGTTCACGGCCACCGGCCCCGGCTGGCACATCCAACAAGGCCAGGCGCTCTGGCGGCCCAAACAAGGCCTGCCGGAATTCGGCGGCGACCTCATATTGGCCACCAACGCGGACGGCTGGGCGCTGATTCAATTCGACAAGACGCCGCTGTCCATGGTGTTCGCACAGACCACTCCCACCCGTTGGTTCATCCAGTTTCCCCAGCAGCAGTATCATTTCTCCGGGCACGGGCTGGCACCCACCCGGTTTGCCTGGCTTTATCTGCCCGCGGCCCTGGCCGGGAAACCGCTGCCCCTGACATTGCGTTTTGAGCGCCGACCGCAGGGTGGCTGGCGGCTGGAAAACACCGGCACGGGAGAAACCCTGGAAGGTTTCCTGTCACCGTGAGAGGTTTCCGCAAAAAAATTCAAACCCGCACCCGGAACGCCGAGCACCGTCTCGGCGCAATGGAAAATCAACATCCTCACGCCGAGGCGGTGCCCGGCGTTCCAATTTTACAAAAGTCACCGTGAGTTCCTTCCTGAAACGCTGGTGGTGGGCGCTGCTCCTCGTGGCCATCGGCCTCGGCGCCGGCCGGCTCCGCTTCGACGTGGACATTCTCAACCTGTTGCCGCCGGACGAGCCGACGGTCCAGGGCCTGAAACTTTACCAGGAGCATTTTGCCAACGCCCGCGAACTGATCATCACCCTCCGCGCACCGGATGCCGGGCAGGCGGAACGGTTGGCGGGCGAATTGGCCGACCGTTTGCGGCAGCAAACCAATCTGGTCTCGGAAGTAACCTGGCAGGCGCCGTGGATGGAACATCCGGAGCAACTGGGCGAACTGCTCGGCTGGCTCTGGTTCAATCAATCCCCGGAGTCGTTTGCGGCACTGACCAACCGGCTCGCCCCGGACCAGCTCAAACCCACACTGGAGCAGACCAAGGAAGCGCTCGCCACGTCCATGTCGCCGATGGACCTGGCCCGGCATGAGTTTGATCCGTTCGATTTGTTGACGATGCCGGGGCTGACCAATCTCGCGGGTTTTTCAGGCGGGCAAAGCCAGCAGATGTTCGCCTCGCCGGACGGGAAATTCCGATTGTTGTACGTGGAATCCGCCGTGGATCTGGGCAGTTACCGTTCCTGTGAGAGCTGGTTGAAAGCGATTCATGCAATCGTCGGAGCGCCGGCATCCCTGCCGGCGACTGGGGGAACCAACGCGAGTGAAACACGCCGGAAAGATCAGCCTTCGTCGGACTACGGCGCGACAGGTGCCGGCGCTCCCGGGACGAACGGCATCGTGGTCCGTTACACCGGGCGACCGGTGTTTGTGGAGGAAATCGCGACGAGCATGCAACACGACATGAGCCATTCGGTGGGCATCACTTCCACCGTCATTGCGCTGCTCTTCTGGCTGACGCATCGGCGCTGGCGTCCGATGCTGTGGTTGCTGGCGCTGCTCATGTTGATTTTGGGCGCGACGCTCGCGCTGGGCGGGCTGGTGCTGGGCACCATCAGCGTGGTGGCGCTGGGTTTCGCCGCCGTGTTGCTGGGTTTGGCGGTGGATTATGCCGTGGTGCATTATCAGGAGGCGCTCGCGCACCCGCAAATGACGGTGCCGGAAATCCGCCGCGCGATTGCGCCGAGCATTTTATGGGCGGCCATCACCACGATGAGCGCGTTTCTGGTGCTGAACCTGGGCGGGTTGCCCGGCCTGGGACAACTCGGCACGCTGGTGGCCATCGGCATCGCCCTGTCAGCCCTGGTGATGGTGATGATTTATCTGCCGCCGCTGTTTCCCGACCGCCGGAAACCGCGTCCCGACCAGCCGCCATTCCGCTGGTGGAATTATTTCGTCGCGCCGCTACCGGGAGCGCCGGCATCCGTGCCGGCGAGTTCGGCGCTAAATGCAGGGTCTCGCCGGCAAGATCAGCCTTCGTCAGACTACGGCGCGACAGGTGCCGGCGCTCCCGGCAATAACATCGCTTTCCCGCTCCTGTTGACCGGTTTGATTCCGCTCGTGGCGTGCGCGGTGTTATGTTTCCGCCAGCCGGGATTGGACCGGACCGGCAACGCCCTGCAACCGCAACACGGGGAGGCGCAGACCACCTTGGACGAAATCACGTCGGAACTGGGTCTGCCGCCGCAACCGCTTTGGGTCATCATTACCGGAAAGGATGAACCGGAAGTTTATCAACGTCTTACCAAGGCCGACGGGTTGTTGGACGGCGCGGTTTCAAATCATGTCATCGGCCAGTATTTGCTGCCGACCGCGCTGTGGCCGCGCGTTGAATATCAGGCAGCCAACCGGACGGCGGCGGCGGCTCTGGGAACGAAAGGACCGTTGCTGCGGGACGCCGCGCTGGGCGATGGTTTCAACACCAACGCGCTCGTGTTGACGGAGGAATTGGTAAACACGTGGGCCAGCGCCGGCGCCGACACAAATGTCTTCTGGCCGACCAATCATCTCAGTCAATGGCTCTTGAAACGGTTCATCACCCGAAGTCCCAACGAATGGCTGGTAATGGGTCTGGTTTATCCCGCGACCAATCGGGTCGAGCCGGCGGCGCTGACCGGCTTGTCCACGCATCTGGCCCGGAACGGCGCGTTGCTGTCCAGTTGGGAATTATTGGGAGGCGCAACCCTGAAGCGGGTGCAGTCAAGAATGGGGGAAGTGGTGACGCCGATGGTGGTGCTGGTGTTGCTTTCGCTCTGGTTCGCCTTTCACCGGGCAACGGAAATTCTGTTGGGCGTGGCGGTGTTGTGCCTGAGCGGACTGTGCCTGCTGGCCATCATGGCGGTGAGCGGCTGGACCTGGAACCTGATGAACCTGATGGCCCTGCCGTTGATGCTCGGCACGGGCGTGGACTACACCCTGTTCATCCAACTGGCGTTGCGCCGGCATGGCGGCGATCTCGGCGCGGTCCGGCGTTCCGTTGGCCGGGCGCTGATGTTGTGCGGCGGCACGGCCGTGGCCGGGTTTGGGTCTTTGGGATTTTCCAGCAATCCCGGCATGGCCAGCCTGGGCAAGGTGTGCGCGGTCGGCATTGGCGCCAATATGCTCATCTCCGTGTTTTTGCTTCCCACGTGGTGGCAGTTATTAAGGCCAAAGGCTAAAGGCCAAAGGCTAAAGGCTGAAGTTAAAGGCACGAAGTCAGCAAGCGGGGAGAGGGAATCCATCATCCATCATCCATCATCCATCAACGCGTTTTCTTTGTATCGCGCCGGTTTGTGGCGGCTGGGACTCGTCGTCGTCCGAATCCTGCCGGTCGGGTTGGTAAAAGGGTTCGCCATGATCGTGGCCGGGTTTTATTGGCGGTGCCAACGACAACGCTGCGAAGTGGTGGTGCAAAATTTCCTGCCTCTCTTTGCGGGCGACCGGGCGGCCGCCGCAAAGGCCGCGCATCGGCTTCACCGGAAGTTCGCCGCGAAGATGGTGGATTTATGGCGCGTCGAAAGCGGGGTGCCGGTGCAAAACTGGCTGACCAACCTGGACGAACTGGACATCATCCGTGCCGCCCGGCAACGCGGACGCGGCACGCTGTTCATCACGCTGCACCTCGGCAATTGGGAGCATGGCGGCCTGTTGCTGACGCAACTGGGCATCCGGCTGACGATCCTGACGATGGCCGAACCTGACGACGGCCTGACCGACCTGCGCATCGAGGCGCGGCGGCGTTGCGGGGTCGAGACGCTGGTCATCGGCCAGGACGATTTCGCTTTTGTGGAGGTCATCAAACAGCTTCAAGCCGGGGCCGACCTGGCCATATCGCTGGACCGGCCGCCGGAAAAGGGCGGTGTCCCGATAGAGTTTTTCGGTCACCCATTCGAGGCGTCGCTGGCGGCGGCGGAGCTGGCGCGGGCCTCCGGCTGCGCGTTGATCGGCGTGACCATTGTCCGCCGGCCGGACGGCTACGCCGTGAAAGTGCTGCCGGAGTTCACCTACGACCGCCAGGCGCTGGGGAATCGCGAGGCCCGCCGGGAATTGACCCAGCAAATCCTGCGTGCATTCGAGCCGGAAATTCGCAAGGATATTGATCAATGGTATCAATTCACTCCCATCTGGCCGAAGGACGGGTAACCTTGTTCATCCGCGCCCTGCGGTTTCTTAATCTTAATCGCAATCTTAATCCTAATCTTTCCCGACAGCCTGAGGTCGAGATGAAGATTAGGAGTAAGATTATGATTAAGAGGAAGATTTCGGTCCTCGCTGGTTGCAGCATGGTTGCGTTTTGCGCGGTGGCGGCTGTCGCCCAGGAGGCCGGCTCCAACGCGCAATTCAACCGCTGGTTCGAGGTGCAGACCAACCTGCACAGCTGGTCCGCCGACTTCACCCAGACGCGCACGCTCAAGGTATTGAATCAGCCGCTGGTGTCCACCGGCAAGGTCTGGGTCACGCCGGGTGAGTTCCGTTGGGAGTTGGGCCAGCCGGTGCAGACCATCGTGCTCCGCCAGCCGGACCAGTTGCTCATCATCTATCCCCGGCTCAAACAGGCGGAAAAATATCCGCTCGGCGCCGTTCCGACCGGACCGATCAAGGACGCGCTGGCCCTGCTGGACGCCACCCTGCCCCGCGACCGGGCAACCATGGAAAAGAACTTCAGCCTGCTGTCGGCCATGGAAACGAACGCGATGCTGCAAATGACGCTCCAGCCCCGGAGCGATTCCGCGCGCAAATTTATCAGTGAAATTCTAATCGGTTTTCACACCAACGATTTCACCATCGCCGCCACCGAGATGAAATTCGCCGACGGCTCCAGTCTCCGGAACGATTTCACCAACGTGGTCTTGAACCAGCCGATTGATCCCGCACGATTCGAGGCCAGACTGCCGCCGGATTTTACCGTGGTTGAACCGCTAAAGCAATGAACGCAAGCCGGACCTATTACCGGGAGCGCCGGCATTCTTGCCGGCAAGTTTCCGACACGGCGGGCCGGCAAGATGCCGGCGCTCCCGGATTAAAACCATGAGCGCGTCGCCTGACATTTTGGAACTGGCCATGAAATCGCTGCCGCACGGGCCGGAATTCCGGTTCGTGGACCGGATGGTGAGCCTGACGCCCGGCAAGCACGGCGTGGGGGAATATCGCGTGCGCGGCGATGAGTTTTATCTGCGCGGCCATCTGCCGGGCGAACCGATTTTGCCCGGGGTGCTGCTCGTGGAGGCCGGCGCCCAGGTGGCCGGCATGGTGGCGCAGGAAGACCCGGCCAATCCCACCTGGCCGCGAATGAAACTGTCCGCGCTGCGCGCCGTCAAAATTCTCGGCTCGGCCAAACCCGGCGATACCCTGCGCATCGAGGCCACCATCACCGGCCAACTGGGTTCCTTGATTCAGGCGGCGGTGTCCGCCTTCATCGCGGACACCAAGGTGCTGTCCGCGGAACTCACCCTGGCGGGCATGGGCAAGGCTGGTGAACCGGCGGAGGAGCCTGCCCGCTCTGCGGCATGAACATGATGGCGCCGACCGAGCAGCCCCTCCGCACCTTCCAGTTTGAACGCGACACCTTCGCGTTTCCCCACGAACTGGTGTGGCAATACCATTTCGATCCGGTGACGGGGGCGATGACCACGTTTGACTCCAACCCGCCGCCCACTTACTATCATCGCTGCTTCGTGATGGTGCGCTCGGCGCGGCAATTCTTTTTTCACGCCCGTTTTGCGCCGGAATTGCCGCCCGTGGAACCGGAGGTGTACCGGCGGTTGATCCGCGAAGTCATCTCCCGCAATCCGCGCCGGGGGTGTGCGGAATCCAAACGCGTGGTCATTCCCGGCCATGACGGTCTGCGTTCACTCAGCCAGACGCACGAAGCGTTGCTCAAGGCGGAAATGGGCGGTCCCTGGCAATCGTATTTTCTGCGGAGCCACTGGCGGATGGTGTTTCCGTTTGTTGGCCGGCACCGGGAATGGATGGCGCGAAAGCTGAAGCGTTCCCTGCAAAAACGCGGCGTGTCGCTCGTGCACCTGTTCCGTTTTCCGCGCATCACCATCAACCATGGCATTGTGCTGTACCGGCTGACGGAGTTGGAGCAACACCTGGAATTCGAAGCGTATGATCCCAACATTCCGGCGCATCCGGTCAAATTGATTTACGACCGGCAACAACGGAAATTCAACTTTCCGCCCAGTTGTTATTGGCGCGGGGGAGCGCTGAACGTGGTTGAAATCTTTTGCGGCGGGTTTTACTAGGGTGGGATATCAATGCGGCAACCCATGGCATGAGGCTTCCGCCATTGGTCAGGTTCCCCTGATTTAGTGGACGGGGGAACTGGAGCGCCGAGCACCGTCTCGGCATGTGCCATGGATTTTCCGGCCGGGCCGAGACGGTGCTCGGCGTTCCGAACGCCCGGGAAACGGGTTTCGTGCCCGGCCGGCCGCCATTCACGCTTTCAGCGCCGGTTTCGCGGGAACCGGAAGGCGACGCCAAAAAACAATGTGCCGCAGGTATTGATCCCCACCAGGTAACCGATGTTGTAGAGCCGGCCGGAATTGTTCGGCGCGTAAATCGGGAAATCATTGCCCATCAACAAACCCGGCAGGGCGGCGGGCATCAGGAAGCCATGCAGAAACCCCAGGTAAAAGCCGGCGACATGGTTCGGCTTGTAAGAACGGGTGGCGGCCCAGCCTTGGGCAACCCCCAGTGCCACGCCCAGCACAGTCAAGGCGACGATTTTAATCGTTATTTCCTTTGCCGTCAGGGAATGATGGGAAGCCGCGTCCGGCTTCGGAACAGATTCTTCCATGCGGCACAGCATGTTCCGTCACCATCCTGCCGGGCAAGCACATAATGCCCGGAACCACCCGACAGACTCCCGCAATTTTCCAACGGCTCCACTGTTTTTTTCAATTCCTGCGACTGTTCCCCCTTGGCGACTTCCCAAATCACCGGTTCGATGGCATGACTGACTTTAGCCCCGGGTAACCTTCCTCCGTGAGTCAACACGGCGATCGCCCTGAGCTTCCAAGCTTGACGCCGTTTCGAGCCGGGTCATACTCAAGGGAATGAGCATTGACCCTGATCTCTGCTTCCTCATTTGCGTAAAAGCCGGACTCGAACCCCGATCGGCTGCTTCGCCGTCAGCTTATGTCGTTGCGGTCGCAAACGACCGCCGCTTCGTCACCGAACACACCCAGCAATGACCCCCGAGAAGGACCCTAAAGCCATCGCCGCGCAGCTTTGTCAGTTCGCGCGGACCAATTTCGTCGCCGAAGGCACCACTTTTGATGAAAACAGCCCGCTGGCCCAGGCCGGCATTGATTCCTTTGCGCTGGTCGAGCTGCTGCTTTATTGCGAGCGCGTCATCGGTGTCCGGGTGCCGGATTCGCACCTGACCGGCGCGAATCTGACCTCGATGGCCACGCTGGCCAATTGCATTGCCGAGCTGGCCCGCAACCATCACTCCACAACCTAGCACCAACGGCCTGTCCCCTATGCCTGACCTGCCCCGTCAGATTCGATTTGCTGCCGGAGATTACTTCATGCACGCCCAGGATCGCCGGATGCGGCGGAGTGGACTGCCCGGCAATGTCTGCTGCGCGGTGATGCACCTGGACCGGGGATTTGATGCCGGCCGGCTGCGCCGGCGGCTGGGTGAATCTCCCATCATGGATTGGCTGGCCCGGGCGCACATGGCCCGGACGTTGCCGGTGTTGCCTCCGGTCTGGCGGACGGCGGCGGAACCCAAGCCGATTTTTTTCGAGCACCGCGATCAGAATGGCGGCGGTGAAACGCCATGGTCGCCGCCCGCGGCGGTCACGGAGCGCGCATTGCGCGCCGAGGAGGGGCCGGGTCTGGCGTTTGACGTGGTGCCCCACGCGGATGGCACGAGCCATTTGTTTCTTTCGTGGAACCACACCCTGCTGGATTCACAGGGCCTGGATCTCCTCTTGCATCATTTGAACGCGGGCGGCGAGACAAACGGAGCGCCCGCGGTGGGGGATTTTATCAGCCCCAAACAAAATCAAAAGTGGACCCCGGCCGGCTGGTGGGAGAACGCGAAACTGGCCTACACGGCGAGGCCGTGGCTGGTGGAATCCGGCAAGGAACCGCTTTTCACCCCCGCGCCGCCCGAACCCCGTTCCGGCACGCGGGAAAACCATCGCCGCCGGATTGTGTTCACCGAGGCGGAAACCGCCCGCATTGACGCGCGCAGCCAGCAAATCACCGCCGGTTTCCGTCGCAGCCACTTTTATCTGGCGGCTTCGGTCCGCGCCTTGCATGCCATCGCCCTCCAGCGCGGCAACCAGGACGGGGCGTATCTGGTTCCCGTGCCTCACGACACGCGCCGGCACGGCGCGAAAGGCCCCATCTTTTCCAATCACCTCTCGATTCTGTTCTATCGCATCGAGCCGCGGCAGGCCGGACGGATCCGCGACATTGTCGGCGAACTCAGCCGGCAGATGACGGACCAGATTCGCGACCGCTTCCCCCAAGCCTGCATGGCGGCGCTGGATTTGTTCAAACCGTTGCCGCCGGGATATTACGTGCATCATCTGGGAAAACCGACCCGCGGCAAGATGGCCTCGTTGAGCTTTTCGGACTCGGGCGAAATCTGTCCCGGCATGACGGAATGGTGCGGTGGCCGGATTTTGGATGTCACCCACCTGATCCCCTGCTGGCGGTCACCCGGCCTGACGACGTTGTTTTTGAGGTATGGCAACCGGCTTTCCCTGATGCTGTCGTGGGTGGATGACTGCCTGAACCCGGCCGACCTGGACCAACTGGAAGGGGACATGCGCCGGGCTTTACTGGAGGAGGACCTGTCATGAAGTTGCTGCTGGTGGCGACGAACCGCGAGCGCTCGCCCTATCCCGTGGCCCCGTTGGGAGCGCTGTGCGCCGCGGCCGCCGCCCGGACCGCCGGTCATGAGGTGACGTTTTTGGATCTGGGACCGGTGCGGACACCGCAACGCGCACTGCGAAAGGCAATCGCGTCGGACAAATTTCAGGCCGTTGCCTTTGGCATCCGCAATCTGGACAACTGCTGGTCGTTTGCGCCGCGTTCCTATTTCGGCGAGGTGCGGGATCTGGCGGAAACAGTGCGGCAGCATTTTGACGGGCCGTTGATTCTGGGCGGCAGCGGTTTTTCGGTGTCCCCGCAGGGTTGGATGCGGCGGCTGCGGCCTGACGGCGGTGTTGTCGGCGAAGGGGAACGGGCCTTCCCGGAAGTGTTGGCGCGGTTGGAAACCGGGCGTTCCCTGGAGGGTATTGAAGGCGTCATCACCCCGGGCAAAGGAGATGGCTCCGACAGCGTCCTGCCCGCGAAAGCCATCGAGCGGCTGGGTGAATTGCCGCCGCCCGCCCACGACTTGTGCCGTTACCAGCCGTATGTCCGGCGCGGCGGATTTGTTGGCGTGCAAACCAAACGCGGATGTCCGTTCAAATGCGCTTACTGCATTTATCCCCAATTGGAAGGGCGGCGTTACCGGCTGCGTCCGCCAGAAGCCTTGGTTCAGGAAATTGAAACCGTGTTCACCCGGTCGAAGCTGCGGCATTTCTTTTTCGTGGACAGCGTCTTCAACGATCCCCGGAGTCACGCGCTGGCGATCTGCCGCCAACTCGGCCGCCGGCGGTTGCCGGTCCGCTGGTCGGCCTTCTGCAATCCGACCGGGTTTGACGCGGAACTGGCGCACGCCATGAAGGAAGGCGGTTGCAACGGAGTGGAGTTCGGACTGGATGTGGCCTCGGACAAGATGCTGGCGGCCCTGGACAAGCCGTTCGGACAGAAGGAAACACGGATTGCCATGCAAGCGGCGCACGACGCCGGCCTGCCCATCGCGGTCTACCTGTTGTTCGGCGGTCCCGGTGAAACCTGGGCGGATGTCCGGGATACCCAGAATTTTTTGGATGATTGCGCGCGGGCGAACGCCGTGTTTGCCACCATTGGCATCCGCGTTTACGAAGGCACGCCCCTGGCCCGGACGGCGGTGCGGGAAGGCCAGGTGAAGCCGGACCAGGACCTTTTCGAGCCGGCCTATTATCTTTCACCCGGGCTGGCGGAGGATACGGAGAACCGGCTCGATGCCATTGCGCGGCGGCGCGCGGAATGGACCTCGCCGGTGGACTGGCGCCGGCCGGTGACGCGCCTGGGACAGAAGGTGACGGTTTTTCTGAACGTGCGGCCACAGTGGAAACACCTCCGCAGTTACGGTGAGCACATGAGACCGCAAGCACCGTGAGCCGCGCATCACGCATTGGTGGAACGACCATTCCCTGCGACGTGCTGGTCATTGGTGGCGGTGCGGCGGGGGTGGCCGCGGCAGTGGCCGCCGGGCGCGCCGGCACGCAGGTGGTGCTGTTGGAGCGATACGGATTTCTGGGCGGGCTGGCCACCACCGCACAGGTCGGCACCATCTGCGGACTCTATCTGCGGAACACCACGGACGCGAAAGCCATACCGGTGGGCGGCGGATTTGCACAGGAATTTGCCGCGCGGTTGCAACGCGCCATCGATGTCAAACCCCTGCGGGTGGACACCGGTCTTTGGGTGCTGCCCTATTCCCCACCTGCTTTCGCCCGGGTGGCCGATGCGATGGTCAGTGAGGCTGGAAACATCACCGTCGTGCTGCACGCCACCTTGGCCGAAGCGCAGGCTGAGGCCGCCCGCTTGAATCAGGTCCGCGCCCTGGCCTGGAATGAGCCGCTGCGGTTGTGTCCGAAAACCGTGGTGGATTGCACCGGGGAAGCGACCGTCGCCGCCCTGGCCGGCGCCAACGCGGAAAATGGCGCCGCCGACCAGGCGCCCGCCCTGGTTTTTGTTCTGGAAAACGTTGATCCCAATCTGGCCATCCGCGGTCTGCTCGAAGTGCGCCGCGAACTGCGTCGGGCCGTTGAAAGTGGAGTCCTGCCCGCGCTCTGTGAACGATTGTCGCTGGTGCCCGGCACCGGCGCGAACGGCCGCCTTGCGCTCAAACTCAGCCTGCTTCCGGCAAACCCCGACCGCGCGCCCTGGCAACAGGTCACGGATTGGGAACGCGAAGCCCGTGCGCTGCTGGAGCCGCTCCGGCGATTCCTGGTCGAAAACATCGCTGCCTGCCGCAACGCGCGCCTCGATTCCGTTGCTCCGCAGCTGGGCGTCCGCTCCGGCCGCCGCATATTGGGACGCGCCCGACTGACGGACCAAGATGTGTTGGGCGCGCGAAAATCTCCGGTCGGGATTGCCCGTGGCTGCTGGCCGATGGAACGTTGGACGAACAGTCCGAGGCCGGAAATGACTTATTTTGCCGAGCGCGATTATTACGACATTCCTCTCGACTGCCTCCGTCCGGTGGAACTGGACAACGTGTTGGTGGCCGGGCGCTGCCTTTCGGCGGAGACCGGCGCCATGACCTCGGCCCGGGTCATCGGCACGGCCCTGGCGACGGGTTGGGCGGCGGGAACCGCGGCCGCTTTTCAGGCTTCAGGCCGGACACTCGATGACGCGGTGGCGCGGATTCGGAAGCAGATGGAAGCGTGATTGAGATTAAGAGCAAGAATACGACCATGATTAAGATGGGGATTAGAATTGAAGGTGTTTGTTCTTAATCATAATCGTAATCTTAATCCTAATCCTACTCGGCTTATGAAAATCTATTTTGACCATGAAAAGCTGGATGCTTACAAGAAGGCACTCGCTTTTGCCCAATGGGCCGAGCCGATTTTGGAACGCCTGCCCAAGTCGGCGGCCGTTTGCAACCAGCTGGACCGGGCGCGAACTTCCATTGTGCTGAATATTCCCGAGGGCAATGGACGATTCACCCCGGCTGACCGGTGCAAGTTCTTCGACATCGCGCGGGGTTCCGGCTTGGAATGTGCCGGTTGTCTTGATCTTATTTTCATCAAGAAACTGATTTCGGAAATGGAACTGGACGAAGGCAAGAAGCTGTTGAAGGATATTGTCTCGCTGCTCGTCGGATTGATCCGAAGCAATTCGCCGGATCGGCTGCATGAAGAGCCGATTGCGTATCAGGCCGGTGAAGAACGGCCGGATTAAGATTAAAAGCAAGATTACGATTAAGATTTATAAAGCCGATGAACGTTTTCAAAACGCTTTCCGATTCCGCCCGTCAATGGCCTGACCGCGCGGCCATCATTGATGCCGGTGGGTCGTTGGATTACCAGTCGCTCTGGCGGGAAGTTGAAGCCTTGCGGGTCCAGCTTGACCGGCTGGGCGTGAGCAAAGGACAGGGCGTCGGCGTGCGGGCGCGCAACGGACGGGCGTTCGTCATCGGCGCGCTGGCGGCGCTGGGTTGCGGCGCGGTGATCATGCCCATCCACCACCAGATGAAGCCGGCGGAAGTAACGGACATGCTGGCCCGGGCGCCCTTGTGCGCGATTCTGGACGATGGTTCCGGTCCGGCCCCGGCCGGCCAGACCGTTCCGCTGGAAAATCCGGGCGGGAATGGTTTGCGGTTCACCCGGCTGGACGGACCGCAACCACCACTCGCGCCCGGAATCAAGGACGCCGCGTTTGTGCGGTTCACTTCGGGAACCACCGGCCAATCCAAGGGCGTGGTGCTGACCCACCGTGATGTGCTGGAACGCACCCGGGCCGCCAACGCCGGACTGGGTCTGACCTGCGACGACACCATTCTGTGGGTGCTGCCGATGGCCTATCACTTTTACGTTTCCATCATCCTTTACCTGGAAGTCGGAGCCGCGGTGGTGGTCAACACCGATTATCTGGCCGAGAACATTCTGGACGCGGCCGCCAAAAATCAGGCCACGTTCCTGTATGTGACCCCGATGCACGTGCGCATGTTGACCAGCGAAAAATCCGGACGCGTTCTGCCTCCGTCCTTGCGGCGGGTGATGTCGGTCTCCAGCCGTCTGGATCCGCAGGCGGCGCGGGATTTTCAAGCGCGGTTTCACGTCCCCGTGTCCCAGGGTTTTGGCATTATTGAAGTGGGCCTGCCCATCATGAACCTCGCCGAGGCGGAGGAGCACCCGGAAGCCATCGGCCGGCCGGTCCCCGGTTTTGAGGCGGTGATTGTGGATGAAACGATGAAGCCGTTGTCCGAGGGCGAAACCGGCCAGCTCGCCCTGCGCGGGCCCGGCATGTTTTCCGGCTACCTGAATCCGCCGCGGTTGCGGGACCAAATCCTGCATGACGGGTGGTTTCTGACCGGTGACCTGGCACATCGCGACCAAGGGGGACGGATTGTGCTGGATGGAAGGACTTCCTCCGTGATGCACGTGGCCGGGCACAAGGTTTTTCCGGAGGAAATTGCCGGGGTGCTGGACCAGCATCCCGCGGTGTTGCGCTCGCGGGTTTTCGCCCGACCGCATCCGCAATTTGGCGAGGCGATCTTTGCGGAAGTACAATTGCGCAACGGCAGTTCCCCGAACACCAGTGAAGAGATTCTGACCTTTTGCCGCCGCCAGCTTTCGAGTCACAAGGTGCCGACCGCGCTTGAATTCGTCGCCGAAATCAGCATGACCTCCAGCGGCAAGGTCCGGCACGGTTCAGCCGTCCCGCAACCCGCTCAAAAGTAGCAGTCCCGCATTACGGGATGAGTCGGCTCTGACTTAAAGAATCCGCGAATTTCACGAATTAACGCAAATTTCCTTTGGTGGGGCGAGCGTCCTCGCGAGCCGTCCGCTCGCTATTTCAATACACCAACATCCACCCAAACCATCGCAACCATTCGCTTCCGAAAATTGTTTTGCTTTAGTTTCTTTTTTGAAAGAATCGCGGCAACCAAATTTAATTATGGCATTCCGCTGGACATGCGAGGTCAGACATGACGGGTTAGGAAAATATCGAGTCATCTCTGGCTCTGATAAGGCTTTGGTGGAGGCAAAAGCGAGGGCGCAACGGGTTGAGTGGGAAAATAAATACCAGCAGATTCTCAAGACGCGCCGGGAAAAAGATCAGTTAGTCGAGCAAAAGCAAAAATTGCATGAGAGTCGAGAACGTAAAAAAGAGGAGTTGGAAGAAAAGCTTCAGGATGCGGAAGACCAAACCCACGAAGCCCAACAAGCAATCGAAGCTGTAAGAAACATTCTCAAATCTGCACTAAAATCCCGATGCGCTATTGATTGGAAAAAACTAAAAAAAACTGAGCCGTTTTCCAAACCGGCACCAAAACCGCCCGTTTATTTGGAATATGATCGGGAGCCGCAAGCTGGCGATGCTAGATACCAGCCGGTATTCAATACTGCAACTTTGTCAGCGGGGTTGGTTCTATTGCCATATCCACCCGAACCGAAGCAATCTGAAGCTAAATATCAACCTTCGCTTGGCTTACTTGACAAACTTGTAAAGTCGCGAGCGGAACAAAAGGCGCAAGCCGCACAAGCAATCTACGTTGCAGATCACTCTGCTTGGGAAGAAGCCCACAAGCAGGTTGAAACCGAAAATCGGCGGCGTGCAAATGAATTGTTTGTCCGCGAATATGCGGCATGGGCTGAGATGGTCGAAAAGACACGAATCGAAAATGAGCGTCGCCTTGCTCAAAATACAAACGAAGTTGAAAGGTGGAATCGCGAAGCCAAAGACTATCAAGAAGAACTAGCGAAAAGGGATGTGGCCATAGATGAACGCAGGGCTAAATACGAAACGCTCCAAAAAGATGGAATTGAGGATTATTGTGAGATGATTCTCGCAAATTCGGAGTACCCCGACGGTTTTCCGCAGGACTTTGACCTCGAACATATTTCCGAAACCAAAATTCTTATTGTTGATTACTCACTTCCGGCACCGGAACAACTGCCGCGGCTAAAAGAAGTCAAATATGTCAAGTCCAAGGATGATTTTGCCGAGTCGTTTCTTTCAGATAATGAATTGAACAAACTTTACGATGATGCCGTTTATCAGATTTGTCTCCGAGCATTGCATGAGCTTTTTGATTCGGATGATATCAATGCCATTGCTGCTGTCTCATTTAATGGCTGGGTAAAATCTGTGGACAAAGCCACGGGAAAAGAAACCAACGCGCCTATACTATCCATACAGGTTAAGAAAGATGAATTCCAAGCAATCAATTTACAAAATGTTGAACCGAAAACCTGTTTCAAAGCCATGAAAGGCATTGGCAGTTCCAAACTACATAGTTTGACGCCGGTGGCACCTGTTCTCACAATTAGCCGTGAGGACAAGCGTTTCGTTGCATCGCACGAAGTAGCCAGCCAACTAAATGAAGGGGTGAATCTCGCTGCGATGGATTGGGAGGAATTTGAGCATTTGATTCGCCAGTTATTCGAGGAGGAATTTAAGTCGGCAGGTGGAGAAGTCAAAATAACCCAAGCCAGCCGAGATGGTGGTGTGGATGCTATAGCCTTCGACCCTGATGTGATTCGTGGTGGAAAAACTGTAATACAAGCCAAGCGTTACACAAATACGGTAGGAGTGTCTGCGGTTCGTGATTTGTATGGCACTGTCTTAAATGAGGGGGCAAGCAAAGGAATCCTCGTGACAACGTTTGACTACGGCCCAGATTCTTACGAGTTTGCAAAAGGCAAACCGTTAGTGTTGTTAAACGGCGCGAACCTACTCAATCTATTGGACAAACACGGACACAAGGCGAAGATTAATTTGAAGGAAGCAAAAATATTTCTCGGCGAACAAACTTAACAAATTCTGTTTATCGTTCGTCTCTGCCAACTGAATACCGGAAAAGAGTTCCCGTCCGTCCCGCCATGCGGGACGCGACAAGTTGCCCATGCGGAATTCGGAATGCGGATTCGGCGTAGCGCGCTTTCGGCGGAAAGCCGCCATCTGAAATTCCCGCGGGAGTTTGCGGCGCTCTGCCGAGACGCCGCTACGCTACGATTTTCCGGCGAGGGCTTTTTCCTGACGGCGAATGATGCGCGCGAGCGCGCGGAGGGAATCGTTCACGGCATCGGCGGTGGGGAAGATTTTGGCCACGTCCGGCTCCAGCACCACCACGTTCGCCCCGCGCTGGTAGCGCCGGAAATACTTGCCGCGCCTGCCGCGCGAAAAATCGTATTCCGACCGCAGGCCGTTGGCGGCTGATTTAACTGGTGGCTTCTTCATATTGTTTTCGTTCGCGCCGGCTCGCGCGCCATTTTTGTTGCGTGCGAGCGACGGGCAGAGAACAGACCCGACCGACCGGAATAACGAGCGGACTGACGTCCGCTGCTACGATTGAAATGGGGAGCGCGACCGTCCCGGTCGCCGTTCGCAACGTCCCGTTGCGAACCTCTTTGCATTCGGCGAGGACGCCGAACGCCGCGGGCGAGACGCCCGCGCTACCCCCAATCGTCCATCCCAAAATGTTTTACTAAACCTTGACGCCCGGTTTCGCGCGATTTTCCAGAAAATCCTTCCGCCACTGCGCGCGCGCGACTTTTTTTCCGTGCCCGTTGATTTCGAGGGATTCGACAAACCACCATTCGCGCGGCAACTGCCAGCCCGGCAGCTTTTGGTGGACGAACTGCTTCAATTCGTCCTCGGCGACGCGCCGGTTGGCCGTGACGCACGCCACAATGTGGTCAATGCGGTCCGTGTTCAGGCTCGGCACGCCAAAAACGAGGCACTCGGTGACGGATTCGTGTTCGCGGATCGCCTGTTCGATGATGGCCGGGGATACTTTCCTGCCGGCCACATTGATGTGGTCGCTGGTGCGGCCGCGCAGATAAATCGTCCCGTCCCTGATTCCGGCGAGATCGCAGGTCTGAAAGACGCCCTGACCGAGGGTGTCCTCCGGTTCCGGCCAATAGGTGCTGCCCACCGCCCGGCTGCGGACGGCGAGCGCGCCATCCGGGTTGAGCGACACGAACACATTCTTCATGGGTTGCCCGACGGAGGTTTCGTCCGTCCGCGGTGTGTCCGTTGCGTCAAAGGCAATGCCCCCGCATTCGGTGGAACCGTAGAAGTTGTGAATTTTGACGCCGTGTTCCTTGAAGACGGCCTGTTCGAGTGCGAGCGGTAACGGGGCGCCCGCCGAGATGGCCAGCCGCACGTTGCCCAGGATGACGCCGGCTTTATGCCAGGCCTGCCACAACGCCGGCACCCCGGCCACGGTAAGATTCCAGTGCGCCTTGGCTGCGCCGCGCAGGATTTCCGGCAAGGGCGCCGGGGCCAGGAACAGGGGAATGCCGTGGAGCAACAGCGGCAGCACCAGATTGGAAAATCCGTACGAATAAGCCATGGAAATCACCCCGAGGTTGGGCCAGTCCGGACGCAGCCCCATGGTGGCCACGATGTTTTCGACGTCGGCAGCGAGTTGCTCTTCCGTGAACGCAACGGCCCGTGGCACGCCCGTGGTGACCGGCGTGGTCTTGAGGTGGCAACATGGCGCTGGCGGAGGGAGAACCGCGAGCGGCTGCGAATGCGCTTCGAGCGGGCACACCACCGCGCCCCGGCGCCAGGCCCGCAACACGGCAAAGATGAACCCGGGGGAATGACCTTGCGGGAAGATCATCGGCGGGTTGTCCGGCAGGGGCGTTTCGGATTCGCGATCCAATTGGGCAAACGTCCAGCTTCGTCCGGAAGCCAGATCACGCAAAGCCACTTCATCACCTCTGTCTTGAATTACCTTCTGCCAGCGTTCGTAAAGCATCTCTCTTTCTTTAAGCCAACCGTCATTTCCCTGGCAAGCCTGAACTTGTCTGTCCCCGGTCCGTCATCGGAATCGACCGGACGGAAATGGAAACGTTTCGCAAAGCCGTCGCCACCGCCGGCCAGGTCAACGGATGGCCAGGGTCGCGGGATTGGTTTTCCAACAGGCGGGTCCGGACATGACCTGCAGCATGCCGTGTCCAAACCGCGAGGCCGTGGTCGCCCCCGCCGCCATGCAGGCAATCTTGCGGTTGACGAAATCATGCATCGTCATCGCAATCTTGCCGGGGAACTTTTGCTCAAAGAACATGCCGGTTTTATACATCGCAAAGATGCGGCCATCGTAAAAATATTGGATGAATCCCATCCAGGCCTTGATGAGCTTGCGCATTTCGCGCGAGTAGGCCGGCAGGTCGTCCAGATGTTCGGCGAGCAATTCCGCCGAATGCAGCGCCAGCCACATGCCCGGTGAGAGCATCGGATCCACAAACCCCAAGGCGTCGCCCGACATCACCCAGCCCGGTCCATGACCGCGCCGGGAAATGAGCTGGTAATTGGTGTAGGTGACAACCTCGGTGAGTCGGCGGCGGTCCCGGCCCGCGGCGGCCAGCAGGGGATCGTGCTGGATGACCCCTTCGAGCCGTTCCTCCGGCGTCGTGCCAAATTTCGCGGCATCGTCCTTGTTCATCACCACGCCGACGGAGAGGCGGTCGGGCAACGGAATGCGCCAGCACCAGCCATGGGCCAGCCGGCCGATGATGACCTGTCCGCGCGGGGTTGGGTCGGCGAACCCGGCATAATGGGCGAAGTAGGCGACGTCCTTGCGCGGGCCGACATCCGCGGGAATGTCCAGCGTGCGCGCGAAGAGCCGGCTGCGTCCCGAGGAATCCACGAGCAAATCCGGCTGCCGGCCCTGGAGCCAGGGCGCCTGGGAAAGGGTTTCTTCCGCCAGCCGCAATTTGTCGCCGTCCACCCGTTCGACCTTCGCCCGCACCGGCGCGCGTTTCACGCCCAGCTCATCGGCACGCTGGTCCAGCAGGCGGTCAAAGGCGGGGCGCGGCGCATTGTAGGCATAGGTCGGCATGGTGGTGCCGGCGAGCGATTGAAAGGTAAAGGCCACCTCTTCGTCCGGGTTGAAGGTGAAGGTAACCCCGGGTTTGTACTGGCAGACCGCGGCGGTGCGCTCCTCCAGCCCGAGCTTCCGCAGCACGGGCACAATCGCCGGAATGAGGGACTCGCCGACAATCAGGTCGGGCCGGCGGCCATCGTCGAACAGGGTTACTTCCAAGCCTTTCAGCTTGAGCAGCGAAGCCAGGGTCGCCCCCGCCGGACCGCTGCCGATGATGCCAACCGTCTTGATTGAATTTGTCATGGGTCGAGAACTGTTTGCCAAATTGCCAAGGGAGGAGAAATTAGCCATTGAGGTCACTTATGCAAGTCATAATTAATCAGCCGGCCGGCCCGTCAACCGGGTCAGGCCCGGAGCGGCGGGTTGCTTTGGAATCACCACTTGACTCGCCGGCGCCGGATAATAGACTCGGACGCATATGCCGGGCTTGACGCGGGATGATGAGCCGGGAGCCGGTGTGGTGTCTAAGCGCGATTTCCAAAACATTATGAAAAAAAAATGGTTCTACCTGCTGTTCACCCTCGCCGCGTTGAGTGCCACGCCCGTTGGGACAGCCGCATCGGTTCTTTATCCGGTGGTCGTTGACGGTCGCTGGGGGTTTGTGAACAAATCCGGCGAAACCGTGATCAATCCGCAGTTCGAGCGGGCGGAGGGTTTTGCGGAAGGCCTGGCCCCGGTACGCCTGAGCCGGTGGGGCTATGTGGACAGTTCAGGCAAGATCACGATCGTTCCACAGTTCGACAAGGCCGACGTCTTCAACGAGGGGCTGGCGGCGATCAAGGTTGGCGGCGGCGGCGGCCCCTTTCCCAACGACCCCAGACCGTTCGCTCACGCCGGTGGTGGCGGTTACGGCTACATCAATACGGATGGCAAATTCGCCATCAATCCGCAGTTTGAAGATGCCGGAATGTTTTCGGATGGGCTCGGGCCCGTCAGGATGGGCGGCCGATGGGGTTACGTTGATAAAACCGGAACCCTTGTCATCAACCCGCAGTTTGAACGGGCGCAGTCTTTTTCCGATGGGCTTGCGGGAATCCGGTCGGACGGCAAATGGGCATTCGTTGACAAGGCCGGGAAGATGACCATCAATCCCCAGTTCGACGAGGTCGGACGCTTCGGCAACGGGCTGGCGCCCGTCCGGCAGGGAAGACGTTGGGGTTACATCGACCACGCGGGAAAATTTGTGATCAATCCGCAGTTTGACGAAGCCGGCGCGTTTTCAGGGGATCTGGCGCCGGTGCGCCAGTCGGGACACTGGGGATTCATCAACTCCAGCGGGAAATTTGTGATCAACCCGCAGTTCAACGAAGCCGATTCCTTTGTGGACGGCCTGGCCATGGTCAAGGTGGACGGGCGAACCGGTTACATCAACACCAGCGGCAAGTACATCTGGAATCCCACCAAGTAAGCTGGCGGGCGTTCCACCCTGTTTTCAACTGAAGTTATATTTCTGCGTTAGCGGAGTGCGGCCGTCCCGGCCGCAGCAACGTGGGATGAGAGAGCTGTTGGAAACTGTTCTGTGGCTGAAAAGAAACCTGTGGCTGCGCCCGGGGACGGGCGCACTCCGGGACGGCCTCAGCCAACACGCCACCACCGGCAACTTCGGAATTCGGGCTTAATGGAGCATTTCCACTGGAACTGCGGCCGGCGGGGAAGTCGGGATGCCTGAACCTGCCGGATTGCCCGTGACCGTGGGTCGGCGGAAATTCCGCCACCATTTCCACCAGCGCAACGTGTCGGCCACCGGACGAATACGGCTCCGGCGACCGCTGCGAACGACCCGGATCGGGACGAACTCGACCCGCTGCCCCGCCGCGAGAAAGGCCATCAAAGTTTCGGATTCGATCTCGAAATGTTCCGTCTGCAGGGACAGGCTGGCCCAGGTTTCCAGGTGGATGAGGCGAAAGCCGCATTGGGTGTCAGGGAGGAATCGGCCGGCCAATTGCGACAATTTCCGGCTCATCCACCAGTTCACCTGCCGGCGCAGCCAGGGGATGGCGCGCGCTTTATGCAGGCGGTTGCCGACCACCAGCGACGACCCGGTTTGTTCGGCACATTGCCGGAAGGCAGGCAAATCGTCCGGCACATGCTGGCCATCGCCATCGAGCGTCACGGCCCATTCAAAGCCCCGCTTCCGGATCTGCGACAAACCAGTCCGAAGCGCCGCGCCCTTGCCGAGGTTCCGCTCATGACGGACCACGACGGCGCCGGCATTTTCAGCCCGAACCGTGGTGTCGTCCGTCGAACCATCATCCACCACCATCACCAGGGGGAGATGCTGGTGCAAGGCAACGACCAGGGCGGCAATATCGGCGCCTTCGTTGAAGCAGGGGATTACCGCGGCGGATTTCGTCGATCCAAGCATGGAACCAGCCTAATCCCGGCTCCGGCGGGAATCGAGGCAAAACCTTCCGTTGACCGACATTTCTGATTTTGAAAGTCGCAGAAAAAAATCTCATAAGTGCTTGACCCTTTTCTTATGATGCGTCAGCTTCAGCCCGAAGGTAGTTTGCAAAGCGTGACCACAAACGAAACCCAATACAGAACAGAATCATGAAAACATTGTTAGTCGTCAGTCTGCTCGTTTCCGCCACCCTGTTTGGTCTGTGCGGCTGCGCCTCGGATCAAGGCGGGCAAAAAACCGCCCAGGCGCAACCGCCCAAGCCGGCCAAGCCGCCCAAGGATAAACGGCCCAAGGAGGATCGTTTGAGCGTCGGAATGACCATGGACCAGGTGGTTCAGGCGATTGGAAATCCCAAAGGAAAATCCGTCAGCAGTGACGGCTCGGAGATTTGGTCCTACAACGATGCCGAGAAAGGCTTCATTCCTGACTACGCCTTGTTCGGTGGCAAGACCCATTTTCTGACGGTTTTTTTTGACACGAGCGGCAAGGTCAAGAGCTGGTCCTCCAGCGAACATGGGATGTACTGACCGGGACCGGAATTCGTCATTGCCGTCTTCAACATAGCAAGCATCCAGCCGGGTTTCGACGGCTGGGTGCTTTTGCGTTGTTCCTTTTCTTCGCGCATTTTATTATTCTCAGTTCAATTTGAACCATGCGATTTAAATCCCAGCCGTACGACTTGCCGGCGCGCGGCGCGCCACCAACTGATTTGCCTGAACGTGCGGCAGGATTTCGTCGCCCTTGAACGATCATGCTCTTCCCGGCAACGTCTCCGCTCCCAGCGCCCCCCCGGGTGGTCATCACCGGCGCCGGAATCATCACGGCGCTGGGCCGGGGCTGGAAACCCAATGCGGAAGGTTTTCGCGCGGGGCGCACGGCATTCCGTCCGGTGTCGTTGTTTGATGTAAGCCGCCAACGGGCGAAACTGGCGGCGGAAGTCGATTTGCCGGCAACCCCGCCGCCAACCCGGCTCAGCCCGGGACAAATTGCCAGGCTTGACCGCGCCGCTTCCCTGCTGCTGCTGTCAGCCTGCGAAGCGTGCCGGCAATCCGGATGGGAACCCGCGGAGAACCTGCCGCTGGTTTTGGGCACGACCGCGGGCGGCATGTCATTCGGCGAGGCCTATTTTCGCCAGGCGGTGCAAACACCGCGCCACCATCGCCATCAACCCACCCGGGCCGTTCACTACCAGCCGCAGGTCCAGGCGCGAATGACGCTGGACGCCCTCGGTTGCAATGGGCCGATCACGATTGTCTCAAACGCCTGCGCCTCCGGCAGCAATGCCATCGGCCATGCCTGGGAACTCGTTCGCTACGGCCAGGCGGAGCGCGCGCTGGCCGGCGGTTATGACGCGCTCTGCGGAATGGTGTTTTCGGGTTTCGATGCCTTGCAGGCGCTCTCCACCACCATCTGCCGCCCGTTCGATGACCGGCGCGACGGGCTGGCGTTGGGTGAAGGCGCGGCGGTCGTCGCGCTGGAAACGCTGGAAAGCGCGCGCCGGCGGGGCGCATCCATTTTGGGCGAACTAATTGGCTACGGCTCGGCCATTGACCGGCATCATCTCACCCAGCCGCATCCGCAAGGTGACACGACGCTGACGGTCATGAAACAGGCCTGTGCCACTGCCGGCATCACGCCCGGGGACATTGATTACGTCAATGCCCATGGCACGGGCACGGTGCTGAATGACAGTTCGGAAGCCTTCGCCATTTCTCAATGGGCCGGCCCGCGTGCGGCAACTCTCCCGGTCAGTTCCACCAAAGCCAGCATCGGGCACCTGCTGGGGGCCGCCGGCGCGGTCGAGGCGGTGATTTGCCTGATGGTTTTGCGCGAACAGTGGCTGCCGCCCGAGATGGCGTTTGAAACACCCGACCCGGCCTGCCAGTTCCCCGTTGTGCACCAGCCCCGGGACGCCCGCGTGAATGTCGCGCTGTCCAATTCGTTTGGCTTCGGCGGCGTCAATGCCACGTTGATTTTCAGGAGGTGGACATGAGCCGGATTTTCGTCGCGGGCTTGGGCTCGGTATCGCCCGCCGGCTGGAATGTCGCCGCCCTGCGCGCGGCGTTGGACCAGGGAGAACCCCTGCCCGCTCAATCGCTGGAGCGGCCCGGATGGGCAAAACCGCTCCCGGCACGTCTGGTGCCGAATCCCGCCGTGCGTCCCGAATTCTTCGCGCATCCCCGCCTGCGGCGCGCGAGCCCGATCACCCATTATGTGGTAGCGGCCGCCCTCGAGGCGATGGCCGGATTCCTGGCGAAACCTGATCCGAAATGCCGCCTGGGACTGGTCGTTTGTCTTCAATGCGGTTGCGTGAACTATTCCTGCCGCTTTTTTGAAGAGACCTTGAAGGACCCGGCGACCGCCAGTCCGCTCCTGTTTCCGGAAACGGTTTACGCCGCCCCGGCCAGCCATGTCGCTGCGTTTCTGGGAAATGTTTCCCTGGCCAATTCCCTGGTGGGCGATCCCGCCACCTTTCTGCAGGGAGCATCCCTTGGCGCCCAATGGCTGGAAGAGCATCGCGTGGACGCGTGCCTTGTCATCGGGGCGGAGGAAACCAATTGGATTCTGGCGGACGCGCTCTGGCATCTGGAACGCCCGGCCATCCTCACCGCCGGCGCCGGGGCCTTGTGTTTGTGCCGTGAACCGGAACAGTCAATGGGGATCGAACTGGCCGCCATCACCGACGCGCATACCTATTCCGGGCGAAACAACCGGACGCAGGCGGCCCGCGCCATGCGCGAGCAGCTGGGAGCGCCGGCATCCTGCCGGCCGGTAGTGCCGGGACAGGGTGAAAAAATCGCCGGCAAGATGCCGGCGCTCCCGGAGATTACGGAACTGCTCTGCGACGGGGTCGGCAACAGTCCGCGCGCGGATGCCCCGGAACTTGCGGCATGGCGGGATTGGACCGGCGCGCGGATCAGTCCGAAACGCATTTTGGGCGAAGGCTTGATGGCCGCTGCCGCCTGGCAATGCGTCGCCGCGTGCGATGCGGTGGCCGGCGGACGGGTTGCCGCCGCCAATGTCAGCCTGGTCGGCTCCAATCAGCAGGCGCTCGGCGCGCGGTTTGTCCGCGCCGATTCCAGCATTTCGCATTTGTCCCACGGCGGATCCCCCGGCAACATTCGGCCATGAGCTTGCGGGTCATATTGATTACAGGAGCCAATGGCGGTTTGGGTCAGGCCATCGCCCGCACCTTTCTCGAAGAATCCCCCGCCAACGTCATCTGGCTCGGTGTCCGTTCACGACGCGGACAGGCCGACCAGCTGGCAAAAGAAAATCCCGAACGTTGTTTCGGTCTTGCGCTGGACGTCACCGCCCCTGAATCCTGGCAGCCGGCGGTCAAAGAAATTCTGGCGCGGCATAACCGCGTTGACGTGCTGGTCAACAATGCGGGCAGCCACGAAGATTCCCTGCTGGCCAACATGCCGCTGGAATCCTGGGAACGCGTTCTGGCGACCAACCTCAACGGGGTTTTTCACGGCTGCCAGGCGGTGTTGCCAACGATGATCAGCCAGCGCGCGGGCCGGATTGTGAATCTGTCTTCCTTGAGCGCGCTCCTGGCCCCGGCCGGGCAGGCCAATTATGCCGCGGCCAAAGCGGGAGTCGTGGCGCTGACCCAGTCGCTGGCCAAGGAAGTGGCGCGCATCGGCATCACCGTAAACGCCATCTGTCCCGGATATGTGGAAACCGGGGCGCTGGCCCATCTGGCCGGCGAGGAACGCAAGTCCGCGCAAATGAGGATTCCCATGCGCCGGTTTGGCCGGCCCGAAGAAGTGGCGGCCGCGGTGCGTTTCCTGGCCAGCCCGGATGCCGGCTATATCACCGGTTCCATGCTCAAAGTTGACGGCGGGATTCTGTAAGCAATAAAGTGGCGGCGATGAAACATTCCATTATTCCATTGAAAGTGGATATGCCCGGTTCCGGGAACCCGCGCGGGATTCTGAAATCAGGAACGTCTCGATGCCCGTGGTAAAATGGCACACCGGCTTTTAATCATCCAGCCATCGTATTACCGTTCCAAGACGGACCGTACGGTGTGCCAGGTGCGCCGCCGCCAGGTGGTGCCGTTGACCCTCCCGTATCTGGCGGCCCTGACGCCGGCGGACTGGGACGTGCAACTCCTCGATGAACAGCTCGAACCGGTTGATTTTGACTGTCGTCCGGACCTGGTCGCCCTGACGACCTGGACGCTCCATTCCTATCGCGCCTATGATATTGCCGACGAGTTTCGCCGGCGCGGAGTGCCGGTCATTATGGGCGGACCGCATACCTATTTTCACGCCGGGGAGGCGGGAGAACATTGCGATGCGGTTGGCATTGGTGAGGCCGAGGGTATTTGGAAACAAATGCTGGCGGACGCCCTTCACGGGCGGCTGAAGAAAACCTATCGGGCCGGCCAGTTGCCCGGCCTCACCGGCCTGCCCCTGCCGCGTTACGAACTGTTGAAGCTGCGGCGTTATGGTCCGTTCAAGACCTTTACGGTGTCCGCCTCGCGGGGCTGTCCGTTCCGCTGCGAATTTTGTTCCGAACGTTTTCTGCTGGGCGAGGCCTACCGGTGCCGGCCGGTGCCCGAGGTGATTGAGGAAATCAGGCGGTGCCGGCTGCGGAACCTGCTTTTCGGCGACAGCAATTTCGGCGGCAAACGGAGCCATGCCCTGGAACTCATGGAAGCGATGATCCCGCTCAAGGTGCGCTGGTCCGCGCTGTGGACGTTCCTATCTGTGCAATGACGAGGAATTCATGGACCTCGCGCAGCGCAGCGGCTTGTTGCATGTCAACATCGGCATCGAGAGCATCAATCCCGGGACCCTGGACGGCATGAACAAGCGGTTCAACAAGGCCCCCCGTTACGGGGAGATGCTGGCCAATCTCCGCCGCCGCGGCATCAGCTATTCCCTGAATTTCATTTTTGGCTGGGACGGCGAAAACGAGGGCGCCTATCGCGCCACGCTGGAGTTTCTTCAGGACCACAAGGTGCCGGTGGCCTACTTCAACATCCTTACCCCGGTCAAAGGGACGCCGCTCTATGACCGGATGAAACGCGAAGGGCGGATCACCAACTACGAGGACATTGACCGCTGGCCGGGGCAGGCTTGTTACATCCAACCGCCCTACGGTTCGCCGGCGGTATTGGAACAGAGCGTCAGGCAAATGTACCGGGACTTTTACAGCCTGCCGTCCATTTTTTCCAGGATGTCCCTGCCGGTGACCAAGTCAAACCTCGCCTCCTGGATCATCAACATTTCCCAACGCCGGATGGCCAACGCCGGGCCGGCCAACAACAACTTCGATGGCTACTGAATTGCCGCCGGTCGAAGAGCCGCCGCGGGCCGTACCCAAAGCGCCCGAACCCGCGGCTCCGGTTCCGGCTCAGCCCAAAGTCATCATCATCGGCGCCGGCATTGCCGGGCTGTCCTGCGGCTGTTACCTGCAGATGAACGGCATCCCGACCGAGATTCTGGAGGCCAGCCTGCTGCCGGGCGGTTTATGCACGGCCTGGCACCGGGGACCGTACGTCTTTGACGGTTGTCTGCGCTGGCTGATGGGCGCCCGGCCGCCCTCGGTTTTCCACCAGGTCTGGCAGGAACTGGGCGCCATCGCCGGCCGGAAGGTTCTTATTCCCGATGAAATCCTGCGGGTCGAGGATGCCGACGGCAAAACCCTTTCGGTGCCGTCAGATCTGGACGAACTCGCGCGCGCGTTCAAACGCATCGCCCCCGAAGACGCCGGCCGGATTGACCGGCTGGTGCGGGCGGCGCGCCGCTGTGCTCCCTTGGAACCGCCCTTTGAAAAGCCATTGGAATTAATGACGCGTCACGAGAAAATGAGGACCGGGCTGCGCCTCCTGCCCATGTTGCCCGTCATTTTGAGATGGAAGAACCTGCCCATCACGACCTATCTGGCCCGCTATCAGAATGCCCTCCTTCGCAAAACCCTGCAGATCATGGTCGGCAATGACGACATGTCGGCCTTGGTGCTCGTCATGATTCTGGCGTTCCGGACCCTCAAGAACACCGGATTTGTTGCCGGCGGCTCGTGGGATTTTGCGATGGCCATCGCGAACCGTTACACCCGTCTGGGTGGCACCGTGCGGTACAAGGCAAAGGTCACTGCCATAACCGTTGAAGGCAATCGTGCCACCGGGGTGCAGTGCGCCGATGGCAGCAGGGTCCCGGCGGACGTGGTTGTTTCCTGCGCGGACGGTTACACAACCATTTTCAAGATGCTGGCCGGCCGGTTTGTGGACAAAAAGATCCGCTACCTTTACGAGCATTGCAAAACCTTTCCCGCCATCATCCAGGTGTCGCTGGGGATTAAACACGTCTTTCCGGATGCGCCCCCGACGCTCAATCTGTTCCTGTCCCGGCCGCTCCGCGTGGACGATCAAACGTCCCTCGATTGCCTGGAAGTGGAAACCTTCGGTTGCGATTCGGGACTTTGCCCGGCCGGCACCACCGTCATCACCATCCGGGCCCCGACCCGCTACGAGTTCTGGACCGGCTTGAAAAAAACCGATCCTTTGCGCTACCGGGCGGAAAAGAAACGGGTCATGCAAGCGGTCGTGGCCATTCTCGAAGCCAGATTTCCGGGCATGACCCAACACATCGAACGTTCCGACATCGCGACGCCGGCCACGTTCGTCCGCTACACCGGCAACTGGCAGGGCAGTTACGAAGGCTGGCTGCCGACGCCGCGGATTCTGGGCCGGCGCATCCCTTACACCCTGCCGGGATTGAAGGATTTCTACATGGCGGGCCACTGGGTGGTGGCCGGCGGCGGGCTGCCCTCCGCCGCGCTTTCCGGCCGGTACGCCGCGCAGATGATCTGCGCCGGCAAAGGAAAAGTTTTCGCGGCCACCGAGCCATAGTGATTACGCCCTGCGGGAGCAGATTCCTGGTTTAACCTCGAAAACGCCTGCAATGCGAACGACTGACTTCTGACCCTTTACGGACAACATCTAAATGATTCTCAAGTATGATTTCACGTTTAAAAGGATGCTTTTGAACCAAATAACATATCATTTAACTGGGAAATCGGGCTGTTTTCCACTTGACCAATAACTTGACTTACACTTGACTTACTCGCATCCTGCCACCGTGAATTACCAGCCGCGATTCATCATCACGCCCGCGCTGGTGCGGCGGTTGGAGCAGATCGCCGCCCTGCGCGAGCGCATCCTCGCCGCCACGGTGGAAGTGCCGTGGATTCCGGCGCTGCAAAAAGACACCCGCACCCGCAACACCCATTCCTCGACGGCCATCGAGGGCAATCCGCTCACGCTGGAACAGGTGCGGGCGGTGGAGGATGGCCGGGAAATTCCCGCCGTTGTTGCCCGCGCCAAACGCGAAGTGGTGAACTATTTCGCCGCACTGCGTTTTGTGGAGCAGAACGCCGGGAGCCAGCGCATCACCCACGAGGAAATTTTGCGGCTGCACAAAATCATCGCGGGCGAAGTGATGGACCAGGGCACGGCCGGACGGTATCGCACCATCGCGGTGCGCGTGGGCCGCTACGTTCCGCCGCCGCCGGAGGCGGTTTCGGGTTTGATGTTCAAACTGCTGGCGTGGTGGAACGAAGAATCGGCCAGACTGTCGCCGGTGTTGAGTTCGGCGATTCTGCATTATCGCTTCGAGGCCATCCATCCTTTCGCCGACGGCAACGGGCGCACCGGTCGCGCGTTGGCGTTGTGGGAGTTGTATCGGCGCGGGTTTGACACACACCATATTTTTTCGGTGGATGAATTTTATTGGGAAGACCGCCCGCGCTATTACACGGCGCTGGATGCCGTGCGCCGGGAGGGCGGGGATTTGACGGGCTGGATCGAGTATGCAGCGGAAGGGTTGCACCTGACGCTGGAACGGGTCTGGACCCGGGTGCAAAAACTGTCCGCGCAGCCGGGACGGAATAAACTGGTGCTGCGTCCGAAACAGGAGCAGTTGCTGCAATTGTTGCGCGACCACAAACGCATGACGCCGGGCGAAATCTGGGAGGCGCTGGACATCTCGAAACAAGGCGCGCTGGATTTGCTGCGTCCGCTGATCAAGGCCGGGCTGGTAAAACGCGTCGGCACGAAGAAGGAAGGCCGTTACATCCTGACCTGAAGCAAAAGCTTCCAACGGCAACGGTTCAAAACGCCGGGCTTTCCGGCCGGTACGGCGCGCAGACGATTTGCGCCGCCAAGGGAAAAGTTTTCGCGGCCACCCAGCCGTAATTTTCAAAACTCGTCAAGGCACAGGATTGACCCCTTTATCAGTGACCATATTTGGACGCTTGAAGAAATCGTAAATTTAGCCGGATGATGTAACTTCCTAGGAAGTTGGAAGCTCATTCGCCACCCTTTTTAATTCATCAGCAATTTGACGAAGTGCTCGCTGGAGTATGTTTGCTTCAATATTATAACCATAATTAAAATCGATCGTATCAAGTTGGCTTAAGAGGAAATTTATTTCACCCACATTCAGCCCTTCATCTTCCATTTGGTCAGCAATTTTGTGTGCTCTTTCCCCACAATGATGATCCTGAAAATCCTTAAAAATAAACAAGGGAGAACCATTGTCGCAACGATCGGCATAATCGGAAATTTCTTTAGCCAGTCTCAATGCGTGGTCTTTTATTACAATTTGATTCTGGTAAAGGGCCGTTTGTTCCCGCGTAGCGGACAATTGAACACGGATTGCGGCAACCAAATAGAGAGCGGAAAACGCAATTAGTAAAATCCCAACTATTCGTCTTAGAATAACCGAAGATTTCATTGCAATCTCCTTTGCATGGACCCACTGAGACAGGGTTGACGAGACAGCGCATAATCCAACCACAATACCAGCCAGTGGAAGGATAAAATCTCCGGTCGTTTTAATGATAAGGAATACAGTGTCCATGCCGGGAAATAGCCAGACTTATCAAATAAATCGTATGTTTGATTTTTATACATGAAATCCAAGAAGATAAAGCTCAAATTGTACCACTATCGGAATGAAAAGTAGCCCACTACCCAATTCCGAAATCCATTGATGCGCCGGACTGGCTCTTTTATTTTGTTGGTGCTCAATACGCCGCCGGCCGGCCCTGGCGGTCGGTGCGGAAATTGAATTCGAAAAGCGGGATGCTCTTACTCCGGTCACGAACCCATCCCGAAATCCGGTATTCCGCCTGCGGTTTTAGAATCAAGCCGGTCGGCAGCGCATAGATCCGTTCGTAGGCGCACGGATCCGGAAAAGAGACCGGTTGATTGAAGGTTAAATGCCGTCCGAGCACCACCTTGGGCCGGGGCGCCAGACTTGGGGACTCCGGATCTGAAAAATGTTTGACCTTCTCGATGGTTGCCATCACCGGAGCGCTGAGATCCAGGTGCTCAAATTGCGGCGACCAGACCCGCAGAAAAACGCCATCCCCCGGCAGTGACGGGTAATCCCGGTCAAACGGCTCGTGGGCAATCCGCGTCAGGGCTTGTTCGTTTTTGGTGACCAGTTCGGCGCCATTCTCCCCGGCGCGAAAATTGCGCAGACCGGGAAAGTCGTCAAATTGCCCGGCCACCCGGCCGCTGGAGGTGTCTTTGGTGGGGGCGAAATTGCTTAACACGACGCCGTCCGAGTTGAGGTTGTCCAGGGCGCCGTGAGTGCTGCTGAAGGTTGACAGGTCAGCGCCCTTTTGCAACAGCCAGCCGGAGTGAGCATAACCGTTGTCCAGACTGAGCAGAATGGTTGCGGGATTGAGCGTGACGCGCGTAAAACCGCGGACAATCCGCTCCAGCGCCAGCGGATAGTGATTGGTCATGGTCGCTGCCATCCAGTCATCGGCCGTGGCAAAACCATCGGCGTCCAGCAGTTTCTCCCGGGCCAGCGCCAGGATCACCGGTTGGTAGCCCAGCGGATCACCCTGCCCGGTCAAATAGCGATAGGTGTTGTTGGTCGGATTCCAGTCGATGTCGGCCCGGTCGCCCCGGGAATTCATGACGAGAAAACGATTGGGAGCATCCGGATCCCGGCCCGTCACCAGGTCCACGCCTTCCAGATGGGCAAGCAACGGCACGAGCGCCCCGGTGGCGGCGGGTGCGTTGTGAATTTCCACCCAGTCTTCAATGCCGGTGGTGGGCAGGACGACGTCCTTGGGGCTTTCAATGGATTCGGTGATCCGGTACCCGGCTTTTTCCAGAAAATCCACAACCGGGACGCGCTTGAAGGAGTCGGCATGGTTGTGTCCGTGGTCCGACAGAATCAGGATTTGCAGGTCGCGCCCCGCCTGCGCCCGGTAGCGCGCGCGCATCGCTTGCAGTTGGTCATCAAGCCCGCAGAGCAGGTCAAAGACATTGCGGTCCAGGTGCTGGGCATCGTCCGTGGCGCGAACATACACGTAATAGCTGCCGTCATTGTCCGTGTCGTTCCAGAAGTTTCTGATCGTTTCGTGCATTTCGTATCCAAACGTATGGACCGGATAAACGTAACCCATGGTGCGCAGCAGGTCGTTCTCCAGCTCCCAGGTCATTTGCGCTTCGTGCTCCATGGTGGTGGTGATGCCGTTGATGATGATTTGGGAATTGGCCGCCGCGCTGAAATAGGTGCGTTGATAACCCGGCAGCGGGCGGTCGCCGAAAATGTCCGTCCACGCGACGTCACTGGTGGAGGGAAATGTCGAGATCATGCGGCTGACCGGAAAGTACCCTTCAGCCAGCGTGAACGCCTGGCGGCGAACCGGCTTGCCCCAGATATTGGTGCTGACGACGCCGGCCTGCAGGGCTTTCAGGTCACGATAGGCCACGCCATCCAAACCGAGGACCAATCGTGTGGGGAGGGCCGGACTCGTGAACGGAAAGGCTTGTATAAACAATATAACAAGCAGGACAAACCGACTTGCATTTTTATTCCAACGAACCGATCGGTCAAAGCCCGGACCAAAAAACATGGGGCCAATCAATAACTGATATGGTCGGACGTGTCTAGCGGCCCGTCAAAGTGACGGTGTCTTAATTTGGCGGAGCGCGGTTTGTCTCAAACCGCGGCATCGGGATTTGTCGGCGGCGCCGCGAGTTGAGGACAACTCGCGCCCCGGTTTTAAAATCAGGAAACCATACCAGGACGATAATGCTTGAATTAACCAGGGATGCCTTTTTAACCTCGCCAACAACGGTAAACGCATTCAATTTAAGCACGCGCGGATTCCGCGCACCATGAAACCCAGAGACCTGTTCAAGGAGATCTTCAGCCTGGCGGTCCGGCTTTTGGGGCTGGTCTTTCTTTACCTGGGTCTGAGTGCCGTGACGCCGCTGCTGGATTTCAGCGCCGTCCAGTCGGCCGGCGCGGGCGACATCCTCACCGTCATTCTGCCGATCGTGTTCAATCTGCTGGTTGCCTGGTGGCTGCTCGGCGGCGGATTCCTGATCCGCCGGGCTTACCCGGAGACATCGAGGATTTCACCCTATTCACCGGCGCCCAAAGAGGGTGCGTTATCGACGGCCGTGCCTGCCCAGTCCCAACGAACGCCGGACATGGAGGTCGCCGATAAAAAACTCGCCGCCCTGGTGGAAAAGCCAAAAGACGACCGGGCGGCCTGATACCCTTTCCCGATTCACTAGCCAGGCCAGTACCATGGCCTTTTACAGGCCGCCGTTCAGCAACAACCGATAGAACATCTGTGCGTTTGTCGGCACCACCGTGAACGGTGAAACCACGGGATTCGTCACCCACGGTCCCAACAAATTGGTTGAATCGAGCAGGATTCCACTGGTCCAATTTAACACCGGGTTGGGAACGATGCTCTGCATGTAGAGGTAATTGGTCAATCCCCACACACCCAAATTGCTGCTGGTTCCCACATACACCTTCCCGTTCGCTATCGTCGGGCACGTCATCTTCACATACGTTCCCACGCTCCCGCTCCACAGCAATTTCGGAAAATTCACGGCGTCATAGGCCCGCAGATTGCTGTCGTCATCAATTTCCCACAAAATGCCATTGGTCGTTCCGTTGGCTGAAAGTGAAAGCCCGCCACAACGGTCACCGATGGAGTAGGAAGCCGTGCCCAGCGGTGTGGTGACAATGTTCGTTCCGGTAAATTCAAATGATTTGGTCGGGCTGTAGCTGTGCAGGACGAAAAGATACTGCAAGCCCGGCCCCTGCCAATAAACCGGCGACTTTCCAACCGTATCGCCGGAATTCTGTGCCTGGAATCCTTGCACAAAATTCCCGACATGTCCCATGTTGTTGACATCCGCCAGATACAGGACCCCGTCCTTGCCAATCCCCACCGCATAATGCGTCGGCAGCAAGACCACGCCGCCCGACCCGAAGTCGGTGTCGCCTTTGTTGAGGTCGGACCAGTTACTGGGTGTGGCATAATCCTGCACCGCCAAACTGCCGTTCAGTTTGATCATGGACTCGCCAAAGTTGGTGCTGCCATCAAAGCTTCCGTTGCCGGTCATGATGTAGATGTTTCCATTCGTATCTGCCGCCGGCGCCATGCCGCCAGACCAAACTGCCGCCTGGCTGCCGGTGGGGGTGGTGTTGAAAGCGCAGACTTGTGAAAGATTGGTGGCATTGTAACCCAGCACAAAACCATTATAGGGTGTCCGGTCACAGTGCGAACCAAACGCCAGATAAACCACGCCGTTCAGCAACAGCAGACCCGGACGTTGGTGCTCGTAGGTGGCGCTGAAAGTAGCCGCGGAAATGGTAACCGGTCCGCCGAATTTTTCGTTGCCAGTCGTAATATCCAGCGCATGCAACTTGTGAGCCGGACCGGCTGCCAGCTTCGTATCCACATAAAGCGTGCCGCTGCTTAAGTCTATCACCGGAGTGCCCGTGATGCCGACAATCGGCGTCAAATCACCGCACGATATCGGCGAAGCGGACGGATTAAAGGGTGTGCCGAAATTGGTGCGCCAGTAAGTGGTGCCACCGGTGTCCGCGTCAAATGCATACACACTGTTGTTCTCCGTGCAGACAAAGACCACATTATGCACCCCGTTGGATATGCTCAGGTTTTCAACGTAAAGCGGCTGCGCATACACCTGCCCGTCCACGCCATCGGTGAAAATTTTGCCAAAGTTGGTCGAATTGACATTGGCGGGCGTCAGGATGGTTTCCGATGTATTGGCACCGGTGCGTGCAAGGTCGTTGTGTTGCATGAGCACACTCACGGCCTGTGCCTGGGGAAGCAACAGCGCAGTGGCCAGCAAAATGAGGCTGCACGAGATTTTGCTCCTTCGGTTAAGGGAACACCTCAATGAACTGTTCATAAATTACTGCCAAATCGCCCGTGAAGGTAATAGCTTCACACACCAGCCGGCGCTGTCAAATGGTTTATGAAATTCGCGCCGCCGCGCCGATGGCCTTGCTTGACTCGCGGTCCTTAATGACCCGGCTTTCCTTTGGAAAATCCTTCAACGTCGCGCTGCCGGCCCTGGCAGGCTTTGGAGAAAACGGCTTGAGCCGGATGTTTTTGAAACGCACTTTCGCGCCTTCGAGGGTTTCGTGGTCATCGTCGCTGATCCAGGCGCGGACCTGCAGGCCGATGAAGCCTTTCGGCGTCATCGAATCTTTGACATGCGCACACAGGACGCCGTTGAGATAAGTCTTTAAGGAGTCGCCGACCGCCTCGATTCGAAGATGATTCCAGTCATTGGTGTGGAAAATTTTCCGGCCCTGCCGTGAAAATTCGTCCGGGTCGCCGCCCAATGCCCCGGGATAGAGCCACATGCGCCGCATCTCGTCGTAAATGCCGGCCGTCCACCAGCGCTGATCATACAGCGTCGCGGTCCACCAGCGGTGAATCGGGCTTGGATCAATCATCACCAGGTATCCATACACGTGGCCCGCGGGAATGGTCAGGGGCCGCCCATCCCACTCCCACCGGGTCTCTGTCGCGGCATACTGGCCGCGAATATGGACGCCGGAGAAAAGTTGATGATCCACCTTGAAATCGAGTTCGAGAATGAAATTGTCGTAATCCTTTTTCGTGCCGAGAACGCTGTTGGTGTCGCTTTCGGAAACAGCTTCACCGACGATGCAGCCGTCCTCCACGAAAAATCTGGCGTTGCCGGATTTTTGCGTCCAGCCCGAGAGGTTTCTGCCGTTGAACAAATTGATCCAGCCCTCCCTGGCAAAAAGCTCTGGTGCGGCCAGGATCAAGAACACGAAAAGGATTAATCTGAATTTACGCATGGTACAAACGTCCCGAGCCCAGGGCGACGGCGGCCAACCACCCGGACGCGCGGAGGGCCGGGATGCCGGGCGGCGTCAGCCGGACCACGGCCATCAAAGGTGAGGTCATGTTCCTTGAACCCCGGCCGTTTTGTTTTACCCGTCATTATTCAGCCGGCTTGATCTTTACCTCCACTTCCAGGCTGCGATCAGTGGTTCCCTTGTAAGTGCCGGTGATGGGCGGCACGTCGGCGTAATCGCGGCCGACCGCGATTTTCACGTAGGTTTCGCCGGCCTGACAATCATGGGTGGGATCCAGCGCCCGCCAGCCGATGGTGGGGATGAAAACCTCAGTCCACGCATGGGTGGCGCTGGCCGTCTCGGTGGCCAGATATCCACTTACGTACAGGGCCGGAATCTTCAGCGCGCGACACAGGCCGATCATCACGTGGGCAAGATCCTGGCAGACCCCGCGCCCTTCCCGCAACACCCCGCGCATGTGGGTGTGAACGGTGGTGGAGTTCGGCACATATTCGATGCGCTGGTGCACGAACCGCATGATGGCCAGCGCCGCCTGCCACGTGTCGGCCAGACCGATGGCCGCGTCCAGGGCCAGCCGCCAGGCTTCCGGCGTCATTTCCACGTACCGGCTGGTCTCCAGAAATTCGTAGCTGCGCGTGTCCTTCAGCGCCTCGCCGATGCGCGCCAGGGGCCAGGGCGTCGCCGTGGTGGGCAACGGCGCGGGCGGATGGGTGGCCACGCGCAACCGGCTTTCGATGAGCAACGACGAGTGCGGATCCACCACTTCAAAGTGGTGAACAATGTTGGAATAGAAGTCGTGGTACTGGCTGACCCGGGTGGCGGGCAGCACCTTCAATGCAAACGTTTCCACCGTTTGTTCCTCGTTGGAAAAAGGCTGAAGCCGCGCCTCGTTGAAGCTGTTTTTCACGGGCGACGCGTACGTGTACCGCGTCCGATGAACGATGTCCCACTTCATGCGCGCGCTATCAATGCGAAAACCCGCCGGCTCGGCGAGCAAAAATTGCAAAAATTTTCCGGAACCAGCTCAAACCTCGGCCACATCCACCGCCACCTTCAAGGTGTGTTTGCCGCCGCCGGTGAGAATGCCCGCCAGCGGGCTGACGTCGCCAAAGTCCCGGCCGTATGCCACCGTGATATGTTCCTCCGCCGGCTGCAAATTGTTCGTCGGGTCAAAATCCACCCAGCCGGTGCCATGACAATAAACCGCAAACCACGCGTGCGAGGCGTCCGCGCCCGTCAGCCGCGGTTTGCCCTCCGGCGGGCGCGTGCGCAAATAACCGCTGACGTAACGCGCGGGCAGACCCAGCGAACGCAGGCAGGCAATGCCGAGGTGGGCAAAATCCTGGCAGACGCCCCGGCGCTTTTCCAGGACCTCCTCCAGCGGCGTGGCCACCGTCGTCGCCTTGGCGTCGTACTTGAAATCCTCAAAAATCCGCCGGGTCAGGTCCCGCGCCCCCGCCAGCAGCGGCGTGCCGGCGGGAAAACTCCGGGCGGCATAATCGGCCAGCTCGAACGACACGCGCACCTGCGGCGAATCAAAGATAAACTGGTAGGGCTCGACCACCTCCGGCGACACCGGGTCGCGGAACATTGCCGCCACCGATTCCCAGGACGCCGAGGATTCATTGGCCGCCGACCTGTCCGCGCGCACGGTCACCCGGCTGGAGGTGATGATTTCGAGCCGGCTGTGGACCTGTTGGACGGTGAAAAAGCAGAGCCGGTTGCCAAAATAATCGGGCCGCGACTTGCGCAGGGCGGGTTCGGGGAAAATTTTCAGCGTAAAGCTGTCGCGTTCCTGCGTGGCCGTGGCGCGCGGTTCCATTCGCGCCACGTGATGCGACACGGCCACCGGGGCGGCGTATTCGTAAAGCGTGCGATGGACGATGTTGTAGGTCATGGTTCCCCTTCCCGGCCGGTGCGGAAAATGGCCGAATGCGCGAAATAATCCGCGGCAATGGCGTCGGAGAGCCGGGGCAGTTCCTCCAGGGTTTCCGCGATGCCCTGGCTCAGCTTGCCCTCAAGCCAGCTTTCGCAGGGACCGGCAAGCTCGCGGGCATCCATCTGCTGCAACCGGGCCAGGCAATCGGCCAGGATTTGTTTGCCGGCGCCGGTCGTGGTTTCGCGGTCGCGTGGCAGCCGTTCAAAATGCTGTGCCAGCCGCTGGATTTGGAAGAGAACCGACCGCGGATTTTTATCGTCGAGCAATACGAGATCAAACACCGCCGGGAGGTGCGGCAACAGGTTGTAACGCGAGCGGAAGGTGATGGAACTGTCCGCCACCTCAAGCACGGCCTCGAGCACGCTGGGATCCTCGGCCCGGGGCGAACGCAACGTGGCATCGAGCAGGCTCCCCAGATACAGCGCGCGTTCGATGCGCAGGCCCATGTCGAGAAAACGCCAGGCCTGGGCGCGGGTCATGTTCTCGCGCGCCAGTCCGTGGAAGGCGGCGAGACCGATCAACGTCTCGTTCAAGACACCCGTGGCGTCCCCCGCGAGCAACACCAGGCTGGTCGCCGGCGTCGCCAGCCGTTCGTTGAGCCGGCTCAGCACGCGCCACATGTCGTTGGAAGTCCGGTCGCGCACGAACATCGCCAGCCGCTGCAGATGGTCCACAATGTGGCTCAGACTGCCGGTGCGGGCCGGATCAAAAATGGCGGCCAGCAATTCGGCTTCAAACGCCTCCGGGTTCTGGCGCAGCTCGGCCTTCCCGAGCAATCCGGGCAACTGTCCCTGCCGTTCGAGCGTCTGCAGGAGCGGTCCCAACAACGGCATCGCGCTGCCCGTCCGTTCCGGGTTGAACCGCCGCAGCGTGCTGCGCAACAACCGGGCGGTTTCATCGGCGCGTTCGGAATAGCGGCCGAGCCAGAAGAAATTGTCGGCCAGCCGGCTGGGCAGGTTGTTGCCCGTGCGCCGCAGGTCCACACTCTGGTTCGCCGCGTACAACAGCGTGGTTTCCTCGACGGGCGCCTCGGAAACAACCCAGGTGTCCTTGCTGCTGCCGCCGTGCTGCATCGAGATGAAAGTGCCGGCATCCGGCGAAACCCGGGTCAGTCCGCCGGGCATGACGGCATAACCCCCGCCGCTCGAAACCAGAAACACCCGCAGTTCGACCGGTCGCGGCGCCAGCCGGCTGCCATCCCACGAGGGCGCGGTGGAAAATTCCACCCGCTCCTGTGCCACAAAAAGGTCCGGATCAAATTCAATGTGCCGGCGCAATGCGTCACGTTCATCCGCACTCAGGGGTTTTCCGGTTTGGGCGGGTCGCACGCGCGAACGGAACGCCGGTTTGATCACCAGCCGGTCCAGGTTTTGGAGAACGTGTTGTCGCGCCGGCTCCTGGCCGCACCACCATGTCGCCGTGGATGGCAGTTTCAATTCCTCACCCAGCAGGTGCTGGCACAACCCCGGCAGGAACGCCATGAACGCCGGGCTTTGCAACAGGCCGGAACCGGGCGCGTTGGCGACCACCACGTTTCCCGCGCGCAACGCCTCGACCAATCCGGGCACGCCCAGCATCGAATCGTTGCGCAGTTCGAGCGGATCACAAAAGTCGTCATCCACGCGCCGCAGAATCACGTCCACCCGTTCGAGGCCGCTCAGGGTTTTCAGAAAGACGCTGTTGTCCCGCACGGTCAGGTCCTGGCCTTCGACCAGCAGGTAACCCAGGTAACGCGCCAGGTACGCCTGCTCAAAATAGGTTTCGTTGTGCGGCCCGGGGGTGAGCATGACCACCCGGGGGTGGTCCGGCTGGCGCGGCGCGAGCCGGGCGAGCGTGTGCTGCACCTGCTGAAAAAAACCGGCCAGGCGGTGGACATGATTGTCGCGAAACGGTTCCGGCAGGATGCGCGAGGTGACGAGCCGGTTCGCCAGCGCGTAACCGGCGCCGGTGGGAATCTGGGTGCGGTCGGAAACCACCCACCAGCGCCCGTCCGGCGAACGCGCGAGGTCGGCGGCGTAGAAATGAAGAAAAACATCGTCCGGCGGGCGCAGGTTGTGGCACGGACGCAAAAAATCCGGCTGCGCAAACACCAGCGCCGGCGACAGCCAGCGCGACCGGATAAGCTCCTGCGCGCCGTAGCAATCCGCCAGGATGCGGTTCAACAGGAGCGCGCGCTGGACCAGCCCGGCTTCAATCGTCCGCCATTCATCGGGCGCCAGGACAAAGGGAACCGGGTCCAGCTGCCACAGCCGTTCCATGCCGCGCGGATCGCCATAAACATTGTAGGTGATCCCCTGCTCGTGGACAAAGCGCCGGCACGTGTCCCAACGCAACTGGAGCTCCGTCGGGCTCAACCCCTCCAGGGCGCCGATCAGTTTCGCATA
>CAWACS010000044.1:0-3473 GCA_963780535.1 uncultured Verrucomicrobiae bacterium
TATTGGTGGAACGTACATTGCGGTTCAGTCCGCGCCTGTTCAGTCCGTGCCGGAACCGGGAATTTGGACGTTGGCCGGCGCACTGGCGGTGGTGTTGTGTCTTAGACGGCGGCTTTGAATTTCTCCCAATTGGCCCCGGCATCAGAGTGAAGACGAATCTCGTTTAATCCGCTGCCCTCATTGGTCGGCGAGATGACACGGGCACAAATCAAATCCCACACAACTTCGGGGAAGATTTCCCGCTCCTCGCTCTTCAAACGACACGCAATGACATGGAGGGGTTTCAGTCCCGCCTTGGCTTCAAGCACGAAAGCAACGCATTGCTCAAGGCCTTTGATATTGGAAAGATTACCGTTACTGGGACACGCTTCCCTGCCGAATAAAAGGTCGGCGGTGACTTTCAGGACTTTATCTTTCAGCGTGTTCATGACTTAGCCCGCGCATCCTTGCGCCACCAGGCATCCCTGTCGAGAATGAAACACCGCGGTGGCACGGCCCGCTTGCGACCTGTCCACCATAGTTTGCGAGCGACGGTGGATGCCGTCAATCGGGGTTGGCTCCCGCGCTGTCAGGCTGCCACGTGAAATAATCCATCCAACCACCGCTTCCCGGCTCCTACTTTAGCCAATCCCGCGCCGCCTGTTCATCCCGGAAGACCCGATAATCCGTCCACCCGCCCATGGCCAGCGTGGCGAACATGCGGTAGATGCCAAACGCCAGTTCCGAACCGACCAGCAGTGCCCGCCGCGTACGGGCCACGACCTTCGGACGCCGCCGGAGTTCATCGGTAAGTTGCCGGAGTTCATCGGCGGTCAATTTGACCATCGCGTGGCGCATGTCCACGATGCCCGGCATGTCCGGACGATAAAGCGGTTCAGCCGCCAACCGCGCCATGTCTTCGTAGATTTCAGCGAGGGTGATGTTGCCCGTCACCCTCGTGTAAATGAAATACTTTTCGGGATCAATGGTTCGGGACACTTCCATGATAAGTGCGGAAGCTGCACGCTGAACGCCCGGAAGGCAAGCCGGATTCTCCGGAACCGCGCAAAATCGCGGTGACATGCCTGAACCTAGATCTGCGCCCACGCCTGGAGCCGTGGCAGCGACGGGACCATAGCAAAATATGAAGAAGAGAGGATTTGCCTGCCGTTCTGGCGGAGGTCGAGACGGTCAGGAAATCACCCAGTTCAACACAGCCTTTTGCACGTGCAAGCGGTTCTCGGCCTGCGTGAAAATCGTGTTGGCATTGGCCTCAAACGTTTCCTCGTCGATCTCCTTGCCGCGATACGCCGGCAGACAGTGCATCACCAGCGCGTCCGGCCGGGCCAGCTTGAGCAGCTTCCGGTTGATCTGGTAGCCACTCAGGATTTTCAGGCGTTCGGCGGCTTCGTCTTCCTTGCCCATCGAAACCCACACGTCCGTGTAAAGCAGGTCCGCGCCCTTCGCGGCCGCCGGCAAATCGTCGGTGCAACTGATGTTCCCGCCCGCGCGTTTCACCAGGGCCGCCGGCGGCTGGAATTTTTTGGGCGCGGCAATGCGCAATTCAAAGCCGAGCTTCCCCGCCGCGAACATCCAGGAACGCGGCACGTTGCACGCGCCGTCGCCCACAAAGGTCACCACCTTGCCCGCAATCGGCCCGCGCGCCTCCCGGAACGTCATGATGTCCGCCAGAATCTGGCAGGGGTGCTCGTCGTCCGTCAGCGCGTTGATGGTCGGGATGCCGGAAAATTCGGCAAATTCCTCCACGTCGCTCTGCGCAAACGTGCGAATGACCGCGCCGTCAATCATCCGGCCCAGCACGCGCGCGGTGTCCTTGACCGGCTCGCCCCGGCCCAGTTGAATTTCGCTTGCGTTGAGGAACATCGTCTGGCCGCCCAGCTCGCGAATGCCGACCTCGAAGGAAACCCGCGTGCGCGTGGACGACTTGGAAAACATCAGCGCCCAGATCTGTCCGGCCAGCGGCAGCCGGTCGCGCCGCGCCCGTTCGCGTTTGCACGTGACGGCGTCGCGCAGGATTTTCTCAATGTCCGCGCCCGGCAGCTTCTCCAGCGACAATAGATGTTTTGTTTTCAAAGTTTTCGGAATTGAACCCAAATTGGATTTATAACCCGAATCCAGCGGCACGTCACTTCTTTTTCCGCGCCGGGTCCAGTCAACGTAGGGCAGGCTTCGCGCCTGTCTCAAACTTCAATTGGAAAACTGGAAACAGGCGCGACGCCTGTCCTACTTTTTCTTCGCTGCATTGGCCGCCTGCCAGAGATACCACGCGGCGGTGGTGCGATGCGGACGCCAGCGTTCGCCGAACGCAAGCAGATCCTTCACCCGGGGCAGGTCGCGCTTCCGGTAGGCGTGGCGGAAGCCGGTGCGCACACCGAAATCGTCCGCCGGCAACACGTCCGGCCGGGCCAGTTGAAAAATCAACAGCATTTCCACCGTCCACCGGCCCACCCCGCGCACTTCCGTCAAACGCGCAACGATTTCGTCGTCGGACAGTTTCGCAATTTGTGGCGAAGTCGGGACGACCCCCGCCAGCGTCTTGGCCGCGATGTCGCGGATGGATTTGATTTTGGCAAAGGAGAAGCCGCAGGCGCGGATTTGCGCGTCGGTGACACGGGCGAGGTCTTCCGGGCGAGGGAACCGGCGTCCGGGAAACAATCGGATAAACCGTCGCAAAATGGTGTTGGCCGCCGTGCTGTTGAGCTGCTGGTGCGCCACCGCCCGTACCAGCGATTGAAACGGCGAGCGGCGCGTTTCCGGCGTGAGCGCGCATTTTCCGTGCTCGCGAATCAGCCGCCGCATCACCGGATCGCCGGCGGAAAGATGTTTGTGGGCGGCGGCGTTCATCCGTCAGTCCAGACCACACCAAGTACCCCCTCTCCCAACGGGAGAGGGCCGGGGCGAGGGAAAGCGGCTCGAATATTTCATGCGAGCGATTTGACAACTTCCTCGATTTTGCCGATGCCTTCCCCAGCTTCCTGCGGCTTGAGGTTCAGCGGCGGCAGCAGTCGCACAATTTGCGTTCCCGCCGGAATCGTCAGCACGCCGGCCTGGTGCAAGCGGTTGACCAACTGGACCGCCGCCGGCTTGTCGCTCGACGCGAACGCCGGAATTTTATCAACCAGTTCCAGACCGAGCATGAAACCGAATCCCCGTGCGCCCTTGAGCACCCGCGGATAATTGGCGACCAGATGTTCCAGTTCGTGTTTCATCCAGTCGCCGAGTTTGCGCGCGTTTTCATCCAGCCGCTCCCGTTCGATGACTTCCAAAATTTTAAGCGCCACGGCGCAGGCCAGCGGCGTGCCGCCAAACGTCGTCGCGTGCGTGCCCGGCCCGAGCAAATCCGCGTACGGCGCGCGCACCCAGAACGCGCCGATGGGAAAGCCGCCGCCCAGCGACTTGGCCATCGAAATGCCGTCAGGCAGAAAATCGGAGTTCGGAGTTCGGAGTCCGGAATTCGGAGTTTCCAGAATTCG
>CAWACS010000045.1:0-10303 GCA_963780535.1 uncultured Verrucomicrobiae bacterium
CATCCATGAAAACCAATGATTTTTCCGATGCGCGGGTGCTGGTCACCGGCGGCGCGGGCTTCATTGGCAGCGCGCTGGTCTGGGCGCTGAACCGCCGCGGCTGCGAGCATATCGTGATTTGCGACCGCCTCGGTCCGGACGAAAAATGGCGCAATCTCACGCCCTTGGGCTTCGCCAATTATGTCGAGGCCGACGAGTTGCTGCCGCGGCTGCAAAACGGCGGGCTGGGAAAGTTTGATTTCGGGCTGCTACCTCCGCGCCTGTTCAGCCACCACCGAACGCGACGCGGGTTATCTCCTGCGCAACAATTACGAATTCACCAAGGACCTGGCCCGGCGCGGACGCTCGGCCAGAAGACGCGCTTTGTCTATGCCTCTTCCGCCGCGACCTACGGCGACGGCGCGGCGGGCATGGAAGACGATGATTCCAAACTCAACACCTTGCGGCCGTTGAACATGTACGGCTATTCGAAGCACCTGTTTGATTTGCACGCCAAGCGCGCCGGATTGTTAAACCGCATTGTCGGGCTGAAGTATTTCAACGGCTTCCGGCCCGAACGAGGATCACAAGGGTGACATGCGTTCGGTCGTCCACAAAAGCTTTGCGCAGGTGGAAAACGGAGGGGGTCATCCGTCTCTTCAAAAGTTATCGCCCGGATTACCGGGACGGCGAACAGAAGCGCGATTTTCTTTCCATCAAGGACGCCGTGGCCATGACGCTCCACCTGGCGGCCGATGAAAAAGCCGGCGGCTTGTTCAACATTGGTTCCGGCCAGGCGCGGGACGTGGCTGGATTTGGCGCGCTCGGTTTTCGCCGCGCTAAAACGCGAGCCGAAAATCGAATTCGTCGAGATGCCCGAAGCGATTCGCGACAAGTACCAGTATTTCACGGAGGCCAAGCTGTCCCGGTTCGGCGGGCCGCCGGCTACGCCGCGCCCGTCACGTCCCTGGAGGACGCCGTGGCTGATTACGTCGGCAACCACCTCGTGCCGGACAGACGGCTGGATCTGGGCGGCGGCGTAATGCTTGTAGGGGCCGAGGTAACGAGGCTCTTGTTTTCGAATCGGTTGGAGCCTCCCCACGCCGGCCCCCCAAGCTTGTTTTGGCAAATTTCACCGCCAACGTGACTTGCCGTTGGTACGGATTCACGTCAATGCTTGTGCAATGAAAGGCAAATCATTCATTCGCTTCGGAATCATGGTGCTGGCCGGGTTCAGCCTTCATTCATTCGCCGGCGATTTTGGCGCCAGCACCGAAACGGTTGGTCCCAATCCCAACGGTTTTGAAACGCCAGTCAACCAGCTCGTCACGCCCGCCGGGACCTTGATTGAGCTTCCGGGCATGAGACCCAATGCGCTTGCGTTGAGTCCGGACGGCAAACGGCTCGTGACCGCCGGTCTGACGCAACGACTGGTCGTGATGGATCCGGCCACGGGGAAAATTCTGCAAGGCGTCCGGATGCCTGCGGACAACATATTGCCAACGTCTGCCCCGGCTCCCAGTGGCATGCTCCAGCCGGAGGAGAAGGCCAAGCTTGGTTTCACCGGTCTGGTCTTCTCTCCCGACGGCTCGCGGATTTACCTGGCCAATGTCAACGGCGACATCATGGTTTTTGGCGTCGATCAGGACCACAACGTCACGCCGCTGTATTCCATTCCGCTGCCGCCGGCCAACGCGCCCGGGCGCAAGGCGGAGATTCCCGCCGGCATCGCCGTTTCACCGGATGGCAAAAAACTCTATGTCGCGGGCAATCTTTCAAATCATCTCATTGAACTCGATGCTGCCAGCGGGAAAGTGCTGGCAGCGGTGGGATGTCGGCATTGCACCGTTTGATGTGGTTTTGGCGGGCCGGAAAATTTATGTGCTGAATTTGGGGAGGGGGCGACCGGACGCGGACAGTCCCATCCCACCTGCTGGCGATGGCATGCGGGTGCGCGTGGACGCGCGTTCCATCGCCAGCGAAGGCTCGGTATCGGTGATTGATCTGAACTCGAAACTCCGAACTCCGAACTCCGACCTGCTGACGCGCCTGCACGCCTGCGCGCTGGCGTTGTCGCCGGCTGGCCGCTGGCTGGTCGTTGCCAATGCGGGCGGCGACACCTTGAGCGTGATGGACACGCGCACGGATGAAATCCGGCTGAGACCATCTGCGCGCGGCAGAACCCGGCGGACTTGTTCGGCGCGCAGCCGAATGCGCTGGCCTTCGATGAATCCGGCAAGACGCTGTTTGTCTGCAACGGCACACAAAATGCCGTCGCCGTTTTTTATTTCAAGCCCGGCCATTCCCGATTGCTCGGTCTGATCCCCGTCGGCTGGTTTCCGGGTTCCATTGCGTACGATGCCAGGCGCAAGGAAATATATGTCGCGAACATCAAAAGCATCAGCCCGGATATGACAAGGGCGATCAATGGGCTGGGCAGCGGCCCCGGTTTCAACACGAGGCAATACTATGGTTCGCTGTCGTTGGTGCCGGTACCGTCAGGAGAAAATTGGTGGCATATACCAGAACCGCCCTGACTGACTTGCGTTATCCATTGCTGGCCCAGGCTGCGTTGCCGGCGCGCCCGGATGAACCGGCCCGGCCCGTGCCGGAACGCGTCGGCGAGCCGAGTGTTTTTCACCACGTCATTTACATCATCAAGGAAAACCGCACTTACGATCAGGTCCTGGGCGACGTCCCGACGGGCAATGGTGACGCAAGCCTGTGCGCGTTCGGTGAAAGCGTCACGCCCAACCAGCATCAGCTCGTCCGTGATTTTGCGCTGTTGGACAACACGTATTGCTGCGGCATCCTGAGCGCGGACGGCCATCAATGGACCGACGCGGGCATCGCGATGGATTACGTGGAACGCGAATTCGCCGGCTGGCCGCGCAGTTATCCGGCCGGTGGCTTCGGCGAGGAAGGCCGGGACGCATTGGCTTATTCGCCGGCCGGATTCATCTGGAACGACGCGCTCGCCCACGGCAAAACGATATGCGACTTCGGTGAGTTTACCTCCGATCAGAAGCAATGGCGGGATTCCGGCCACAAAGGCGAACCCCATTTTCTCGATTGTTACCGCGATTTTCTGAACGGTTCAAACGCCATCACCTATGCCTGTGAACCGGATATCGAAGCATTGCGGCCTTATATCGTGACGAACACGATTGGCTGGGTACTGGACGTGCCGGACGTGTGGCGGGCCGCGCAGTTTATCAAAGACCTGAAACAATTTGAGGCGGCAGACAGTCTGCCGAACCTGGTCATCCTCTGGCTGCCGAACGACCACACCAGCGCCACCGCATTCGGTTCGCCCACGCCCGCGGCGCAGGTCGCGGACAACGATCTGGCGGTCGGGCAGGTGGTTGAGGCGGTCAGTCACAGCCGGTATTGGCAGGACACCTGCATTTTTGCCGTGGAAGACGATCCGCAAAACGGCTGGGACCACGTGAACGGCTACCGCACGACGGCTTATGTCATCAGCGCCTACACCAGACGCGGCGCGGTGATCAACACCCAATACAACCAGACCAGCCTGTTGCGCACGATGGAACTCATGCTCGGCTTGCCGCCGATGAACCAGATGGATGCCACGGCCACGCCGTTGTTCGATTGCTTCACCAACACCCCGGATTTCACGCCATTCACCGCCGTGGCCAACCAGACGCCACTCGGCCAGATGAACCCGGAGCCAAAGAAGATTTCCGATGCCATTTTGCGCCGGGACGCCCGCGTTTCCTCACGACTGCCGCTCAAACGGGAGGACCAATGCCCGGAAGATGTATTCAACCGCATTTTGTGGCATGCGGCAAAAGGTTCACAGACGCCGTATCCACTCTGGGCGGTAAAAATGGTGGATGATGACGATTAACCGCCGGGGATCTTCCCATTCAACGCCTGAATTTGCGGCGGGCGGGACAATTTTACGCCGCAAAAAAGACGGCAACATTTCTTGTAACGTTGGCGGTTTTTTGCCTAAGTAATGGATAAGCCCTTTGAACTATGGAACCCGTCCCGCCCATTCCTGAACCGCAACCTGCCAAATCGCCGGCACCCCCGATGTCGCTGGTTGGAAAGTTGATGAATGTCATTGCTGCGCCGGGCGAAGTGTTCGATGAGATCAAGGCCGCGCCACCGCGCGTCGCCCACTGGCTCGTGCCGGTGCTGCTCTTTGCGGTCGTGAGCGTGATTGCGGTGTGCACGCTGTTCGCCCAGCCCGCCATTCGCCAGACCATCCACGATCAGCAGGTCAAGGCGCTCGATAAACAGGTGCAACTGGGCAAGATGACCCAGGCCCAGGAAGACCAGGCGTTGCAGGTGATGGACAAATTCATGGGGCCAACGATGCTGGCCGTCTTTGGCAGTTTTGGCGCCGTGCTGAACAGTTTCATTTCGGTTTTCTGGTGGGCGCTGGTGTTGTGGCTGGGCGGACGCTGGTTCCTCAAGGCGCGGTTTCATTATCTGAAGGCCGTGGAGGTTGCCGGCCTGGCCTCCGTCATTCTGGCCCTGGGCGTGATCCTCTCAACCTTGCTCGCCGTGATCCTCGGCCGGCTTTATGTTGGCCCCAGCCTGGCGCTGCTGGTGAGTGATTTCGATCCCGCGCGGCGCGGCCATCTCTTGCTGGGCGCGGCCAACGTCGTTTATTTCTGGCACACGGGTGTGCTGGCCCTGGGATTGGCGAAACTTTCAGCCGCTCCCGCCAGCCGGGCGCTGATCTTCGTCTTCAGCTACTGGCTCCTGGCGGAAATGCTGCTCATCGCCGTCGGGCTGGGGCAGTGGACATTGTAACAAATGCGATAAAATATAATTCCCCGAAACAGATTTCCGTTCATCTTGTCACCATATCTGACATCATGGCCAACCCCAAAAAACGCCGGAAGATCATCATCTTTTCCGTCATCGGACTGGTACTCGTCGCGTTGACGCTGGTGGCCGTTTTCAAGAAGCGCCAACCGGCCATCACCGTGCAGACGGAAAAAGTTTCGCGCCACAGCCTCACCAACCTCGTTGTGGCCAATGGTCAAATCCAGCCGGTCGTGCAGGTCACGATCAGCCCCGAAGTCAGCGGCGAAATTATCGAATTGCCGGTCAAGGAAGGCCAGTCGGTCAAAAAGGGCGATTTGTTGTTGAAAATCAACCCGGACGTTTATATCGCCGCGGTGAATCAGGAGAAAGCCGGCTACGAGTCAGCCCTGGCCGCCAAGACCTCGGCGGCGGCGAATCTGGAAAAGGCCGAGGCAGACTACAAGCGCAATCTGACATTGTTCGACATCAAACTGCTTTCGGAATCGGATTTCGTCGGATTCAAAGCCGCGCGGGACGTGGCCAAGGCGCAACTCGACAGCGCCGATGATCAGGTCAATGTTGCCAAGGCGCAGTGGACAGCGCGGAGGAACAACTGGCCAAAACCACCATCGTTTCGCCGCTCACCGGCACCATCACCAGCTTGAATTCCGAGGTGGGCGAGCGCGTTTTGGGCACGATTCAAAACACCGGTACCGCCATCATGACCATCTCGGATTTGAACCAGATTGAAGCGCGCGTGAATGTGGGGGAAATGGACGTGGTGAGCATCGTGCCGGGGCAGAAGGCCCGGCTGGAAGTGGACGCCTTCAAAGACCGGAAATTCACCGGGGTGGTGACCGCTGTGGCCAATTCCGCCCTGGGTACCGGTGTGGGCAGTTCGCCCGGTGGCGGCGGCGGCGGCGGCGGTCAGTCGCAGCAGGCCACGCAATTTCAGGTGCGGATCCGCGTCAACGAAAAGGAACCGGCCTTCCGTCCCGGCATGTCGGTGACGGCGGAAATCGAGACTGAATATCGCACCAACGCCTTGACCGTTCCGCTGGCCAGCGTCACCACCCGTCCCATGAACCCGGAGCTGAAAGCCGATCCACCGAAACAGGGTGGAACCAATGTCCCGGCCTCCGCCGCTACGGACACCAACATCGTCGCCGGGCACGAATGTCCTCGCGTCGGCCCTGAAGGCCAGGGAATCCTTGAAACCGACGGACGTGGTCTTCGTGGTGGAAGGGGATCACGTAAAGACGGTGCCGGTGAAAATCGGCATTTGCGACGACAACTACTGGGAGATCGCGGACGGCCTGACCAACGGCGAGGAGATCGTTTCCGGCGGTTACCGTGCAGTGGGCCGCGATCTCAAGGACGGCTCGAAAATTCACGTCGGCCCGGCGGAGACGGGCGCCGAGGCGGAAAAGAAGTGATTAATCGGATGAATGGGCCAAGCGCATTGGATTGTTGGATAAATGGATTATTGGATGCCGATTCGCGTTGCGACCCCGTTTATCCACCAATCCACCAATTCATTCATCCAATTGTCCTTTGGCCATGAGCCTGATTTTTCTGCAAAACATTTCGCGCCGTTACCAGATGGGCGCGGAAACCGTCCACGCCCTGCGCGACATGTCGCTGGAAATCCAGCGCGGCGAATACGTCGCCATCATGGGGCCATCCGGCTCCGGAAAATCCACGTTGATGAACTTGATTGGCTGCCTCGACACGCCCAGCACCGGTCATTACGGATTGAACGGCGCCAGCATCAGCGAAATGAACGACAACCAGCTCGCGGAAATTCGCAATCGCGAAATTGGTTTTGTCTTCCAGACCTTCAATTTGCTGGCGCGTTCGAATGCGCTGCACAACGTGGAATTGCCGTTGATTTACGCCGGGGTCGCCGCCGAGGAACGCCGCCGCCTCGCCCTGGAGGCGCTGACCCAGGTTGGTCTGGCCGACCGCGTTCATCACAAACCCAACGAACTTTCCGGCGGCCAGCGCCAGCGCGTGGCCGTCGCCCGCGCCCTGGTCAACAAACCTTCCCTCCTGCTGGCCGACGAGCCGACGGGCAATCTGGATTCCCGGACCGGCGCGGAAATTATGGCGCTATTTGACGAACTTTCCCGGAAAGGCAACACCATCATCGTCGTCACGCACGAGGAGGACATCGCCAAACATGCCCGCCGCATCATCCGCCTGCGGGATGGATTGATTGCCAGCGACGATAAACCGGCCGGATAAATGGATGATTGGATCGGTGGATTTATGGAATATGCGAAGCGACGAAATTTGAATCGCGGCTTCATGAAACTCGAAGCCTGGCATCGGGGAATGGATTTATTTGTCATGGCTTTTCGTTTATCCAAGGGGGTTTCGGATCTTAAGCTCAAATCGCAGTTCAAAGACGCTGCGCAGTCCGTTTCCGCAAACATTGCGGAAGGTTATGGCCGGCGTTCGCTTCCTGAATACCTGCAATTCCTCTACATCGCCAAGGGATCCCTGGCTGAAGCGCTGACTCGGGCGATTGGATTGCAGACGGTCGAGTTCATTTCACCCAATGACTTCGAAGGTTTTGACAAATTGCATTACGAGGTGGAAAACAAACTTCTGCGACTCATCGAATCGTTGGAGAACAAAAGCGGAACAAATGAATGGCGCGACACGTTGCCCCCAACCATCCACCAATCCATCCATCCAGCAATCCAATGAGGTTTGTTGCCGAAATTCACGAGGGGCTTGGCATTTCCTGGAACGCCCTGCGCGCGAACAAGCTGCGCTCGGTGCTGGCCACCCTCGGCATCGTCATTGGCATCGTGACCGTCACGCTCATGGGCGCGGCCATCAATGGCTTGAACCAGGCGTTCGTCACAAACCTTTCCGTGATTGGCGCGGACATGTTATATGTGTCGCGCTACAAGTGGATCAATAATTCCTATGAAGACTGGCTGAGCGTGCTCAAGCGCCCGCCCATCACGTTCGCGGAAGCGGAAGCGCTGGGCCAACAATTGACACTCGCGGATGCCGTGGCCCCGACGGCGAACAACGGAGACTCGATCAAGTACAAAAATCGCAGCGCCAGCAATGTGGATATCATCGGCACCTCGGAGGCCTACGCACAAACCAGCGGGGTGGATGTGACGGCGGGGCGGTTTCTGACTGCGGCGGACGCCGAAGGCGGCCAGCCCACCTGTGTCATCGGCAACGATGTCGCCACTAATCTCTTTCGGGCCGACCCGCCACTCGGGGAACGCATCAAAATTGAAAACCAATCATTTCTGGTGGTGGGGGTGCTGAACAAGCAGGGGACCATGTTTGGCTACAGCCTCGATAACCGGGTCATCATTCCCCTGCGGCAATACCTGGGGGTGATTGAACAGTATCCCAGCATTGACATCGAGGTCAAAGCCGGCAACGTGGCCCGCTTGGATGCAGTCCGCGATGAATTGCAACAGGTGATGCGCCGGATCCGCCATCAGCGGCCCAGCGAGCCGGACAATTTTTCCATCAACCAGCAGGACCAGATCGTAAAATGGTTTCATGACCAGACCGCCACCATCGCCATCATCGGCTTGTTCGTCACCAGCCTGGCACTGTTCGTTGGCGGCATCGGCATCATGAATATCATGTTCGTATCCGTGGTTGAGCGAACACGCGAGATCGGCGTGCGCAAGGCGATCGGCGCCAAACGCCGCAACATTTTGCTGCAGTTTCTGATCGAGTCCGCCTGCATCTGCCTGTTCGGCGGCCTGATTGGGCTGGCCATTGCCTGGCTGGCCACGCTGGCGGTTTCCCATTGGCTGTTTCCGGCGTCTCTGTCCGGGGGCATCGTGGCCGTGTCCCTGTTCGTGTCGTTGCTGACCGGGGTGATTTCCGGTTTCCTGCCGGCCTGGCGGGCGGCGCGGATGGACCCGGTCGAGGCGTTGAGGAGTGAAACGTGAACCGTGATGCGTAAAAACGCGAGGGTCAAGTTATGAACTACGAAGATTGGACACAATCTGTTCCGGCGGAAATAACCGGAGATTCATTATGGAAAGTGGAAGCTTACCGTTTGGCGCTATTTTTGGCTGATTTGGCCTGGCATGACGCCACAAAGTTGATGCAAGACAAGAGAACAATTGGTCTCTCGGATCAGCTTTATCGCGCTGTGGGCTCGATTGCAGCCAACATTTCAGAAGGTTATTCCCGTGGCAGCGGTAAAGACCGCGCCCGGTTTTATGAATATGGCCTTGGCTCCGCGCGCGAAAGTCGCGGCTGGTTCTACAAAGGCCGGCATGTGCTGGGCGAAAGCGTTGCCGAACATCGCATCCGGTTGGTGACTCAAATCATTCGTCTGCTGCTTGCCATGGTGCCGGACCAGCGCGGTTCAGTTCTACACGAGGAGAGCTTGCCTTATCGGAGCCTTTCCGATGGATGCGTGCCGGCGGCTCACTTTTATCCAGCTGAATTGCCGTCTTTATTACAAAACGTTCCGCTATCGTAATCACGTTTCCCGCATCACGTTTCAATGTTTCCCAAACAAACCATCCTCCCGTTTGTCGAACTGCGCGAAAGCGTCTCCATGGCGCTCACCGCGGTGGCGGCGCACAAGCTGCGCTCGGCGCTCACGCTGCTGGGCGTGTTGATCGGCGTGTTCTCCATCATCCTCGTGATGACCGCCATGCGCTTGCTGGAACGCAGCGTCGAATCCAACCTCAGCCAGTTGGGCGGCCAGACCTTTGCCGTCCAGAAGTGGCCGGAAGTGCAGTTCGGCAACCGCTCGGACTGGGAGAAATACTGGCGCCGCAAGGAGTTCACGCTCGACCAGGAACAAACGGTTGAAGAAAAGGCCACGCTCGCCGCCGCCGTTGGCGCTGAGGGCAGCTTCTGGGGCGGTCAAATTCAGACCCGCTACGCCAAGACGGCGCCCACCGTGCAAATGTTCGGCGAAACGCCCGGCAGCTTTCCGGCGCGCAACTGGTCCATCGAGGAAGGCCGTATTTTGGTGGACAGCGACGTGGAAAATGACCGCAACGTTTGCGTGCTGGGCAACGCGCTGGCCAAAACGGTTTTTCCGTTCGGCACCGCCGTCGGCGAAGAACTCAAAATAGACGGCATCAATTATTCGGTGATCGGGGTGCTGGCGTCCAAAGGCGCTTCGCTGGGGGGCAACCAGGACAACTTTGTGGTCATACCCCTGACCACCGCGCTCGACCGCTACGGCCTGCCCTGGAGAGGGTTGACCATTCTGGTGGAGGCGGGCGGGGTGGCCAATTATGACGACTGCCAGGAACAGGTGCGCGGCATCCTGCGCGCGGCCCGCAAGGTGCGGCCCGCCGACCCGGATGATTTTGAATTGTTCTCCAACGATTCGTTGGTCGCACAATTTGAAACGTTCACCCGCGCCGTGCGCGTGGGCGTGATGGTGGTCAGTTCCATTGCGCTCATCGCCGCCGGCGTCGGCATCATGAACATCATGCTGGTCTCGGTGACGGAACGGACGCGCGAAATCGGCGTGCGCCGCGCGGTGGGTGCAAAACGCCGGAGTATCATGGGG
>CAWACS010000046.1:0-64737 GCA_963780535.1 uncultured Verrucomicrobiae bacterium
GTCGGCATCCACCATGAAACCGTGCGTCAGGACGGTTTTATACGGAGCCGCGCCGTTGCCCGCCAGCGAAAGCAGCAGCGACGATTGAAACCAGCCGCGATGCTGGTCCGAACCTTCCAGGTACATGTCCGCCTGCCAGCGTAGGACAGGCGTCGCGCCTGTCTCTAACTTGTTTTTATCATTTTCAGATGGAGACAGGCGCGACGCCTGTCCTACAGCGTGAAGCAGCTCGCCACGCCGCATCAAAACCGAGCGCGACGAACTGCCGGAATCAATCCAAACGTCCAGCGTGTCGTTGGATTTGGCAACCGCTTCTGCGCCTTTCCAACCCGCTGGTTTCAGGAGCGACCACAACTCGGCGGCGGATTTCTCGAACCAGACGTTCGAGCCGTGTTTCTCAATTAAATCGGCGGCGTTGCGGATAATCTGCACGTCGAGAATCGCCCCACCCTGCGCGTCGTAAAATGCCGGGATCGGCACACCCCAGGTACGCTGGCGTGAGATACACCAGTCCGGGCGGGTTTGCACCGCGGCTTTGATGCGGTTGACGCCCCAGTCGGGAATCCAATTCACGCGGTCGATTTCAGCCAGGGCGGCAGCGCGGAAGGTTTGTAGGACAGGCGTCGCGCCTGTCTCTGACTCCTTTTTAGATGGAGACAGGCTGGAAGCCTGTCCTACGACGTGATCAATCTCGATGAACCATTGGTCCATCGCGCGAAAGATGACCGGCGTTTTACTGCGCCAGCAGTGCGGATAGCTATGATGATAATTTTCCTGATGGAGCAAAGCGTGGCGCAACCGCAATTCGTGGAGGACCGCTTCGTTGGCGTCACTTTTCCCGTGTTTTTCGAGAATGGATTTGCCGACCATTTCCTTCGGCATCTGTTGCTCAACCGGCAGCTCGTTGGTGTAAGCGAACCTGCCATCATCATCCACCGGCGAATAAATCGGCAGGCCAACAGCTGAACCCAGACCGTAATCCTCAAGACCGTGGCCCGGCGCAATGTGGACGAAGCCGGTACCAGTGTCGCTGGTGACGAACCCGGCTGGGTACAGCTTGCCGGTGCGACTGGCAATAAAGGGGTGTTGATATTGTAACTGAGCCAGCTTCCCAGCCGGAAAAGGTTGCTCCTGGCAGTTGGTCCAGCCGCATTTTTCCGCGACGCTGGAAAGCAAACCACGGAATAGAATGAATTTTTCACCGCCGACCTCAACCTGGACATAGTCGAGTTTATCGTTGAAGGCGATGGCCAGGTTGGCCGGCAGCGTCCACGGCGTGGTCGTCCAGATCAGCACGAAGGTCTTTGCCAGGCCGATCACCGGAAACTTCACGTAGATGCTCGGACTGACGTGGTCCTTGTATTCGACCTCGGCCTCGGCGAGTGCCGTACGGCAGGGGATGCTCCAGTAAACCGGCTTTTTCCCGCGATAAACGAGCCCTTTTTCAACAATATCCGCGAACAAGCGCAGTTCATCGGCCTCGTATTCCTGGTTGAACGTGAGGTATGGGTTGTCCCAGTCGCCCAGGACGCCAAGGCGTTTGAATTGGCCGCGCTGGATATCAATATATTTGCGAGCATAGCCTTCGCAAGCCTTGCGAATGGCCACGGCATCGGTACTCGTGTCGCCGGCCTTGCGCATTTCCTGCGAAACCTTGAATTCGATGGGCAAACCATGGCAGTCCCAGCCCGGCACGTACGGCGCGTTGAAACCACGCAGGGTTTTGTATTTGACGATGATGTCCTTGAGAATCTTGTTCAGCGCGGTGCCGATATGGACGTCGCCGTTCGCGAAGGGCGGGCCGTCGTGCAGGACGAATTTCTCCTTCGCCCCGGCGCGCGCAGCCTGGATTTTCGCGTAAAGGCCGGACTTTTCCCACTTTGAGAGCCGTTCCGGTTCCCGGGCGACCAGGTCCGCCTTCATGGAGAAATCGGTGCGCGGCAGGTTCAGTGTGTTTTTATAGTCCATCGTGGCTTCCAGAAGGAACCAAGCTAACAGCCGCGAAAAATGGTGTCAACGAACGCTCAAGCACATCAAAACCGGCGCGGGAAACAAAAACCGGGTCAAACTGCCAGGGGATGGCCGAGAGACCCGGGGAATTTTCGAATGAGTACGTACGTAGGATTACGAAGAACTCCAATCCGGGAGTGTACTGAAACCCGGATCGAAAACGGTTTTGGAAAATCAAAGAACACTGTCGACAGCTAATTACCGCCGCACCTTGACCACAATAAATCATAAAGTCTTATTGCAGTCAACTAGATTACTAAAAGTATAATAAAAATTACTTTATACCGCCATTCTAATAAGCGCGGGGTGCCGACAGGCACCCGGCTTTGGCCGTTTAGGCGTTTCCAGGCAAATCGAGACCACCGGGCAAAGATTCCTGTTTACAGGACGGAATGGGCTGTTAATATCGCTTCGCGAGGCAAAAAAAGGAAAGCGTATGAAGAAAATTGAGGCTGTCATCAAACCTTTCAAACTGGAGGACGTAAAATCGGCGCTGAACGCGCTGGGCGTTGCTGGCATGACCGTGGCCGAGGTCAAGGGCTTTGGCCGGCAGAAAGGACACACGGAAATTTATCGCGGTAGTGAATATGTCGTCGATTTTCTGCCCAAGATTAAAATTGAAGTGGTGCTGGCTGACTCACTGGTGAACGCTGCCGTTGAGGCGATCATCAAAGCGGCGAAAACCGGCAAGATCGGTGATGGGAAGATTTTCGTCAGTTCCATTCAGGACGCCACCCGCATTCGCACCGGCGAAACGGGCGAACAGGCGCTGTGAACCCTGGTGGCGAAGGATGGATGTGCGGACCCGAAAGACTTTTTCTTGTGTCAGAATCGGATTTTTGATTTACAGAAGTGACCGGCAAAACCGTGAAGCCATCCCGATTGGGCAGGATGGAGGCGTAATGTGAATAACTCGTGAACAAAAGTTAATATGTTGTCCTAGGAACGCCCGGCCCATTCGCGTAAAAAGTTCGAGTAAGCACAAGTTGGTGGTGGCGTTTCAGGGATTGCAGAAGGCGTGAAATCAGGATTTGGTTTTTATAATTTGCAACATATTGTGGATTAGCGTGTTGCCTTGGCATTGAAACCGGGGTTTTGATTAATAAGGGTGTGGAAGTGAACGTGTTGGGAAAACGGCGGATTTGAAATTGGGTGAACAAGCACGGCGGGCGGGGTCAAACGCCAATTTTGGGGCTAGGTGAATAAAACGCTTAAAAAACGGGCTTTTTGACAAAACGCAAATGCAGATCTCGGCAGAAAAAATTTGGAATTCAGCGCGGGAACATATTCGTTCCAGGTTGAATGCGGAAACATACAACATGTGGTTTGCTCCGTTGCGCGCCAACGCGGTCGATCCCAACCACGTCACCTTGGAGGTGGCCAACGAGTTCTGCGAGGTCTGGCTTAAGGACAATTATCTCAGCCTGTTGCAGGATGCCCTGACCGTCGCTGCCGGGCGCCAATTACAGGTAAAATTCAAGATCACCGCCGGTGGCAACGCTCAGGCCCTCCCGGCCACTGTCCACAATCTAGGCAAGGCCACCAGGGCCGCCGAGCCCGGCCACGAACGGACCTTCCACAACGGGGAAATCAGCTTTAATCCCAAAAACACGTTCGAAACCTTTGTCGTCGGCAACAACAACAATTTTGCCTACGCCGCCGCGCTCGCCGTCGCCCAGGCCCCCGGCAAATCCTATAATCCGCTTTTCCTCTACGGCGGGGTCGGCCTCGGCAAAACCCACCTGCTGCACGCCATCGGTCAACACGTCGCCAGCAACAAGAAGAGCGCGCGTGTGGCTTATGTTTCGTCCGAGAAATTTACGAACGAGTACATTGATGGCATCCAGAACAACCAGCTCGCCCGGTTTCGCAAGAAATACCGGCAAACCGACGTGCTGTTGATTGACGACATCCAGTTTCTGGCGGGCAAGGAGCGCATTCAGGAGGAGTTTTTTCACACGTTCAACGCCTTGCACGAGGCGCACAAGCAGATCGTGCTCACCTGCGACCGCCCGGCCAGCGAAATTCAAAATCTCGAACACCGCCTCGTCTCCCGGTTTGAATGGGGTCTGGTCACCGATTTGCAGCCGCCGGACATCGAAATGCGCCTCGCCATTCTCAACAAAAAAGCGCAGCTCATGGGCGTCACGCTGCCCGAGGATATTCTGAATTTCCTCGCCAGCCGCATTCGCACCAATGTTCGCCGGCTCGAAGGCGCGCTCATCCGCGTCGCTTCCTATGCTTCGCTCACCGGCAAAAAACTGTCGATCGAAGTGGTTGAAGGCTTGCTGCGCGAAATCCTCCATGAGGAAGGCCGGCTGTCCATCAGCATCGAAGTCATCCAGAAACGGGTGGCCGAGCACTTTGACATCCGGCTGGCCGACATGACCAGCAAGCGCCGGCCGGAGAACATCGCCTTCCCGCGCCAGATTGCCATGTATTTGTCCCGTCAGATGACCGAAAGCTCGCTCAATACCATCGGCGAAGCCTTCGGCGGCCGGGATCACGGCACCGTCCTCCACGCCTGCCGCCTCGTCAAAGACCGCATGGAAGTGGACGCCAACGTCCGCCAGGTCGTTCATTACCTCGAAAAGCAGTTGATGCGCTGATTCCGCGCTCGACACCGGTTCCTCGTCACTCAAAACTTCTGTCATGCCGGTCATCGAAGTCAACGGCCTGACCAAGGCGTTTCGCACCTACAAAAAGCAGCCTGGTTTTGCGGGTGCGATCAAAGGGCTTTTCCACCGGCAGTACGAGCAAACCGTGGCCGTCAACGACGTGCATTTTCAAATTGAACCCGGCGAACTGGTCGGGTTTCTCGGTCCGAACGGCGCGGGCAAAACCACCACGCTCAAAATGCTGGCCGGTCTGCTCCATCCGACGGGCGGTTCGGCCAAAGTTCTCGGCTACACGCCCTGGGAACGCGCCGACGGTTACCGCCGCCAGTTCGCGCTTGTCCTGGGCCAGAAAAACCAGCTTTGGTGGGATTTGCCGGCGCGCGAATCGCTGGAGTTGAACGCGAAAATTTACGGCATCCCGCCCGACCGCTTTGAACGCACCGTCGCTGAAATGAGCGAGCTGCTGACCGTCGAGGACAAGCTCAACGTCAGCGTGCGCGAACTTTCCCTTGGCGAACGCATGAAAATGGAGATCATTGCGTCGCTGCTGCACCAGCCGAAGGTGCTCTTTCTCGACGAACCCACCATTGGGTTGGATGTGGTTTCACAAAAAACCGTGCGCGAATTCATCCGCCGCCACAATGCCGGGCAAAAAACCACGATCCTGCTCACGAGCCATTACATGGCCGACATCCAGGCGCTCTGCCAGCGCGTCATCATCATCGACCACGGCAAAATCTTCTTCGACGGCAAACTCGACGAGATTGTGGATCGCTTCGCCGATTCCAAATTCATCACCATCCAATGCGCCAATGCCGAGGCGCAGTCGGCGGAAAGTCTGGCGCGTTACGGCGAAGTCGTGGAAAAAACACCCACCGCCATCACCCTGAAGGTCAAGCGCGACCGCGTGGTTGCCGTCTGCAAATCATTGTTTGACGACCTGCCGGTGACCGACATTGACATTCAGGAAGTGCCGATTGAGGACGTCATCCGCCAGATTTTCGCGCGGTGACTCAATCGCATGGCACGGTCCGGCCGGATGCCCAATCGCGGGTTTCCTGGATTTTTTCCCGCATTACAACCGACAAGGGCCGGGTTTGTTGAATTTCGGCGATCAAATCCGGTTGGGTCAGAGTGTGCTTTTGCGCGTGCGCAGTGTACATGGCCGACACAATGGCCTGTTCAATTTCCGAACCGGAAAAACCGTTGGTTGCTTCCACCAGTACGTCCAGGTCAAATTGCGCCGGGTCCAGCAAGCGCTTGCGCAGGTGAATCTGTAAAATGTCCCGGCGGTTCTGTGGGGACGGCAGATCCACGAAAAAAATCTCATCGAAACGTCCCTTGCGCACCAGTTCCGGCGGCAGGCGCATGATGTCGTTGGCAGTCGCCACGACAAAGACCGGTTTTTTCCGTTCCGACATCCAGGTCAGAAAAGTCCCCAGAATCCGGCGCGACAAACCATCGTCGTCTTCCTGAACGGCCACGCCTTTTTCGATTTCGTCCATCCACAAGACGCACGGCGACATGACTTCGGCGGTTTCAAAGGCCTTGCGCAAGTTGCGCTCGGTTTCGCCGTAATATTTGTTGTAAAGCACGCTGAAATCGAGTCGCAACAGCGGCACCCCGAAGATCGCGGCGGCCGCCTTGGCCACGAGACTTTTGCCGCAACCCTGCACGCCCAGCAACAGAACGCCGCGTGGTGGATCGAGCTGCGTGTCGGTGTCGCCGGTGAAAAAATCCCTGCGTACTGTCAGCCAGTTCTGCAACCGTTGCAGGCCGCCAATTTCCGAGAATCGCACGGTTTCATATTCAAAGGACAAAACGCCGTCGCGTCCGAGCAGTTCATATTTGGCCCGCATGACCTCCGGCATTTCCGACTCGGAGATCACACCATCGTCATTGATGGCCTTGAGCGCCAGGCGGCGCACATCCGTGGCCGTAAGGCCCACCAGGTTCCGCACGAGCAAATCAATCGCCTTGTTGGTGGTTTGGACGTCCCGTCTGCCGTGTTCCGCCCCCCAATCGGCAGCCACATCATAAACGATTCCGCGCACTTCATCGGCCGACGGCAGGGGCAGATGAAACCGCGCGGTGAACGGCTCCAAATCCGGCGGCACCGGCATGGTCGAGCCAACCAATACCACCGTTGAATAGTGGCGCGAATACGTCAGCGCGATATCTTTCAAATAGCGAACCGCCACCGCATCCTCCAGATAAGGATGGAAATCCAGCAGCACAAACAGCGAATGGGTGGCGGAGGTTTTGATGTAGTTTAAAACTTCCTGCGCTTTGACGACCGATTGCAGCGGCTGGTCGCACGGATCGAATGCCTGCAAACCTTCCGTCACGGTCCAGCGATAGGCCTTGAATTGAAAACGTTTTGCGATTTGCCGCACCATCTGGACGATTTGTGGTTCTTCGCCGCTCTCGACGACAATCAGCGGCATCCGCGAACGAATGAGGGCCTCCAGGTCACGAATCGGACTTTCCGTGATGAGCGAACCCGTGTTGGCAAGCTTGGCAGAGGGCAAATTCATTCAGGTGGCCCTAAAGCTCACGAAATTACTTCGGCCCGCAAGAAAAAACGCCTGGTTTTCTCCCTTGATACGGTTTGTTTGACTACGCCGCTTCCATGTCCGGCTTGCGCCGCACAATGGGCTGGGTCTCCCCGAGCACAACGGCCCGTGTGATTTTCACATGAACAACGTCACCGCTTTCCGGCGCGTCATACATCACATCGAGCATGAGCCGCTCGATCAGCCCGCGCAAGGCGCGCGCGCCGGTGCCTTTCTTGAGTGCCAAAATCGCCAGTTCGCGCAGGGCATCGGGCGTGAATTCCAGTTCCACGCCCTCCATGGCCATGAGTTTGGCAAATTGCTTCGTCAGCGCATTCTTCGTCTCGGTAAGAATGGAGACCAGTTGATCTTCGGACAATTCCGTCAGCGTGGTCACCACCGGCAACCGGCCGATGAATTCGGGGATGAACCCGTAGTCCAGCAGGTCCTCCGGCTCGGCGTGCTGCAGAATTTGATCGCGCGCGACAACGGCATTTTTTTGCATCTCCCCAATGGCGCCAAAACCCATGGTATGCCGGCCCAGCCGCCGATGGATGACTTTTTCCAGACCCACAAACGCCCCGCCACAGATAAACAGGATGTCCGTCGTGTCCACGCGGATATATTCCTGTTGCGGGTGCTTGCGGCCGCCCTGGGGCGGCACGTTGCAAACCGTGCCTTCGAGGATTTTCAGCAGCGCCTGCTGCACGCCTTCACCGGAAACGTCGCGCGTTATGGACGGGCCGTCGGCCTTGCGCGCAATCTTGTCAATCTCGTCGATGTAAACGATGCCGCGCTGGGCGCGCTTCACGTCGTAATCCGAGTTTTGCAGCAATCGCAAAATGATGTTCTCCACGTCCTCGCCCACGTAGCCGGCTTCGGTCAACGTCGTGGCATCGGCGATGGCAAACGGCACGTCGAGCACCCGGGCGAGCGTGCGCGCCAGCAGCGTCTTGCCGGAACCGGTCGGGCCGATCATCAAAATGTTGCTCTTTTCGATTTCCACGCCGGAATGCTTGGTCTTGCCTGCGGCCGTCTCCGCCTCCGGCTCCTGTTGAATGCGCTTGAAATGATTGTGGACCGCCACGGCCAGGGTTCTTTTTGCATGCTCCTGGCCGACGCAATGCAGATCCAGCAGCCGTTTGATTTCGGCGGGTTTGGGAACGGTGAACTTCGGCTGTTTTTTCTGGTTCTGCAGTTCCAGTTCGCGATCGAGGACGTTTTTGCAAAGGATGATGCAGTTGTCACAGATGTAAACGCCCGGCCCGGCAATAAGCTTGCGCACTTCCGCGTGCGACTTGCCGCAGAAACTGCACATTGTAAGATTGTTGGGTCGAGCCATGTGAATTTACGATTTACGATTTGCGATTTGCGATTGGTCGAGAGCGCGACAGACTTGACGCAAATGCAAAAGAAATAAAAGTGAAAACCCAAACATCAAAATACCAATTAAAGCCAATACCAACGCAAACTCCGACTTGCCAATTTCCGGTGCAACTCCGGCAAACATGCAAACACTCACGATCATCCCGCCGAAAAAACTCCACCGCAAATCACGAATCGCCTCAGCTTCTGTGCGCGCCTTCCATAAAACAAGAACACGTCGCCAGTGAGCAACGAATTGATGTGCCTGTGCTTCAGTCATAAAACAATTCCAAATCATACACTTACCGAGGTTTTTTCCAGGGCGCCCGGAATCTCCTTCCGGGATTGCACGACATGATCCACCAAGCCGTATTCCTTGGCCTCGGCGGCCGACATAAAATGGTCGCGGTCGGAATCGCGCGCGAGTTCCTCGACCTTGCGCCCGCAATGTTTGGCGAGAATTTCGTTGAGCCGGTCCTTGAGCCTCAGTATTTCCTTCGCCTGGATGCTGATGTCACTGGCCTGGCCCTGCACACCGCCCCACGGTTGATGGATCAGGATGCGCGCGTTCGGCAGCGCATAGCGTTTGCCTTTGGCGCCCGCGGCCAGCAGCACCGCCCCCATGCTTGCCGCCTGCCCGACGCAGTAGGTATTCACGTCGCAGGTCAGATATTGCATCGTGTCGTAAATCGCCAGCCCGGCGGTGACGCTGCCACCCGGCGAATTGATGTAAATATGGATGTCCTTTTTGGCATCGGACATCTGCAGGAATAGCAACTGGGCGATGATGATATTGGACACGTTGTCGTCCACCGCCGTGCCGAGAAAAATGATGCGGTCCACCAGCAGGCGTGAGTAAATGTCCCACGTCCGTTCGCCGCGGCCGGTCTGCTCAACCACAATGGGAACCAAAAAATTTTGCATGGCTAAACTACTACTCCATTTTTCGCGCAAGTAAAGGAGCAAACCTCGTGCCGACTGAGAAAAAATCGTCCTCGTCCTCCTTCTCGTCCTCGTGCTCGATAAATTTTCGATTACGAGGACGAGGACGAGGAGGAAGGAAGGGATTTCAGCTTCGACCAAATCAACCGGAAGGCACTGGCAAAATCCCCCGGTTTTCCGGCCATCCAGCGCGTAACTGCTTCCAGCGCAAACCAATCACCGCACTCGATTTCTTCGGGATGCAACCGGAACGGACCCTCGGCCTGGCAACGATAAACCCGGACAAATTCCTGATCCGTCTCCGCACACGCATCGATTTTGAACAAACGTTCCGGCGTTTTTGGGACAATCAATCCAATTTCCTCGCGCAATTCGCGTACGGCGCAGGCATCGTAATCCTCGCCCGAATCCACGTGCCCGGACGATGAAGAATCCCATTTGCCGGGCTCACGGTCCTTGGTCATCGAACGTTTCTGGAGGAAGATTTCGCCGCGCGCATTGAACACCAGCACATGAATGGCGCGGTGCAACAACCCCAATCGATGCACCTCGCGGCGCGGCTTTTGGTCAATCACCTGGTCATGCTCGTTGACGACATCAAAAATTTCTTCACTCATAAAAAATTATCGTTCGCACTCTTGATAGCCGATGGCATCCAATTTTGCTCTTACCTCTGCATTTTTCTTCTTTTTGCCGGTGTAAAAGGCGAACGTCCTTAACGAAGCCGAAAGGCGCTGTTGTAAAATGGAATCAATTTGAATTGCCGTCATGCCAATGCGGATTGACTTCAAATTGGCGAGATACTCGAGCCCTTCCAAATTGCGCAGAGTTTTACAGTTAAAAATTCTCACCGATTGCATGTTCGGGTTTGCCGTCGTGAAGCAAACTCTTTCCAAACGAATTTGGTCTTCAATTGCGAGTGAACGCAATGAGGGAAACGCACTGAGGTTTCCAAAATCCCGCTGCAATTTTGGCTTCAATTGCTGCACGTTCAACCAAATTTGGATTTTGTATTCGTTCTTGCTTCATTTGATTGAAAGAGATTTTGTCAGAGCAACAAACCGTTCCAGACTCAATTTTTCCGCGCGTTCCTGCACTGGAATGGTCAGTTCAGCGAACGCCTGCTCCAGTTTTTCCACCGGCCAGTCCTCGCGCAGCAATTTCAGCATCATTTTGCGCCGCTGGGAGAAGGCGCGCTTCACAATTTTCACAAAACCTTCGCGTTGGTTTTCGGGCAAGAGCGGCGTGGCCCGGCGGTCCAGGACCACGCAGGCCGAATCCACGTCCGGCGCGGGAAAGAAACAGCCGGCCGGAATCTTGAAATGCCCGCGCGGCTCGAAATCGAGTTGCACCAGCAATGTCAGCACGCCGTAATCCCTGTCGCCCGGCCGGGCCATGAGCCGTTGCGCGACTTCGAGCTGCAGCGTCGCGACAATCTTTTTTGGCGCGCGCGCGCCGGAAGCCAGTTCCACCAGGATCGGCGACGCGACGGAATACGGCAGATTCGCCACGAGCTTCCACCCGCTCCAATCGCGCCGTTCGCGTTTTAGAAATGCCAGCGCGTCGTCGTGCAGTAATTCAAATTTGGGAGGGACGAGCTCTGCGAGTCCCTGATTTTTTCTGAGATCGGGGACTCGTGTAACTCGTCCCTCCAAATTTAGCAGAAACCGTTCGCGCAAAAATTCCACCAGCCGCGCATCTTTTTCAATTGCCAGCACTTCGCCGGCATTTTCCAGCAGCAATTCCGTCAGCGGCCCCAGCCCGGGCCCGATTTCGAGTACCTGGTCGTTCCCGGTCAGTGCAGCGGCGGCAACAATTCGTCGCAATTGATTGCCGTCGTGGAGAAAATTCTGGCCGAGGGATTTCGTCAGTTGAATCCCGCGCGAGGTCAGCAATTCCCGCATTTCGGACAATTTCATTCAGAAGACAGCCACAGATAAACACAGATGAACGCAGATGAAAAATAAAACCAAAAATCTGTGTTTCATTTGTGTCAATCTGCGCCTAAAACCCCGGCGAGAGCGGTGACGGCCTTCACCAGTTGCGCCTTGGCGATGGTCAATGGTGGTGTGAAACTGATGACGTTCGCTTGCTCGCCTTCCGGCAAAAGAATGAAACCGCGGTGCAACAGGTCTTTGACAGCCTGCATGGCAGCAGCGCTCGCCGGCTTGCCGTCGGGCAGCCGCAGTTCGAGGCCGGCCATTAAACCCAGACCGCGCGCTTCCAATTTGAACTTTGGATTTTGGATTTTGGACAATTCGTTGAGCAAAAATATCCCGAGTTCCGCGCTTCGCTTGCACAGATGCAGCCGCTGGATTTCCTTGATCTGCGCCAGCGCCATCGCACAGCCAACCGGATTGCCCAGAAAGGTGCTGGTATGAATCGCTTCGCCCCGCGACTCCGGCCAGGCCGCGTCCATGATGTCCGCGCGGCCGACGCACGCCGACAGTGGAAATCCGCCGGTCAATGCCTTGCCGAGGCAGATGAGGTCGGGCGCCACGCCGCTGTGCTCGCAGGCAAACCACTTACCGGTGCGGCCGAATCCGGTGTAAATTTCATCGAGAATCAGCAACGCGCCCTGCTCGTCGCACAGCCGGCGCAGCATCGGCAAAAACTGTTTCGGTGGGATATGAATGCCGCCCCGCGCCTGCACCGGCTCGACGAGAATCGCGCCGATGCGTTCGCGCCGCAGAACCCGGTGGATGGCCCATTCGACGGCGGCCAGATCGCCGGCTTTCGAGGGGAACTGGACGAAATGACCGAATTCGCGAAGCTGGTAATGGAACGGGCCGCGGAAGAAATCGCGGTGGGTCACGTTGAGCGCGCCGTAGCCGAGTCCATGATACGCGCCGGAGAAGGCGATGACACCGTGCTTGCCCGTGGCGAGCATGGCCGTTTTAAGCGCGGACTCGACGGCTTCAAAACCCGAATTGCTGAAAATGACCTTGCCGTGAATCGGGTCCGGGGTCCGGGATCTGGCGTTTGGGGATTTGGTCCAGCGTTCAAAGGTGAGGTGGCTTAATTCGCGCGCGAGTTCGGCCTTGCGCGGGTGGGGATGCACGTCGCCCATCGCATGCGGGAGTCGGGCCAGTTGTCTTTGCCCGGCTTTCACCACGCGCGGACTGGCATGGCCGGCGGCAGCCACCCCAAACGCCGCGGTCAAATCAAGGTACTTTTTCCCGCCGGCATCCCAGACGTGCGCGTCCCGGGCGCGCTCCCAAACCACCGGCCAGGAACCGTCCGGATCAATGAAGGTAACATTGCGCGACTCATAGTCGCGAAGCCATTGCAGGATGGTTTGGGGTTTTGCCACAAACTTACGATTTGCGATTTGTGATTTGCGCACCGGCACGTCGGCCAATCGTAAATCGGAAATCGGAAATCGGAAATCCCTAAACGCCGCGCTGTTCCGGCGGCCAAATCAGCTTGTGCAACTGGGCTTGAAAGCGCACTGGCAGCGCGTCGGCGATGATTTTTTCCGCCAGCTCGCGCCGCGAAATCGGCGTCTGTCCCGCCGGAACTTTTTTTAGCGACTGGTCCTGCTGCTCCGGTGACAACGGATGCACCCACGAAACCAGCAAGGGACAAATCGCATCAAGCTTGTGACCGGCAATGGTCTGTTTCACCCAGTCATAATCCTGGCACGTGCCGATGACGAACTTGATCTCGTCGGTGGCCTTGAGGTGTTTGAGGTTTTCCCAGCGGTTGCGTTCCACTTCACCGCTGCTGGGACATTTCAAATCCATGATGCGATGGACGCGCGGGTCAACCGGTGAAATGTCATGTGCACCGCTGGTTTCCAGCAGGACGGTGAATCCGTCATCGCACAATGACGACATCAACGGCAAACAGGTTTTTTGGAGCAATGGTTCGCCGCCGGTCAGTTCGACGAGCGGAAGTTGAGAGTTGAGGGTTGAACGTTGTGAGTTTGAAAATGGGACCGCCAGCCGCCGCACTTCGGACAAAATTTCTTCCAGCTCCATTTTCTTGCCCCCGGTGAAAGCGTAGGCCGTGTCGCAATAGGAGCAACGCAGATTGCAGGCAGTGAGCCGGATGAAAACGCACGGCAAACCGGCAAAGGTGCTCTCCCCCTGCAGGCTCAAATAGATTTCGTTGATGACGAATGTGTCGGACACCTTGGGAATTGTACTGGGTCGGTTTCAAAAAGGAAACCACGCCGCCGGGTTCATGCTTCGACCGGCGCTTTTCCACAAAAATCAGGTGACAGGGATGTTAAATCCTTGATTTCCACCAATAAGAAACTGGACTTTTGAGCACAAAACCTGCTTAATGAGCCTGAAAACCCATGAGCCAAGCGCGTTGTTTGCGAATAATCCGGGTTTTGCTGTTCCTTTTGGGAGGATTGCCATTGGGCTTGACGGTCCACGCGCAGGATCTCAACGGAATCGGTGTCACGCTGCTGCGAAGTATAGTCACAAACGCGGATGGCACAGGCATTCGGGTGGCGCAACCCGAAGCGCAGGGCACAAACATCCCGCCCGACTTTGAAGTCAACCCGGCGAACAATTCGGTACAGCAGCCGGTCAGCCTCTTTCTTTACATCAATACCAATGGCACCGCCAATTTTTTCCCCAACAGCCTGGGTACGGAGTCGGGTCATGCGGACACCGTGGCCTCTTATTTTTACGGGTTGCCGGGCGGGGTGGCCACCAATGTTGCGCACGTGGACAATTACAACGCGAATTATTTTTACGATAACATCGCCGCGACGTTTCCGACGAACATCAACGATCCGGTCGTCAATCAAAGTTTCATTTTTGGTTACGTTCCCGGTCAAGTGACTGTTTCCCAGCAGCAGCAGCTTGATTCGCAATTTGATGACTATGCGGCACAATATCATACGCTTTTTGTCTCCGGCGCAGGCAATGGCGGGCCTGGCAGTGGCTCGGTGGCTCCACCCTCGACGTGTTACAATGGCATTTCGGTCGCTGCTTATGGCTATCTTTATTCGAGCGTCGGCCCGACCGAGGACAATGGTCGGGCCAAGCCGGACATCACCGCGCCGGCAGGCGCCACGAGTTTTTCCACACCTCAAGTAACCGGCGCGGCGGCGGTGCTGATGCAGACGGGTCTGCGCGGCGACGGCGGCAGCAATACCAATTCCGCCTCGGACATGCGCACGACCAAGGCCTTGTTGCTCGACGGTGCGGTCAAGCCTGCCGACTGGACAAATAATCCGCCATCGCCACTCGACCCGCGATACGGCGCCGGCATATTGAATGTCTTCAATTCCTACGAACAACTGGCCGGTGGCGAACACAGCTATATTGCGGCCACCAGCGTTCCTTCCGGAAGCGCGCACCCGCCCAATGGCGCACCCGGCACCATTGGCGCTTTGAGCGGCTGGGATTTTAACACCAACACCAGCGGCACCAGTTCCGACGAAATAAACCACTATTATTTCAACGTCACCAATGGTTTCGGCAACGCCACGTTTGCCGCCACGGCGACGCTTGTCTGGAACCGCCAGCAGGGGCAGACCGACATCAACAATCTTAACTTGTTTTTGTATAACGCGGCCAACAGCAATCTCGTCGCATCCAGCACCAGCCTGGTGGACAACGTGGAACACATCTTTGTGTCGCAACTGGCGCCGGGCCGTTACGACTTACAGGCCTGGAAGGCGGGCGGAATTCCCAGAGCAGGCATCGTCAGCTCTTCTGAAACGTATGCCCTGGCATGGGAATTCTCCTCGACATGGTTGAACGTTGCGCCATCCGGCACCAACCTGGTGCTTAGCTGGCCGATTTATCCGGACGGTTTTGTGCTGGCATCGGCGACCAATCTGACTGCGCCAATCATTTGGAGCACGAATAATCCGGCGCCGGTGGTGACGAACCATTTGAACTGGATTCTGGTCAGCGCGACCAACGCGAGCCAGTTTTTCCGCCTGCAGCCGCCGTAAGCCGGAGAACAACGCATTGGGCCAATTAAGCCCACTGGGGATTCTTTCGGGAAGCGATTTGGACTTCTTCATGAATGATTGTATTGTTTGCTCCGCATTCTGGACATCATCACGAACATGAACAACTCATTGAAAGGAAAAGTCGCGCTGGTTACCGGCGCGTCGCGCGGGATTGGCCGCGCCATCGCCGAACGTCTCAGCCGCGATGGCGTGGCGGTGGCCGTCAATTACGCGAGCCAGGCTGGCGAGGCGCGGAAGGTCGTGGCTCAAATCGAAACAACTGGCGGAAAGGCGTTCGCCGTTCAAGCCGATGTCGGGCGCGTGCCGGAAATTGTCCGGTTGTTCGAACGAGGTCATCGGCCGGTTTGGCAAACTCGACATCCTGGTAAACAACGCCGGCATCATGCCCGTCAATCCGGTCAGTGCGGTCACGGAGGCCGAGTTCGACCGCATTTTTGCCGTGAACGTCAAGGGCACCTTTTTTGCATGTCAACAGGCGGCGACCCGTCTGGCCCCGGGCGGGCGCATCATTAACCTGTCGAGTTCAACCACGGCGAGGGTCATGCCAACCTATGGGGCTTATGTCGCCACCAAGGGGGCGGTGGAACAGTTCACGCGTTCACTGGCAAAAGAGCTGGGACCGCGCAACATTACGGTCAATGCCATTTCACCGGGCCCGACGGAAACAGAGTTGTTTACCAACGGCAAAACACCGGACCAGATCCGGCAATTCACACAAATGGCCGCCTTTGGCCGGCTCGGCCAGCCGGCGGAAATTGCCGAAGTGGTTGCGTTTTTGGCCAGCGAGGCGGCCGTTTGGGTCACCGGCCAGAACATCCGCGTGAATGGCGGGATTGCATAACGCACCGTGAAACGCAAATGGCGCTCTGCCGGATTTGCGGGGAAAGCCGGTTGTGCCGGGCCGATTTTCAAAACCGCCCATACGCATATCATTGTTTCTGGCGGCCGCGGTCCTTTTTTCAGCGCCAGCCGCACCCCGGCAGTGGATGACACTTTTCGGGTCGCAATTCAGGTTCATGTCGGCAAGCCGGCGGGTGATTTGAAACCGATCTGGCGGTTCTTCGGCGCCGACGAACCGAATTACGCCACCCAACCGGACGGGCGGAAACTGCTCGGTGAACTCGGCACGCTTGCGCCGGACGACGTTTACTTCCGCACGCACAATCTGCTCAACAGCGGTGACGGCACTCCAGCGCTGAAATGAGGTTCGACCGGCGTTTACACCGAGGACGCGCAGGGAAATCCGGTTTACCATTGGACAATTCTGGACCGGATTTTCGATACGTACCACGCCGGCGGTGTGCGACCCTATGTGGAAATCGGGTTCATGCCGGAAGCGCTTTCCGTCCACCCCCAACCCTATCAACATCATTGGGGATCGAAGACGAATAACAATCTTTTCACCGGCTGGGCGTATCCGCCGAAGGACTACGCCAAATGGTCGGAACTGGTTTTTCAGTGGGCCAAGCATGACGCCGAACGATACGGACGCGCCGAGGTCGCCAACTGGTATTGGGAAACCTGGAACGAGGCGAACATCGGTTACTGGCAGGGCACACCGGAAGATTTTTTACGCCTGCATGATGGCGCGGTGGACGCCGTGCGGCGCGCCTTGCCCAACGCAAAAGTCGGCGGGCCAGATTCCGCGGGCGGCGGCACGAAATTTCTCCGTGAATTTCTGGAGCATTGCGTTCATGGCACCAATTTTGCGACCGGCCGCATCGGCACGCCGATTGATTTCATTTCGTTTCACGCGAAAGGTTCACCGACGTTCACGCATGGTCATGTGCAGTTGGGCATTGCGAACCAGTTGCGCAACATGGATTCCGCCTTTCGCATCGTCACGTCGTTTCCCGAGCTGAGCAGCAAGCCGGTCGTCATCGGCGAATCCGACCCCGACGGCTGTGCCGCGTGCCGGGCGGATCAACTTGCCTGCCGCAACGAGCCGGTTTATGCCAGCTACACGGCCGAGTGTTTCGCCCGCGAACTCGAACTGGCCGGCCGGCGCGGCGTGAATCTGGAAGGCGCCTTGACGTGGGCGTTTGAGTTTGAAGACCAGCCGCCGTTTGCCGGTTTCCGCACCCTGGCGAGCGATGGCATTGATTTGCCCGTGCTCAACGTCTTCCGGATGTTCAGCCAGATGGGCGGGCGGCAGCTCGCAACCGAAAGCGACGGTGAAGTTCCTCTCGACTTGATTTTGCAGGACGGGGTCCGCGCGCGGCCTGATGTTTCGGCGCTGGCCAGTCTGGCCTCAAACCGGTTGTGTATTTTGGTCTGGCATTACCACGACGATGACACGCGAGGTGCCACGGCCAAGGTCAAACTCGCGCTCGACGGACTGCCGGCCGGAATCCAGACGGCCCAAGTCCGGCATTTCCGCATTGACGACGGGCACAGCGACGCCTTCACCGTCTGGCAGCGGATGGGGTCGCCGTTGACGTTGTCGGCAAAACCATTTACGGAACTGGCAAAGGCCGGGCAACTTGCGGAGCTGGAACCGTTGAAAACCATCCGCATTGGCAACCGCCGGGCGGTCTTGAAATTCAATTTGCCGCGGGAAGCGACTTCGCTGCTGGTCATTGAGTGGAGCACCCCTCAGTGAAGCGGTGGATTCAGCACAAAATGTTTCCGGACCCGGTAGCTGCCGGCGACGGCCTGAGCGATGTGATTTTTGGCCAGCCCCACCGCTCGCGGCAAATCACAACCCAGCGCCAGGGCCGCGGTGATGGCAGCGGAATAGGTGCAACCGGTTCCGTGCGTGCGAACGCCCTTGATGAACGGCGCGGTCAAAAGCAATTCGGTCCGGCCGTCAAAAAAAACATCCACCGCCTCGCGCATCCCGCGCAAATGGCCGCCTTTGACCAACGCGGCACAGCCAAAACGCGCATGAATTTCACGGGCGGCGGCGCGCATCGTTTCGACGTTCGCAATTTTTCCCCCGGCTAACATTTCCGCTTCGGGCAGATTGGGTGTGACCAGCGCGGCCAGTGGCAGGAGGTGTTGCTTCAGAACCTGGACAGCCTCCGGTTGGAGCAGCCGGGCACCGCTGGTGGCAACCATGACCGGGTCAACCACCAACGGCACCCGTTTGGGCTTTCGAAAAAAGCCGGCGACCACCCGGACATTTCCCACTGAAAACAGCATGCCGGTTTTCACGGCCGCCGGGCGCAGTTCGCTGAACACCGCTTCGATTTGCAGCCTCAATATTTTGGGCGTGGCGGATTCAACGGCGTAAACCCGCCGTGGATTCTGCGCGGTGAGGCAGGCAATCGCGCTGGCGCCATGGACACCGAAGGCAGCGAACGTTTTCAAATCCGCCTGAATGCCGGCGCCCCCGCCGCTATCCGAACCGGCAATGGTGAGCGCCACCGGGCAATGCATGGGTCTCGGCATGCCCTTGAATCTACCGGCATTCGCGGGGATCCGCACGGAAAAACCAGGTGCCCTGGGAAAATCAACGGATGATGCGGACGATCCGGTGCGGGAACCGGTTTTATCGCTGCGCCGCCAGTTGCAGAAGCAGGCTGTTCAGTTCCTGGATGCGTGGCGGTTTGCCGACCACGGCATCCACTTCCGAAGCCGTTTCCCCTTCTTCCTTCATCATGGTTCCCCAGCCGGTCATCATGATGACCGGCGTGGCGGGTGATTCCGCCTTGATGGTTCTGGCCACCTGGTGTCCGTCGATGTCCGGCATGCCCAGATCCGTTATCACCATCTCATACGGTTGTTTCTCAAGCATGGCCGCTCGAAACATTTCCACTCCCTGTTTGCCGCCCGACGCCGTCGTCACCCGGTGGTCCAAAGTCGTGAGACAATGTTTTAGCAACTCCTGTATTTGCAATTCATCATCGATGCACAGGATGCGCAAGGAACGATTGGCGCCGATGCGCAGCACGGTGGTTGAGGGGCTCGTCTGTGAGGTCTTGACCCGAACTGGAAAAGTGAGCCGCATACAAGTCCCTCGACCGGGTTCACTTTCAATTTCGATGTTGCCATCGTGGCGTCGCATCATTCCGTAAACCATGGCCAACCCCAGGCCGGTGCCTCCCCGTTTGGCTTTGGTGGAGAAGAAGGGTTCCAGGCAATGTTGGCGGGTTTTTTCATCCATGCCAACGCCATTGTCCCGCACCTCAATTTGAATTTCCCGCTCTGGCAGATTGTCTCCGTGAGTCGGACGGCTGACGAGACGCGAGACCAGGGTGATGATGCCTCCCTGAGGAAGGGCGTCCACGGCATTGAAAATCAGGTTGATCAACGCCTCCCGCAAATCGCTGGGGTCGCTGAGCAGGGGCGGAAGTTGAGGTTCCAATTCCCGCTGGACTTGGATGGAAACCGCCTGCCGCTGGGACAGGTCGCGCCAGCGAGGACGGGTAAGTTCTACCACCTCATCAATGATATGATTGAGATCCACCTCGACGAGCTCCTCCGCGTCGGTGCGGCGGCGATAGAATTCACGCATGCGCGCAACGATATGGGAAATGTCCTCACCCGAACGGCGGATGATTTGCAAATACTGGCGCGCGTTCTCCGGCAGATTGGTTTGGGTCGCGAGCAGCAATTCGGAATAAGCGACCACAGGTGACAAGGCGTTATTGACGTCATGCGCCACCCCGCTGGCCATCTGACCCAAGGCACGGAGGCGCTCCTGTTGCACCACCACCTGCTGGGTGCGCCGAAGTTCATCGTAGGCCTTTTGCACCCCTTCAGTCAGACGCACCTGATCATACAGGTTGCGATATTGTTCCTCGGTGGTGAGGATTTTGACCTGCAGGGCCTCCTTCTCGGACCGGACCTCGGCAATTTCCGCGCGCATCTGCTCGGCATTGTAGCGGACCTCTTCCATGACCAGCACCACCATGCTGACGGCGATAAAAAGCTGAAGCACCGCGGCGATGAGAAAGCCCGCGTTGTAAAGCTCCTGATAGTTTTGGGAGAATGGATAACTTCCCAGGTAAAGTCCCCAAAGCAGAAAGCCCATGGACAACATGCCGGCCCCGACAAACGGCATCTTTTTTCTGACCCGAAAGAAGCAGACCCCGGCAAACACACTGCTCAAGCCGATCAAGATGAAGACCGGCAGTTGGATTTGCAGCCGGCTTGAAAGCACCTCCGGACTGACAAAGGTCCAGGCCAGCAGGAACAACATGAACAGACCAAAGGAGGACTGCCGAATCGGCAAACTTAAAAAGCGGGCGCTGCCCCACAAAAGAAACACCGCCGAAATGGCCACACAACATTGCCGTAGCATGAAAATGGTGGTGTTGGAGACCACATCGTGCATCGTCAAACCCAGGGTCAACCACAACGCATAAAACAGCCAGGCCGTGGTCCAGACGGTGAAGTACTCCCGTTTGGTGTAACGATTTAAATAGTAAAAAAGCCCGACCAGCAGCCATACACTCAGCAGGGACACGAACAGCGTCGCCTGCAGGTATTGCTCTGAAAAATTCAGGTGTTCACTTGCAAACTTCATTGTTCCGTTTTTCAATGCGCCCATAATTCACTGATTAATTTAATGGTTTATAGCAAACTACGGGCCATTTATCTGAACAACCCCGCTGCCGGGGGAAAATAGTCAAAAAAACCATTTTGACCTCGTTCCCAAACGCTTCCCGTGGACACTCCTGTCCCGAAGAACACTCCCCCCGGGCCAGCCCGGTTTCACTTTCTGTTTTGAACCGATCTGGCCCAGGTTATAATCATGCCCATGGACAAAGATCAGGTCGCGGAAATTCTGCTGGAAATTGGAACATTGCTGGAATTGAAGGGGGAAAACCCCTTTAAAACGCGCGCTTACAAGAATGCCGCGCGGACGATCGAAAATTTGAGCGAACCACTGACGAAAATCGTCGCCGAAAAACAACTGGGCAAGATCAAAGGCATCGGCGAGGCGCTCGAACAAAAAATCACCGAGCTGGTGGAAACCGGCCAGCTCGCCTACCACCAGGAGTTGAAAGCGTCGATCCCGCCGGGTTTGATTAAAATGTTGGAAATTCCCGGACTTGGCCCCAAAAAAATCCAGGCACTCAGCCAAGAACTCGGAGTGGATTCGGTCGAGAAGCTGGAGGCGGCGGGCCGGGCGGGCCAGATCGCACGGTTGGAGGGCTTCGGTGAAAAGACACAGACCAATTTGCTCGAAGGCATCGAACGCCGCCGCACCTATGCCTCAAAACATTTGCTGAGTGACACGCTGCGGGTGGCCGAACCGTTGCTGGAAAACTTGCGCGAACATCCCGGGGTCATCCGTTGCAGCGCCGCCGGCAGCCTCCGGCGTTTCCGGGAGGTCATCGGCGACATTGATTTGCTCGCGTCGTCGAAAAAGCCGGCGACGGTGATTGATTTCTTTGTCGCGCAGCCGGACGTCATCAAAGTCACGGCCCGGGGCGAAACGAAGGCGAGTGTCATCCTCCAGGGCGGTATTCAATGCGACTTGCGGGTGGTCAGCGACCGGGAATTCCCCTTTGCCCTGGCTTATTTTACCGGCAGCAAAGAGCACAATATCGTCATGCGCCAGCGCGCGATTCAGCACGGGCTGCGGTTGAATGAATACGGCCTGTTCAAATCCAAAACCGAAACGCGCGACGCCCAACTGCTCGTGCCGTGCCGGGACGAGGCGGATATTTTCTCCCAACTGGGTCTGCCGTTTGTGCCGCCGGAACTGCGTGAAGACCACGGTGAGTTCGCGGCCGCTGAAGCAAATGATCTGCCCAAGCTCATCGCATGGACGGATTTGAGAGGCGCCTTGCACAATCATTCGGTCTGGAGCGACGGACACGAACGCCTGGAGGAAATCGCCGATTACATGGAAGGACTCGGACTGGAATACTGGGCCATCACCGACCACTCAAAATCATCATTCCAGGCAAACGGTCTTGATGCGAAACGTCTGCGCGAGCAGATAAACGAAATAAAAAAAATCAACGGACAGATTGCCGGACGGGGCGGCGAATTCCGGCTGCTGACGGGTTGTGAGGTGGACATTTTGCGTGACCGGCTGGATTTCGACGATGAGTTGCTGTCGGAGTTGGAAGTGGTCGTGGCCAGCCTGCATGTGCCATCGAACAACGAAGCGGAAAACACCAAACGCCTGATCCGCGCCGCACAAAACCCATTCGTTCACATGCTGGGCCATCCGACGGGGAGACTCTTGCTTGAGCGCGAACCGTATCCGGTTAATACACAGGCCGTGATCGATGCCTGCGCTGAAACCGGCACATGGATCGAGTTGAATTGCAACCCGCATCGGCTCGATTTGGACTGGCGGCTTTGGCCGTATGCGAAACAAAAGGGGGTAAAATGCGTCATCAATCCTGATGCTCACCGGAATGAACACAGCGGATTTCTTCGGTTTGGCACTGGAATTGCGGCGAAGGGCTGGCTTGGAAAGCGGGATGTCATAAACACGTCGTCGCTAACGGTGTTGTTGAAGAAGCTAAATCGCAAGCGTTTGAGCAGTAAGAGTTTTTAATGAAAACATAGGGAAATTGAGGGGTTTTTTATGCGTAAACATTTTGGCATAAAAAACGAAAATGATGTTTGACAGGGTTCTTGATTTCCGGATAATGCAAATTTAGCTGATTGCTTTTCCTTGAACATCAAGCAGATGTCGGGTATCGTGTACAAAATATAGCCCTATGAGAAAATTCTTAGTCTGTGCAGGATTGGCGGTGGCTGGCACAGCCAGCCTTCGGGCCGCTTACGCACCGGATTTAAATCCAATGGAGACTGCCAAGCTCTGGACGGTGTCAGGCACCTTGCGCGGTTTCTACGATGACAACTATAACACCCAGCCAACGGGCCCCGGCAAACGCAGCAGTTTCGGATTTGAAGTCAGTCCCTCCGTTGGTTTGAATGTGCCGTTGCAACAAACGGAACTGGGTCTGCGATACACTTACGGTTTGTATTACTATCAAGATCGGGAAAGCCTCGGCCAGGATGCAATTGACCAGACGCACCAGCTCGATTTGTGGGTGGATCATGCGTTCACCGAACGCTGGTCGGCGAAGGTGCAGGATTCGCTCGCCGTGGGCCAGGAACCTCAACTACTTAACGGCGGCACCTTGTTGCGGGCACAGGGTGACAACTTTCACAATGACGGAACCATCACGGTGGATACACAATGGACCCGGCTCCTGGGCACGGAAATCAGCTACGAAAACAATTTGTACGACTACCAAAATAGCGGGGGTAATGGAGCAACAGGCAGCACCAGTTTGGCAGGACTGCTTAATCGGCTACAGCACGATTTTGCATTGAGTGTAAACTGGCGATTGCAGCCAACATTATTGGCGTATGTAGGTTACCAATTTGAGCAAGTCAACTTTGACGGAAATGAAATTATCGCCGGACCACCGAATAATCCAGGCACTCCAATTACTCACAGCAACAACCGCGACAGCCGGTCACACATCGGATACGTCGGAGCACAGTATACGCCTCTCGACAACGTAACGCTTGCGGCAAACGCGGGTATTCAGTACGCCGACTATTACAACCCTGCTCCTGGAACTCCCTCAACCAGCCAGGTTTCCCCCTACGCGAGATTGTCGGGAACCTATACCTATCTGCCGGGGAGCTATGTCCAGTTGGGCTTTACCCAGTCGCGGAATGCGACAGACGTCGTTGCGCCAACGGCGAGCGGCAAAATCACCGAGGATCAGGAGAGCTCGGTGATTTACGGCACTTTGAACCACCAGATTACCTCGCGGTTGGTCGGCAGCCTTACGGCCCAGATTCAATACTCGACGTTTAACGGTGGCACGTTCGACGGGACATCGCAAACCTGGTACAGCCTGGGGCTTAACCTCGCCTATATCATTAACCCGCATGTTTCCACGGAAATCGGCTACAATTTCGACGATCTCACTTCTGATGTGCCTGGCCAAAAGTATGATCGTAACCGCGTTTATCTGGGCGTCACGGGTACCTATTAAGCTGAAAGCCATTGCGTGAGTCGTTTTTGAACGTTTGAACGGGAGCGGGAGTCTTTACTCTGGCTCCTATTTTTTTGAATTATGGATTCAGCAAAACCCGATTCGATGCAGGAAGCCAAACTGCATTTTTTGGATTATTTGCGCATTCTGCGCATTCGCAAGGCGATCATCATCACGGTTTTTTTGATCACCTTCACCATTGCCACGGTGGTGACGTTCATTTTGCCGGAATCCTATTCCAGCACCGCCCGAATCAAGATCGAGCCCGATATCATTTCGGACATTTCGGGAGTCACCGGTGGCGGAGGTGATGTCACCTATGCCCCCTACGATCCCTATTTTATCCAGACCGCATTTGAAATCCTTCAGGACCAGGTGGTGTTGAGCAAGGTGATTGACAAGCTGAATTTGAATGTCGAGTGGGGCAAACGATACAACGGTGGGGTGCCACTGGATACCTCCGCCACGATGAGGCTGCTTAACAAGCGACTATCCCTCGACCCGGTCCGGAACACCAAATTGATTGAAATTACGGTTTATGATGAGGACAAAAACATGGCGGCGAACATTGCCAATGCCATCGTGGAAGCCTATCGCGATTACCGGCTCAGCATGCGGGATGAACAGACCAAGCGTGGCATCAAGGCGTTGGAAGACCAGTATTCGGAGGACCAGGAGAAAATCGACGCCGCCCAGAAGCAGGTGGATCAGTTGCGCGATAAACTGCAAATCCATGATTACGACCCCAACTCCACCAGCCCCAGCCCCACGCTCACCTCAAGCCAGTTGCAATACTACAACAACTTGATGATCGATCATGAAGCCCTCTACATGAAGTTGGACAAGCAATTGACGGAACTGCAGCCGTTAAGCCCTGACAAACTAAGGGAGGTCCTGCCCACGGTGGTTCCCGACATGACATTGTCCGACCTGTTGAGCAAGCTGAACGACGCCCAGCAGAAATTCGTCACCTTGACCAATGATTATTCACTCGCCAATCCGGACGTCATCCGCGTACAGGCTTTGATTGATGAATTGAATAATGAGGTGAATGACCGGGTGAGCGGCATCATGGCGGGCTTGAGCAGTCAGGCGAAATCCGAAAAAGCCGCGCTGGACGCGCTGACCGAGGCGGTCAATGACGCCAAGCAAAAGGACACGGACGAAGCCTCGAGAGGCCAGCCCTACTGGGAAGCAAAACTCAAACTGGAAAGCATGCGGGAGTTCCACACCCTGCTGGGCACCAAGATTGCGGCCGAAAAGAGCGATTGGGAAATCCCCAAAACCGGGATGGTTGAGGTCATTCGCCGGGCCGAACCGGGCAAATTCCCCGTTCGCCCCAATAAACCGTTGAACATCATCCTTGGCGTGGTCGTCGGCTTGGTGGTCGGCGTTGGCCTGGCCTTCTTCATCGAATATCTGGATACCAGCGTTAAAACCATCGACGAAGTCGAACGCGCGTTCCAGGCGCCCGTGCTCGGGGTCATTCCCCAAAATGTGGGCTACTTGCTGGATGAAGGTCCGGACAGCCAGCACGCCGAAGCCTATCGCGTCTTGCGGACTCATTTCCTGTTTTCCCGCAAGGACGACAAGCTCAACAGCATTGTCATCATCAGCGCCGGGATGGGAGAAGGCAAGTCCACGACCGGCTTGAATCTGGCCACCGTCTTCGCCCAGGCCGGCCAGCGCGTTGTGATCGTGGACTCGGATCTGCGCCGGCCAACCCTTCATAAGATACTGCGGGTCAGCAACAACCTTGGCCTGACCAATTATTTGCTGAAACAGAACACGCTTGAAGAAGTCATCCAAACCACTGGCGTGCCGATGCTTGATTTCATGGCCAGCGGCAAACTGCCCAGCAGTTCCATGAGCATCCTCAATTCACCGCAGATGAAAGACCTGATCGCCGAATTAAAACAGCGTTACGATTTTGTGTTTTTCGACTCGCCCCCCATCCTGGGCGTGAGTGATGCCGCGGTGCTGGCCAGCGAAGTGGACATGGCCATCCAGGTCATCCAATACCGCCGTTATCCACAACCGATGAACATTCGTGCCAAGCAGTTGATCGAAAAAGCCGGTGGCAACCTGGTCGGCATCGTCCTCAACAACATTACCATGTCGCAGGACGAGGGCTATTATTACTACTATTCGCGCAACGAAGACGAAACGGAAGCCCCGGCCGGAGGCACCCCGGACGACCCCGGCAAGGTCGGGATCAAACAAAAGTATTGATTGCGCGCCCAATTTCGCGAGCATTACCGTTAATGAAATTGTTTTGGACACTGTCACGCCTGAAATGGCAGGCTTTGGGGGTTTTATTCGCCGGATTTATTCTCAACGGATGCTCATCGTCATCCAACGGCATTCTCTTTTCAGATAACCCTCAGGCGCCCTCGGCGCTGACGGGAACCGGAACGCCATCAACCGATACGACGTCAACCGATTTGACGGCCGCCCGCTTTCATGTGGGAGACACGGTCACCGTGGATTTCTCGGGCACCGCTGATCCAATCCCGGAACACCTTGAACCCATCAAGGAAGATGGCACCATCACCCTCCCCTACATCGGCCCCGTGCGGGCGCTGGGCAGGACGGCGGGTGAATTGCAAAACGACATCCATGATCTGTATGTCCCCAGGTATTATGTCCGGCTGACCGTCACCGTCAGTTCTCCCCAACGCGTTTTTTACGTGGGTGGCGAAGTGAAACTGCCCGGCCGCCAACTCTATGTCGGTGAAACCACCGTCACCAAGGCCATTCAAACCGCTGGCGACTTCACCGATTTCGCCAACCGGAACAAGGTCTGGCTCATTCGCAGCACCGGAGACCGCATCAAAGTAAATTGTAACAAAGCCCTGCAGGACCCGTCTTTGGATCCGCCGGTCTATCCGGGCGATCAGATTCAGGTGCCGCGCCGGATTTTCTGATGATTGAACTCCATATCCTGGCGGGAAAGAAGGCGGGCCGCCAATCGGCAGTCCGCCGTTTTCCTTTTCGTATCGGCCGTGACCAGGGAAACGACCTGCAGTTGAACGATGACGGCACTTGGGGCCAACATTTGACGCTCGAATTTCAGCGGCGGGAGGGGTTCAAGCTTGCGGCGGCGCCGGAGGCCTTGGTCATGGTCAACGATCAACCGGTCCAAACCGCACTGCTTCGCAACGGCGATGTCATCACGCTCGGCTCCGTCAAACTTCGGTTCTGGCTGGCGGCAGCCCAACAACGCGGACTGCGGCTCCGGGAAGGGTTCGTTTGGGCGCTGCTGCTGGCCGTCGTGCTCTGCCAGTTTGCATTGATTTACCGGCTGATTCGTTAGTGCCGGAAATGGCGTGTGCCGGTAAACGCCATGGCCATATTCCGCTCATCCGCCGCCGCAATCACTTCCGCGTCACGCACCGAACCGCCCGGTTGGATCGCCGCCGTGGCGCCCGCCTCCGCCGCCGCCATCAACCCGTCCGGAAACGGGAAAAAGGCGTCGCTGCAAACCACGCTGCCGCTAAGGGAAAGCTTCGCTTCCCCCGCCTTCCAGACCGCAATCCGGCTCGCATCCACGCGGCTCATCTGCCCCGCGCCGATACCCAGCGTTCGATCGGCTCCCACATAGACAATCGCATTCGATTTCACATGCTTGGCGACCCGCCAGCCGAAAAGCATCGCGTTTAACTCCAGTTCGTCCGGTTGACGGCGGGTGACAATTTTCAAGTCCCCGGCCAACGCCGTTTTTAAATCACGTTCCTGCAATAAAAATGAATCAGTGCCAACGCTGCGAACATCCCACGCTTGCGCCGTTAACGGTGATTTCAACGATTTGAGTAGTCGCAAATTTTTCTTCTTTTGCAGGATGGCCAGCGCTTCCGCCGAAAAATTCGGCGCAACGATGACTTCGCTGAATATTTCCGCGATCGCATCCGCACCCGCACCGTCCAGTGTGCGGTTCACGGCGATGATGCCGCCGAACGGCGCCTGTTGGTCCGTCGCAAACGCCTTGTCCCAAGCGGCGCGCAGGTCCGTGCCTTGACCCACGCCACATGGATTCATGTGTTTGAGAATGGCCAGGGTTGGTGGATCGCCCGCGAATTCGGCGATTAAATTTGCCGCCGCCGTCAGATCCAGAATGTTGTTGTAAGACAGTTCCTTGCCGTGAAGCTGCTGGAAAAAATCGCGGAATTTCCCGTACAGCGCCGCCTTTTGATGCGGATTTTCCCCGTAACGCAACGGCTGCGCCAGGGGTGCGGAAATCGAAAGCAAAGCGGGCAGGCCGGGGTCCGGCACCGTCTTGAATTCCTTCTGCAAATGCGCCGCGATCGCGCCGTCATAGGCCGCCGTTCGCGCAAAAACCTTTGCCGCCAGTTGGCGGCGCAGTTCGAGGGTTGTGTTGCCATCCGCCTTGATCTGCCCGGAGACTTCCGCGTAATCCAGCGGGTCCACCACCACGGTCACGCTGGCGTGGTTTTTCGCCGCGCTCCGGAGCATGGAAGGCCCGCCAATATCAATGTTTTCAATCGCATCGTGCAGCGAAACGTCCGGCCGGGCGACGGTTTGTTCAAATGGGTAAAGATTCACAACCACCAGATCAACCGGCAGAATTCCGTGCTCCCGCACAGTGGCCTCGTGGTTTTTGTCGCCGCGAATGAACAGCAGCCCGCCGTGGACCTTCGGGTGCAGCGTCTTGACGCGACCGTCAAGCATTTCGGGAAAACCGGTGTGTTCGCTGATGTCCTTTACCGCCAGGCCGGCTTCACGAAGCGTCCGGGCCGTGCCACCGGTGGAAATCAGTTCGACACCCGCGCCGGCGAGAGTTTGCGCAAACGGCACCAGGCCGGTTTTGTCGGAAACGGAGAGCAATGCCCTTTGAATTTTTGCCATAGCGCCACAAAAATCCCTCAAAGCCGCCGACGCCGTCAATCGGCAAATCAAGATTTCGGATTTTCCGCCTGGACCAGGTCCGCGCCAATCGCGCGCTCCAGCCGGGCACGGGCGGCGGCATAGTCGTGCAGGGCCTGAATCTCCGTCGTGCGCGCCTGGGTCAGCGAGGTCTGGGCATCGAGCACGTCCAGTTGCGTGCCGGTGCCGGCGCCCGCGCGCGCCTCGGCCTCGCGCAAGGCCTCCTCGGCCTCCGCCTGCACGGTTTTTTGCGAATCCAACACTTCCTGCGCTTCGATGAACAGGGAATAGTCCGTGCGCACCTCCAGTTCGATCTGCCGCCCCCGATCCTCAACGTCCGTTCTGGATTTCTCGTAAAGGGCCCTGGCCTGGATGACTTTCCCCCGCGTCAGCATTCCGTCGAAAATGTCCCAGCTCAACTCCGCGCCGGCGTTCCAGCCACGGATGTCATGATCGAGGTCAACCGGCGGAGTGAATTGCGCGTTGTACCAGTTGTAGCCGGCAAAGACTTGGACCGTCGGTTTGTAGCCTGATTTGGCATTGACGATGTTTTCCCGTTCCAACTGCACCTGCTTGCGCAAGGCGGCCAGCTCGGTGCGATTCGCCAGCGCCAGCGCGATGGCTTCCGGCAGCCCGATGTGATAGGGCCTGGCTTCCAGCGTATCAGACAGGTTCAACGGGATGTCTTCCCAGATGTCGCGCGGCAGATTGTAACCGAGCAGATTGGCCAGGTTGTTTTTGGCGATGCGATAATTGTTCCGCGCCTGGATCAGGGCCGGGCGTTCATTGGCAACCGCCACTTCGGCGCGCAGCACGTTGAAATGCGGCACCGTGCCGGCGTTGTAGCGGTGCTGCTGGTCTTCCAACTCCTTGGTCAACAGATTCACCGACGCCTCGTGGACCACGATCTGTTGCGCGGCCAGCAACACGTCGTAATAGCCCAGCCGCGTGCTCAACAGGGTGTCGTCCACTACCGTCTGATATTGCAGCAAGGACTGTTCCTTGGTGAGCCGGGCGGCGCGGATGGCGGCAAGCATTTTCCCGCCTTCGTAAATGGATTGCACAACCTGAATGCCCGCGTTCCAGTTCTGGTCCGGTTGCGGTGGAATGTTCGGCACGGGAAAGCTCTCAATCGCGCTGCGTTCGGTCCGCTTGTATTGGCCGGTGGCCAGCACCTGGGGCAGCGCGACGGCGCGGGTTTGGACCACCACGCCGTAGGTTGCCTGCAAATCGCTCTTGGCCTTGAGAATCGTCGCGTTTTGGTTCAACGCCAGGTTCAGGCAATCCACCAATGAGAGCGGCTGGGTGATCCAGGCGGGCGCGTTGGTGTCGGCGGGCGTGTTTTGAGTCTGGGCACTGGTGCCGGCCACAAAACCGGCCAGCAACATTGGGAAAATCAATCGGGCTGTTTTCATGTCATTCAACAATTTATAAACGCCGCTTGCGTCCGGGCAAGACCGGCCTGGGTTTTGACATTTGAGGAGCCGGCAAGTGTTTCATCGCGGCAAGCGAGAAGCTGGCGATGTGCCCGGCCAGTTGCTCGACCACCGAGGCGTCCAGGCGTTGTTCCGGAAACAACCGGGAAATCATGGTCCGGCAATGATGATAGAAAACGCACTGGCTGACGACGCTGAAACAACATAACCGGACGTTTTCGGCATCGGACGGGCAGTCGAGAATCTTCGCCACGATGCCGCGGAGCAGATCGGCCATCGGCCGCATGCGCTCTTTCATCAGCAAATCCAGCGCCTCGGTCGGCTCCACCATTTCGCGGGACATCATTTTGCCAAACCACGCGGTGGGACTGCCGTCGAAAATCCGGAGCAGAAAGGATTGGATGAAGGCCCGGAGCTTTTCCTCCGGCGGCGCGTCTGCGGCCACGCCCAGCAGCGGCGGGTATTTCGCAAACGCCATTTGTTGCGAATGGCGCAGGACCTCGGCGTAAAGGGTCTCCTTGTCGCCAAAATGGTAGTTGACGGCGGCAATGTTTGCGCCCGCCCGCCGGCAAATCTCCCGGATGGTCGCTTTGCGAAAACCCACCTCGGCAAACACCCCGCCCGCCACTTCCAAAATCTGGCGGCGCGTCTCATCATGCGGGTCAAAAGCCAGCCCGTTCACTGATTTCAAATTCATGTTTCAAACAATAAATTAAAACATTTGTTTGACATGTCAACACAATTCTGTCATGGTCGATGAAAAAGAGACGCCAATGAAGACGGGCCGAAGAATCATGCTGCTCCTTTTGGTGCTGGCCGCCGCCGGTGGCATTTATTGCGCGCTCACGCGGCCGTCGCGCGAAATCCTTTTGACCGGCATCGTCACGACGGATGAGGTCATCGTCAGCCCGGAAATTCAAGGCCGGTTGCAGCGGCTTTTTGTCCAGGAAGGCGACCCGGTGACGAATGGTGAATTGCTCGCCCTCATTCAACCTGAAACGGAGCAGGCCAACATGGCGTTTTATGCTAGCAGCGAGCAGCAATCCGCCGCCGATCTCGCCGAGGCGCAGGCCGACCTGGAAAACACGCGGCTGAATTTCGAGCGTATCCAGGGCCTTTACTCCAATAATGTCGAGTCGGTGCAAACTTACGATCAGGCACGGACGACTTACGAATCGGCCCGGGCGCGGGTGGATTCGTTGAACCAACAAATCCAGGCGGCGGCGGCACAAAAGGAAAAAGCGGCGGTGCAACTGGGCTACACAAAAATTTTCGCGCCCATCGCCGGCATCGTGGACACGCGCGCGGCGTTGCAGGGCGAAGTGGTCAATCCCGGTCAGGCCATCGTCACGTTGATCGACCAGGACGACCTTTGGGTGCGCGCCGATGTCGAGGAAACCTACATTGACCGCATTCATCTCGGCGACCGGTTGCCGGTGAAACTGCCCTCGGGCGCCACGCGCGAAGGCACGGTTTTTTATCGCGGCGTGGACGCGGATTACGCCACCCAGCGCGACGTGAGCCGGACCAAGCGTGACATCAAGACCTTTGAAATCCGCCTGCGCTGCGACAATCACGACCGGAGCCTGGCCGTGGGGATGACGGCATACGTCGCGCTGCCATTGAAATGAAATTTGTAGGCGCCGGGGTGACGAGGCTCAAATATGAAGACCAAAGACTCCGGACGCCGTCTCCTACGGAAAATAATATGTTCGATGTTGAAGTGGAAAATTTGACCAAGCGTTTCGGCGATTTTACCGCCGTGGACGCGCTGAATTTCTCCGTCGAACACAGCGAAGTGTTCGGTCTGCTCGGACCGAACGGCGCGGGTAAATCCACGCTCATCCGCATGTTGACGACGCTGGTGCCGCCGACTTCCGGCACGGCGCGCGTGAACGGTTTTAACATCGTGCGCGAGGCGAATGGCGTCCGCCAGTCCATCGGCGTCATCCCGCAGGCAATGACCAGCGACCTCGACTTGAGCGCGAACGAAAACATGAGCATTTTCGCGAAGCTCTACGGCATTCCGCGTGAGAAACGGCGGCGCACCATCAAGGAACTCCTCGCCGTCGTGGAACTGACCCAATGGGCGGACAAGCCGGTGAAAATGTTGTCCGGCGGCATGCGGCGGCGGCTGGAAATCGCCCGCGGCCTCGTCCATGAACCGAAAATCTTTTTTCTCGACGAGCCGACGACCGGCCTCGACCCGGTTTCGCGCGTGGCCGTCTGGGAAATGCTCGCCCGGCTGAAACACGAGCGCGACCTGACCATTCTCGTCACGACCCATTACATGGACGAGGCGGACAAACTGTGCGACCGCATTGCGATCATTGACCACGGAAAACTGGCCGCGCTCGATTCGCCGTTGAAACTGAAAGCCTCCATTCCCGGCAAAAACATTCTGGAGGTCAGTTTCTCAAACGTCCCGCAAGATTGGGCGGCAACCTTGAACCAATTGCCGGAAGTGGCCGGGGTGAAAAGTGACGACAACGTCTTTCGCATCTCCTCCAACAACGGCCCGCGCACGACGGTTGAATTGATGGACGCGGCACGAAAAGCGAACGTCACGGTCACCGCACTGTCCGTCCAAAGTACGACGCTGGACGACGTTTTCGTCCATTACACCGGTCATCAATTACGCGACACGTTGCAGGCGCCGTCGGCCGCCGACAGCCCGTTCATCTTGTCGCGAGGCTGAAGCCATGCACCGCATTTGGGCCATCATCGAACGTGATTTGCGCCGGTTCCGGCGCAGCCCGACGCTGGTCGTCGTTTCCATCGTCATGCCGCTGGTGCAACTGCTCGTGCTCGGTTACGCCTTCGGCGGCAAGGTCAAAAACCTTCAGATTGGCGTCGTGGACGAGGACCACGGCGTGCCGGCGATCCAGTTGAAGGAAATGTGCCAGGCCATCGCCGCCAATGCGCGCACGTTTGAAACCGTGGCTTACAGCGACCGGGCGACGGCGATGCGCGATTTGCGGAACGGAAAAATCAACGGGATTCTGGATATTCCGCCGCAATTTTCGCGCAAGCTTCTCGCTGGCGCGAACCCGCGCATTGCGTTGATCGAGGACAACACCGACCAATTCTCCTCTTCGGCCCTGGGCGGCGCGCTCAGCGGGATGCTCGAAACTTACAATATGCCGCCGGTTCCGGCGCGCACGACCGCCAGCGCAACGTTGTCCGTCGTCGAAGTTTATCCTTACGTGCCTTACATCCAGTATCTGCTGCCCGGCACGATTGTGCTGGCGATCTTCGTCTCGGCGATGATCGGTGGCGGCATCATCTTCATTGACGACAAGGCGCGCGGGTTGCATGAAGGCTACCTCGTCACGCCGATCCGGAAATTTGAGCTAATCCTGGGTTTCACCTTTTCCGGTGCGGCCAAGGCCATCATCGCCGGCACCGTGCTCGTGACGGCTGGTTCCCTGATCGCGGGCATTCCCGACCCGTTCAATCCGCTGCGGCTGGCGCGGATGCTGTTGCTCGTGGTGCTGACGGCGCTGGCGTTGATCAGCATGATGTTTTTAATCATGGTGCGCGTGAACGACCCGTTGGTGCCGCGCGCGATTTTCGGCCTGCTCAACACGGTCCTGTTCTTTCCCAGCGGCGCGGTGTACCCCACAGCGTCTTTTCCACCATGGATGAAAGCGATCACCGTGGTGGACCCGTTCACCTACGCCGTGCATGGATTCAAGGACCTCGTCTTGAAAAATACCGGATTGATGGCCATCAGCAGCGACATCGCTTTTCTGCTGGGCTTCACCATTCTGGCGATGGGCGCAGCCACGCTGCTCTTTCGGCGCACCTTGTGAAGCACGCGACTTTCCACCAAAAATGAAAACGAACGGAAATCAATCAAAGTGGGATCAACCGGTATTGGATCGAACAATAAAAATTTCCCGCGCCTGCCACCCGCCGGTGTTGGCCCGGGTCAACCGGCGGCTGCAAAACCGCTCATTTCTGACAGCGTTCGCGTTCGGCGCCATGTTCATCGCCGGTTGCTCCCCGAATTCGTCGAACGAGTTTCAAGGCTATGTCGAAGGCGAATACGTTTATGTGGCATCACCGCTGGGGGGCACCCTGGAAACCCTGGCCGTGGCGCGCGGTGACCAGGTCACAACCGGACAGTTGCTGTTTCAATTGGAACGCCGTTCCGAGGCCGATGCCGCCCGCCAGGCCAGCAACAATCTGGCGCAGGCAAGGGCCGACCTTGCGCTTTCCGAAGCTCAATTCGCCCGCCGCGAACAATTGCGCAACGATCAGGGGGTGATTTCGGCGGAGGAACTGGACCAGGCCCGGGCCCAGCGTGATGCCGATCAGGCGCAAATGGCAGCCCAAACCGCCGCGCTCGCCAAGGCCAACTGGTCGTTTGAACAAAAGGAACAGTTTGCTCCCACAAACGCGTTCGTCCAGGACACCCTGTACCGCGCCGGCGAATGGGTCGCCGCAGGCAAGCCCGTGGTCCAACTGCTGCCACCGGCCAACCTCAAGGTGCGCTTTTTCATCCCGGAAACGGCCCTGCCGAAAATTCAGCCAGGCCAGGCCGTCCGCGTGTCGTTTGACGGCGGCAAACACAGCTATTCCGCGACGGTGAATTACATCTCGACGGAAGCCGAGTTTACGCCGCCGGTGATTTACAGCCAGGAAAACCGCGCGAAACTGGTTTACATGATTGAGGCGAAATTTTCCCCGGCGGACGCAATGGATCTTCGTCCCGGCCAGCCGGTGGACGTGAAATTGAAATGAAACATCCAATTGACTGTAGCGGCGCCTCGGCAGAGCGCCGCAAACTCCAGAAAATTAAAGAATGCGGCTTTCCCCCGAAAGCCGCCACACACACGGGTTTGTTGGATGTTCAAAGTGGGATGTCGAATGTTGAATGTTCTCCCATCCAATGAACTCTTCCGACCTCGTCATTGACGTCCAAGGCATCACGAAACGGTTCGGTAATCGCACGGTCGTGAACAATATTCCCATGCAGGTGCGGCGAGGTGAGATTTACGGTTTCCTCGGCCCCAACGGCAGCGGCAAGACCACGTTTCTGCGAATGCTCTGCGGGCTGCTCACGCCGGATGGCGGCAGCGGGCGCTGCCTGGGCTACGACATCCGCCGCGATTCGCGCGAAATCAAGAAGAACATCGGTTACATGACGCAGCGGTTCAGTTTCTATGAGGACCTGACCATCGAAGAAAACCTGGATTTCATCGCAAAGCTTTACGAAATTCCGGAGCGCAAAACCGCCGTGGATAAAAGCTTGGAGCGCCTTGGCCTGACCACACGCCGCCGTCAACTGGCGGGCACCCTTTCCGGCGGCTGGAAACAACGCCTCGCCCTGGCCGCGTGCCTGATTCACGAACCCCAATTGCTTTTGCTCGACGAACCCACCGCGGGCGTGGATCCCAAGGCACGGCGTGATTTTTGGGAGGAGATTCATCAACTTGCCGCCGGAGGTCTGACCGTGCTCATCACCACGCACTACATGGACGAGGCCGAACGTTGCCATCGCCTGGCTTACATCGCCTACGGCAACCTGCTGACCCGCGGCAGTGTTGAGGAGGTCGTGAAAACCGCCAACCTGACCACGTGGGAGGTCACCGGCCCGGATCTGCCGGCCCTGGCGGAGAAAATCCGCGGCCAACCCGGGGTGGAACAGGTCGTCGCGTTTGGCGCCACGCTGCACGTCAGCGGCCGCAACGGCGCCCGCTTGCGCGAAAGCATGAATCCGTGGATGACCGGCGCCTATCGCTGGGAACAAATTGAATCCGGGCTGGAGGATGTGTTCATCAGCCTGATGGAAACCGCCAAGGACAATTTCTCGTGAAACCTGCAAATTATCGCAGCCGCCCACCCGTCCTCCGTGACAGTACTGCGGAGGGTGGACGTGAGTCGGCGCATCTTAATCCTTGCGCGGAACATAAACGTTCGTCCCGCGATTTTTCCTGTACCGTCCAATTAGCCAGTCGGCTGACTGCCATTCTCCCTCTCCTGTCCGCCTTCGCCCTCAGCTTCGGCGCGATCGCGTCAAAGCGTAGCGAAGACGGAGGGGAGAGGGCCGGGGCGAGGGCGAACGTTTCAACCCATAAGATTCTCTCGTGAAACTGCACGAATTCAACTGGCGGCGGTTCTGGGCGATTGTATGCAAGGAATTCATCCAGATGCGCCGCGACCGCGTCACCTTCGCCATGATGGTCGGCATCCCCCTGCTCCAGTTGGTGCTGTTCGGTTACGCCATCAATTCCGATCCCAAACACCTGCCCACGGCCGTTTATTCGACCGATAACAGCGTCTTTGCCCGGACCATTGTGTGGGGTCTGCGCGACAGCAGTTATTTTGACGTCGTCCGCGAACCAAGAAACGAGGCGGAAATTCAAGGACTGCTCGCCCAGGGCACGGTTCAGTTCACGGTGGACATTCCGGTGGATTTTTCACGGAAACTGTTGCGCGGCGAAAAACCGGATTTGCTGCTGGAAGCCGACGCGACCGACCCGTCGGCCATCGGCTATGCCGTGGGCGCGGTGAATCTGCTGGCAACCACCGTGCTGAACCGCGACCTCACCGGATCGCTGGCGGATCTGCGGGGCGCGCCTCCGCCGTTTAATCTGGTTGTGCATCAACATTACAACCCGGAAAATAACACTCAATACAACATCGTCCCCGGCCTGATGGGCGTCATGCTGACCATGACCATGATCATCATCACCGCCCTGGCCATCACCCGCGAGCGCGAGCGCGGCACGATGGAAAACCTGCTGTCCACGCCGGCGCGGCCCGGCGAGGTGATGATCGGCAAAATCGTTCCTTACATCACGGTCGGTTACATCCAAATTTTCCTGATTCTGCTGGCCGCACGTTATTTGTTTCATGTGCCGATTGTGGGCAGCGTGCCGTTGCTGGTGGTGCTGGCGTTTCTGTTCATCGTGGCGAACCTCGCCGTCGGCATCACGTTCTCGACCATCGCCCGGAACCAGCTTCAGGCGGTGCAAATGGCGTTCTTCTTTTTCCTGCCGTCGTTGCTGCTCTCCGGCTACATGTTCCCGTTTCGCGGAATGCCGGATTGGGCGCAGGATATTGGCGAAGTGTTGCCGTTGACCCATTTCCTGCGTGTCGTGCGCGGGATTTTGCTCAAAGGCAACGGCTTGATGGAGGTCATGCCGGATCTCTGGCCGATTGCCCTGTTTTTGGTGGTCATGCTGACCGTGGGCCTCAAACGGTACCGCCAGACGTTGGATTGAGTCTGATTGCGCCTTATACGCAATTCATAAATCCATCAAGCGAGTGGGACTTTTTCTTCTTTGCTCTATTGCAGGTGACTTGAGTGGAATCGTACTTTAAGTTCACATAGTTGGAACGGTCGCAGCCATCCCCCCTCTCCGCCAACTGAGTTGGAAAATTCCCTTCGCTCGCGGGAGCGGGAGGTGTGCCCGCCAAATATGCCAATATCAAGAACTGACCCGAATGGCCAGCGGCAAATGGCCCGCTTGGGCTATGTCAGTCAGGGCAGCGTATTTGAACGCGCTCCGGGCCAACAGGGCAGCCGCTATTTCTGGACACGCAAAATGCGGGCCAAAACCGTCACGGTCGCTTTATCCCGGGAACAATATCTTTGGCTCAAGCAAGCGGTGGCCAACCAACGAAATCTGGAGCGCATTGTTGAACAGATGCAAAAACTCTCCCGGCAAATCCTCTTTGATAATGTGCCCGGCGTGGTTCGCCGCAAACGCTTGACCAGAAAAGTTTTGGGCCTTAACTAAGGGCCATTCAGAATGGACCCGTTTATGAGCACATTGCGCACGCCGTTGAGGAATTCCGCGGAATTGATTTGCGAACAGTGGCAGTACAGGCGCGTTCGATAAACACCACCAGCGCAATGGCCGCGGCGATCAAAATCAGCCAGATCACCGGGCCGCCGTCGGTCAGAAACGTTGGCAACATGCGACTTTTATAGGCCGTAGCCAACCAAGTTCAAAGCGCAAAATGGCGCGGTTTATTCATCCTCGTCGTCATTCTCGTCCTCGCAATCGAAAGCCCGGGGACGAGAACGAGGACGAGGAGGAATTTTTCCCTCGTCACTCGTCACTGAATTTGTATTCTCCGCCCATGGAAAAACCCGACCAACTCCGTGAATTGTTCCGCAGGGGCAACAAGAAAGAAACCGCCTCGCAGTGTGCTCAGGAAAGGAGGGTTGGATAATTCATGGCTGCCGCCGATGAAAATGTTCTAGTTTTCCCTCGTTCACTTTTTGAGCAGCTTGGCGTTTTTCAAGGCTTCAGTGCTGATGTTGATCGCTATCTGCCAGCAATCCTGGACAAAAGAAACAACAGTTTTCAGCCTCGTGCCCGGGCAGAATCCAATCCCAACTTCAAACAAATCATCCCCTATGTGGTGGTCACCGACGGAAACAGCGTGCTACATTATGTCCGTGGCAAAAAGGCTGGAGAACAACGCCTGGTCGCCAAAGGTTCAATTGGTATCGGCGGACACATCAACAACAACGATCCAACCCTCTTCACCGACGACTCGCAGGCATTCCATGAGGCCGTCAAGCGGGAGGCATGCGAAGAACTGACCATTCAGGGAACATTTGACGCAAAACCCGTTGGCCTGATCAACGACGACTCCACCGAAGTCGGTCGGGTTCATTTTGGCGTTGTGCACGTGTTGTTTCGCACGCCGGAGAAAGTTAAGAAGAACGAGCAAGTCATCACGCAGGTCGAGTTTATCGCGATTGAAGAGCTCAAAAAAAGACGTGAGCAGATGGAATCCTGGTCGCAGCTTTGCCTCGACAATCTCGATGCGTTGCTGAAGTAAATCGCGATTCAGTACATATTTAACTGGCATGTGAAAAACTGGATTTTCAAGGACGAACCGTCCCTGCCACCGGACCCCAAAGCCGCGCGCACGCGGGTCATTCTCTTGTCGCTGCCATTTGTGCTGCTGGGAACGGCAGCCCTGGTCATGCTTGTGCATGACCTGATCGGCGGAATACCGCGTCAAAGGCTAATGACCATCCTGAGCTTCATCGCGGCCTGTATCGGGTTTGTGGCCCTCATCTTCGGCATTAACGCAAAAAAAATGGCGATAAAAACCTCCGGCCTCAAATCAGCGGCACCGGGAGCTTTGGAAAAACCCTGGCTCGAACGCCCGGACTGGGCGGCGGGCCGCATCACCTCCGGAGCACGCAAATCCGTCATTTTACTGTGGATCTTTGTGATTTTCTGGCTGGCGGTCTCCACCGTCATCACCGTTCTGGCCGTGCCGCCGGAATTGCAGCGCGGCAATCACGCGGCGCTCATCGCCCTGGTTTTTCCCCTGATCGGCCTGGCCGTGCTGGTCTTTGCGGCCAACACCACCCGCGCCTGGCGGCGATTCGGAAAGTCCTATTTTGAAATGGCCGCGATGCCCGGCGCGCTCGGGGGCACCCTCGAAGGCATGATCCAGGTAAACGTGCGCCTGCGGCCCGAACACGGCCTGCACCTCCGCTTGAGCTGCCTGCGCCGCTCCACCACCGGCACCGGCAACAGCCGCTCCACCTCCGAGAAAATTCTCTGGCAGGACGAAAAATGGCTGCGACCCGATTTGCCGCAAACCGATGCGAACGCCACTGGCATCCCGGTCTATTTCAAACTGCCCGCCGACCAGCCGGAAGCCACCACCGCCGTGGGTGACGGCATTCATTGGAAACTGGAAGCCTCGGCCAAGGTGCGCGGACCGAACTACCATGCCACGTTCGAGGTGCCCGTGTTCAAGGTGCCGGAGACGCCCGTTCCCGCCGACGACCCGACCGCACCCTACCAGATGTCGTTGGACGAAATCCGGCAGTTGATTCATTCGCACGTCCAGGTCAATGATCTGGCCGATGGCGGCAAGGAATTCATTTTTCCCGCCGCGCGCAATCCCGGCTTCGCATCCGGCGCAACCGCGTTTCTGTTAATTTGGACGGCGATCGTCGTCTTCCTGATTTGGAAACACGCACCATTGATCTTCCCGCTCGTGTTCGGCGTGATTGATTTGTTGATGGCCGCGTTCGCGTTTGACCTCTGGTTCCGGCGCAGCCGCGTGGTTGCCACGCCAGCGCAGATACAGATTGAAACCGCGTGGCTCAGCATCAAAAAACAACACACCCTCAAGGTTTCCGAGGTGGCCAACATCGCGACCGATGTCGGCGCCACAGCCGGTCATACGGCGTATTATGACCTGAAAATCCGGACGCGCGACGGCCGGGAACTCACGGCGGCGAAAAACCTGGGCAGCAAACCCGAAGCCGACTGGCTGGTGCGGCAGATGGCGGTGGCGGTGAAAAACTCGCCATAAAAATGGCTCGCATTCGGCGCGGGCCTTTTCACAATTCACCCGGATGGCCCAACCCCGTTCCATTCAGGTCCCGCCGCGCTGGCGCAAGGAAGTCGAGCGCGTGCTCATCACGGAAGCACAGCTCGCGCGGCGAGTCCGCGCTTTGGCGCAGGAAATCGAGCGCGACTTTCACGGGCGTGAAACAGTCGTCGTCTCGCTGCTCAACGGCACGGTGATGTTCCTGGCGGATTTGTTGCGGCATTTGAACCTGCCGCTGCGGCTGGATTTTCTGGGCGTTTCCAGCTACAGCGACGGCCTGGAATCCGGCCACCTGATTTTCACCAAGGAACTGCGGCTGAATATACGCGGGCGCGACGTGCTGCTCGTGGACGACATCCTGGACACGGGCCAGACGTTGGCTCGTGTGCTACCCAAAATTTGTGCCCTCAAGCCGCGTCGAATTAAAATCTGCGTGTTACTTGATAAACCCGCGCGGCGCGTCGAAAAAATCGCGGCCGATTACGTCGGGTTCACTGTACCGGACGACTTTGTGGTCGGCTACGGCCTGGACTTTGCGGAACGGTACCGCAACCTGCCCTTCGTCGGCGTGTTGCATTCGCACATTTACAAACAGGCGTGCAAGCGGATTAACCGGAAGTAAGGCCCTGTTACGTCTGCTGAAACAACAGGGAGGGCTTCAATCGTCAAAGACGCAAAAGCATCAATAAAATCAAAGGAAACTGAGTGTTTGACTCGGTGTTTACAGGGAGTAGGATATATGAGGCATACGTCATGAGCACTCTGGAAAAAGAACGAGCATTTTTTAAAGCCAATCAAGCGGAATGGTCCAAGGCATACTTAGGGAAGTTTGTTTTGGTGAAGGGCGACAAACTCATCGGTTTTTTTGATAATCCAGAAAAAGCAGTTTCCGAAGGGTTGCGCCGTTTTGGTGCTGAATCATTTCTGGTTCGCGGTGTAGATGAGAAAGATGAGACGGTTCGGATTCCGACCCTCATGTTCAGTTTTCTAAATGCCTATTCTACATGTCCAAGTTAGCGGACACCGGATTGGCCCTGAAGGACAGCCAGTTCCAGTGGAGCCGAGCCAGGTTTTGGCTATGCGGGGACCGGTGGTGCAAGTTTCTATCAAGGTGCCTCCTGAAATTGCAGAGAGGCTAACAAGCGCAGCTCAACCTGTTCCCTCTCCGATAGTAGGGTTTGCTTTAATTGATAGCGGTGCCGCAACTTCGTGCATTGATAATACGGCTGCTCAATCTTTGGGATTACCAGTTGTTAACGTAATTTCAATGGCATCTGCTACTCATGCGGATGTTGCAACGAATGTTTATCCTATTACTTTCGACATCCTCGGCGGTGCACAAATTACTGTGAACTCACCAAGAACGGCGGGCGCAACCCTTGCAAATCAAGGGTTAGTCTTATTGATTGGGAGGGATCTTTTGTCGAAAGCGGTTTTTTCGTACAATGGGCTCGCTGGCCAATTCACGATTTGTTTTTAATTCCAAACTGTTCATTTGGATTTTAAAGCAGCCCACTACCTGACTTATCGTCGGCTTGCTTCAACCCGTTCGTTAACGTAAATTCCGAGGCTTGGATTTTCCAACAAAACAACATCCATGGCCCATTTAAACGACAATTATCTCAAGCTCAAAGCCGGTTATCTGTTCCCGGAAATCGGCCGGCGGGTAAAGGCGTTCTGCGACGCCAATCCCGAAGCCGCGCAACGCCTGATCCGCTGCGGCATCGGTGACGTGACCGAGCCGCTGCCGCCCGCCGTCATTGCCGCGATGCACAAGGCCGTGGACGAAATGGCCGTGCGCGAGACGTTCAAAGGCTACGGCCCGGAACAGGGCTATGACTGGCTGCGCGCCACCATCGCCAAAAATGATTTCCGCGACCGCGGCTGCGACGTGGCCGATGACGAAATCTTTGTCAGCGACGGCACGAAATGCGACACCGGCAACATTCTGGACATCCTCGGCCACAAAAATAAAATCGCCATCAGCGACCCGGTTTATCCGGTCTACGTGGACACGAACGTGATGGCCGGCCACACCGGCGAGGCCAACGAAGCCGGGGCTTACGCCAAGCTCGTCTATCTGCCGTGCCGGCCGGGCAACGGTTTCATTCCCGAACCGCCGAAGCGGCTCGTGGACGTGATTTATCTCTGCTCGCCGAACAACCCGACCGGCGCGGCGGCCAATCGTCCGCAACTGGAGGCGTGGGTGAAATACGCGCTCGAACACAAGGCCGTCATCCTGTTCGACGCGGCGTACGAGGCGTACATCACCGACCCGGCGCTGCCGCATTCGATTTACGAAATTCCCGGTGCGCGCGACTGCGCCATCGAATTCCGCAGCTTTTCCAAAAACGGCGGGTTCACCGGCACACGTTGCGCCTACACGGTGGTGCCCAAATCACTCAACGCGCAGACAAAGACCGGCGAGTTCCAGCCGCTGCATCCGCTCTGGCTGCGGCGCACGACGACCAAGTTCAACGGCGTGAGTTACATCGTCCAGCGCGGCGCGGAAGCGTTGTACTCGCCGGACGGCAAGGCGCAGGTGCGCGCGCTGATCGAGCATTATCTCGGCAACGCAAAGGTGTTGCGCGAAGGCGCGAAAAAGGCGGGCCTGAAGGTTTTCGGCGGCCTGAACGCGCCCTACATCTGGGTTCGCGCGCCGAAAGGCGTCACGAGCTGGCAGGTATTCGATAAAATTCTGGGCGAAGCCAACGTGGTCATCACGCCCGGCAGCGGTTTCGGCTCGAAAGGCGAAGGCTATTTCCGCATCAGCGCCTTCAACAGCCGCGCCAACGCCGAGGAAGTCGCCCGCCGGTTGCAGGCATTGAAGTGGTAGATTCTGACGTAGCGGCGTCTCGGCAGAGCGCCGCAAACTTCTTTTCGCAGGAAATGCAAATGGCGGCTTTCTCCCGAAAGCCGCTACGTGTGGGAGTTGGAGGATGTCGTGAAGTCGGCGCAGAATGCGGCGGCGCGGGCATTGGTATATTGAGTAACAACCAAATTAACCATTTCCAGTCAGTCGAAAGTCTGATGAATTGCAATTTGTGAACATCATTGTCTGTTTAACATTGGGGCTGATTCTTACGCGGCTGGCGGCGGAACTGTGGCTGGCCGCGCTGAACCGCCGCCATGTGCTCGCCCATGCCGGCGAAATTCCCCCACCCTTTCGCGGGATTATCGACGAGCCAACCTACAAAAAATCCGTCGCCTACACGCTGGCCAAGGAACGGTTTGGAAACATTGAGGAAATCTGGTCCACCGCCATTTTACTGACCGTTTTGTTCAGCGGCGTTTTGCCGTGGGCATTCCATTCGTTCTCCCACGGGCTGGGTGAGTCGGCGTGGGCGATGGCGGCATTTCTCTTCGCGGTGGGTTTGGCGATGTCGCTGCCCGGACTGCCCTTCGATTGGCATGCCCAATTCCGCCTGGAGGAAAAATTCGGGTTCAACACCACGGCACCAAAAACCTGGTGGACCGACCGTTTGAAAGGCCTGCTGCTTGCCGTCGCGCTGGGTTATCCGTTGCTGGTGCTCATCCTGAAAATTGTCCAGTGGACGGGCACCTGGTGGTGGCTCTGGGCGTGGGCGGCGTTGCTCGTGTTCCAACTCCTGATGCTGGTGCTCGCGCCGGTTCTGATTTTGCCGCTGTTCAACAAATTCACGCCGCTGCCGGAAGGCGGCCTGCGCGACCGGCTGCTGGCGCTGGCAAAGCGGACCCAATTCCACGCCCAAAGCATCCAGTTGATGGACGGCAGCAAACGCTCGCGACATTCGAACGCGTTTTTCACCGGCTTCGGCCGGTTCCGGAAAATCGTGTTGTTCGACACCCTGGTCCAGCAATTGACCGAACCAGAACTGGAGGCGGTGCTCGCGCACGAAATCGGCCACTACCAGAAAAAGCACATTCCGAAAATGCTGGCCTTTTCGGCGGCCAGTTCGCTGGCCGGGTTTTATCTCATTTCCGTTCTGGCCCGGCAGGAATGGTTTTACCGCGCCTTTGGTTTTCAGCCTTCAGCCTTCAGCCTTCAGCCTTCGGTCATCGCCCCGGCATTGCTGTTGTTTGGGTTGCTGGCGGGTACGGTCACATTCTGGTTTTCGCCGCTGATCCATTGGTGGTCGCGACGTTACGAATACCAGGCCGACGCCTTCGCCGCGCGGGTGATGAACGAGGCGCAATCCCTGATCGGCGCATTGCGCAAGCTGAACGAGAAGAATTTGAGCAACCTCACGCCGCATCCCGGCTACAGCGGATTTTACTATTCCCATCCGACGTTGCTGGAACGGGAACAGGCGTTGGCGGGGAAATGTGATTGTTGAAGTGTCAGCTTGCCAGTGAGTTGTACGAACTCCCGCCAGGTTTTAGACTGCGCCAGCCCTCTGGCGCTTTTCGCGTTGCAGCGAGATCAAAAGCGGCAGAGGGCTGCCGCAGTCCAAGACGCTGCTGCGCCCGTGCAAGCTCATTTCAGTCCGTGGTTCTAATGTCCAATTGGGGAACCGTCGAGGCCGAAACCCGCGAAGGACAGTGCTTGTCCACGTCCCTGAGTTGTGCCATATTCATCCCGACTCTCTCGGGCAACGCAACCCAAAGCACTGATGTCAACCGTCGTGGACAGGCAGCCCGTGCCGCACAAAAAGTGCGTGCTCATCGTGGACGACGACCTCGAACTGGCGTCGATCTACGGACATCTCCTCGAAACCTTCAATTACAACGTCAGCACCGCGGCCAACGGCGTGGCGGCCTTGAAACTCCTGCTCAGCCGGGACATGGACGCCATCATCTGCGATCTCCGCATGCCGGAACTGGAAGGCGATTTATTTTACAACACCCTCGAACGGATGAAGCCGCACCTGTGCCGCCGGTTCATCTTCCTGACGGGCGCGGCAGACGATCCCAAATACCATTCCTTCCTCAAGCAGGTGAAGTCGCTGGTCTTGCACAAACCGGTCCATCCGGAGCGGTTGCTCATGGAGTTGCAACGGTTACCGGAGACGTGACCGGCGGCGGCACCATCCGCTTCCCGCATTGAAGGCACTATGCCAGCACGCCTGCTGCCGAAAGGAAGGTGGCACAAATTTCGTCATTGCGGGAAGGATTCAACCTGCTAGACTGATGGCTCGTTTTTTTACCGATCATTTAACCGAAGAATTTTATGTCACAGCATCGCAGTCTGCGCGCGGCGTCCGTGTTGGGCGGCAAGCGCAATGTCCTCAAACGTTTCGAACGCACGGCGCTGCTCAAAAAGCGCGGCCAGTGGAAGGACGGCGACCGCATCACCGGTCTCCGCAAAACCAAACCCGAGGTGTGACGAAGTGAGAAGTGTGAAGTGAGAAGGACGAAGTAAACGGCTTGTGTTCAACTTCGCATTTCGGACTTCGGACTTCCACTTTCCATGGTTCGTTTGCAAAAATTTCTGGCGGAGGCGGGAGTGGCTTCCCGGCGCGCGTCGGAACCCATCATTCTGGCCGGACGCGTGCAGGTCAACGGCCAGCCGGTCCGGGTGCTCGGCACCAAGGTGGATCCGGACCGGGATGCGGTCACCCTGGACGGCAAACCCGTTCGGGCCCGGCGAAAGCTTTACATGGCCCTGCACAAGCCGGTGGGTTGTGTTTGTTCGCGACAGGACGAGCTGGGCCGGCCGACGGTTTACGATTTATTGCCCAAGGAATGGCAAAATCTTCATTCCGTGGGGCGGCTGGATTTTAACACGGAAGGATTGCTTTTCCTGACGAATGATGGACAATTCGCCCTGTGCCTGACTCATCCGCGCTATGGCGTTCGTAAGAAATACATTGCGACGGTTGAAGGTAAAGCCGATCGGGCGATGTTGGAACGATTCTTGCGGGGCGTATGGCACACAGGCGAAAAACTCCGGGCGCAGGCGGCGAGACTTATTTCAGCCGGCCGCATGCGCAGTGTTGTGGAGCTTGAACTGGCTGAAGGCAAAAACCGCGAAGTGCGGCGGCTGTTTGAATCGCAGGGATTGGCGGTCAAACGGTTGCAGCGGACACAAATTGGCAAAATTAAACTAGGCGAATTGAAGCCCGGCCGCTGGCGGGCATTGACAGAAACCGAGATAAAAACTTTACTTGCAGAAATATGAAAACGAATTGCTGGTTGATGTTGGGCGTGATGCTGGCCACAAGCGCAGTCGCGCAGAACAATCCAAACGCGGGCGCTGCGGCGTCCGCGCCGACCACGCCTCCACCGGCTGCAGCCGCCCCCGCAACGGCACCGGCCACGGACACCGCTCCGCCGGTGGAAAAGCCCAAGCCCATCAAACACAAACACCACGCCGCCGCCAAGGTCGTACCGATTGCCGAACCCACGGTCATGCTCGTTCCCGGCCCGGCGCAAGTCTCCGTCAAGAGCCTCACGGCCCGCGGCCAGGCCGGCCTCAAGGGCGAAGTCGTCGCGCACCTTAAACAGGGCAACACGGTCACGGTCCTGTCCCAGATCAATCTGGACAAACACAAGGCCAACGAACCCGCGCAATGGGCCCAAATCGCGTTTCCGTCGAGCGCCCACGTCTGGGCTTTTGCCAAATTCATCGACAAGGCGAACAACACCGTTTTGTCGAAGAAACTGAATCTCCGCGGCGGGCCGGGTGAAAATTACAGTGTCCTCGGCACCATTGAGCGCGGCACGACGGTGAACATCATCCGGACCAAGGGCGAGTGGGTGGAAATTGAGCCGCCGTCCAATGCCTACGCCTTTGTGGCCGCCATGTATTTGACGCAGACCGCCCCGGCGCCGCAACCGGCGCCGACGACCGTGCCGGCACAACAACCGCCGGTCGCGCAAGCGCCGCCGCCAACGGACCGCACCGTGTCGCATGAAGGCGTGGTCGGGCCGGTCACCAGTCCGGTCGCACCGACGAAATGGATGCTGTACGATCCGGACACGTATCAGACGATTGATTACCTTTACTCGACCGCGCCGGACCTCGACCTGGGCCGCTACGCCAACATGCGGATCATCGTCACCGGGGTGGAAGGCATTGACCCCCGCTGGCCGAGCACCCCGCTGATTGCCATCCAGAGCATCCAGGTGGTGGCCACGCAAGGCGTCAAACACGTTGACCTCCGCAGCCCCAGACAACGTGGTCATTGACGGGCGCGCCATTGCCGCGCAAATCCAGCGCGAACTGACCGGGCGCATCGCCGCGTTGAAAATGCGCGGCGCCGTTCCCGGTCTGGCGTTTGTGCGCGTGGGTGAGGATCCGGCTTCCAAGGTCTATGTCGGGCGCAAGGAGAAGGCCTGCGCCGAACTCGGAATTTTCTCCGAAATGCACGTCCTGCCGGAGCAGACCCAGGAGGCGGAATTGCTCGCGTTGCTGGAAAAATTAAACGCCGATCCGCGCGTGCATGGAATTCTGGTGCAGGCGCCGTTGCCGAAACCAATCCGGGAATCGGTGGTTTACTCGACCGTGCGGCCGCAAAAGGACGTGGACGGTTTCCATCCGGTCAACGTCGGCAAGCTGATGCTCGGTGATGCCACGGGCTTCCAACCTTGCACGCCGGCGGGCATTCGCGAGTTGCTGATCCGGTCGGAGGTGAAAACCGGCGGCGCCGAGGTGGTGATTCTGGGCCGGGGCAACATCGTCGGCAAACCGATGGCCGCGATGCTTTGCCAGAAGGATCAAAACGCGAACGCGACGGTGACCCTTTGCCATTCCGCCACCCGTGACATCGCGGCGCATTGCCGTCAGGCGGACATTTTAATCGCCGCGATGGGGGTCGCCGAATTTGTGAAGGCGGACATGGTCAAACCCGGCGCCACGGTGATTGACGTGGGGGTGAATCGGGTGAATGATCCGGGCGCAAAAACCGGCTCGCGGCTGGTGGGCGACGTGGATTTTGCCGGGGTACAACCGGTCGCCGGCAAAATCACACCCAACCCCGGCGGTGTCGGCCCGATGACCATTGCGATGTTGATGCAAAACACCGTGCGCGCGGCCGAAATGAGCTTGTAGCGGAGGTCGTTGACCGCCATTTTTTAAAAAACGTGAATAAATCCGGCGGCGCTCGCCGAGCGCCGCCACAATGAATATCATCATTTATGCAACCCACTCGAATTCTGCCCGATTTGCAATGTTCGCTCGTGTGCGAAGAAGTCCGCCAGGAATCCAACGGTAATTTTTTCCTCATCGGCGTCATCAATTACCTGCGGGTGCCGCAATTGCCGGTGGTCGCGGGGCGGCTGTTCGTCTTCAACCGCTGGACGGCGGGCATCGGCCAATTCATCGAAGGCATCAAGTTTATTGCCCCCGACCAGACCACCGTCCTGAGGAAGGGCGAGATGCGGTTTGAGTTGAAGGACGCGGCCATGCACGCCACGAACGTCATGGTCTTCGGCCAGATCGAATTCAAAACCGCCGGGACGTATTTCGTCGAGGTGTTGGTGGATGACGTCATGAAATTGCGCTATCCGATCCCGGTCATTCACGCGCCGCCGCCGGAGCAAAACCCGCCGCCCACACCGCCGGAAACCAACCCGGCCTGATCAGGCCCGGTGCGTCGCCGGGCGCGCCGGCATCTTGCCGGCAAAGCTGACGTTCTGCCGCCTTTTGTGCCCGCCGGCTGGAAGCCGGCGTTCCCGGAACGTATCAACACTTAACGAACGATCTTCCACCGAGCCGAGGCGGTGGTCGGCGCTCCGAAGGCCGGCGAAGTGACTACTTTTGCAGAGGTTTCTTTCACGCTTCAACCTTTTCAGGTAATCTGCCGTTCAATGAGTGCGCCGGCCAGAGCAACCGTGGCGTGGGAACCTTTCACCCCGCGCGGTGTGGCGGCGTTTGCCGGTGCGGGGCTCGGACGCCTGTTGCTGGTGCAGCTCGTGATGGCCGTGCTCGCCGCCGCCGCCTTTGTTTGGTTCGTTGATAAAGACTGTTTTCCGATTGTGGGAACTGCCATCCAAAAATTGCCCGCCACCGGCGAAATCCGTTCAGGCCGGCTGGATTGGCCGGATCGCTCCCCGGAACTGCTGGCCGGGGGCCGCCTCCTGGCGCTGGACGTGGACCTGGATCACTCCGGCCAACTCGGACCGGCCGCCGACGTGCAAATCGAACTGGGGAGGGAAACCGGCCGGGCTTTTTCGCTGTTCGGTTATTGGGAATGGCATTATCCCCGCGGTTACATCATCGCCGTCAATCGCAACACGCTGGAGCCGCTGTGGGGCGCGTGGGCAATGGAACTCCTATTGGCCGCCGGCGCGGCGGTGGCGATTGGCCTCCTGGTGAGCTGGTGGTTGCTGGCGACCCTCTATTTCCTGCCGGTCTGGCTGCTCGGCTTTTTTACGAACCGCGACCTGAACTTCCGCCGGAGCTGGCGGCTGGCGGGCGCGGCCCTGATGCCGGGCGCGCTGCTGCTGACCGCGGCCATCCCGCTCTACGGCATCGGCTTTCTGAATCTGGTTTCCTTCGGGTTCAGCTTCGGCGCCCATTTTTTGATCGGCTGGATTTATCTGTTTGTGAGCCTGCTGTTTGTCCCGCGGGCGTCAATCACGGTCAACCGGGGCAACCCGTTCCGCCAGCCGCGCAAGGAGCGCACATGAGCTTCACGCGCAGTGGTACAATTTGGTGGGGCGAGGCTGCTGATCCCGCAGTGCGCATACGCGTCAACTTAAGCTTTCGAGTTTTTGGTGGAAGTTGGGGCGTTTTCTGCGGCGGTCATAGCGACAGTGATAGAGGATAAGATGAAGGCAATGACGCCCATCGAGCCGGGATTGGCCGTTTAACATCCAAGCCAGGGAGTAATCCTGCCACCAGGCCGCCAGTTTCAAGAGGCTTAACCCACCGGACTGAGCCAGCGGCCTGAGCAGACAGACTTGGAAGAGACTGATCCAAATCAGCCGGCCATAGATCAGCAACTGGATCTGCTGGGCTTGCGCGCGCTGGAAAACACTTCCGACGGCGCAACCCAGATCCCGGATGACCAGATCGCCGGGGCGTGCCAGTTCCAAAATCATCGGCGAGGCCTTCTGATCATTGGTCGTGAAGGGCGTCAGCGCAAAATGGACGAAGGTTTCAGCGAGCAGATCATAGACGGTCTGGATTTTGAGGCTGGCCATGCCCGTTTGCCATTGATTGCGGCTGCCGGGAAAGCGAGCCGCCAGTTTGGGGGCCAGGGCCAGCGTCGTGCTGTCTTGGATCAACACGCGCCGGAAGCTTTGCAAGGCTTTGGGCACGTTGGTCGGTGGACGCCACAAACCGGCCAGCACGGTTTGGAGGACCTGGCGCAGGAAATCCACCGCTCCGGCCGAAAAGCGTTTGGCCACCGCCTGTTTAGAACAAAGTCGAGGTGGTCAGCATTCCCCACAGGCACGCCCAACCGGCCAGCGAGACGTTGTGCTGGGTGGCCAGCAGACAGCAGGTCTGCAGGAAACTTAAGGGGTGAACCTTTCTGGGGCGGCGGCGGACCAGGCCGGTGCGGCGGGCCAGGGCGTCGAGATCCAGGGCCGACCAAGGGGCCCTGAGGGCTTGGCTTTGGGAAAGCAGGGGAGAAAAAAGGTGTTGCATGTGATATAGTATATATACTATACTACTCGCCGCCAGCTGTTTATGGCCTGTTCATTTAATCGCTAATCTGCCACAGTCCAAAGCCATGGGTTACCCGATCAAAATCCAGAAGGTCCAGCGCCCCACCAACCGCAGCTATTACGTGAATCTCCCCGTCTCCTTGGCCGAAGCTTTGGAAGTCCAAAAAGGCGAATCCTTTGAATGGTTCCTGGAAGACAAAAATACCCTAATCCTGCAACGCCTCAAACCCGCTGCACCACGTCACCTCAAAAAACTCAAACGTTAATCCCTTAAGTTGACGCGTATGCGCACTGCGGGACGAGGATCACCGCAGGGCGGGACAGGCTGCTCGCCCCACCGAAAATTGCAAAATGTATCACCACCGGCTTACGCGCTTCGTTGACAGGGGTCCCACCCGTCTTTAGCCTGCCGCCATGTCTCGATTGCCGTTTGAATTGCTCCTCGCGTTGCGTTATTTGCGGCCCAAACGGACGTTCGTCTCCATCATCACGCTCATCTCCATCGTCGGCGTCGCGCTGGGCGTGGCCGTCCTCATCATCGTCATCAGTGTGATGAGCGGGTTTGACCACGATTTGCGCTCAAAAATCCTCGGGTTCAACGCGCACCTGAGAATCACTTCGCGCGGTCAAACCATGGAAAATTATGACGCGGTAATGGATCTGGTGACGGCCAACAAAAGCGTGGTGGGCGTGGCGCCGTATGTCCTGGGACCGGTGCTCATGGAAACCGAGCCGGCCAGCGATCAACAACCCTACTTTGCGGTGCCGTATGTCCGCGGCGCGGATCCCACCCTCGAATCCTCAGTCAGCGTCCTGCCCCAAAGCATCATTGCCGGGAAATTCGACCTGAGCCGGCGCGGCCTGGTCATCGGCACCGCCCTGGCCCAAAGCCTGAACCTGGGCGTGGGCGACCGGGTTTCGATTTATTCGCCGAACGATTTGAAAAAAATGAAGGAACATCAGGGCAAATCGGACGGGGAGGCCGTTCTGCCGGACGATTTCACCGTGACCGGCATTTTCGACGTGGGGTACTATGATTACAACTATTCCATTGCCGTCACCTCGCTGGAAAACGCCCAGGACCTTTACAATCTGGGCGACAGCGTACATGGACTGATGGTCATGCTGCGCGACCCGTATCAGGCCGTCACCGTAAGCAACGAACTGGCGACCGCCCTGGGGCCGGGCTACACCATCACCACCTGGATGCAGGAAAATTCCGCCATTCTCGGCGCGTTGATTGTTGAAAAGAACGTGATGTTTTACCTGTTGTTCTTCATCGTCATTGTGGCGGCGCTATGCATCCTGAGCGCGCAAATCACGTTCGTGGTCCAGAAAACGCGAGAGATCGGGATGTTGAAGGCGCTCGGCGCCACCAACTTGCAAATCTCCGGCGTGTTTCTCACGCAAAGCGCCATCATTGGCGTGCTCGGCGTGCTGGCCGGCTACGGACTCGGCATCCTCGCGCTGACGTATCGCAACGAATTCCTGCAGTTCATGAACCATTGGACCGGCTTTGAACTGTTCCCGGCCTCCATCTATGGCTTTAGCGCGCTGCCCGCGGTGATTGCCGTTCGCGATATCGTGGTCATTTGCAGCAGCTCGTTTATCATCTGCATTCTGGGCGGCGTACTGCCCGCGTGGCGGGCGGGGCGGTTGAAACCCGTGGAGGCGCTCCGTTATGAATAAAGCCGGGAACATTCAACATTCAACATTCGACCTCGAACATCCAATGTTGGATGGCGGATCAGCAATTCCTTGGGTGTTGAATGTTGAATGTTGGATGTTGAATGTTCTTCATTTCAGAAACGGAGGCCGGGCATGAATGAAGCATTACTCTCCGCCCGTGCGCTGACCAAGTCCTACACCATGGGCCGGCGCACGCTCGACGTGCTGCGCGGCGTAAGCCTCGAAGTGTTGCGCGGCGAATTTCTCGCGTTGCGCGGCGCGTCCGGCGCGGGCAAAAGCACACTGCTGCACCTGATTGGCGGACTGGATTCGCCAAACGCGGGTGAAATCCATTTTGCCGGGCAAAATATCGCCGCGTTCTCGGAACGGGAACTCACCGAGTTTCGCAACCGCCGCGTCGGTTTCGTTTTCCAGGCGTACCATCTGTTGCCGGAACTCGATGCGCTGGAAAACATCTGTCTGCCGGCCCGGGTGGCCCGTATGCCCGCCGCGCAGGCGGAGGCGCGCGGACGTGAACTGCTCGACCGGGTCGGCCTCGGTGACCGCTGGGAACACAAGCCGTTTGAGCTTTCCGGCGGCGAACAGCAGCGCGTGGCCATCGCCCGCGCCCTTATCAATGAGCCGGAACTGGTCCTGGCGGACGAACCGACCGGCAACCTGGATTCGCATACGGGCGGCGAAATCATTGAATTGCTCAAAAAACTGCACGCCGAGAAGCAGACCACGCTGGTCATTGCAACGCACGATGCCAAGGTGGCGGCGCATGCGCGACGCGTCTTTGAACTCGCGGACGGCCGGATTGTCGAAGATGTGCCGCAAAAAGGCCGTTGAAAACCGCTTTTCCGGCCATTAGCCTGCGTCCGCCATGCTTGAAGATCGTGACTACATGCGCCAGCCGGCCCACTATCGGCCGCAGTTGTCGTTTACCGTGGCGTTGCTGATTGCGAACGCGATTGCCTTCCTCGCCGAACTGGTGTTATGCGGTTATCCACCGCTGATTTCCCCGGGCAATTATTTTGCCCTGAGCCTTGAAGGTTTGGAGCATGGATTCGTCTGGCAATTGGTGACCTACCAGTTCATGCACGCGGGTTTTCTGCACATTTTGCTCAACTGCTGGGCAATCTATGTTTTTGGACGGGTCATCGAGGAGACCCTTGGCCCCGGAAAATTTCTGGTCTTATATTTCTCCAGCGGTGTGTTGGGCGGTTTGGTCCAGGTGCTGGGAGCGTTGATCTGGTCCAGCCATATTGGCGGGGCGGTAGTGGGCGCCTCGGCTGCCGCGCTGGGACTGGTCGCGGCATTCGCGACGCTTTATCCGGAACAGGAATTGACCCTGCTCCTGTTTTTCGTATTGCCCGTGACCTTGCGGGCGAAATATCTGCTGTGGGGCACGGCCCTGTTAAGCACGCTCTGCATCCTTTTTCCTGATTCATGGCTGGCGGTGGTCATGGGCGGCAATATTGCCCACGCCGCGCATTTGGGCGGCATGTTGACCGGCATCGTTTTTGTGCGGCTATTCATCCAGGGCGGCTGGTCCTGGCCACTCCAGGGAATTTCATCGTCACGCCCGGCGGGGCCGCGGGAATATGTCGTCACCCGCGCCGGCAAGGGCAAATTCTGGCGTTCGGCGGCGGGCAAGCCCGACGAGGAATTGTCCACCGACGAATTTTTTAAAAGCGAAGTGGACCCCATCCTCGAAAAGATTTCCGCGCACGGCATCCAAAGCCTGACCGCCCGCGAACGCGAAATCCTGGAAAAGGCCCGCTCCAAGATGGCGAAGCGGTGATGACCGCCCCAGCCTCCCGGCCGGACACGTTTATGCCGCTCATCCTCCGTACGAAGATATTCCTGTGCCTGCTCCTGGTATTTTCCGGCAAAGCCGCATTGGCCGGCGACGCCCCGGAATCATCGTCGCCCGTAACCGTGACGGAAAACGGTGACCAGATCTTGATGGAAAACGGCATCGTAAGTCTCACGTTTGCGAAGAAAACCGGCGATGTCACCTCGATCAAGTACTGGGCCAATGGCCACGATCTGGAACTTGGGAATGGCAAAGCCGCCATGTATTTTGACGCGAACCTGGGCGGCGGCGTCAAACCGGATTATATTCACCCGTCAAGCCAGCCCGGCGCACACTTCGACATTGTGCAATCGGCACTGGATTCAGGGGAAGTCGCGGCGATGAGTGAATCCACACCGTCCTTTCCATTCCACACGGAAGTCCACTGGATTCTGCCACGGGACACGCCCGGCTTCTATGTGTACGTCATTTTCCGGCATGGTCCGGGCATGGCGGCCGCTTCCCTGTCGCAAAGCCGCACGGTCATCAAGGGCGTTCCCGGCCCGCGCCTTTTCACCCATCACATCGTGGATGACGGCAGGAAAGGCCCGTTCCCCACCGGCAAAATGGTCGGGACCGTTCAAGACGCGACCTTCCGTTACGCCGACGGGACCATTTACACGAAATACGACAACAGCGCCTTCATTGCCGATGACCTCGTGTACGGCATGGCGGGAAACGGCACCGGGATGTGGATGATCCTGCCCGGCCGGGAATACATCAACGGCGGGCCGCTGCGCCAGGAATTGACCGTCCACATGGATAACGTCCTGCTGTGGATGTTTCAAGGCACTCATTTCGGCGCCAGCGCCATCAGCCTGAAAGCCGGCCAGAAGTGGAGCCTGTTTTACGGCCCGGCCTTTGTTTATTTCAACCAGAGCGGCTCGACGGACGCGCTGTGGCAGGACGCGAGGATTCGCGCGGTGAGCGAGGAGACCCGGTGGCCTTACGATTTCGTAAACAATCCGGATTATCCTTTGTCACGCGGAACGGTCATCGGTCAGATAAAATTGAGCAACGGCGACAGCACAAAGGGAGCTTGGGCGGTCCTGGCCCCGCCGGGTACCGGGGATTGGTGTCAGTCCAGCGGTGGATACACCTTCTGGACCCGAACGGATGACTCCGGGCATTTCGTCATCCCCAAAGTGCGTCCCGGCAACTATACCCTGTTCGTCAGTGGCGCGAACCAGTTTGTGGATTACCGCGCAGACGGCGTCCAGGTGGAACCGGGTAAAATCACCGACCTGGGCATATTGACGTGGAAACCGGTCACCCACGGACGCACCCTGTGGCAGATCGGTGTGGCCGATCGTTCGACCGGGGAATTCAAGGACGGCGATGACGTGCGCCATTACGATAATTTCATCCGTTACGCCCGGGAATTTCCCGACAACGTCACGTTCACCATCGGCAACAGCAACGCGGCCAGGGATTGGAATTTCGCGCAATGGGGCTGGTACAACAAAACCCCTTATTGGATGATTCGTTTTGATGAACCGAAGACATTGTCCGGCCGGGCGACCCTGACCATTGGCGTTTGCTCGTCGTCGGACCGGCGTCTGTTGGTGAAGGCGAATGGCCGGGAGATTGGCGTTCTCAAACTTCCCAAGACCGGCACGGCGCCTTATCGCAGCGGCGGGCAGGACAGCGAATACCACGTGTACACGCTTCCCTTCAATGCGAACTGGTTGAAGGCGGGAACCAATCAAATCACCCTGGGCATCGAGGGTGCGGTTCCTTTTGCCAATCCGGACGAAGCCCGGCCCGCCCGGATTGGCGCCGTGATGTACGACGCCATCCGGCTGGAAGTGCAGGACTAAACGGGTCGAGGGTCGAAGGTCGAGAGTCGAGCGCGGTAAGTGATGCGTGCGGCGCAGCGCCCGCCCAGCCTCTCGACACTCGACACTCGACCCTCGACGTTTTAGGGTGATGACATGATTACGCGTTATTCCCGACCGGAAATGCGAGCCATCTGGACCGACGAGAACAAGCTCAGGCTCTGGCTCCAAATTGAACTGCTCGCCGGCGAGGCGCTCGTTCGGGAAGGCGTCGTGCCGCGCGCGGACTTTGCCAAAATGAAACGCGGCGCCGACAAATGGTTCGCCAACCTGCCCGGCCTCGTCGCGCGCCAGAAGGAACTCGAAAAAACGCTCAACCACGACGTCATCGGCTTCACCACCGCCGTCGCCGAGAAAATCAACGACCGGGCCAGCCGCTGGTTCCATTTCGGCCTGACCAGCAGCGACGTGATTGACACCACGTTTGCCGTCCAGATGGTCCAAAGCGCGGACCTGCTCATCACCGACGCAAAGACGGTGAGAAAATCCATCGCGGCGCAGGCACGCAAATATAAATTCACGCCCTGCATCGGCCGCAGCCATGGCATCCACGCCGAGCCGACCACGTTCGGTCTTAAACTCGCGCTCATGTATGACGAATTTGGCCGTGCGCTCGAACGCCTCGAATCCGTCCGCAAAACCGTCGCGGTCGGCAAACTCAGCGGCGCGGTGGGGACCAGCGCGCATCTTTCACCGCGAGTGGAAGCTTATGTCTGCAAAAAGCTTGGTCTGCGTCCCGCGCCCATCGCCACCCAGGTTGTCCAGCGCGACATTCACGCCGAATTCATGACCACACTGGCCCTCGTCGGCGCGAGCCTCGAACGCTGGGCGGTCGAATTCCGTCACCTGCAACGCACGGAAGTGCTTGAAGCCGAGGAACCGTTCACCAAGGGCCAGAAAGGCAGCAGCGCCATGCCGCACAAGCGCAATCCCATCACCTGGGAACGCCTCACCGGCCTGGCCCGGGTGCTGCGCGGCAACGCCGTTGCGGCGCTGGAAAACGTCGCCCTCTGGCACGAACGCGACATCAGCCACAGCAGCGTCGAGCGCATCATCTTCCCCGATTCCTGCACATTACTGGATTACATGTTTGGCCTGTTGACGCGGCTCATGGACGGCCTGGCGGTTTATCCGGAGAACATGAAACGCAACCTCGGCCTGAGCCTGGGCATGTGGAATTCGCAGACGGTCCTGCTGGCGCTCATCAAAAAAGGGCTGACCCGCGAAGATGCCTACAAGCTCATGCAGGACGCCGCCATGAAGACCTGGGAGGTGAAGCACGCCGGCCGCGACGACGCCGATTTTGTCAAGGTCCTGAAAACCGACCCTGCCGTGGCGAAACATTTCAAGCCGGGCGAGCTCGAAAAACTTTGCTCGCTCGACTTCCATTTCAAGGAAGTGAAGAACCGGTTCGGGAAACTAGGGCTTTAACTCGATTGCGTCTTATCACGGAATTGGCAAACTGCTGGTGAACCAAAGGATCGTTCAAGAACGTGGCAAGCAACCGCCCAGTGCGTAGTTACAAAGACCGCGACCTCAAACTGCTTTGGGGATTGGCGGCGGCTCGCTGCGCTCATCCGGAATGTCGAAAACCGTTGATCAAGGAAGCCACGGATAAAGACCCACACGCAGTGCTCGGCAATCCACATTAAATGCCGGTCAAAGGCGCGGTCGTGAAGCGGGTTCAGACACAGGCCGTTCCGGGGATTCAACCGGTTCCTCTCATCCTCGGCCCACGGAATAATGTGGCTGGCGGTCAATAGCGGTTGGACGGTCAAGCCGGTGACGCAGCAGCGGAAATTGTAGGCGGAAAAAATCCGGTCGCGGAAAAAGCTCTGGTTCACGCGCACGCGCACGGTGGCTTCGCGCTCCCGCCCGGCCGGCGGGAGGTCGCCGGTGTCCACGTCCGCCACTTGCTCAATCGGCTGGCCTAGCCGGTTGGCCAACAGCCGTTTGCTTTCAAACGCCAGCGTTTCTGGTTGGTCGGCGAACTCGTGCCAGATTTCTTCCTCACCTTTCGCGCCGTGCCGCATCCCACGGATGCCGCGCGCCTGCAAAGCCGGGTCGAGCCGGGCGAAGTTGGAAAAGTATCAAGGACACGGAACCGACGCTGCGACCAAGCATCCGCGCCAGTTGGATGACGCGCGGGTTGTGCATGTGAATTTGGCCGAAGGGGATTTTGCAATAGAGGTTGAAGGCGAGGATGTGTTCCTCCCGCGTCCAATCTTTGTTTTTCCCGGCCATAATCCCAAGGGTTTATCGTTTTCCCAAACGGCCAGCTAAGCACTTCTGACTGGCTTTGTTCGGATATTGCACCCAGTCGGGCCAAAGTGACAAGTTACAAGTGGCGTGTGACAGGCCAGAGGCCGGAAGGCGGAGGCCGGAAGACGGAAGGCAGAGCTTTCCCGGAACCGACACCTCACCTTTGATTCCTCTCCCCGTTCGAGGCGGAGAGGAAAAATCAGCGTTCCTCCGCGTAATCTGCGGTTAAACACGGACGCCCCGGCGGTGCGTCCCTACCTGGAGGCGGAAGTCCGCGTAAGGCTGCGCCACGCGGCAGGCTACAAGATGAAAGGGTCGCCGTGGGATCATCGTGGAGCGCGAGGCTTGCGGTTTGTCCTTGTCTATTGGAACTGTCGGGAATGATCATGGACCCCATCAGCCAGAAATGACGACCGTAATTCGAACCGGAACCCGGTTGCTGGATTTCTCGCAAAGATTTCTTGCCCACCGTTATCTTCCTGCAGTGCTGGCGATCGGCGCGATCCTGGTCATGTTGCCCGCGTTGTGGACCGGCCTGGGACTGGACGATCTGCCCCAGCGCTCGGTGGAGCTCCGGCCCGACCAGTTGCCATCGCGCATGCACGAGACCGGCAACCCCGCGGATTCCGGCTCGCTCCGGACCGGCCTGTTCGACCTGTTCGGCTTGAGCCGGGACCCGCAATGCGTGGCTTTGATGAAGAACTACGGCACCGTGCCGTGGTGGACACCGGATGATCTGAAGCTGAGTCTTTGCCGTCCGGTCGCCGCGTTCACGCACTGGCTCGATTACCGGCTCTATCCCGATTCGCCGGCGCTGATGCACGCCCACAACATCGCGTGGTTCGCGGCCGTCGTGTTCCTGGTCACGATGGTTTACCGCCGGCTGATGGGCACGGGCTGGGCTGCCGGACTGGCGGCGCTGCTGTTCCTCCTGGATGGCAACACCTACTTTCCGGTGACGTTCGTCGCCAACCGCGGTTTCATCATGGCGCTGTTCTTCGGCCTGTTGTGCCTGTACGAACATCATCAATGGCGTTCCGCAAAGTCGCGCCCTGCCCTGGTGCTCTCCGTGTTGGCGCTGGCTCTTTCCGTTTTCGCGGAAGAAGTCGGCGCCTCCACGTTTGCTTTTATCGTCGCGTACGCCCTCGTGCTGGAACCGGGTTCCGTTCGCCATCGGGCAATGACCCTTTTGCCTGCGGTCGTGGTGCTCGTTATGTGGCGCACCATTTACATCCTCGCCGGCTACGGATTGTCCCATGTGGGACCGTTCTATATTGACCCGCTGAACGAGCCGTTTCGGTTTGCAGGGCAGGTGTTGCCAAGGGTGATGGTTGTGCTCGGCAGTCAGTTGACCGCCGTGCCGCCGGAGTGGCTGCTGGCTGTCAAACCTTCATTGCAGCCCGTGGGCATTGCGTTTTATGGCGTGTGCATGGTGGCGGCGTTGGCGGTTTTCCTGCCGTCGGCGCGCCGGGACAAGCTGGTCCTTTTCTGGCTCGCGGCCACGGTGCTGGCGGCCATCCCGGAATCGTCGCTGACGCCCCTGTCCAAGAATTTCGGGTTTGTCGCCGTCGGAACTTATGGATTGATCGCCAGTTTTGTTGCGGGGGTGATGTCGCGTCGGTTACCGGAACGACCGGGCTACCGGATGCTGGCCGGGATTGCCTGTGTCCTGCTGCTGCTGGTGCATGTTCCGGGAGCCATCGCCGGCAGAATTGCAACGGTCAAGGTTGTGGGCGGAATTTTCGCCTGGGCGCGCCGCGTTCCCCCAACCTGGCCGAACATCGAGAACCAGAATGTGATCGTGGTCAATCATCCCCTCCCGATGGAGTCGGTTTATATGCCTTCTTACGCGGCCTATCATCATCAGTTGCTGCCCAAAACCTTGCGGGTGCTGGTGCCGGCTTGCACGGGCTTTAACGTCCAGCGGACCGATGACAAAACCCTGATCATTCAATCCCAGGGGCCGGACATCTTCTCCGGTGACGTAGCCGGCCCCATGGACTTTATCTACGCCTTGAGTTGGGTCAGCCGGACCCTGCCTGAACCCCGGTGCAGAAAAGGCGACCGGTATTTTCTGAACGGTCTCACGGTCGAAGTGCTCGAATCCGATGCGGACGGTTTCGCGTCCCGCGTTGCGTTCCGGTTCGACACCTCGCTGGATTCGCCCGATTACCGCTGGCTGTGGTTCAACTGGCGGACATTAACCAGCGAGCCCTTCAAGCTTCCCGCCATCGGACAGAGTGTCGTGCTTTCCGGCCCATCCCACTGACGTATCAAGGACAACCCGGCCCGCGCCGCGAAGTGGTTCGGTTAACCGGTGAGGTCATGAGATATATGACGCGCCCGGCGTCTGGGGACTATCGGCTACAGGATTTTCGCGGAGCGAAAATAGGAGATGGCAGCTGGGAGATGGAAGTTGGGGAAAGGCAGAAGGCTAAAGGCTGAAAATGGAATCCAGCATCGAACATCTGGGAGATAGGAGATGGGAGAACCGACACCTCACCTTTGATTCCTCTCCCCGTTCGAGGCGGAGAGGAAAAATCAGCGTCATCGGCGTAATCTGCGGTTAAAAACCTTGGCGCCTTGGCGGTGACAATCAGGGTTTTTTGGCAACGACCTTGCCGTTGCGCCACAAGTAAATGGGGGTGCCGTGGATGCGGGCCGTCTTTCGCGCCACCAAAGCGGCCCGGCGCAAGGCGCGCCCGGCGCCGGCAAGGGAGTTTTTGTATTTACCGTTTCTCGTTTTCATCTTTGGACTGCCATGGTCGCGGATTGTCTCCATTTCAAGCGTTACTCAGCTTCCGGTTCGTCCAATTCCAGCGGAATCAATTTTGCCGCGTCGCTCGCGGGCAGTTCCTGCACAGTTTTCAGCTTACGCTGGATTGTCTTGGTTTTGCTCGCTGCGGAATCAATAGCGTTGCCGGCTTCTTGGATCTTCTTCTGAACCTTTTCGATGACGTCGCCAAATTTTCCGAACTCCGTTTTCACGGCGCCAAGCAATGTCCAGACTTCACTGGAGCGTTTCTGAATGGCCAGTGTGCGGAAACCCATTTGCAAACTGTTGAGATATGCCCAGAGCGTATTAGGACTGGTAACGACGACGCGGAACTCGCGTTGCAGAAACTCCGTAAGTCCGGGACGGCGCAACACTTCGGCGTAAAGTCCTTCAGTCGGCAGAAACAGAATGCCAAAATCCGTCGTGTTCGGCGGATCGAGATACTTGTCGCGAATATTTTTCGCGTCCAATTTGATGCGCGCTTCAAGTTGTTTCGCCGCTTCCTCTACACCGACGGCGTCAGCGCGGTCGGCAGCTTCCATCAGACGTTCGTAATCTTCCTTTGGAAATTTTGCATCAATCGGCAACCAGACCGCGTTACCATCGCCGTCTTGACCAGGCAGCTTGACGGCAAACTCGACGCGTTCGGCGCTGCCAGGTTTGGTCGCGACATTTTGGGCATATTGCTCGGCGGTGAGAACTTGTTCGAGCAGATTGCCTAGCTGAATTTCGCCCCAGGTGCCACGCGTTTTCACATTCGTCAAAACTTTCTTCAAATCGCCCACACCCGTCGCCAGAGCCTGCATTTCGCCCAATCCCTTGTGAACCTGTTCCAGCCGGTCACTGACCTGCTTGAAGGATTCGCCCAGCCTTTTTTCCAATGTGCCCTGAAGTTTTTCGTCCACCGTCTTGCGCATCTCCTCCAACTTTGCGGCGTTGTCCGTTTGGATTTGTGTGAGCTTCGTTTCAACAACCGTTCGCAACTCACTCAGTTTCTTTTCGTTGCTTTCGATCAATTTGGCCAGTTGACCGGAAAACGTCTCCAGTTGACCGCGCTGTGCCTTGCCGATTTCGCCGAGACTGTTGACCGTCGAATCTCCCACACTTTTGAGCGCCGCGCCCAATTCCTCCCGCAACGCCCGCGCCTGGGTGGCGGCTTCCTCGCGTTGGCGGGTAATTTCATCCTTCACCGCCCGCTCCGTCCGCTCGTTGCCCTTTTCCAAAACATCCAGACGATTCAATAGTGGAGCGAAGTCAACGGCTTGGTTGCCACTGCGCGCGCGACCGTAAAGCCAGCCGAAGACAAAGCCCAGCAACCCGCCGACCAGCAGTGCAATCAACCATTGGATTTCAGGAGGCATTTTCGATTTACGATATTCGATTTACGATTTACGCGCTGACCCATCATGGGCACGTCAATCGTCATTCGTAAATCGCAAATTCAGAAGTGGGCCACCACTTCAATCTCCACGTTCGCGCCCTTGGGCAGGGCGGCGACCTGGATGGTCGAGCGCGCCGGATAATCACTGGTGAAATACTTCGCGTACACCTCGTTCATCCCGGCAAAGTCGGCGAGATTGGTCATAAAGACCGTGCTTTTGACGACGTTGGCGAAGGTCAGCTTCTGGTCGTCCAGGATCGTCTTTACGTTTTGCAGCACGCGGTCGGTTTGCGCCTTGATGTCGCCGGCAATCAGGTTGCCGGTGGCGGGGTCGATGGGAATCTGCCCCGCGCAGAAGAGCAGGTCGCCGGTGCGCACGGCATGGTTGTAGGGGCCGACGGCGGCCGGTGATTTCGCGGGTTTGATGATGGTTTTGGCTGGCATGAGATTTACTGTATGGGTTCAAAGATATTTCGCCAAGATCGGTTTCAGGGCGGTCACGGTTTTCTGCGGCCAGATTTTTTTTCGGTCAGGATCGCATTTTTCAGCGCGGTGTGGCACGGCCAGTCGGGTTCATTGGGAATTTCAGAAACAGCGGCGGTGACAATTCACGTCAACGCGATTTTCATGCCGGTGTCAACTCGCCGCGTGCCAGCGCCGCTTCAAGGGCGCGGAGGAGCTTTTCTTTCTGTCGGACGACCGCATCCTTGGGGGCGAGTTTCTTTTCCAAAGTCAGGCCCGATTGCGGGTCGGTCAGGCGCAGGAGGCGTCCACCGTTCAGCAATTTGACGAGGTCGAACTGGATTTTGTCACGGTCAACCATAACTCTATTTTCCGCGAAATCCGTGGAATTGCAACAGGAGATTGAGTCTGGCCGGCGAGGCGTCTCCCCAACGCGCATGCGCTTCGCGCGCGGCACGCTCAAAATCCGCTTCGTTGAAGTCAATCACGCTGGCAAGCGGATCGGCCACGGCAACGGAAGCGGCTTCCAAAATTTCATGGTAGAGCGTGATGGACAATTCTTCCTCGCTTAAACCGGCGCGGATGAGCAAACGAAAGTCTCGCGCAATGGCACTGGTTTGCGCGACGGCTTCGCGTCCGATGGCATCTACTATTGGCGACTGGGTCAGTGCAATTTCCCGGATGGTGAATCCGCCGTGAAGTTGGGAATTTTTGAATTGCCCGATATCAATCACAATGGGATTGAAACGTCACTTGTCCTTGTCGTCCATCTCAAAATGATTCCACCTTCCAAAATAAAAAAACTGGCTTTGTTTTCAAAAATCACTGGCGTGGTTTCAAAGATACTTCGCCTGAATCGGCTTCAGTACGGTTGCGGTTTTTTCGGCCAGAGTTGTTTGTCGGTCAGAATCGCATTTTCAATGGTGTGTGG
>CAWACS010000047.1:0-22940 GCA_963780535.1 uncultured Verrucomicrobiae bacterium
AGTTATGGGTAAAACATCCGGCGGTGAACGAAACAATTTCGTTTGCACCCGGTGAAAGTATTTTCTCCGTCGCCAGGAAATTGCGTCGGTGGGGCGAGGCTACCGACGAGCCGGCTCGCGAGGATCACCGCAGAGCGGGACAAGCTGCTCGCCCCACCAGCTTCGACCTCACGCTGGTGCTGCCCAATTCGCCGCGTTCGGCGATTGAAACGTGGCTTGCCGGGATTCCACGACGCGTCGGCTACGCGCGTCCCTGGCGCAATTTTTTTCTGACCCAGGCCGTCGCGCCGCGGCCGGGTTCGGTACGAATGCAAAAGCGTTCAGTCGCCGAAATCAAAACCCTGATTTCCCAGACGCCAGACCCCAGACGCCAGATCCCATCCACCGCTCATCAAATCCACGAGTATTTGCATCTCGTCGCCGCGTTGGGAGCAAACCCGGAACCGGTCGCGCCGCAATTGTTCGTCGCACCGGGCGAAATTGACGCTGCGAAGAAAAGATTCGGACTGGAGAAAATCACCAGCCCGATCTTCGGATTGAACCCCGGCGCGGAATACGGCCCGGCCAAACGCTGGCCGGTCGAACGCTTTATCGCCGCCGCGCAGGCAATTCAGCAGCGAACCAATTGCGTCTGGCTGATCCTCGGCGGAAGAGGCGATATTGCTATCGCCAATCAAATCGAATCGGAAACTCAAAACTTAAAACTTAAAACTCAAAATTTAGCTGGGAAAACCAGCCTGCGCGAACTGATGTCGCTCCTGAAACTCTGCCGTGTGCTGTTGACCAACGATTCCGGCCCGATGCACGTGGCCGCCGCGCTAGGCACGCCGGTCGTCGTGCCGTTCGGCAGCACCTCACCGGAACTGACCGGGCCGGGCCTGCCGGGCGACCCGCGTCACCGGTTGCTCAAATCCGACGCGCCGTGTTCGCCGTGTTTTCTGCGCGAATGCCCGATAGATTTCCGCTGCCTGAACGGCATCAGCGTCGAGCGCGTAGTCGAAGCGGTTTTGGGTTGCAACGGCGCCTCTCCTTGAAGCGAACCGCAGGCGCGACAGATGTCGCGGATTCGGGCAGCTTTCTGGTCCGCGCCTACCACCGCAAAGCTTGGCTTTCCGAACAAAAGAGCGGCGGGCGACGCCATCATGATACCGGGAAAAGCCATCAAGATCTGTTGCGCGAAATTTATGGTTGCGATATTGCGTTGTTCGCCGCGCATTTGGCCACGTTGAATCTCGCCTCACGCCATATTGAAGACGAAGAAAATTATCCCTACATTGCCCGCGCCAATTTTTTTGAAATACCGGGCCACCGCGACAAGTTTTCCGTCGTCCCCGGCTTGCGCGAGGCAAATGGGGAAACGGTGTCGTTTTCAAAGGCCACAAAGAGGCGCATCACATCCGCTATGCCAGCCCGGAACAAGCCGCCTTGGTCGCGGCCTTGGCAGAAGTCGGGATTAGAGGACACATCGAAGTTCCAAAATCGGCTGCAGACTGTAGCCAGTGTTTGAAGGAATTGCGAATCCGTATCAAATCTGCCGAAGAACGATTCATCGAGCTTGCCGCCTCCCGCACAGGCACACAATCGCTTCAAGAGAAAACTGCGACTCTTCTTATGCACTGGTTTATCCACGGAAGGAGTGCATCCGGCTGACAATTCCTTTGTTTCCTCGTTTTTTTGTGGTAAATGATTCTGCGTGGAAACGGTCACCCAGCTCACGAATGAACTCGTCGCGTCGTATGCGCGCGTCGGGGGCATCAACCATTTGGACGGCAAAAACCTGCCGTCCAAGCGCGCCATCACGGCCATCACCTGCGACCTGCTGCGGTTGCTGTTCCCCGGTTTCTTCGATGAAAAACCGGTCCATTCCTCGGAAATCAAGGTGGCCACGGCCGAGTTGCTCGATGCCGTGCTGGGCCAGCTGGAAGACGAAATTTACAAGAGCCTCGAATACAATCCGCCGCCGGAATTGCCAAAGAAAAGCCTGCGGTCGGCGGCGCACAGCCTGACCCTGGAATTTCTCGGCAGCCTGCCGCGCCTGCGCGAAGTGCTGCAGACCGACATGGTGGCGGCCTACGATGGCGACCCGGCGGCCCGGAGCAAGGAGGAAGTGCTGGTGTCGTATCCGTTCGTCGAGGCGATTGCGGTGCAACGGCTGGCGCACGAGTTGTACCTGAAAAATGTCGCGTTGATCCCGCGCATCATGACCGAGTGGGCGCATTTCCGCACGGGCATGGATTTGCATCCGGGCGCGCAAATCGGGTCGCACTTTTTCGTGGACCATTGCACGGGCACGGTCGTGGGCGAGACCGCCATCATTGGCGACCACGTGAAGCTGTATCACGGCGTGACGCTCGGCGCGAAATCCACCGCCGCCGTGGAACAGTTGCGCGGCAAGAAGCGGCATCCCACGATTGAAGATCGGGTGACGATCTATCCCGGGGCGACCATCCTGGGCGGCGACACCGTCATCGGCGCGGGGAGCACGATTGGCGGTAACGTGTTCCTCATGGAAAGCGTCGCGCCGAATTCCGTCGTTCTTTACGACGCCCCCAAGGCGCGCGTATTGAACAAGTCCGATCGCAAAGGAAAAGGCCTGGTGGATTTCCAGATTTGAACCGGGACAGGTCTTAATCTTGATCCTGCTCTTAATTATAATCAGGCCGTAGGACAGGCGTCGCGCCTGTCTCTGACTTTGAACGATCGCCCGGAGGCGCGGCTTCCGCAGTTGATTGATGGTCGTGATTATCGGGATAACTTTTCAAGATGGAGACAGGCGCGACGCCTGTCCTACGCGTCTGGCCATGCGGCCGGCGCCATTCCAATAGCATCGTTCAGCCTTAATCGCAATCACCCCAAAAAGATTAAGATTATGATAACGATTAAGATATTTTACGGCACGGTGACGTGATAAATCTGCCCGCCCTGGGTCAGAACGTAAATTTCGCCGTCCAAATCCTCGGCAAAACTCGTGATGTTTTTCGGTTGCTGGAGCAGCGTGCCTTGGGCCGTCACCTGGTGTGTGGTGTAGTCGTAGCGGAAACCCCAAATCGTCCCAAGGTTGTAATCCCCGTAAACGTAAACGCCGTCGAGCGCCGGAAATTCCTTCCCGCGATAGACGTAGCCGCCGATGACGCACAGCCCGATGCTGTGGTCGGGAAACATGCCTTGCGGCTGAAGGTTCGGCCGGTGGGTGTATTCCATGACCGGGTCAATCAGTTGCGCCCCGGCCGGACCGGGTTTGAAGTGGTGTGCGCCTTCGCGAATGTTCCAGCCGTAATCACCACCCTTGGTGACCAGGTCCACTTCCTCCCACAAATCCTGGCCGACGTCGCCCACCCACAGCGCGCCGGTCTTGGAATCCCAACTGTAGCGCCACGGATTGCGCAGGCCGTAGGCGTAAATCTCCTTGCGCACGCCGTAGGCCATGTCCGGTTCGCCCACAAACGGATTGTCCGCCGGTATGCCGTAAGGCAAATCATGTTTGTACCGGCCCCAGCCGATGGTGCTGCGCGTGTTCACATCGATGCGCAACATTTTGGCCAGCAGCGTGGCGGTGTTCTGGCCGCTGCCAAAGGGGTCGTCTGCCGCACCGCCGTCACCCAGGCCGAGGTAAAGGTAACCCTCGGGCCCGAACGCCAGCTCGCCGCCCTTGTGGTTGCTGAATGGCTGCGGTACTTCCAACAAGATGCGCTCCGAGGCCAGGTCCGCCCGGTCGGGGTCGGTGGCGGACACCTTGAACTCACTGACCACACTGCGATAGGGAAAACTGGTCGGGCGTCCATCCTGAAACCGCTTCATTTCCTCGGGCGTGTTTTCTTGGTTGTAATAAATGTAAAACAACCCGTTGGTTTTGAAGCCGGGATGAAAGGCAATGCTCAGGAGGCCGTCTTCGTTGTCAAAATAAGGATGACGGTCTTCAATGTTCAGGAACTCCTTCGCCTGGCTGCCATCCGAGCCTTTTTTGACGACGAGAATTTTACCGGCCTGGTAAACGATAAAGCAGCGGCCCGAACCATCCGGCGCCTCACTCATCCACAGCGGACGCTCGTCTTGCAGCCCGGGAAAGACGGGCTCGAGTGCAATTGGGGGCAACGGCTGGGCGGTGGCAACCTCAACCGGCAAAACCAGACCGCACAAAACTGGCAGCGCGAGCAGCAAAGTTGTTTTCATGGGTGCAGAGCAAACCGTGATTGTCACCAAAAGTAAAGCCCGCTGTGGCGCGGGAACGCGGATTTGTGGTATAATGGCAAGTCGTTGAAATCGCTTATTGAAACCAGAAAAACGCGGCCGGAACGGGTCTTCCTCGTCGGCGCCGAGTTCAAATCGCGCCAGGGCGCGGACCCGCGCGACTCGCTTTCCGAACTGGGTGAACTGGCCGCCACCGCCGGCGGCGAAGTCATCGGCGACGGGTTGCAAAAGCTGGAGGCCCCCGCGCCGGCCACGTTCATCGGCAAGGGCAAGGCGGAGGAGTTTGCCGCGTTCAGCCGGCGGAACCGCGTGGACACGGTCATTTTTGACGATGAATTGTCGCCCGCCCAAAGCCGCAACCTTGAAAACATTTTCAACTGCAAGATCCTCGATCGCACGGCGTTGATCCTCGATATTTTCGCGCAACGCGCCCGGACGCGCGAAGGCAAATTGCAAATCGAACTCGCGCAGTTGCAACATTTGCTGCCGCGGTTGACGCGGTTTTGGGGCCACTTGTCGAGGCAGTCCGGCGGCATTGGCATGCGTGGCGGCGAAGGGGAAACCCAGCTGGAAACCGACCGCCGCCGCGTGCAGGACCGCATCGCCCGGATTTCGCGCGAACTGGAACTGGTGCGCCGGCAGCGTGGCCTCCAGCGCAGCGCGCGCCAGCGCGGCCACTGGCCGCTGGCGTCCATCGTCGGCTACACCAACGCCGGCAAATCCACCTTGCTCAACGCGCTCACCGGCGCGGACGTTTTGGTGAAGGACATTTTGTTTGCCACGCTCGATCCGACCACGCGGCGGTTGCGGCTGCCCACGAACCAAAATGTTTTGCTGACGGACACGGTCGGTTTCATCCGCAAACTGCCGCACGGGCTGGTCGAGGCCTTCAAGGCGACGTTGGAGGAGGTGGTGCAGGCCGATCTGCTGCTGCACGTCGTGGACCTGAGCCATCCGCAGGCCGAGGAACAGATTCAAGCCGTGAACGCCGTGCTCGCCGAAATCGGCGCGGGTGAAAAACCGACCATCATGGTTTTCAACAAGATGGACCAGCTCAATGGCAACGCCGGCGGAACCGGGGCCAACGGCGTGTTAAACCGGCTGCTGGAAAAGCACCCGCACGCCGTGTCCATTTCGGCCACCACGGGCGAGGGCCTGCCCACCCTGCTCGCGGAACTCGGGACGCAATTGCGGCCCAAACGTGAATTCCTGGAATTGCGCGTGCCCCACGAGCAGGCGGCGGTGATTGCGCGGCTGCACGCCGTCGGCCAGATCATTTCCCGCAGTTATCGCGGCCCGGCGGCCCGGTTCAAGGCGCGCATCCCGCCACATCATCACGACGAATTCGCGCCCTACATCGTGCGCGAGGCCCAGACCGCGGCCTGATTTGGCGGTGTCCTGATTTCGGTGGGGCGCGTCACTCCGTGCGTGCCGCTTTCCGCATTTGCGGCGGGCAGAGGATCACCGCAGGGCGGGACAGACTGCCCGCCCTACCCGTATTTTGAAATTGGGACCCCACCCTCTGATTTCCGCCGCTTGCCTCCTCGCGGGCATTCCCGTTATATTCTGCGAGTCAAAGAAGTTATGCCAGCAACCAGCCCGCGCACTTTCAACGTCAGCAACGTGCTTTCCGTCATCATGGGCGGCGGCCAGGGCTCGCGATTGTTCCCGCTGACGAAGGATCGCGCCAAGCCGGCCGTGCCGCTCGCCGGCAAATACCGGCTGGTGGACATCCCCATCTCCAATTGCATTAACTCCGGATTCCGGCGCATTTACATCCTGACGCAATTCAATTCCACCTCGCTGCACGGCCACATCTCGCGAACGTACAAGTTTGACCACTTTACGAGCGGGTTCGTGGAGATTCTTGCCGCGCAACAGACGCTCACCAACACCTCATGGTACCAGGGGACCGCCGACGCCGTCCGTAAAAATTTGATTCATTTTCTCAACCACGATTTTGATTACCTGCTGATTCTGAGCGGCGACCAGCTCTATCGGATGGATTTTCGCCGGGTCGTGGACCAGCACGTCGAAACCGGCGCGGACATCACGGTGGCCACCATTCCGGTCACACGCAACGAGTCGCATTCTCTCGGCATTATGCAAATCGGAGAGGACCGCCGCATCACGCGGTTCGTGGAAAAACCGACCGACCCCGCCGTGCTGGACACCCTGCGGCCGCCGCCCGAGTGGTACCCCAAACTCGGCATCGAAGGGGAACGCGAACTGTTTCTCGCCTCCATGGGCATCTATGTCTTCAACCGCCAGCTGGTCCGCGAATTGCTGGACAATCCCCTGCCCGATTTCGGCAAGCACATCATCCCGCACGCCATCAACACCCACCGCGTCTTCTCCTACATCTTCCAGGGTTACTGGGAGGACATCGGCACCATCCGCTCGTTTTTCGAGGCCAACCTCGATCTCGTCTCCGAATTGCCGCGCTTCAATTTCTTCGACATGGGCTCGCCGATTTTCAGCCGCCCGCGTTACCTGCCCGGCTCCAAAATCAACGGCGCGCAGATTGACCACGCGGTGATTTCCGACGGCTGCATCATCAACCAGGCGCGCATCACCAGCACCATCGTCGGCCTGCGCACCGTCGTCGGCAGCGGCACGGAATTGAACCGCGTCATCATCCTCGGCAGCGACTATTACGAATCCCAGGAATCCGTGCTGATGCATGAATGCGAAGGCAAACCGCGCATCGGCATCGGCGCCAACTGCAAGATCGAGAACGCCATCATTGATAAAAACGCGCGTATCGGCAATAACGTGACCATTTCGCCGGCCGGCAAGCCGGACAAGGTGGACCACGACCTGTACTACATCCGCGACGGCATCATCATCATCCCCAAAAACGCCGTCATCCCGCACGGGACGGTCATCTGAGATTGGCGATTTACGATTTACGATTGACGCGCGCAATGGGTTTCACGAATCCTGCAAATAGAAGATGGCGTATGAAATTCAACTCTTTCAGGGACCTTTGCAAAAGCCCCAATTGATTGTAGCGGCGTCCCGGTAGAGCGCCGCAAACTCCGGAAAATTGACAAGTGCGGCTTTCTACCGAAAGCCGCTACGCCCGCTGTGCAGGTATTTCTTGAGGATCAACCATTTTTTCACCGCCAGCTTCCGGCCCAAATCATTGTGGACAAACGGCCAGGACGGGAATAGGGTCATTTTTATGAAACAGGATAGGCTGATCTTAGCCAAGGATAGGCCGCAAACCCAGCCGCCGATCATCTGTTAGGCGACACTGCCATGAAACGTCTTGCTAAAAATGTCGGATTGTTGCGCGGTATAAATGTGTCCGGGCGCAACAAGATTCCAATGACTGATTTGCGCGCATTGTGTGCCGAACTCGGTTACAGTGATGTTCAGAGTTATATTCAGAGTGGCAATTTGGTGTTCAAGAGTTCTGCCAAACCCGCAGCTATCGAGATTGAGTTAGAGCAGGCGATTGAGCGCCGTTTTCACTTTTTGATTCCAGTGATTGTTCGTGCGGCGGTGGGTTGGACAACCTATGTCAAAGACAACCCGTTCCCAAAAGAATCGAGTGTCGAACCGAACCTTGTAATGTTGGCTCTCTCCAAAAGAGCACCCAAGTCAGAAGCAGTGTCAGCGTTGCTTACTCGCAGCACCAACGGCGAGCGCATCGTCCAAGTTGGAGATGCACTATGGATACATTTTCCGAAAGGTGTTGGTCTATCCAAAATTTCGCCAGCACTTCTTGACCGGCTTGTAGGGTCTCCAGTAACGATGCGCAATTGGCGCACAGTTCTTGAGATTAACGGATTGGTTAACCCATGAACGTGTCGCCTAATCTGAGAATCGGCTGCGATGGATGATTTTCTCGTTGGCGCCGGGCTGCCATGGGCCATTTACTTTCCCTGGTTTCGCTGCTAAAACTTCCGGGTGCTCAACGATGCTGCCATCTGGAAGAACCTCAATTCGCCGCGCCGGCTGTTCCTGATCGCCGGGCCGTGCGTGATTGAAAACGAGAAGTTGTGCCTGCAGGTCGCCGCCGCGCTCAAGAAAACCTGCGCCGCGCTCGGCATTTTTTACGTTTTCAAGGCCAGCTTCGACAAGGCCAACCGCACCTCCGCCCGGTCCTTTCGCGGGATGGGCATGGAAGCCGGCCTCAAAATCCTGGGCAAGGTCCGCGCCAGGGTCGGTGTGCCGGTCCTGACCGACATCCATACGGAGACCCAGGCCGCCATCGTCGGCGAGGTCGTGGATATTTTGCAGATTCCCGCGTTTCTCTGCCGCCAGACGGATTTGATTGAAGCCGCCGCCCTGACCGGCCAGATCGTGAACCTGAAAAAAGGCCAGTTCCTGTCACCGGCGGAAATGGGCCAGGTGGTGGAAAAGGCCAGACTCGCCGGGGCGGAAAAAATCCTGCTCACCGAGCGCGGCACGACCTTCGGCTACAACAATCTGGTGGCCGACATGCGTTCGATTCCGATCCTGAAACGTTTTGATTGCCCGGTGATTTTTGACGCAACGCATTCGGTACAGCTACCGGGTGGCGGCGGTGACAAATCATCCGGCCAGCGCGAATTCGCGCCGGTGCTGGCCCGCGCGGCCCTGGCCGCCGGGGCCAACGGCCTGTTTTTCGAAACCCACCCGAATCCGAACCGCGCGTTGAGCGACGGGCCGAACATGATTCCACTGGCGGAAATGCCCGCGCTGCTGCGCGGATTGCTCAAAGTCTTTAACGCCGTCCGCTAATGCCTCCAAAAGCCGAGAGCCGAGAGTCGAGAGTCGAGCGCCGGAAAAGCCCTCGACCTTCGTCTCTCGACGCTCGACTAAAAGCCATCCGGCTTTTCCTGTGCGACGTGGACGGGGTGCTGACCGACGGTTCGATTTTTATCGGCGGCGAGCGCGAGTTCAAACGGTTCAACATCCGCGATGGCCTCGGCCTGGTGCTGGCCCGGCGCGCGGGCCTGAAGGTCGGCTGGGTCTCCGCCCGGCCCTCGGCGGCGACCCGACTGCGCGCGCAGGAGTTGAAAATTGATTTTTTGATCCAGCAAGGCGACGACATCAGCAAGACCGGCGCGATTGAAAAATTGCTGGCGCGGGAAAAGGTGGATTGGCGGGACGTTTGTTTCGTCGGTGACGACGTGGTGGATTTGGGGCCGTTGATACGGGCCGGCCTGGCTGTGGCGGTGGCCGATGCGCGGCCCGAAGTAAAAGGGGCGGCGCATTACGTCACGCGCGCGGCGGGCGGCCACGGCGCGGTGCGCGAAACGGCGGAAATGATTTTGCAGGCGCAAGGGAAATGGGATGCGATTGTCGTCCATTATCGAGGATGAATGCTTAAAAATGAAAATGACAACAATTCGCTTGTCGTCTTGGAGTGCGGTGGCTGTGACACCGCTTTTTCCACGCTTCCAAAGCGGCGGCGTGCTCCGCTTGCCGCCGCAGTCCAGGACGCTGGCGCGCTTATCACGCATTTTCGGGATTTTATTGGCTTATGCCGTGTTGGGATTTTTTGCCGTTGCTCGCGCTCAGTCGAACACCATGAGCCACGCGAGTGATTTTACGTCGGTCGAATACTTCCCAGCGCCGAACCAGCAACAAATGCGGTCGCGGCTGTCCGGCGCGGAAGCACAACCGCTGCCGGGGGGCCTGCTCGCCATCAAGGAGCTCAAGCTCGAGACGTTCGGGTTGGATGGCCAGCCTGAAATCGTCGTCAACGCGCCGGAATGCACTTATGATCAATTGAACGGCACCGCCAGTTCCCCGGGCCGGTTGCAGGTGCAATACCAGGAAGGAAAAATCCGCGTCGAGGGCGAAGGTTTTTTGTGGCGGCAAAGCGATTCCTTCCTCACCATTTCAAACCGTGTCTCCACCGTGCTTGAACTCGGGCCGGAACAGAAGAATTAGGCCATGAAAAGTTTTGGTTACATTGTCTTGATTGCGCTCGCGGGCATTGGAACGCTGCGCGCGCAGATGAGCACGAACACGAACGCCGTGGACGAAATCCTGGCGTTGGTGACGACGAACGCGCCCGCCGCCAAACCGCAACCGCCGCGCGCCCCCACCCGCATCGATTCCGACAGCGTGGACTTCGACCTGACAGCGCGCATGGCGACTTATCGCGGGCATGTTTACGTGGACGACCCGGCGATGAAATTAAAGTGTGAATGGCTGGTCGCCAATCTGCTGCAAACGGCCGGGCGGGTCACCAACATCGTCGCCGAAACCAACGTGGTGATCGACGCGACGGACGACAAGGGCCAGACCATGCACGCGACGGGTGACAAGGCGATTTATGTTTATGCCGTGCAAAATGGCGTGACCAATGAAACCGTCACCCTGACAGGCAATGCCAGGGTTGAAAATGCGAAGGGCTGGCTCACCGGCGAACCGATTGTCTGGGATCGGGCCAACGGCAGCCTGACGGCGGCAAATGAACACATGGTTTTCTGGCAGAATCTGAACGGCGAAACGGCCGGCACCAATTCACCGGTAGCGCAAACCAATCCAGCCCCGGCGACCCATCTCGTGGCAACCGAGACCAATTCACCGCCGGCGCTGACCAATCAACCGGCTGCGTCAAAATGATTTGAATGGAACCGACCCCGGCACAAAGCAACGGCCAGCTGCTCGCCACGGACAAGCTGATCAAGGAGTATCGCGGGCGCCGGGTCGTCAATGGGGTCTCGGTCAATGTCCAGGCGGGTGAAATCGTCGGGTTGCTGGGCCCGAACGGCGCGGGCAAGACGACGACCTTCAACATGGTGGTGGGCGTTGTGAAACCGGACGAGGGCGCGGTGAAATTTCAGGCGCGGGACATCACGCGGCTGCCGATGCACAAACGCGCGCGGCTGGGCATCGGTTACCTGACGCAGGAACCGTCGGTGTTCCGCAAGCTGACGGTCGAGGAAAACATCCTGGCGATCCTGGAAACGTGCAAACTGGGGCGCGATGAACGCGCGGTGCGGCTGAAGTACCTGTTGGAGGAACTGGATTTGACGCCCGTGGCCCGGAGCCAGGCATACCAGATCAGCGGCGGCGAAAAACGGCGGCTGGAAATCACCCGCGCCCTGGTGACCAGCCCCAAATTGATGCTGCTGGACGAACCGTTCAGCGGCATTGACCCGATTGCGGTCTATGAAGTCCAGAAAATCGTGCGCCGCCTCAAGGAACGCGGGCTGGGCATTTTGATCACCGACCACAACGTGCGGGAAACCTTGAAATTAATTGACCGCGGTTACATCATTCACAAAGGTCAAGTGCTGGTGGAGGGCAGTTCGGAATTTTTGACGAACGACCCGAAGGCGCGGGAGATTTATCTGGGACCGGAGTTTAATCTGTGAAATTGGATTACGATTAAGATTATAATTAAGATGCGCGGCAAGGGATGGCCAGGAATGCCCGACGGCTTTTCTTGATCTTAATCTTAATCGCAATCTAACCCAACCAGGAAACATATGGCACACCAACCTGTCACGGTCGAACGGTTCTACAAGGAACACGCCGATTCGTTGCAATTACGCCTGCTGTCCGGGAAAAACGGGCTCAAACGCATCATCCGCGAGCCGACGGTCAACCGTCCCGGCCTGGCGTTGAGCGGGTTCACGCGTTATTTCGCCTACAAACGCATCCAGATTCTGGGCAACGCCGAAACGTATTATTTGCGGTCACTTTCCCGCACCGGGCGCGAGGCGCGCTACAAGGAATTGTTCACCTACCGGATTCCGGGAATCGTGTTCAGCCGCAACCTCCGGCCGGACGACGAACTGATGGCGGCGGCGGACACGGCCGGCGTGCCGATTTTTCACACGACGCTCGTTACGATGCGATTCATCAATTTTGCCACCTTCGCGCTCGAAATGATGTTCGCGCCGCGCGGCACGGAAATGGGCAGCACGGTGGACATCCTGGGCGTGGGCGTGCTCATTCGCGGCGAAAGCGGCATTGGCAAAAGCGAGGCCGTTCTGGCACTCATTGAACGCGGTTACAGCCTGGTGGCCGACGACGTGACGAAGGTGACGCTGCTGGACGGCCGCGAGGTGATGTGCACCAGCGCCGAATTGACGCGCGACCACATGGAAATCCGCGGCATCGGCATCATCAACGTCGCCGCCATGTTCGGCGTCAAAAGTGTGCGCAAGGAAAAAAACCTCGATCTGGTCGTCACCCTCAAGACGTGGAAAGAGGTCGGCGAGGTGGACCGGATCGGCATCGAACAGGAATTTGTCAAGGTGCTGGGCGTGGACGTTCCGCACATCGTGATTCCGGTGCGGCCGGGGCGGGATTTGGCGCGGCTCATCGAGGTCGCCGCCTTCCAGACCAAATTAAAAATGTCCGGCTATAACGCGGCCGAAGACCTGAATCAGCGCCTGATTGCCCACATGGCGTCGGCCCATCCGGGGCCGACCCCGCAAAAATAATTGGAAATACCGTATTGCCTGAGATAACATGAGCAAGCCGATGAGCGCCAAAAAAACGCTGGACGGGACGTTCCTCACCAAGGAGGTCACCATCGTCAACAAGCTGGGTATTCACGCCCGGCCCGCCGCCGTCTTTGTGAAGACGGCCAACCGGTTTGCGTCGGAAATTCTCGTTGAAAAAGACGGCGACAAAATCAACGGCAAGAGCATCATGGGTTTGATGATGCTCGCCGCCGGTCCCGGCAGCAAGCTGACCCTGCACGCGCGCGGCGACGACGCCCACCAGGCCATTCGGGAACTGGAAGCACTCGTTGAACGGAAGTTTGATGAAGACTAAGGAGTGAGTGGCGTGTAAAGCCGGAAGGTTTTATGCAGAGCCGTTGTTCACGGATTAAGTTTTCCCATTTCAAGTTTCAACGAACTTTGGACTTTGAACTTTGGGCCTTGGACTTTAACCTGTCCGCATGGCTTCCGCCGAAATTGACATCCAATATGTCGCGCATCTGGCGCGACTGCAGCTGACTTCCGACGAGGGAAAAAAACTGGGCGCGCAGCTCGGCCACATCCTCGGTTACATCGAAAAGTTGAACGAACTCGATGTCACCGGCGTGGAGCCCACCGCCCATGCCGTGCCGCTGGTCAACGTCACGCGCCCCGATGAAATCCAGCCGTCGTTGCCGCACGACGAGGCCCTGCGCAACGCGCCCGCCCAGGCCAACGGCCTGTTCATCGTGCCCAAAATTGTGGAATAATTTTTGCCACAGATGGACACAGATAAACACAGATATTTCAGCCCCGGCACCCGCGGCTTCTTTGCCTTTTAAATCTGTGCCCATCTGTGTTTATCTGTGGCTAAACCTTCATGTTGAACCAACTGACCATTTCCGAACTGACGGCCAAACTCGCCCGGCACGAAGTCTCCGCGCGCGAGGCTCTGCAGGCCTGCCTCGACCAAATCGCCCGCGTGGACGGAAAAATCCATGCCTTCCTCAGCCATAACGACGCCGACGCGCTCGCGCAGGCCGACGCAGCGGATAAATTGCTTTCCGGGGGCGGCAGCGCCCATCGCCCGCTGCTCGGCGTGCCGGTGGCAGTCAAGGACGTGCTGGCCGTCAAAGACCAGCCGCTCAATTGCGGGTCCAAAATCCTCGGCCGGTTCGTTTCGCCCTACGACGCAACCGTCGTGGAAAAATTAAAGGCGGCGGGCGCCATCGTTTTTGGCCGGCTGAACATGGACGAGTTTGCCATGGGCAGCTCGACGGAAAATTCCGCGTTCGGGGTCACGCGCAACCCGTGGGATCCGACGCGCATACCCGGCGGTTCGTCCGGCGGCTCGGCGGCCGCGGTCGCGGCGGATGAAGTGATTGCCGCGCTGGGCTCGGACACCGGCGGTTCCATCCGCCAGCCGGCGGCGTTGTGCGGTTGTGTCGGATTGAAACCCACTTACGGGCGCGTCTCGCGGTATGGCTTGGTCGCGTTTGCCAGTTCGCTCGACCAGATTGGTCCGTTCACGAAGGACGTGCGCGACGCGGCGACGATGCTGGGCGTGATGGGCGGGCATGACCCGCGGGATTCGACCAGTGTGCCGCAGCCGGTGCCCGATTATGCCGCCGCGCTGACCGGTGACATCCAAGGCCTCAAACTCGGCCTGCCCAAAGAGTACCTGATTGGCGGGCTCGACGCCGAGGTAAAATCCGCCATCGACGCCGCGGTGAAAAAATTCCAGGAACTCGGCGCGGAGATCATGGAGATTTCACTGCCGCACACGGATTACGCGGTGGCCACCTATTACATCATTGCCACCGCCGAGGCCTCGGCCAATCTGGCGCGGTTTGACGGCATCCGGTACGGCCGGCGCGTGGACGGCGCCGACCCGGCGGAACTTTACAGCAAAACGCGCGGCGCGGGTTTTGGCAGCGAGGTGAAACGCCGCATCATTCTCGGCACCTATGTGCTGAGCAGCGGCTACTACGACGCGCATTATCTGCGCGCCCAAAAGGTCCGCACGCTCATCCGCAACGATTTCCTGAAGGCGTATGAAACCGTGGACGCGATCGTCACGCCGACTTCGCCGACGGCGGCGTTCAAGATCGGCGAGAAATCCGACGACCCGCTGCAAATGTATTTGAGCGACATTTTCACCATTTCCTGCAATCTCGCCGGCGTCTGCGGCATCAGCCTTCCCGGCGGGTTTACGAAAAGCCCGAAGCTGCCGATCGGGTTGCAATTGCTGGGCAAGCCGTTTGGCGAGGAAACACTCCTGAAAATCGCCCATGCCTACGAACAGGGCACCACCTGGCACAAAGCGAAGCCGCCGCTGCAGGCCTCCGCCGGGCGGGCGGGAGTTTTTTGAACGCATTTTTGAACGAATATTCCGGCTTGCCTTCCAAGTAACCTAATGGTTACTTATCACCTGCTTATGGCCAGGCCCGCCCGGACTTCCGGCGCCTCATCGCGCAATCCCCGGCGCACGCGCGGGCGGATTTTATCCGCCGCGTTGAAGGAATTCGCCCGGAACGGCTTTGCCGGCGCGCGGGTGGACACCATCGCGCAACGCGCCGCCATCAACAAACGGATGCTCTACCATTATTTCGGCAACAAGGAGCGTTTGTTCCGCGAGGTGTTGCGCCTGAAAATGGCCGAACGGCAGATTTGGGCCGAAGCGCTGTCGGGCGACCCGGCGGAAAGCCTGGCCTTCTGGTTTGAAGCGGCGTGCCAGGACACCGACTGGGTCCGGCTGCTGGAATGGGAGGCGTTGCAGAAGGCCGGCCGGAAGTTGAGTGACGAAAAAAACCGGCGCGCGGCGGCGGCGCGCGGCCTCGAACGCATCCGGCAGCGGCAGGCGCGCGGCCAGATTTCCGCCGAACTCGACCCGCGCCATGTGATGCTGACCATGCGGTCGTTGACGATGTTTCCCGCGGCGTTTCCCCAACTGACCCAGCTCATCATGGGACGGCCGGTTTCTGATCCGGGGTTTCAGAGGGAACGCGCCGCTTTTTTGAAAAAGTTTGCCGTGGCCCTGCAACCGGCCCCGGCACGACACTCCGGCAAAAACAGTCCTCCCAAACCAAGATAAGCTAGCATGAAAAATTCCATTTTCATTCCGATGGCACTGGCGGCAGCCGCAGGATTTCTCGCCGGCGGCTGTTCCCCGGGCGCAACGGCGGGCAGGGGCAATGCCGGCGTGCCGGTATTGGTGGCGCAATCAGTGGCAACCAATGTGCCCGTGCAGATCGACCCGCCGCCGGTCGGCCATGTGACGCCGGTTTCGACGGTGACAATCCATTCGCAAATCGGCGGGATCATCAGCGAGGTTCATTTTAAGGAAGGCTCGCAGGTGAAATCGAACGCGCTGCTGTTCACGATTGATCCGCGCCCGTCGCAGGCGGTGCTGGCGCGCGACCAGGCACAATTGACAAACGCAGAAATCCAGTTTGACCGCGAACAAAAATTATTCGACCAGAAACTTATTTCGCAGGATGAATTCGACACCAGCAAGGCGACAAGGGACACGCTCGCGGCAACGGTGCAGTCGGACGAATTAAATGTAAGCTTCTGCGAAATCCGCGCGCCGTTCGATGGCGTGACGGGCAGTTTGCAATTTCACGAGGGCAATGTCGTCAAGGCGCCGGACGATGTTCTGCTGACAATCAACCAGATTCATCCGATTTACGCTCAGTTCGCCGTGCCGGAACAGTATTTGCCGGAAATTCAAAAACAGATGCGCGAAAGGACGCTGAAAGCTTCAGTGACCTTTGAAAACATGACCGTGCCGCCGCCGCAGGGCGATCTGACGTTTGTGGACAATTCCGTGGATGAAACGACGGGAACAATTTTGCTGAAGGCGACTTTCCCGAACGAGGACGACGCGCTCTGGCCGGGACTATTTGTGCAGGTGACGCTGACGCTTTCGGAGTTGACGAATGCGGTCGTCGTGCCGTCGCAGGCCGTGCAGACGGGACAAAACGGCCAGTTCATTTTCGTCGTGAATGCGGATCAGACGGTTGAAATGCGTCCGGTGCAAACCGGAATCACGTTCAGCAACGAAACGGTCGTGACAAAAGGTTTGCAGGCGGGCGAGACGGTCGTAACCGACGGACAGTTGCGGCTCGTGCCCAAGATGAAAGTCACGGTCAAAAGTTTTGATTCCATAACAAATTCGCCGGCGAATTAGCATGAGCGTCCCCGAACTTTTCATCCGCCGGCCGGTGATGACCACGCTGGTCATGTCGGGCATTTTGCTTTTTGGCTTCGTCGGTTTCCTCCAGTTGCCCGTCAGCGATTTGCCGAGCGTGGATTATCCGACAATCCAGGTGTCGGCAAATCTTCCCGGCGCAAGTCCTGAAACGATGGCTTCCGCCGTCGCGACGCCGCTGGAAAAACAACTTTCCACGATTGCGGGCGTGGACAATATGTCGTCCGTCAGCTCGCAGGGAAGCGTGTCCATCACGATTCAATTCTCGCTCGACCGCAACATTGATGCGGCGGCGGCGGACGTGCAGGCGGCCATCGCCAAGGCGGCCAAGCAATTGCCGCCGAATCTGCCGACGCCGCCGACTTATCAGAAAGCCAATCCGGCGGATTCACCGATTATTTTCCTGGCGATGACGTCACCGACACTGCCGATGTCGGACGTGGACAACTACGCCGAGAATCTGCTGGCGGAGCAGATTTCACAGATCAACGGCGTTGCGCAGGTCAGCGTTTTTGGCGCGCAGCCATACGCGGTCCGCATCCAGGTTGACCCGGACAAACTCGCGGCTTTCGGACTCGGCATCGACCAGGTCGAACAGGCGGTCGAGGCTGGCAACGTGGACCAGCCGCTTGGCACGCTTTACGGAAAACATCAGGCGTTCACCGTCCAGGCCAACGGACAGCTCGCCGACGCGGCGGCGTTCCGTCCGATGATTGTCGCGTATCGCAACGGCAATCCGGTGCGGCTGGAGCAACTGGGCAACGTGCTCGACAGCGTGCAAAACGACAAGCAGGAGGCATGGTACAACAACACGCGCTCCGTCGTGCTGGCCGTCCAGCGGCAACCGGGCGCGAACACGGTTGAAGTGGCGGACAACATCAAAAAATTGCTGCCGCAGTTCCGCGCCGCGGTCCCGGCGTCGGTGCATCTGGACGTGCTCAGCGACCATTCGCTGATCATCCGCAAATCCGTGGCGGACGTGGAACGCACGCTGTTCATGGCCGTGTGCCTCGTCGTCATGGTCATTTTTCTCTTTTTGCGGAATCTTTCGGCGACGCTCATTCCAAGCCTCGCCCTGCCGATGTCCATCATTGGCACGTTCGGGGTGATGGCGCTGCTCAATTACTGCCTCGACAACCTGTCGCTCATGGCGCTCACGCTCTGCGTCGGATTTGTGGTGGACGACGCCATCGTCATGCTCGAAAACATCGTGCGCCACATGGAAAACGGTGAGCCGCCGATGGAAGCCGCGTTCAAAGGCTCGAAGGAAATCGGCTTCACGATCATTTCCATGACGCTCTCGCTCTCGGCGGTTTTCATCCCGGTTTTGTTCATGAGCGGGCTGCTCGGACGGCTGTTGCATGAATTCGCCGTGACGATTGTGGCGGCGGTTTTGGTTTCCGGTTTTGTTTCGCTGACCTTGACGCCGATGATGTGCAGCCGGTTTGTGCATTCGCAGCACGGGCGCAAGCACGGCAGAATTTACAATGCCTTCGAGCGTTTTTTCGACTGGCTGCGCGGCAGTTATGACCGGACGTTGCAGACGGCCATGCGCCACCGCCGGGTCACGATGTTCGTGTCGCTGGCGATTTTCGTCGCGACGGCGATTTTGTTCGTCGTGATTCCCAAGGGATTTTTCCCCGACGAAGACACCAACCGCCTTTCCGCCCAGACCGAGGCGGCGCAGGACATTTCATTCGATGCGATGCGCGAACACCAGCTTGCCGCGATGAAAATTATCGCCGCCGACACGAATGTGGACGGTTTCATATCCTTCATCGGCGGCGGAACCCTGAACAGCGGCCATATCTTCATGCGCTTGAAAGACCTCTCGCAACGGAAATTGAACGCAACCCAGATCATCCAGGAATTGCGCCCGAAATTCGCGCAGTTGACGGGCATGAATGTTTATCTGCAAGTGCCGCCGCTCATCCGCGTCGGTGGCATGCAAAGCAAGGGACTTTACCAATACAGCCTGCAGGACACCGACGTGAAGGAACTGTTTCATTGGGCGCTGATCCTGACGGACAAATTGAAACAACAACCCGGCTTTCAGGACGTGACGACCGATTTGCAAATCGCCGCGCCGCAGGTCAACGTGGAGATTGACCGCGACAAGGCCGCCGCGCTCGGTGTCACGCCGCAGCAAATTGAAAACGGCCTCTACGACGCCTACGGCGAACGACAGGCCTCGACGATTTACGCCGACGTGGCGGAATACTGGGTCGTCTTTGAGGTCAAGCCGCAATTCCAGCGCGATCCAGCCGCGCTCGCGCAACTTTACATCACCAGTTCAGCGACCGACACCAACGGCACGCCCAAGCTGATTCCGTTGAGCGCCGCCGCAAAATTGACGCGCAGCGTCGGACCGACAAGCATCTCGCACGTCGGCCAATTGCCGTCGGTGACAATCACCTTCAACCTTGCGCCCGGCACTTCGCTCGGCATGGCGGTCGGGCAATTGCAAAAAATTGAGGCGGCCATGCACCTGCCCGCGACCATCACCGGAAGTTTTCAGGGCGCGGCGGCGGTTTTTCAATCTTCATTTCGCGGATTGATCGCCCTGCTCATTGTCGCCATCATTGTCATCTACATCGTCCTCGGAATTCTTTACGAAAGTTTCATCCACCCGCTCACCATTTTGTCCGGCCTGCCGTCGGCGGGTTTCGGCGCGCTCCTGACGCTGATGATTTTCGGTTTGGATTTGGATATTTACGGCTTCGTCGGCCTCATCATGCTCATCGGCATCGTGAAGAAAAACGCCATCATGATGATTGACTTTGCGATCAACGCGCAGCGCGAGCATGGCAAAAGCCCCGATGAAGCGATCCACGAAGGCTGCCTGCTCCGGTTTCGTCCGATCATGATGACCACGATGGCGGCGTTGTGCGCCACTTTTCCCATCGCGCTCGGCCTCGGTGCCGGCGGCGAAGCGCGCCGCGCGCTCGGTCTGGCCGTCGTCGGCGGCCTGGTCGTGTCGCAATGCCTGACGCTCTACATCACGCCGGTGGTTTACCTTTACCTCGAATCGTCCCACCAATGGTTCACACGCAAACGCGCCAGAAAATCACCCGTTCAAACCGGAATCAATCCGGCATCGGCATAACGCGCGGAGTTTCGGTTCAGGCCAGATTGAGGGGATAATGCAATTCCCGATTCGCCGGCCAACCCCGCCGGTGACTCTAGTGTCATGAACAATTCTTATTGACACGGGGCTATAATTCTGCGTATTATCATAGCTTAACAGTCGGGTGAGAGAAAATCAGAAAGCTTAGACCTATGACACTTACTTCTTCGGCGTCCTTTTTTTTGAGGCAAGCCAAATTCACTGGATCGGCCTGTGCGGCAGCGGTCCTGCTCCTTGCCTCCAGCGCACCGGCGCAGAATCTATTTGTGTCGGATTTAGTGGGGTTTTATATTTACAGCGGCAACACCACTGAAATCACGCCGGGTGGGGCACAAAGCACGTTTGCCTCCGGGTTGAATGAGCCTGCTGGACTGGCCATAAACAATGCAGGCGATCTGTTTGAGGCGGATCTCGGCAGCGACAATATCTATGAATTCACGCCGGGCGGCACGCGAAGCACCTTCGCCTCCGGAGTGGATAACCCGAACTATCTTACCTTTCAGCCCGTGCCTAAACCGTCGGCTTTGGGGTTGCTGGCTGTCGGCGCCACCGCACTCATCGTCCACCGCCGTCGCAAGCTGGCCGCCTAGTTTAATCACCAATTGCCATTGACACACTGACTGTTGATTTAATTAAGCGGCAACCGCCACGGACTGTGCGCAGCCATCACGGTGCATAATCCCATTGCCCAGGACGAACCGACGGTGGCGCTGGCGCAGGTGGACGAACATCGGGAGTTGCACGCCGCCAGAATTACCACCCTGGGTGCGGACAAAGCGTATCACCAAAAGAAATTTGTGGCCGGGTGCCGCCAGCGGGAGGTCTCGCCGCACACGGCCTGCAAAGCGGGAAAGGAAGTTGCGGGACTGGATGGACGCACCACCGGGCGTGCCGGTTATCGCATCAGCCAACGCCTGCGTAAACGGGTGGAAGAAATCTTTGGTTGGATGAAAACGTGGGTGGTTTGGGCGTACCGCTATCGCGGGGTGGAGCGGACGCAAGCCTGGGCATATTTCGTAGCCGGAACCCACAATTGCTGCGGATACCTCAGCCCGTCTTCGCGCTGGCGCCATGATGGGCAAAGGTTGGCCTGCCGAGGCGCAGCTTGAAGCGTGATTGGATTTGGCGGACGTGTGACAGCCCGCCTTCGTTCCACTTTGGCGCGGCAGCCCCGAAAGCTTTCGGGGCTGGTGCCGGTGGTCGGACTCGAACCGACACGACTTTTTACGGTCCCAGGATTTTAAGTCCTGTGCGTCTGCCATTTCGCCACACCGGCGTTCGATGGAAAACGCTAATCGCGAAATGCCCCAAAAGGAAGCGCGAACTTGAAGGTGGATTTATTAACCGCCAAGGACGCCAAGAACGCAAAGTTCTGACCGCAAAGCAGAGCTGGACGGCGAAAACGTGGTCGCGTTTGCAAAGCTGGCAGGCCGAGAAATTGGCAATCACAAGCGCAGCAGGGCGTTGGTTTCCCGGCGCAACTGTTTCTTGATTCCGGCGAGCCGGGCTTTTTGGGCTCCGGTCAGTTTGGTTTCGTCCACCGCGCCGATGGCCTTGATAAATTCAAGATGCGGCACAACCAGGTCGCACAGCTCCTTGGCCGGCAGCCAGCCCGCCGGCTTCGCCAATCGAAGCGGCTCCCGGTCCTTCAGTTTTGGACCATCCTTGAAACCGGTCTTTCGCCGCTGGCGCAGTTCGGCCTCAATGGGCTCTTCCAGCTTGAATTCTTTTTTGACGCGTTCGATGGCCTGAACCAATCCGTGGAAAACGGCGGAAAACTTTTCCACGCCGGGCCGGGCCGAGGCGGCCATCACCAATTCGACGTGCCGCATGATGACCCGCCCCGCTTCCCGGACCGATTGTTGATCCAAACGGACCCGCCGCTTCCAGGCCGCATGTTTTGCCTTGGTATATTCAATCGGGGCTTCTTCGGAACGTGAGGTCAGCAGCACGCCGGTCTCCGCAAAAACCCGCGTGGCCAGGTCCGAACCGGCCGGGCGTTCACCTACTTCAACCTGTTTAATAGTGGAAACGGAAACTCCCAGACGCCGGGCAAATTCGAGCTGAGACAAACCAATCCCTTCGCGGATGCGGGTCAGATTGTTTTTTACATATCGCCCTTTCGGCATGGGGCACATGTGGCCCAAAAAACGGGGTTTTGGCAAGTCTGTCCACGACAGCTTAAAGTGCTGCGCTGGGAAGAACGGGACAAGCGGTTGGTCATCAAAGATGCCGAGTTGGTGCGCCTGTCTTCGATCTTGCTGATCCAGTCAAGGGTGCAAGTTTTTATCTTCCAGCGGGGAGACCAGTCACATGTTACGGTGTTGTTTCGCTAACCGTCCCTGATAACACTGGGGGAAAAATGGGCGGGGTAGTTCCTACGAAGTGTGTTCTGGAGCTCATTAAAAAGTACGAAGCAAAATAGCGGGCGGTTCCCTCTCGTTTTCGTAAACGAATCAATCGCGAACCGCGAACCGCAGACAGGCATTATCTGACATGCTCAGTAATTTCAGCAGGCTGGTATTCTGGATATTGAACCAACTGGTTTTGGTCCAAAACCGTATTGGTTGCGCTTTTCATCAGAGTTTCGCGCAGGTTTGTTCTTAGGTAGTCTCGTACGTGTGATTCGACGACGAATGAAATGGATGATCGAGCCTTCTTGTGGCGATGAAGCAAACGAGAACAAATCTGATCCGCTCAACTTCAACCGTGCAGGTCCAACGATTGCCGGCTTTTCATATTTTCAATCTCAAAGTCGTTAGATTAACCGTTCAAAACAACTATTCACTTTAGCTATTATTCTGTGTGCACGGGAATTGCGTTCTCGCCGGCCCAAAGGGCGGTTCGAAGCCGAAACAATGGGTTCTGCCGGATTGCTCACTTAATCAGACGCATCAAAAGGAAAGGACAACACGCATGAAAACTATCAAAGTCACACTCACTTTTAATCGGTTATGGTGCAGGTTTCTGGCTGTGCGATCCGTTCATGGGTTCCGGGTTTCGAGTGGCGCCGTGGCCAATCCGG
>CAWACS010000048.1:0-103724 GCA_963780535.1 uncultured Verrucomicrobiae bacterium
CCTCAAGGTGTAAACCCGAATTCCGAAGTTGCCGACGATGGCAGGGCGGACGAGGCTGCCCCGGAGTGCGGCCGTCCTCGGGCGCAGCAACCTGGCTAACTTCAAGCCGTGGAATATTTCCCATCGTCTGACCATCCCACGTTGCTGCGGCCGGGACGGCCGCACTCCGCTAACGCGGAAATTCCACTTCGGAATTCGGTGTAAATTAAAAATCAGAGACAGGCGCGACGCCTGTCCTACGGCACAGCTCCGGTTCAGACGCACCGGGGCTGAATCAATTTCGCCACCAGGCCGGTCCAGCCGGTTTGATGCGAAGCCCCGGCGCCGCGGCCGGTGTCGCCGTGGAAATATTCGTGGAAGAGCACGTGGTCGCGGAAATGCGGATCGGTCGCCAGTTTGGGATGATATTTCAACACCGGCCGCTGGCCGTCGGCGCCCTTGAGAAACAACCGCGTCAGCCTTCGCCCCAGTTCATCCGCCACTTCGCTGATGGTGAGGAACCGGCCGGAACCGGTCGGGCATTCAATTTTGAAATCGTCGCCGTAATAGTGATGGAATTTTTGCAACGATTCGATGAGGAGATAATTGAGCGGCATCCAGACGGGGCCGCGCCAGTTGGAGTTGCCGCCAAAAAGACCATTTTGCGATTCGGCGGGCCAGTAGCAGACCTCGTACGTCTGGCCGCAATCGATCCGGTACGGTTCACGTTCATGTGCCTTGGACAGGGCCCGCAGGCCGTGGTCGCTCAGAAATTCGGTTTCATCCAGCGCCCGGCGGAGCAGGCATTTCATGCGATGACCGCGCAACAGTGAGAGCAGGCGGCGCTCGCCGGCGCCGCATTCGTGCCAGCGCGAAACCAGATTCGCCAGGTCCGGGCGATGGTTCAAAAACCAGTCCATCCGGGACGCGAATTCGGGCAATTCCTTGAACAGCCCGGGTTCGAGCACTTCCACGGCAAACAGCGGGATCAAACCGACCATGGACCGCAGCTTGACGGGCATGGTACGCCCGTCCGGCAGACAGAGGTGATCGTAGTAAAACTCGTCCTGCTCATCCCACAAACCGAGCGCGCCTTCCTCCACGCCGTTGATGGCGGCGGCGATGTTGAGGAAATGCTCGAAAAACTTGGTGGCAATGTCCTCATAAACGCGGTTGTGCCGGGCCAGTTCCAGCGCAATGCGCAGCAGGTTCAGACAATACATCGCCATCCAGCTCGTGCCGTCGGCTTGATTCAGGAAACCGCCGGTGGGCAGCGGTTTGCTGCGGTCGAACACCCCGATGTTGTCCAGCCCCAGGAAGCCGCCCTGGAAAATGTTCCGGCCCTGCGCGTCCTTGCGATTCACCCACCACGTGAAGTTCAACAGCAGCTTGTGATAGACGCGTTCGAGAAAAACGAGGTCACCGGGATCACCGGGGGTTTTCCGGCGGCGCTGCTTGCGGTCGATCTGGAACACGCGCCACGCAGCCCAGCCGTGGACGGGCGGGTTCGCATCGCCGAACGCCCACTCGTAGGCGGGTAATTGGCCGTTCGGGTGCATGTACCATTCGCGGGTGAGCAGGACGAGCTGACGCTTGGCGAACTCGGCGTCCACGAGCGCCAGCGCGATGGTATGAAACGCCAGATCCCAGGAGGCATACCAGGGATATTCCCACTTGTCGGGCATGGAAATGACCTCCGCGTTGTTGAGATGTTTCCAATCCGCATTGCGGCCATGTTTGCGCTCCGGCGGTGGCGGTGGTTGGGCCGGGTCGCCGCGCAACCAGTCTACCACGTTGTAGTGATAAAATTGCTTGCCCCAGATCATGCCGGCAAAGGCCTGTCGCTGGACCAAGCGCGCATCGGCATCGGCAATGCCCGCCTGCAGGTCGGCATAAAATTCGTCCGCTTCCTGCCGGCGTTGGGTGAAAATGGCGTCGAAATCGGCAAATAAATCCGTAGCAGCCGACGTGAGTCGGCTCTGACTGGACGGAGCGGACTGACGTCCACTGCTACAAACCAGACGAAGTCGAACCTGCGCCGAATTACCGGGAGGAATAGCCAGTTGGTAAAGCGCACCGGCTTTCGTGCCTTCGGAATCCGGGCTGATGGCGGAACGGTTGCCGTGGACGAGGTATTCGTGAAAGGCGTCCTTGAAATAACCGGTGGCTTCGTTCTGGCCGTACAGCCGGCGGACGTTGGTCTCGTTGTCACAAAACAGGATTTCCGGCCGGCCATCGCAGACCAGGTCGTAATTTCCCAGTTCCGCATGTTTGGTTGAAATGGTTGTCTTTTTTGTCAGGAAAAGGTTTGGCTTGGCGGAATTTTTCCAGGACCAGGTGTTGCGAAACCACAAGTGCGGCAGCACGTGCAGGGTGGCGGCTTCCGGCCCGCGATTGTGGACGGTGACCCGCATCAGAAGGTCATCCGGCCCGGCCTTGGCGTATTCAACGAAGACATCGAAATAGCGGTCTTCGTCAAAAATGCCGGTGTCGAGCAGTTCAAATTCCATCTGGTCCCGGCCCCGCCGGCGATTTTCCTCCAACAACCGCGCATAGGGAAATTCCCGTTGCGGATATTTGTAGAGCATTTTCAGGTAGGAATGCGTCGGCGTGGCGTCGAGGTAATAATAAAGCTCCTTCACATCTTCGCTGTGATTGCCTTCGTCGCCCGTGAGGCCAAAAAGCCGCTCCTTCAAAATCGGGTCCCGGCCGTTCCACAGCGCCAGCGCCAGGCACAACCGCTGGTGTTCGTCGCTGATGCCGGCCAGGCCGTCCTCACCCCAGCGATAGGCGCGGCTGCGGGCGTGGTCATGCGGAAAATAGTCCCACGCGGTGCCGCCGGGACTGTAATCCTCGCGCACGGTGCCCCATTGGCGTTCCGAAAGATACGGACCCCAAAGCGGCCATGAGGCCGCGCCGGTGCGGTCCGCCGCCAGACGTTCCTGCTCTGAATTCATTCGTTTCGTTGAGATGTTCTCGTAAAACCCGCTTCTTGTAGCAGCCGGCGTCAGCCGGCTCAAATTTCTTCGTTGAGATTAAATCCAGAGCCGACTCACGTCGGCTGTTACTTCCAAGATGGCGGCTAACCGCCGGTCTCGAATCCGGGATATAACGTCATGCCACCGTCCACGAAAATGCTCGCGCCGTGGATGTAATCCGAATAATCCGACGCCAGCCAGATGGCGGTGTGCCCGATGTCGCTCGGTTCGCCGATACGTTTATAGGGGATCAGTTTCATCAATTTGCGATAAGCCTCGGGTGTACTCCAGGCCTGCGTGTTGATGGGCGTGCGGATGGCGCCGGGACAGATGGAGTTCACGCGGATGCGCCAGGGCGCGACCTCCTGGGCGATGCTCTTCATCAGCATCATGATGCCGCCCTTGCTGGCCGCATAGTTCACGTGGCCGGCCCAGGGAATGACCTCGTGCACCGAACTCATGCAGATGATTTTGCCGGCGGCGCAGGAAATTTCCGGGCGGATGCCGCGGCGTTTGAATTCCCGGATGGCCTCGCGCGCACACAGGAATTGCCCGGTCAGATTCACATCAATCACCAACTGCCAGTCGGCCAGAGTCATGTCCTCGATGGGCGAATCCTTTTGCAATCCGGCGTTGTTCACCAGGATGTCAATCGTGCCGAACTCCTGGATCATTTTCTGGAACATGGCCGACACCTGGTCTTCACGGTGCACGTCGGCTTGATGGGCATAGGCTTTGATACCGAACCCGGCGGCTTTCTGCACCACTGCCTGCGCGGCTTCGGGATGCGTCACGTAATTGATGACGACGTCCGCACCTGCCTCGGCCAGCGCCAGCGCGACGGCCTCGCCGATGCCGGAATTGGCGCCGGTAATGAGCGCCTTCTGGCCTTTCAAAACCTTGTTGACGGGACAGGACGGCATGACCGCCTGCGGCAGGTTCTCCTCCTGCAAATGCTGGCGCATCAGTTGTTCGTGCAGGGACATGGCCGGGGAAGGCCCGGTCGGTACTTTGGTTTCGGATATTGGATTCATGGCTTCAATTCGTTCGCGTTGAAAAATCCCGCTTCCGCAAAATTGCGATTGTCCTTGTTTACATCCCGTAGCAGGACGGAAATCTGACACGAATTTGACGGACGACGTTCAATTGTCAATCCCTCAACATCCGGGGATAATTTCAAACGCATCAAGTCCCGGTGGAACGGACATGCCCAAATTTCAAAATTCGGACCGGGCGGGCCGCCCTCTGCCCGCCGCAACTGTGCAGAACGGCGCGCACGGAGTGACACGCCCTACCGAAATCAGAATACTGCTGCCGGGACACTGAATTTACGCCGCGGTCCCTCAAACGTCAGGATGACAATTTCTTCGCGGCCTCGTCCGGCACCGTGATCTTGGTCGCGCCGACGTCCTTGATTTCAACCGTTGTGGTGCGATTGATATCCCGGTCGTTGTCATTGAAGCTGATGGTGCCCTGCAAATTGAATTCGTATTTTACCAGTTCGCCGTCCTTGACCCAGAATTTCACCGAGCCCTTGGCGTTGCTGACCGTCGGGCCATTGTCGTCGCCCGGCCGCCGGAAGGAGAGCAACTCTTTCGCGCCGGCCTCGGTCAAATCACCGGCATAAACGTCGCCGGCGAGCTTGATTTCCGTCACTTTGCCGGCCAGATCAATGGCCTGGGCGGCCGGAGCCTTGAAATTTTGGACCATGCGCGCCAGAAACATGGCGGGACCCGGCTGATCACTGCCGTCGGTCGCTTCGGCCAGCGATTGCCAGCCGTTATCGGGCGTCTTGATGGCAGTCTTGCCGCCTTGCATGACAATTTCGGTCGTGTTGTCGTTGCGCGTCATCGAAACCCAGGTGGCGCCGTCCTTGATGGTCTTGCCTTCGGCGGGACCGCCGCGAAAACCGTTGCCGCTGACGTTGGTAACGGTCGTGTTCCAACTGTAACTGGCTTCGCCCGCCAGTTTTTTGGCCGCGTTGACAACGTCATCCGCGGGGCTGGCATTGGCGATGAACAACGATCCCGCCAGCAAGGTCAATATGCCGAACAATGGAGATTTTTTCATGGGAGATGGTGGTTGATGGTTTCATCCATCTTCAATGGCTCGACCGGCTTGTCAAGCAGAAGAAAACCATCGGTGATGGTTCCGACCGGAGCGCCGGCATCTTGCCGGCGAGTTGTCCCAACAGGGAACGTCAAAACGCCGGCAGGATGCCGGCGCTCCCGGTAAATCACCATGAATAATGCACCGTGTAGCTGACGATTTTTTCCTCGTCCGGCTTCACCGGCACGCGAAACTCGATGGTCTGCGAATCCTTCTTCGTGAAGTCGTCCGACTTTTGCGTGATGTCCCAGTTGTTCCACCGATACAGATGTTCCACCACGCGGATTTCCACCGGCTCCGTTTTGCGGTTGCGCAATTTGATCTCGAACGACTCGTCCATCCACTTGTCGCCGGTGTCCACGCGGAAACTGGTCTGCTTGCGTTCGCCGACCAGGTCGAAGGCATTCCCGGTCGTCACGCGAATCGTCTCGTTGCGCGGCGTGTGATCGATCCGGTCCTCACCCACAAATTGCAACTGGCCGTCGGTGTCGCGGCGATAAAACCGCAGCTTGCCCGCCGGCAGCGCGATGCCGAGGTGATTGGTCTCGGCGTTCACAAATTCGCGCATCACCTGCACCTTTTTATTGCCCTCCGTGCCATAGCCCTGTTCGTAATTGAGCCCGCCATAAAAACGATAGCCCGGCGCACCATCATAAACGTAAATCGTCGGCGCCACCACCTGCTCGGCGTGAACGAATTCAACCTGCTTCGTCTCGCGGTCACGCAACGTCGTCGGCCGCGCGATGCTGTAAAGATGAAACTCGTCAAAGGCCTTTTCCGTGACGGCGGGAGCGGCTTCGGCCAGGTTCATGGTTCTCATCATTCCGCCTAAAGCCATCTGCATATTCGGCTGGATTTTGTTCACGTCGCCGGCCATCAATTTGATGCTGGCGTCGTGAAACGTCTTGCCGCTCTGGTTGTCCATCGTAATCCAACCAACCAAATCCACGATGTCGCCTTTCTCGGGCGAGACCAGATTGTAACTCGCGCTCCAGCTGAAGCCGCCGGTGATATAACCGACTTCGGCGTCGAATTTGCCAGGTTCATTCGATAACAGCAGCCAGTTCAGCGTCGGCTTGAGCACGGTGTCGTCGCCCAGATCGGGAAACAACGGTTGTCCCGGCAGGCTGAATTGCAGCTTGCCATTCACCTCGATGATGGGTTGCACCGGCTCGCCTCCCGGCACATAACCGCTGCGGATGACTTTGCCCGGAATGATTTCGCGGTCCTGGGTGTTGTCCTTCAGGCGCAGCGTCTCAAAATCGATCGTCTTCCCTTCAAACAGCGACAGCAACAGTTCCTGCGTGACCGGATCATTGCGATAATTCTGCTCCAGAATCTGGAGCGAATGTTTGCCAGTCGGGTCGCGCAGAATCACCGAATCCGGCTCCACCTGCGCGGTGGCGTCGGTGTAGCGCACATGGTTGACGCCGGACTGGAGGTCGAGCGGCACCGTGTCGCGGACGACGGCGAAGTTCTGGTTATAAATGGTGAGGGCGGGCTGGGCGGTCACCGTGAGACAGGTCAGTGCACTGGCAACGAGCGGAATGAATGTATACTTCTTCATATTGGCTTTTGATTCATAAACAATTCAGGACATCTCTCATTCAGACGGGATTGACCCGGAAATACTCCCACCGAGAGGTTATGACAAGCAGTTTTGACGGCTGGAACTCGTACAGTTGGCAATTCCCGTTGGGGCGGGCAGCCGGTCCTTTCGATTGGCATCGGAATTGCGCCACGTTCTGCGGTAACGACGGTTAAAGCGTCAATTGTGAAGGATACAAAGGAAAAAATGAAAATCGAAATAAATAAATTCGAACGGTTTATTCCGTGGGTTTGGGGCGGGGTTCTGGTGATGATTGTCGTGCTGTTTTTCAAAAATGCCCTTTCACATTGACCCCCCGCGAATTACCCGCTCCTTTGCAAGCGTTCTCCTGATTCCCGGTCGTTCCGGAAATTAATCCGTTTGCCGGTGGCGCCCGCATAAGCCTGGCCAACGCCGCCCCGTCAACACCCTAAAACTCCTCACGGCGCTGCGGACAGGCTGACCGGCCGGGCCGTGGCCCGCATTCACGCCGTCGGATCACCACCATGACCGGCGAGCTCTAATGCTCACACAATTCAACTCAACTCTAGGGTAAGCGCAGAGCGCCATGCGGCGCTGCACCTTGCCCACCAAGCGAATTCGCACGCTCACGCCGTCGAAGATGAGATAGCGGTAATGGTCGGTGAGCTTGCGGCGATGGCAGGCCAGGACCGAGGCATCCAAAGCCTTGGCGACGGTGCTGACGGTGGCGGCACTGACGGCATCTTCGACGAGGGTGGCCAGGAGCGTGGCCGGTCTGACGAGTGGATACGCCTAAAAGAAACACTTGCTTGAGGGCTTCATTGATCACCGGTTCGCGCCGCTGATCGCGCGGTAGCACCTGGGGGTGGAAACACCCGGAGCGGGTGCGGGGTACGGCCAGTTCCAGCTGGCCCAACCGGGTGGTCAGTTGACGGCGATAGAAGCCGTTGGCCTGATCCACTCGTTGCTCCGTGCGCTCGTAGGGGTGGGCGTTAAGGGAACATTGGCGTTCGTAGCCCATCAAGGCTTCAAGGAACTGGCGAGGGTGTTCTTTCATTTGCGTGTCGAGGTCTTCAAAAAAGAACTCGCTGCTTGGTTGCAATCGCCGCCAACTGGCGGCAGGCTCTATGACGAGCGCTGTCGAGGTGCTCATGGGTGTATCGTCCTTTCCAGGTTTGGGGTTTAGGTTCATCTCTACAACCCAGATACACCCGCTCTTCACCTTTTACACAACAACTCTTACGCTACCCCCGAGTTGACTCAAACTTCATTTTCCTTGACACATGAGGTGTTTATATCACATTATTTAGTATAACAGTTCCAGCCAAGTCCACCTGCCGGAAAAGCATGTATGCAAACCAGAATGAAGGCTTTTTGCCAATGGTGGGGATTGAAAACCGTACTTCCCGTTGTTCTCATCGGTTTCGTCTTGCCGCCGGCAAAAGCCTCCATTGATCCGGTTTCACAGTTGGGCGCTTCATTTGCGCCGACGCCGGGCGGTGACGGCAGTTCCGGACTGCCCATCGTCAGTGCCGATGGACGCTACGTCCTCTTTGCCAGCACCGCCAACAATTTGGTGCTGACGAACAACAATAATGCCGTGTTGCCGCAGCGGATGAATGTGTTTCTCCGCGATCGCGTTTCCGGCGCAACCACCCTGGTCAGCGTGAATCTGGCGGGCACCGGCGGCGGCAATGGCGATTCGTTTCCCACGGGCATTTCGACGAATGACCAGTTTGTCCTGTTTGAAAGCGCCGCCAGCGATCTGGTGGCCAATGACACCAACAGCGCCAACGATGTGTTTGTCCGCGACGTTGTCAATGGCGCCACGACACTCGTCAGCGTGAGCACCAACGGCGGCAGCGCGAATGGCGCTTCGTACCATTCCGTGATGACGCCGGACGGACGCTACGTGGCGTTTGTCAGCGCGGCTTCCAATCTGGCGGCCGGCGATACCAATCTGATTCCGGACGCTTTCGTGCGGGATTTACAGTTGGGCACAACTAAACTGGTCAGTATCGGCGCAGTATCGGCGACCTTCACGCTGCCCAGCACCCCCACCAGCCTTTCCGACTCACCGGACATCACGGCCGATGGCCGGTATGTGACGTTTTACAGTTCGGCCACCAACCTGGTGCCCGGCGTCGTGACTTCGGGCGAAATCTACGTCCGCGATTTGCAGGCGGGCAACACCCTCTGGGCCAGCACCAATGCGCGCGCCATTTTTCAATCCGTGACCGGTTCCACCAATGCAGCCTCCTGCAATTGCAGCATCAGCCAGGACGGCCAGTTCGTCGCCTATGAAGTCTGTACCAATATGCCCAGTGTTGCTCCGGCGGCAGGCATCATCCTGCGTTACCATTTGCAGACCGGCTTGACCGACATCATTGCCACCAACGCCAACGTCCCCGTGTTGTCGCCAGAACTCATCCACAATCTGGCGATGACGCCCGACGGACGGTTCGTGGCGTTCGTGGCAGATGTCGGCGATCTTTCCGGGACCAACACGGCCATTTATCTCTGGGACGCGCAAACCGGCACGAATACGCTCGTCAGCGCCGTTTGGAGCAATCCCGCAATGCCCGCGAACGGGATTTGCGATTCACCGGTGGTTTCCTCGAACGGTCAATGGGTCACCTTTATCAGCAGCGCAGGAAATCTCACCACGAATGCCTTGGCGACCGGCTTTCACGCGTATCTTTGCAACGTGCCGAGCGGCGCTATCCAACTGTTGGACACGGACACCAACGGTTTCGGTGGAGGCATAAATCCGATCACCGTTCCCGCCCTGAGCGCAGATGGCAGTGTGGCCGCGTTTGAGTCCGCCAATCTGTTGAATGACAACCGGCAATTGAATTACGATGTGTTTGCCTATGACGCGGCATCGAACACCACGGATTTGATTTCCGCCCATTATCCGGCCCTGTCCTCGCAAACGCCCGATGGCATCACTGGTTTCACGTCCTTTTCCGTAAGCTCAAACGGCCAGTTCGTCGCGTTTTACAGCGACGCCGATGACCTCGTGCCGAATGACACGAATGGCACGCGCGACGTTTTTGTTCGGGCGCTGATTCCCGGCACCAATATCCTGGTGAGTGTGAACACCAATGGCATCGCCGGCGACAGCCCTTCCACCGACCCGGCCATCAGCGGCGACGCGCGGTACGTGGCGTTCACCAGTTCGGCGGATGACCTGGTACCAGGCGACACCAACAAGGCGCAGGACGTTTTCATCCGTGATTTACAGGCGGGCACGACGACCTTGGTGAGCGTCAGCACCGATGGGGTTGATCCCGGCAATGGCGATTCCTTTTCGCCCGTCCTCAGCGCGAATGGACGGTATGTCCTGTTCCACAGCAAGGCGTCCAATCTGGCGTCGGGTTCGTTTGGCAGCGGAGTTGAGAATCTCTTTTTCCGCGATTTACAGGCGGCCACCACCTACGCACTCACCTCCGGCGGCATGGGTGCGGCCACCATGACCCCCGATGGCCATTCCGTCGCGTTCATTGGAACGGCACCGGGAATTCCGGGAACGGCGGTCTATGTCTGGAATTCCCAACTGGCTGCGCTGACCTACACCAACAGCGTGACGGTGACTTATTCTCCGTACACGCCCCCGCTGGTCTCCCTCAGTCCCGACGGACAAACGCTGGCTTATATGGCGGGCGCGTCGTTGATGACGGTGAACCTGACGGCCAACACCGCCACCCTGGTCAATTCGAGCGGAAATTCCGCCCATGCCGGACTCCAATTCAGCGGTGATGGACGATCTCTGGTTTATAGCGCAACCGTTTACCCCGCGTTGCAAAATGTCTATCTCTACAATTTACCGGCCGGAACCAACCTGCTGGTCAGCCAGAATTTCAACGGCACGGGCGCGGCCAGTGCCAATTCCGATTCGCCCGCCATCAGCCCGGACGGACGGTTCATTGCGTATCGCAGCCTGGCCACGAACATCGTTCCCGATGACATCAACCCCATTGCAAACCTGTTCATTTACGACACTTTGAACAACGCCACCATTCTGCTGAGCGTGAACGCCTCCGGCAATTCAACGGCGGATGACCGCTCGCTCAATCCGGTGTTCAGCGCCGACGGCCGGACGCTTTTCTTTCAAAGCTGGGCGTCCGATTTGTCCAGCAACGATTTCAACAACGGCTCCGACTTGTTTGCGCTCGACCTGACGGCCCTGCCCGTGACGAGCTCCAGCGGCAGCGGCTCGACCAATTCGGCCTCTGTTTTCTACGCGCAGTTGTTCCCCGCCGGTTCCTTCGCGTCAAATCCAACGGTAAGCTGGTCGCTGGCCTCGGGGAAAACCTATCAGGTGCAGTACAAAAACGACCTCGGTGATCCGCTCTGGCAGAATTTGCCCGGCAACATCACGTTTATCGGCGACACCGGTTATGTCATTGATCCCTCGCCGCCACCGGATAAACGATTTTACCGGATTGTTTTAAGCCCTTGAGATTTTTATGAAAACGTCGCGCCAACCTGCTTCCTGGAAATTGTCCGGTCAATGCCGTGGCGGTTTCACGCTGATTGAACTGTGCGCGGTCATCGCAATACTGGCCATCCTGGCCGTGGTGCTGTTGCCCGCGCTCGCCAGCACGAAAACGGATCCCCGGGCCTTTCAGTGCCTGAACAACCAGCGGCAAATCATCTTGGGCTGGCAAATGTTTGCCGCGGACAATAACGGCCTGCTCCCGCCCAACGATTATCCCTATACAACCTCCTATTGGACGTATGGCAATAAGGCCCAACTGAAGAACTGGGTGGTGGGCACGATGCGCGACCAGTTTGACGCGAGTCTGTCGCGTGGCCAGTTGGAGTTGACAGATCCCAACAGCCTCCTTTCCCCTTACGTTACCAACGCGAGTGTCTATCATTGCCCGGCCGATAACTTCATTGATCCACGCGCACACACCATTCACGCGCGCAGTTATTCGATGAATTCGGCCGTCGGCACGTTGTATTGGTCGGCCTCCAACAGCGGTTCCCCGGGTCAGAATGCAGCTAATGGCCCGATTGGGTCGGCAGTCGGTCAATCATTTCTTAGTGGCTATTATAATGGAGCTGCAACCGGTCCTTGGTTGACCTATGGCAAGATGTCATCGTTCACGCGGCCGGGTCCGGCCAACACCTTTGTGATCATGGATGAAAATCCAAATTCGATTAATGCCGGCACCTTGTATACCTCCGCATTTGCGACTCCCGGTAATACCTACCTCATTGATTTTCCCTCCGGTTTGCATGGGGCAGCGGGCGTCATCTCCTTTGCCGACGGCCATGTAATCATTCACAAATGGCTGGACAGTCGCACGTACACCTCCGAAGGCATTGTCGGTGGCATCCCCCAGGCGGGCCTACAAACCCCGGACGACCCGGATTGTTTCTATCTGGCGCCCATCACCTCCGCGCCACGATGATTGAGACGGGCTGAACGCACGCGCCATTTTACCGAACACGCTCGCGGCCAGGGTCTTTTGTTTTGTGAGCGTGAGTTGTTGGAGTTCATGCTTTGGCATGTTTTCGGCCCGAAACAGCCTGAAGGCTGAACTCCAACAGGTTTCCCCGATAAAATAAAAGACCCTGCGCTTGCAACGGCGGTGATTCATTTCAGCATGGCAAGCCGCTTTCGTCCGTGGTAAAAATCCTCCGCGCAATTATGGACTACGAAGCGGTCATCGGACTGGAAACCCACGTCCAGCTTAAAACCAAATCGAAGATGTGGTGCGGCTGCGCCAACAGCTTCGGCGCGCCGCCCAACACCCACGTCTGCCCGGTCTGCCTCGGTCTGCCCGGCGTGCTGCCCGTTGCCAACGAGGAGGCGCTCCGGCTCACGGTGTTGACGGGTTTCTTGCTGAACTGCGAAATCCCCCCGCGCGCCAAGTTTGACCGGAAGAATTATTTCTATCCGGACATGCCGAAGAACTACCAGATTACGCAGTACGACCAGCCGTCCACAGCGAACGGCTGGGCCGAGTTTGAATTCAACGGTGGCATTTCCCGCGTCCGCATCACCCGCGCCCACCTGGAGGAGGACGTGGGCAAGAACTTCCATTTCGAGCGCCACAGCGGCGTGGACTTCAACCGCGCCGGCGTGCCGCTCATGGAAATTGTTTCCGAACCGGACCTCACCAGCGCGGACATGGCTTATGCCTATCTCAACGCGCTGTTGGAAATCCTGCGTTACGGCAACATCAGCGATTGCGACATGGAAAAGGGCATGGTGCGCTGCGACGTGAACGTGAGCGTGCGGCCCAAGGGCACGCAGGAACTGGGCGCCAAGATCGAAATCAAGAACATGAACAGTTTTTCCGGCGTGCGCCGGGCGCTGGAATACGAAATTCCGCGCCAGATCCAAGTGCTCAAAAACGACGGCAAGCTGATCCAATCCACGCGCCGCTGGGACGACGCGGCGGGGGTGACCGAGGAAATGCGCACCAAGGAACACGCGCACGATTACCGTTATTTCCCGGACCCGGACCTGATGCCGTTCGCGCCGACGGAAAAGTGGCTGGCCGACGTGAAGTCACGCGTGGTGGAACTGCCGCTGGCGCGCAAGCAGCGGTTCATGCGCGACTACCACCTGCCCGCGTCCGACGCGCAAACGTTCGTGTGGGACGTTCCATTGGGAAATTATTTCGAAGGGATTGCCAAACAATCGACGAACCCGAAAACCATTGCGAACTGGGTGATCAACAACCTGCGGGCCAAACTGACCGCGGTGAATGAACACCTTGGCAGCGACGACCCGCCGGCGGTTCCGGACGCGCAGCAGCGCGTCCCCACCGCGATGATGCTGGCCGACCTCAAATTCAAACCGGAAGCCATCCTGGAACTGGCCGGCCTGGTGGACGCCAAAACCATCAGCAGTTCGGCCGCGCAACAGGTATTCGCCGAAATGTTCGACACCGGCAAGTCTCCCGCCGCCATCGTTCAAGAAAAAGGTTTGGCCCAGGTCAGCGACACCGGGGCGATTGAAAAATTCTGCGATGAAGCGATTGCGGCCAATCCGAAATCAGTCGCGGATTACAAAGCCGGCAAAGTGGCCGCGCTCAATGCCTTGAAAGGCCAGGTGATGAAGCTGAGCAAGGGCAAGGCGAACCCGGCGCTCGCCGGCGAACTTTTGGAAAGAAAACTGAAGAGCTGAAGTCCGGCCAGCGGGAGCCAATGGCGGAAACAACCCGCCTGCCCGGCGATTGCGAAATCAATCCGCCCCATTTTCCCGGTGAATGAAGCGTGACCGTCGTGACTGATCCACGCCGTTTTGACCCATTCGGCGCCCGGTTTGGATAGGAAAATAAATCACTTCCCAAGATACTTGTCCGGGTGGCGAATCCGGTCGAGCCGTTCGGCTTCAAGATCGTTTCGAACCGCCTGCTGCCGCCGTTGCTCGAGGGCGTTCGCGATCGACCGGGGAAAGAACCAGACCTGCCTGACCCGTTGGACGAAGCTCAGACAAAACAGTTTCAAGGCGTTCATAAACGGCCGGCCAATCCGCCGACGTGGGCTTTGATTCCGCTCAGCCGGCCTGCCGGGGCTTCACGAGCAGCAGCACGATCCCGCCGACGAGCGCGAATGCCCCGATGACCGGCGGAATAAAATGACTGTCGGTGGTTTGGATGTGCACGCCAAGGAATTCAACTGGCTTTCCCGGGGTCGTGAAGCTGAGGCCCGAGTAAGCGAGCACGACGATGCCCAGAGTGATTAGAATGCCTGCGATAATGGTTTTGGTGTTCATATTAAATTCTTACATTTATTGCTTTGGTTTACGGTTTCTTAAAGCACCGGTTTTCTGCCGGAGATGATTCTGAGCAAAACCATCGCGATGGCGATGACGAGCAAGACATGAATGAAACCGCCGATGGTGGTGCCGGTCACCAGCCCCAGCGCCCACAAAACGAGCAGTATTACCGCAATCGTGTATAACATAAATTTTCGTCCGGTTGATTTGCCCGCGGGCGCGTTTTCGCACCCGCCGGCAATCCGTTGATGGTTTAGTTGGCGGCCACCGGCACGGCGATGGTCATGTTGTTGATCACGCTGGTGACACCGTTGATGTCGGTGGCAAGCTTGGTGACCAGGCTCTTTTCAGCATCGTTTTTGGCAATGCCGCTCAAGGTGACAACGCCATCCGCGGTCGAAACTCCGGTATGTATGGCGCTGGTCGAATGATGCGACATCAACGACGACTTGACTTCAGCCGTGATGGAGGCGTCATCGATTTTGTCGCCGACGGTTGCGTCCGGCGCGGCGGGGGCCCTGGCAATGGTCATCTCATTGTTGACATCTTTGACATTGTCAACGTCCCGGGCGTATTCGGTGGTGAGTTCCTTTTCCGCCATGCTGCTCGCTTCACCCTGCAGGGTGACGATGCCGTCTTTCACATACACCGTCGTCCCCGTGGCGCTCACGTTGCGATGGAACAGGAGTGCGGATTTCACCTTCCAGCCGATCCAGGTGTCCGAATGTTCGGCGGGTTGTTCGCCTTTGACCAACAGTTGATTGTCCACGCTCTTGACGCCGGGCAGACCTTCCACCGTGTCTTCGGCCATGGTTTTATGGGACGGATCGGCGACCGTGCCGGTCAGGGTGACGACGCCGTCCTTGGATTCAGTCGTGATGGAATCGTCCTTGAGGTAGGTTTTGAAGACATACGACTTGGCGGCGGATGCCTCGATGCGGCTGTCCGTGCCGGAGGCACGCACGGATGTGCTGGTGACTAACAGGGCGCCCGCAATCACACTGAGTGCGAGCGGGTAGGTTGATTTCATTTTCATTGTCATTTTCTTTCGGTTGGGGTGATTCGTTTTAACACTGGGACCACGCTAGGGGATGTGCCGGCTCCCGGCTATGGGGTGTAACCCTACCCTGTATTTGGGCATGTCCGGACGATGCGGCCCGGGGGCGCGCCTTCCTCACTCCATCGCGGCCAGCAGTTCGTCCAGGGAAACGGTGGCGAAGCTGGTGGCCGAGTCGCTCATGGCGTACGGGATGATCAGTTCGCGTCCTTGCAGCAACGCACCGCAGGTATAAACCACGTTCGGCACATAACCTTCGCGTTCCGCCTCGTTCGGGGAGAGCAACGGTTCGCGGAGCCGGCCGATGACCCGCGTGGGATCGATCAAATCCAGCAGAAATGCGCCCAGGCAATACTTCCGCATCGCGCCCACGCCGTGGCTCAGCACCAGCCAGCCCGCCTCCGTTTCCATCGGCGAACCGCAATTGCCGATCTTGACGAATTCCCACGGCTGGGCGGGCGGCAGCAACAGCCGGGGTGTCTGCCAGAAATGGATGTTGTCCGAGAACATCAGGAGAATGTTCTCGTCATCCTGCCGTGAAAGCATGACGTATTGCCCGTTGATTTTGCGCGGGAACAGGGCCATGCCCTTGTTCTGCACGGCCGGGCCGTTCAGCGTGCTGAATTTGAAATGGACAAAATCCGGCGTCTCGAGCAATTGCGGCAGAATGATTTTTCCGTCGTAAGCGGTGTAGGTCGCATAGTAGGTAAAGCTCCCGTCGTCGTTCTGGAAGCGGACAAAGCGCGCGTCTTCGATGCCATTGCTCTGGCTGGGCGCGGACGGAAAGAGGACGCGCTGCGAAACACGGCTGTCGGGCGCAAAGTTCACCTCGTAGTTCGATTCCGCCAGCAACAGGATGCCGCGGGCCGCGCGGATGGCCGTGGCGTCGGAGGTTTCCGATGTCAGGCCCGAGGCCAGCAGCACCGCATGCAATTCCTTCAGCGTGAAATCGTCACGCAACTGGTCCAGCACCCGCCGGCAGAAATCATTTTGCACGCCGGCTTCTTCAAGTTTGTGGGTAAACAACCCCTTGTCATAGGCGGCATTGGGCACGCGTTCCGGTTCGGCCGCAAACGGCACCGGTGGCGTGAGCGTGATCCGATGTTGCGCGCTGACCGTGCCCGTGCGGAACGTGATGGAGGAGATGTGGCCTTCGCCCGTGGCCCGCAGGCTCAGGATGAAACGCAGCGCGCCCCGGGGCAGTCCGGACTGGTCGGGGTGCGGCACAATCGACGGATTGAACAACGCCGCGGACTCCGGTGAATACTCGTTGGTGAAGTAAGCCCCGATGAGCATCTGCCGTTCGGGCGACGGCGGCGCGCCGGGCTCAAGGTAAATACTCACCTGTTCAAAGCGTTTGCGGAAAATATCTTCAACCCGTTCGTGCCGGTTGGAAAACTCGCCGAGCACCTGGCTCACCAACCTGACCACCTCCTCTTCCGGCAAGGCCATGACCCGGGCGACGATCCGCCGCGAGATGTCATCGGTGGTGGGGCGAAACGGGCGCATCAGCACCCGCGAACGGTCCGGAACCAGCGTCGGTCCGATGCGTTTGGCGTGGATGGATAAGGTGACGGTCATTTGCCGGAAGGTTCCTTGAAGCTGGTGATGGTGTTCTGCAGCGCCTGCATCTCCGCCAGCGACAGCAGGAAGGCCAGGGTGGACTCGGCACCCTGGTTCTGGCTCAGACGATCCACGTGCAACCCGTCCCGGCAGCCGCCGGTGGCCGAATCGTAGAGCGCCAGTCCCAGATCGTTCCGGCCGAGAAACCACTCGAACGCGCGGCGCGCTTCCGTGACCCAGAACATGTCGTTGGTCGCCTGATACGCTTCGATGCAGGCGGAAATGGTGACCTGGGCTTCGATGGGTTGCTGGTCAAAGATTGCCCGGGGCTGGTCACGCGGATAAAACCCGTTCGAACCGATGGGCCGGAAAGCGCCGGCATCTGAAGTCTGGATTTTTATCAGCCACCGCAGGGTCTTGAGGCCGAGATCCAGCATGGTGGTGTTGTTCATGCAACGTCCGTTGAGAATCATCGCGTGGGGCAGCTTGGCGTTGGCATAGGAAACCACTTCCTCGAACCACTGCCAGTCGCCGGTGGCGGCGTCGGCATAGCGTTGCATGAGTTTTGCCGTGAGCGATTCGCGGATCTGGTTCGCCCGCCGGTCGCCGCTGAACCGCCGCAGATATTCATCAATCCCGATGAGCGTGAACGCCAGCGCCCGGGGCGACATGAACTCGGCGGCCACGGGCAGGGCTTGTTCGAATAATTCCGCCGCCAGCATTTGAAAACTGCCCTGGCCGGCCTGCGACACGCACAGCCCGAGCGCCCATAACGCGTGGCCCTGACAGTCCTCCGAGCCGACTTCCTCCAGCCAGTGCCGGTCAAAGCTCATAAAATTACGAAAGCGCCCGCGCTGACGGTCGAAGGCGTGGTTCAGGAACGCGGCGCAGGTGGCGGCCTGGGCGCCGAGGCGCGGCGAACCGTGCCCCAGTTTTTTCAGCATCAAGGCCAGCACCAGGGCGCGGGCGTTGTCGTCCGTGCAATAGCCTTCGGCGAAATTCGGCACAGTGAAGCTCGCGTGCTGGAAAATGCCGGTCGAATCGCTCATCCGAAACAGGTGGTCGAGCTTCAACTCGGGCAATTGGCCGGGCTGTTCGTCGAGCGTCTTGATGGGCGAGGACTTCCGGCCCACAAAACTGTGGTCCTGGCGCGCCTGCTCGAAGGACTTCACATAAAGCTGCGCCACGCGGCTCCAGATCATGTCACGCCCCAGTTTGTAGGCGTTCTTGCGCATGGAGTGGCGCAGCGCCTCGTCCCGCAGCAGTTCGACCACGGCAACGGCAATGGCTTTGGCGTCGCGAAACGGCACGAGCTTGCCGCGTTCAGCGGTCAGCAGTTCCACCGCGTGCCAGTAGGGCGTGGACACCACCGCGTTGCCCGCGCCGAACGCATAGGCGAGCGTACCCGAGGTGACCTGGGCCTCGGTCAGGTAAGGAGTCAGGTAAATATCCGCCGCCCCGATGAACCGCATCAATTCCTCCAGCTCGACGAACCGGTTGAAGAACACGACATGCCGCTGCACCCCGAGGTCCTTGGCCAGCCGTTCCAGGCTCAGGCGGTAAGCTTCACCTTCGTGGCGCAGCAGATTCGGATGGGTCTGCCCCAGCACGATGTAAACCACATTGGGAAATTCCCGGATGATGTCCGGCAGCGCGCGCAAGGCGTATTCGATGCCCTTGTTGGGCGAAAGCAGGCCGAAGGTGAGCAGCACCTGTTTGCCCGCCACGCCGAATTCGTCCTTGAAATAATTCGGGTCGGCAAACGACATGTCGGGAATGCCGTGCGGGATGAGGTCAATTTTGGCCGCGGGCGCCTGATACACTTCGCGCAGAAACTGCTCGCCGCGCTCGCTCATGACCACCAGCCGCGTCGAGAGCCGGATCAGGTCGCGCATCACGCGTCGCTGCTCCATGTTTGGCTCACGCAACACCGTATGCAGGGTGGTGACGATGGGCATCTGCAGCTCGCGCAGCAGGGCCAGCACGTGACTGCCGGCCGGGCCGCCGAAAATGCCGAACTCATGCTCCACGCAAACCACGTCCACGTCCGTGATGTTGAGAAAATCCGCCGCGCGCAGGTAGGACGGCAGGTCCTGTTCCGCAATCTCGAAGCGCACCTCCGGCGGGTAATCGTATCCCTCCGCGAGATCATTGACCGGCACGACCAGGCATTGAATCTTTGGGAATTCTGCCGCGACCGCGCAGCGCAAGTCCGTGGTAAATGTGGCGATGCCACATTTCCTCGGCAGGTAATCGCCGAGAAACGCGATCTTGCGGATGGCAGAAGCAGGCTGCATGAATCATTGGTGGTGGCAGCGTCAAACTCGTCTGTGCTGACAATCCACATGGTGCGCCACCCCGCAGCCTTCACCAAGAACCATTTCCAGCTTTCGCAACGGATCGGCGCACGGGAATGGTTCCGCCGGCAACCGGTCGGGGAAAAGCCGGCGAAGTTCGCAAGCGTCCCCCCGGCCGGAATGGCGGCGGCCCCCAGAAGGAAGCGAGGCCAACCCGCCCCCGGACCGGAACTCATTCTCAACGCCGGCCAAAGCCTGAATCATAAAATTTGCAATGGATTGCCCGACGGCGGCAGATGCTTGCACACACCGCAGCCTGGCGCGAACAACGTTTGTTTCATGAGGCGATTTTGCCGCTCACCCACTGGCGGGTTTGTTGGAAACCGTCCTTCGTCGCTTCGTAGGCTTTCTGGAAGCCGGCTTTGACGCTGTCCCAAGTGGACTCGGTGGCGTTCTGGGCATCGGCCAGTTGCTGATTCAACTGGGTGGCCTGATCGCGCAACGCCTGGAGTTTGGGCTTGGCCTCAGCCTTGACTGCATCGCTCGAGCTGTCGATCTTGGCGGAGAGCTGGTCCAAATCCTTGTTGAGAGCGTCCAACTGACCCTGCATGGTTTTGACGAATTCAGCCTTCTGCGCGAAGGTGTAATCCTTCATGTCCTGCGCGGCCTGCGTCGTTTCGGTCTGGACCTTGTCCATCTGCTCCGAGGTGGTCTGTTCTTTATTGCAGCCCGCCGCCATGGCGGCGGTGGAAAGGAGGGCAAGGAATAGTGTTTTGTTTTTCATAAGGGTGCTTTTGGTTGTGTGTTTGGTTTGCGATTACACCTGCCAATGGAGAGGCTACGTTCCCGGGTGGCCTTTCGCCATGGGGTACAACCCTGCCTGGACTTTCGTTCGCTTGATCAGCCCCTGGCCAGCAATGTCTTCCCGCCTGGGCCGACCCGCCAGCCAGTGCCTAGGCCAATGGTCGCCGCCACCACTGACGGAGCCCGAAGCCCGTCATGACGATGGCCGCCGCCAGCACGATATAAATCGCTCCGCCCATCCGGTAACCGTACGCCATCCCCAACACCCACAGAACGCCCAGTATGCCACCAATGCTTAAGAACATATTGTTCCCTTCCTTTTTTGGTTATTTGGTTTTATTACTGGAAGCAGGTTACGCCATCGGGCGGCCTCTTAACATGGGGTGTAACCCTACCTGAATGATTTGGAGCGTCCTCTGACGCTGAAATTGATCCAGCGGCCACGAATCGAATTAATGCAACCCGGGCGCCATGGGGTGTTCACCCCATATACAGATCGAGGCAATCACCGGATAGTGGGGTTGGATTCCCGGCCTGCCATTGCGAGATCAAGCTGTCCGGAGCGTCCGGCCGAAGCCAGCATGACAACATGAAACAAAAATTAACCGGGTTGTCACAACGATATGTGACGGCGTTGCGAAAACACCTGAAGCAGGGACCGTGCGCCGGTTTGCAGCCGGCGTTGGCACTGGGACGCCGGGCGGTCGTTCTCGGTCTGGAGACGCTGGAGCTGGCCCGGATCCACGAGCGGGCACTTGTTTTGCTGAAACCGTCCGGCGCCAAAAATGGGATGATCAAGCGGGCGGAGTTTTTTTTTGCCGAGGCTCTTACCCCGATTGTGGAGACGCATCGCGCCGCGCGGCGGAGCAAGATTCAATTGAACCGGCTGAATGACACGTTGGACCGGCGCACGGTGGAGCTGGCCGCGACCAACCGCCTGTTGCAGCGCGGCATCGTCCGGCGCAAGAGTGTGGAAGCCGCCCTCAAGATCAGCGGCCAACACTACGCCCGGCTGTTGAAGAATTCCCTGCAACTCCAGGAAGGTTTGCGGCAACTGACGCACCAGGTGCTGGCGGCGCAGGAGGACGAACGCAAGAAGATCAGCCGCGAGCTTCAGGACGAAATCGCGCAGACTTTGCTGGGCATCAATGTCCGCCTGCTCACTTTGAAACAGGAGGCCCGGAACAACACCAAGGGGCTCAAGAATGAAATCGCCAGCACGCGGCAACTGGTGCTAAAATCGGCCAAGTCCGTGCGGCGGGCCGCCCGTCAATTCGGCAGTTCATGAAAGCCAGATTTTCCAGACGTTATCAGTCGGCGTTGCTGGCCTATCTCAAGCAAGGCCCGCAGGCGAGCCTGCAACCGGCGCACGGCATGGGCCAGCGGGCGCTGGCCGCCGGTCTGAAGACACTCGACATCGCCAAGCTCCATGAGCAGATTCTGGTTAACCGGGTGTTGCCCGGCGTCCGGGCCGGCAAACACGCCGGGCTCATCCACCGGGCGGGGATTTTCTTTACTGACGCCATCACCCCGATCGAAAAGATTCACCGCTCCGCGCAGGAGGCCGCCCGCCACCTGAACAAAATCGTCGAGATGTTGAGCCAGCGCACCGTGGAGCTGGCCGCGTCGAACCTGGAACTGAAACAGGAAATCGTCCAGCGCCAGGCCGTGGAGACGGCGCTCAAAAAAAGCGAGCACCATTACAGCGAGTTATTGGAACAGTCGGACCGACTGCAGGAACAGTTGCGGCAGTTGTCCCGTCAGATCCTTTCGGCCCAGGAGGAGGAGCGCCGGGAGATCAGCCGCGAACTGCATGACGTCATCGCCCAGACGCTGACGGGCATCAACGTCCGGCTGGCGGCCCTGGCCAAGGAGGCCGCGACCAACACCAAGGGCCTTGATCGGAATATCGCCCGCACGCAGCGGCTCGTGGAAAAATCGGTGGACATTGTGCACCGGTTCGCCCGCGAATTGCGCCCGGCGGTGCTGGATGACCTGGGACTGATTCCCGCCCTGCATTCGTTTGTGAAAATCTTTTCCCAACGGACACGCATCCACGTTCATTTGAAGGCCTTTGCGGCGGTGGAACAACTGGACACAGCCCGGCGCACCGTGTTCTTTCGCGTCGCGCAGGAGGCGCTCACCAATGTCGCCCGCCATGCCCAGGCCGGCCACGTGGAAGTAAGCATTCAAAAACTGCCCGAAGGCATTTGCATGAAAATAAAAGACGATGGCAGATCCTTCCAAGTGGATCGCGTGTTGAACGGGAAGGGAAGCAAACGCCTGGGATTGCTGGGCATGCGGGAACGCCTGGAAATGGTCGGTGGCCATTTTGGCGTCGAGTCCGTCCAGGGCAAAGGCACCACCATCATCGCCCAATTCCCGAACGTAAAAGCCGCGGGGGGGGGTATCGTTGATGGCGCCCGCTGAACCCAGAATTTGAATTGTTATGAAGCGAATCACTGTTTTGCTGGCGTTGCTCGTGGCCGGATGGGGCAACACCCAGGCGGCACCCGTTGCGACCAACTCCCCGCCGGGCGAGCGTATTCTCATGATCGATCCCAGTTCCATGCCGGTGGCCGCCGGCCGGGCCACCCTGAATATCGGCGCGCTTCAACGCGTGGACGGCGTTTACTCGGGCGACTACAGAATCAGGGTGTTTCCCTACTTCTTAAAAAACGAGAAGGGCCGGCTGGCCATCGTCGTTTCGGACGAGTCACTGGCCGGGATCAACCGGGGAAAAGTCGAGGCGATCATCGGGACCGCCACCACGAACGGCAAAGGCGGCCGGAGCCGGCACATTGATGCCACGGCCACGCCGGCGGACATCAATCACGGGACGCTCAAGCTGTGGTTCACCACGGCGGGGAACCGGAAAATGGTCTTCAAGCCGGCCTATCACTTTGTCAAGAACGGGACGGTCGCGGTTCTGGCGCAGGCAACCAAGTTTAAACCTTGAATTGATATGAAACGAATCACTGTTCTGCTGGCGGAGGATCATACGATTGTGCGCGAGGGATTTCGCAAGATGCTTGAACTCGAAACGGACCTGGAAGTGGTCGGCGAAGCACAAGACGGCCGCTCGGCGCTCGTCATGATCAAAAAACTTCGTCCGGCCGTGGTGCTGATGGACATCGCCATGCCCCTGCTCAACGGCCTGGAAGCCACCCGCCAGGTGCTCAAAGTCCTCCCCGCCACCAAAGTGCTCATCCTCTCCGCGCACAGCGACGACGCCTACGTCAAAAATGCCACCGACTCCGGGGCCGTGGGATTTCTGCTCAAACAGACCTCTGCCCACGAAGTGTGCCACGCGATTCGGGAGGTCCAAAAGGGGAAAACGTTTTTCAGTCCCTCCATTTCCCGGCGTCTCAATCGTCTCCATCCGCCATCGCCGGATCGCGTCGGGCGGGTCAACAAGAAGGCGGTCAAACTGACTTCGCGCGAGATGGAAGTGCTCCAACTCATCGCCGAAGGCAAGGCCAACAAGGAAACCGCGGCGGAACTCGGGATCGGCATGAAGACCGTCGAAAAACATCGCGAGCATCTCATGCAGAAACTCGACATCCACGACACCGCCGGACTCACCCGCTACGCCATCAGCGCGGGCATCATCGAGAGCAGCGTCCAGTTGACCATCCTTTAGCAGTCGGTTGTTTGGACCCGGTGCCCCGCCCGGAAGAAGTCGTCAGTCGAATTCAATCACCCGTATGATGCCGGGCAGTTCGCCCCGGCCGAACGCATTTCTCCATTTCCCATCCTTGTCCCGAAACGCGAGACATCTGAAACCTTCCGCCTGGACCAGCACCTGTTCGCCAATGGGCGGCAATGAATCGTCCGGCGGATCACCTGGCTTGGATGCTTGAGGATGATCACTCATGATTCCCAAGGGAAAATTTTGGTGTAGGGCGCGTTGACGTCATTTTTTAACTGTCTGGTTGAGCGAAATGGCCAAAACCCGGTTAAAACATCCTCGCATTATCCCATCACCCGGCGGTCATCGGGTGGAGCCCGGCGGATGCCGGATATATCAATTCGTCAGAAACAGACGCATCAAAAGCACCATTCCCACAGACAGGCTGACAACCATGATTGTGCCCAGAACGTCAAATCCGGCCTCCGGTGTACGATTCCTGGGGCATACCGGCATCACGAAATAGTAGAAACCACTTCGGTCGGCCTTGCCGAACACTGTTTTCATGAGTTTATGCGTGAACATAAAGACAGGAAGACTATGGAGCCGTGCCCTGAAAAGGGCCATGGGGTGTTCACCCCAGTCAAACGGTTAAGGTTGGTGCACAACTTTCAGTTCCTCGTTTAACCGCACCCCCGCCCCCAGTACGGAAGAACGCCTGAATTCGCATAAACCCCGGCATGGGGTAAATACCCCATGGCGCCCGCGAAGTCTCTCGGCTTAGTGTTGGAGCGAAATGGAAAAAAATAATCAACAGGCGGGCGCGACCAGTAATAAGACGCGAACTGAGCAAGCCGAAGCCCGAACTGAGCAAGCCGAGACGCGAACCGAGCAGGCCAAGACCAGGGCGGAATCGGCGGAGACGCGCGCAGAACAGGCTGAAACCCGGACAGAATTGGCGAAGACGCGCACAGAACAGGCTGAAATCCGAACCGAGCGGGCCGAGACGCGAACCGAGCAGGTTGAGACGATCTTGCAACGTGTGGTTCACAAGAAAGTTGATCTGCGTCAGGAAGTCCCCACGCAATTCCTCAAAAAATTCCCCCTGGAAGCGATCACTGATCGAAAAAGTCCGCTTGACGAGTTGACAGGGCGTCAGCGCGAGATACTCCAACTCATCGCCGGAGGCCAAAACACCAAAGGCATTGCCGAAGTTCTGAAGGTCAGCCCCAAGACCGTCGAATACCATCGCATGAAATTGATGAACCGCTTGAAGATTCATGATGTTCCGGGGCTGGTGCGTTTTGCTATGCAAGCTGGACTGCTTCCGCAGGAAAAGTTGGTGGCCGGCTAAAGTCTTCCGGAATAATTCCATCGGCTAATTCGGGCTCGATCGACTTTGGCCGTCCGGCTGTTGCCAACGCCTTGGTTGGCCGTTTTAAGCTTATTCTCGTATGCGATAGAAACGCTTCGAAAAACTTGCCGCGTTCGTATCGGTGAAATTCGACGAACCGTTGGCGCCAATCGTCACTGTGCCAATGACGGTCCAGGTGATGAGATCCTGCGACGCCTGTACATTATACGTGTGGCCAATCGTGCCGATCGCGGTCAGAACAAATTGCTTCCCAGGTGTGACCTGGAGCTGTACTTCGGGGGCCGCCAAGACGCTTCCCGACAGGATTGCATTCGTTCCCCCGCCGCCCGTGAGCGTCACACTCTGAGTGTAATTGCTCGCCACCATCGGACTGAACGCAACCATCACCGCCTGCGTCTGTCCCGCTCCCAAACTGTAATTCCCGCCCGAAACCACGCTGAATGGCGCACCCACACTGGCCGTTCCACTCAACACCCCGCTCCCTGCGTTCTTTACCGTGATGCTATTCGTCACACTCGTCCCGGTTAACACCGTCCCATAGGTCATGCTTCCCGGCGTCACCTGGATTACCGGCGTCGTATTGGTGACCAGCGTATATTGGTATGCCCCAACGTCCCAATTCCCCGTCGCCGGCCGGGCATTGCCATCCTTGTCGGTCGTGAAATACGTCGACTCGTTGGCGCCCTTGCCGATCAGCGCGGTCGCCACCGCCGTCAAGTGATAGTTGTTGTTCGCCGACAGCGGAACGTAGGACACGAAATACACCAGGCCCAGGGCCGTGGTCAACGTCACGTTGTCCGCCGTGCTGATCGGGCTGCTGTAGGTCGTCATCGTGCCCGAATTGATGGCGATGTTGTTGATCATGTAGCACGCGGTATACGGAGTGGTCTGGCCGCCATTGCAGCTCGAACAGTTGCCGAACGCGATGCATGTCCCGTTATAGGGGTTCTGATCTATCATGTCATTGTTCGCAATGATAACGTCGTTGAAGGATGGAGCCACCGCCGGCGCGCCATCCGCGCCCACCTCAATCCCGCCCGGCCCGTTGCTGTCCGCCGAGCTGGTTTGCTGGCAAACATTGTTGTAAATGTAGATGTGGTTGAACGCACCGTAGTAGCCGTCCATGAATACCGAGGTGTTGGCCAGGTCCGCGAACACGTTTCCGTAAATCTTGATATAACTGCCAACAAGGGTCTGAATACCGTCCTGATGCTGAATTACCCCGCCACTCCACGACATGTTGTATCCCTGGATGGTATTATTATAGAGACTCCAGCCCGAGCCTGAAATCTGGAAGGCGTCAGCCCCGTTGGCGCTGTTGGCCTGCTTGGGCACGAAAACAGTATTGTCATGGATCCTGGTGCCGTCGAACGCCGGGTCGGTGAACCCGCACGAAAGGAAATGGTCAACCGTTCCGACGATGTAACAGTAGTTGTGGTCAAACTCGAACGCGGTGACTCCCTGTCCATCCACACCGTCGCCCAGACTGCTGCCCAGGTTCACGTACGATATCCGCAGTCCCGCGGTGCCGCCGTTGTTTACCGCCGCACTGTACCCCGACAGCGAGAAATGCATCGCGCCGTCGCCGGCATTACCGCTGATAACCACATTGTTGGCTCCGCCGAACCAGGTGCCGCTGCCGCTGAAGATGGCCGTCCCGTTGTGGGCCGCGTCCTGGCCGATCTGGTAGGTGATCGGATGGCCTGAAGAGCCTCCAGCAGGCTTCCAACTGGAAACCGAATAAGTCTGGGAACCGCCGCTGGCGCCGCCGGAAATATAAACCGTGTCGCCGGCACTAACACCGGAAACCTGGGACAGACCCGTCCACGCGTTGGCCCAGGAGGTGCCGTTGTGCGAACCTGCTGCCGTGCCGTCCACGTACCAGGTCGCCGCATGGACGGAAAAGAACGCGAACGAGAACAGGATTCCTGCAAGAACCCTTTTAGCTCCCCTGGTTCGCGAAGGCCAGCCCAAAGCCATGCTGGCGCGGCCCAGCTTTTGTTCAGAGATAGTTCGCATAAGTATGGTTACGTCCCATCGGGTGTGACCGCGACTAGGGTGTTCCTTGCCGTCACTGGGAAAACCCTTGGTTTCAGTCTGGGATCGTTGATGGATTGAACCGGCGGGACGCTCAAGCGTCCCATCGCAAACGGGCCACGCAGAGATGGAATCTAATTCACGAAAACCGGTGGTAGGGTAATACCCCATAGCCCCGGCAAGGTTTCCCCGTACCTTGTGGCGATGTGCAATGGAGCATTTTCCAAAAATCGAAAGTCAGCCGTCCTGATGAACCACCAAAAATGAAACATAATCATAATCATGACAACGCCCGTAACGCCGGGTCCCGGCTCATGACCGTCCGCTTTGAATTCACTCATCCTACGGCCACCGCCGTTTGCGTCGCGGGAAGCTTCAACCAATGGCAGCCCGAGGCCAAGACGCTGCATTCCTCCGGGGTCGGTCACTGGTGGAAGGAAACATTCCTGGCGCCCGGCACCTACGAATACTGCTTCATCGTGGACGGCCAATGGATGCCCGATCCGCTGGCCCGGGAAACCGTGCCCAATCCGTTTGGCGGGAGAAACTCGGTGCTGACGGTGGCCAGCTCACCGGAGGCTGCCCACCGGGCCGACGCGGAACGGTCACCACTGAAAAACACAAACCAAGAGCAAAGAGAAAGAACAGAACCATATGGACAAACAAACACAAGCAACCAGCAGTGACCTGGGGACGCTCGCCGAAGATGCGCGCGCCCTGATGGCGGCCACGGCTGACGTGGCCGGAGAAAAAGTCGGCGAAGCCCGCAAACGTCTCGCCGCCGCGCTGGAAAGCGGCAAGAAGATCTTTGGCCAGGTGAAGGACAAGGCGGTCGAGGGCGCCAAAGCCACCGATGAAGCCGTGCGGGAACATCCTTATCAAGCCCTGGCGGTCGCCTTCGGCATCGGCGCCATCGTAGGTTATCTCATCTCCCGCCGGTGCTCCCGCAACGGCGATTGATACGTTATGGAACCAGCCGCCAGCGAGGTCGGGAAACTGGTCGAGACGTCGAAGCGTTTTGCGCGACGACTGTTGATCATCGGGGAAAACCGGCTCGAATTGTTGATGGTGGAAGTGCAGGAGGGGAGCGAGCGCCTCCGGCACGCTCTCCTCCTGGCTCTCGGCATGGCGGCGTTCGGTCTGCTGGCGGGCCTTACGTTCACGGCGGCCATCGTGATTGGGCTGTGGACTTACTCACCGGTGGCGGTCCTCCTGGCCTTGACCGGCCTTTACGCCGCCGCCGGTGTTTTTCTTTACCGGCGACTCGCCGGATTGCTGTGTGACTGGCAGATGCTTTCCGCCTCGCTGGACCAGCTCCGAAAGGACCGGGCATGTCTGGAAAAAAACCGCGCTTGAATCCGTTGGCATCGCGGAAGCAATTGTTGATCGCCGAAAGCGACCTCAATCGCGCCCAATTGGTTCAGGACTGGCAGGCGGTGGCAGACGGAGTTCACTCGGTCGCCGACCGGGCCAGAACCCTCGGTTCCGTCGTTTCCACCACCACATCGTTGGTTGCCGGCTTGGCGTCCTTCCGGCGCAAAAAGTCCGCGCCCGCCGCCGAAAAACCTTCCTGGCTGCAAACCCTTCTTAAAGGCGCAGAACTGATCTCCGCCCTCTGGCAGGCCTTCCGTCCGCGGGGCCGTGATCAGGACGGAATTTGATTCGTAAAATCCGCAGGTAGGGTAACACCCCATGGCGGTTGGAAGTGTGGCAGGACTATTCTCATCTTATGAATAACAAAATGCTCTTCTTCAAGCCTGACCTGGCCGGATGCGTGTTGGGTGCTGTGTTCCTGCTGACGCTGACCGGATGCGTGGGTTACGTTGAGGGGCCGCGCGCCGGATTGTATGTGGAACCGGCCGTGCAGGTGGACGCCGGGTTTGTTGGGCAGGATGACTACGTGTATTACCCCGGCTATCAGATGTACTACGGCAGCCGCTCGCACCAATGGTATGATCGGGAAGGCTCTTCGTGGGTGACACACCCGGCCCCGCGAGGTGTCTCGGTTGACGCGCTGCGTTCCGCACCGTCAGTAAAGATGGATTTTCACGACTCCCCGGCAAATCACCACGCGGCGGTGGTTCAAAAGTATCCGAAAAATTGGGCGCCGTCCGGCTCGCATCAGGGTCAGAAAACAAATCAGAAGGACGACCAGCACGACCCACACGGGAAAAACGACGGAAGATAATCGTGAACCACATTCGCACATTGAAAGGAACAATATGTTTGGAACCATTTTATTGATTGTACTCATTCTGATGTTGCTCGGCGCACTCCCCACGTGGCCGCACAGCCGGAGCTGGGGTTATTACCCGAGCGGCGGACTGGGTTTGCTTTTGGTCATTCTGGTTGTCCTGCTTTTGCTGGGCAGAATTTGAACCGGACGGGCGGTACTCCAACCGACACCAAGGAAAAATTAAAAATGAACACTCCCATCATTACTCGAGACTTGACCAAACAAGCCCCGCACAGCCCGCGCGTTCGCATCGCCGGATTCGTCATTGCCGGCCGCGCCGTTGATAAATGCCGCGCCAGCCTGGCGGGAACGCCGGGCGAATATCATTACGATTGTCCGCTCGATAACCTGCTCTTTGGTTTCAAAGGTATCACGTCTGAACAATTCAAGGCCGCCGTTCAGGCCTCGAAAGATTATGAAGACGTTGGCGCCTGGCTCCAGGCCAACGGCACGGCGAAAACATCCGTTGAAATCAAAGCCTGGTCCGATGAAATGGAAGCCGGCAGCCTGATGAAGAATCCGGAAAAGCGCGCCTATTTCATCGAGGACTGCTCCCGGCTGGGACTGAACCCGCAGATGAATACCACGTTTGACTGGCTCGAAGCAGACGACCGTACGAGCTTCTGCCGCAAGCCCGTGTAAAATCCTTTACTGTCCACCGCAACCCAAAGCCGTTTCGCGTAATGAGAATCGAATTCCGCCGGAGCATTAACACTTTGGCTCTGGTGGCCCTGTCGTTGTGCCTCTCGCTGTTCGCCCATGGGCAGGGCACAGCCGCGGACCTCACAAATTCGCCGGCAATGGATTTGTCGCGCCGAAGTCAGACAAATGCGGAAACGGTGATTCTCCCCACATCCGTCCCCGACCCACTCGAACCACTGAACCGGGTGATGTGGGGCTTCAATAAGGCGCTGATGACCGGGGTCATCAAACCGACCAGCCGGGTTTATCGGTTTGTCGTCGTAAAACCGGTCCGGACCGGAATTGGAAATTTTGGCCGGAACCTCACTTACCCGGGACGATTGATCAACAATCTGCTCCAGGGCAAGTGGAGCGGCGCGCGCGATGAATCCTACCGGTTCGCTTGCAACACCACCGTCGGCGTGGCCGGGTTTTGGGACGTGGCGAGCAAATGGAAAATTCCGAAATCGGACGCGGATTTTGGCCAGACGTTCGGCAGGTGGGGCTGGCGGCCGGAGTGCTTTTTAATGCTGCCGGTTTATGGCCCGAGCAACGAACGGGATACCCTTGGCCTGGCCGCCGACACGGCGGCCAATCCGTTGATCTACATTGCTCCCTACCAATTCGTCGCCGCGAATCCGCTGACCTATCTCGGCCCGTACAGTTATTGCGCCTATGCGGTGATGTATAACGATCTCGCCGACTCCGCGGACGAATATGTGCGCTTCAGCCAGGCCGAAATGGACCCATATTCCGAGATTCAATACGCCTGGACATTCGAGCGGGAGAACCGGGTGGCGGATTTCCAGGTGAAGGGAAAACAGGACGCCGCCTCGCTGGAAACTCTCGAATCCGTCTTCTTCACCTTCAAAGACCCTGAATTTCCGGACCGGGGCAAGACCCGGTCGGTTTTGATTCCTTCGACGGGCCGGAGATTAAAATTCACGTTCTGGTTGCAGCCGGGCAAGGCGAACGTGGTTTACATCGTTCCCGGGCTGGGCTCTCACCGGCTGGCTGAAACCTCCATCGCCCTGGCCGAATTGGTTTATGACAACGGCTTCTCCGCCGTGGTCGTCAGCAGCCCGTTCAACTACGAATTCATGGAACACGCTTCGACCGCGGCGGTGCCGGCTTATCTGCCGGTGGATGGCCAGGACCTGCATGTTGCTCTCACCGAAATAGATCTCCGTCTGCACACGCTGTATCCGAACCGGTTGGGCAACCGGGCGTTGATGGGTTATTCCATGGGCGCTTTTGAAGCTGTTTACATTGCGGCCACTGGACCGACAAATCAGTATTATGTCGTGATGCAGGGGCGGGAGCTGCGCTTTTTTGAGGGAAAACGGGGCGTGAACGAAGTGAGCATTGCTCCCGTCACAAATCAGTTGCCGTTGATTAAATTTGACCGGGTCGTCGCCATCAATACCCCCATTCGCATGGCGTTTGGAATTTCCAAGCTGGACGAATTTTATCGCGCGCCTCTGAAATGGCCGGTCGCGGAACGGACCGACGACATTGAAAACACCTTTCTCAAGGTGGCCGCCTTGAGCAAACTCTCCCTCACACCACGATCCACCCTGCCGTTCAACGCCATCGAGTCCAGGTTCCTCATCGGCCTGACGTTCCGATTCATCCTGCGGGATGTCATTTACAGCAGCCAGCAGCGGGACAATCAGGGAGTCCTGCATCACCCGGTTTGGAATTGGCGGCGCGAGCCGGTGTATCAGGAAATCCTTCACTATTCCTACCAGGATTATTTTGAGAAGTTTGTAATTCCGTATTATCAGGCCCGCGGCCTGGCCTCGCCGGTGGCGGAAACCCTGGAAACGGCCGATGATCTGCGGACGTATGCCACCAGTTTGCACGCCGACCCGGACGTCCGTGTTATCGTCAATCAAAATGATTTTCTCCTGGCGGACGACGACCTGGCCTGGCTCCACGCCACGTTTGACCCGGAACGATTGACGGTCTTCCCGCAAGGCGGTCACCTGGGAAATCTTTCCAATCCAATGGTGCAAAAGGCCATTCTGGCAGCGCTGACACCCATGAGGCCACCCGATCCCAAACCGGAAGCTCCACCGAAGAATTTACACCCGTGAAATCTTGAGCTTCCGCGACCGCCGCCTCCGCTGTGTGACTCGAACGACGTAGGGTTATACCCCATAGAGAAGTTCCCGCCCATCGCATAACGTCACTCTGAAAGCGATATGAACCAAATTATGAAAAAATTCCTGTTTTTAACCGGCATCGTCTCCCTGCTCTCCACCACCGGTTGTATTTTTCCGGAGGGCGGACGGGGCGGGCACGCGCGATACGAACATCATGACGCCGTCGTAATGGGACCTCCGGCAGTTGTTGTGCGTGCCCCGGAAGTGGTGTTGCGCCCGCCGGAAGTCATCGTGCGTTAGTTTGCGTTCGTGATGAGTTCCGGCCGCCCGGTGGCGGGCCGGCTCATTCCGAGCCAGCCCGGAAGTCATTTTGGACGCATTGTTCCAGAAACACAGCGTGTGCCTTGTTTCAAGCAAATGAACCCATTCGTACACCGCGAGGGAATCAATCACCAAGGCCCGGGCTTTCACGATGCGGCGCGTGGTTTGAACCGGCATCAACACAAAATCCCCCTGGCCGCCAAAATGGCCGGCACCGTCTTCCTCGCCATTCTGGTTCCAATTTATTTGCACACTTACGGGCCTACGAACTTTCTATGGTTCTGTGATGCCGCTCTCCTGCTCACGGTGACAGGCATGTGGTTGGAAAGCTCCCTGCTCATCAGCATGTGTGCCGTGGGTATTCTGCTGCCGCAATGTCTCTGGCTCGTGGACTTCGGCAGCCATTTGCTTGGGTTTCACTTTCTGAACCTGACCAGCTACATGTTTGACCACCAGCTGCCACTTTTCACGCGCGGGCTTTCGCTGTTTCATGGCTGGTTGCCCTTGTTGCTCGTCTGGCTGTTGGTCCGCCTGGGCTACGACAAACGGGCTTTGCCTGCTTGGATGGCTTTGGCCACAGGGTTGGTGCTCGTCTGCTACCTTTTTGCCCCGCCCGCCGGCGCCCATCTGGCGAACCCCAACCTCCCCGTCAACATCAATTATGTTTACGGATTCAACGACCGGCAGCCGCAAACCTGGGCCAACCAAAACCTCTATGTCCTGCTGTGGCTTGGCGTATTGGGTCTGGTCGCCTTTCTCCCAACCCACCTGGCCTTGCGCAGAATCTTCGCCGCGACGCACCGACCAACCTGAAATCCCTCCTCGATTTCCTTGATCATTCCCACCAACCCAACTGGGCTGAATTCATAAATGTTGGTGGGGTTACACCCCATGGCGTCCGCAAGCTCGTCGGGTAATACTCTTGGCCTTGAAAGCTAAACCATCCCATACCAAACTCGCGAAAACATCTCAAACTTCTGTCTTCCCGAAAATGCTTCACCGATTGCAGCCGAATCCGAAAGCCGCCAACCCTGGTCCAAAATCTCAAAAGCGGGAAAACGTCCTTTCCAAATCCCGCGACGCGCACGAGGATCGAGGCACGCGCCAGATGAAGACGGGACATGATTCGCAAGCACTATTCCGCATTTGCAGTTATTTAAACCCATGAAAACAAATCCACCGAAGGAGGGCGCCTTGACGGAAAATTCCACCGGCCTCGGTACCATGACGCGCAAGCTGGCGCGGGAGTACGCGGTTGAACTGGCGGTCACGCTGCGAGCTCAACGATGATTGTCAAATTCCTTATTTCGTATGCGAAAGGGATAATGCTGTAAGAAGTGGAGCCAATGGCCGGGATTGAACCGGCGACCGACGGTTTACGAAACCGTTGCTCTACCACTGAGCTACATTGGCTTAAAACCATTGTAAATAAAGCTTTTTATGCTGTTATTCCCGCTGGCCTTTTAGGCCGTTGCATACTCAATTTGTATTTGTATGTTTTTCCTGTCGTGAAGTCCAACATACCATCTTCCATCGAGCGCAACGCGGACTCGGATTGGGTCAAAACGCCGTATCCAAATCTCATTCGTTACAAACCCAGCCGGACATATTTTGGGCGTGTCCGGGTCAATGGCAAGTTAATTCGCCGCTCATGGAAACGCAGGTCGTGCATGTCAAACTGTTTCTGAAAGTCGCTTCACCCGTTCCTCAATCGTCCAGTTATGGTCTGTTAGGCGTGCGCCTATTGTTTTATGACAAACGAATTCCTCCTGCAGGAAGCAAAAAAAGGCCTGAAGCGAATGCCTCAGGCCTTGTGATTCAATCCTTGTTCCAGCGGGTCAAACCCGCTAAACGAGGTTAATTCGGAAGGTTGTGCGGGTGCGCAGAATCAACTGCGCCCACGCCACCATTGATGGCACAGACCGGCGGGACGCTTACCGTCGCTATGGTATAGCTGCTGGCAAAGGCCTTGGCCGGATCCAGCGGACAGAACACGCTATTCAAGCTGCCGGCGGCGCCACGACCGAGATACGGCGTGATCGCGGTACTGGTCACAGTGGCTGTCGGCGCCTGTCCGGTTTCCAACGCCCACTGCTGTGTGGCGGCATCAACCTGCCGCAGGTTGTTGATGCAGGCGTTCTGTTGCGATGTCGCACGCGCCTTCAGGAAGTTGGGAATCGCGATGGCAGCCAACAAACCAATGATGGCCACGACTATCATGATTTCCACCAGGGTAAAACCCGCTTTGCGGGCGATCTTGTTTTTCATACTACTTTCTTTCTGTTTTGCGCGGTGTGAACGTCACAACAGGCGGGTTACTAAGAGTTCGGTTTAGTTCACTTGATTGCCTGCCGCTACCGCACCTAACCGAGTTAAGCACTCACAATGCCAAAAACTGCCCTAAAGGGTAGCGTCGTTTTTTCAAAGTCTGGCGGGGATTAAGCCAAAAAGCGCCGCTTGAACAATTGTACCATCTTGCCACGCATCTTAAAATATCTCATATCTTACTCATCTATAACCACAAACGTATATTTCGATGCTGCTTTTCGGCGTTGGGCATTTGTAACATTTCTGTACATATCTTCATTACAAACGGCGCTTAACCAACTAACTGACTACTCGTCAATCAATTATAGGAGTTATTTACGTGGCTTCACCCACACTACATCTTGCGGTTTGCGAGCGAATCGAAGGGCACCGACGACACCGGGACGGCCTGCTGGACCATTGTATCCCGCCTTTGTATCCGGTATGGATGTTTTTAAGGTTTCTTGGATGCACTCAACGGAACTCGTCGAAAATTGCGATTGGGTTTCGCCCTTTGTTGACGGTCTCAAATGCCATTGGTCCAATGAAGTGGAATTGAAGGAAACCCGTGTTCTAAATTACGAAACCGTTGCTCTACCACTGAGCTACATTGGCTTTCACTTCCAAAACAAACCCTCACCGCCCGTTTTCAACAAGCTCCGACGCCCACATTTGGCTCAGGCATGATAATAAGTTTCCTGGCGGCAAAAGCAACTTTGTTTCCACTCCGCAATCTTTCGAGAATCAACGTTCAAGCGGGATGGAAAGATTCCAACGCGGCGCTGACGCCGGCAACCAGCGCCGAAACGCGGGCAGACAACGGAAAATCGGACGGTGCTTCGAGTGTGTACCCTTGCCGTGCTTTGTGCATGATCAGATAAAACGCCTCGGCCCATAGCGGGCGCGGGCGGGGGTCAAGATTCGGCCGGATGACACCGTTTTTCGCCGGACGGTCTTCGATGATTTCTGACCGATCAATCGGGCAAACCTTTTGGACGGCTGCAATGATTTTGTGTGCCAGCGATGGTCTGCCGTCGGGATTCTGTTCGTAGAGATAAAAGCCGTGCGACTCCCAGTCTTCATGCAGACAGAGATATAAGTTGAACTGTGGCTGGCGGTCCAGCCAGGCGATGTGCGCAAGGACTTCGGCGGACCGGGTGTTGCGATAATCACGGTTCAGGTCCAGGCCGTCGACATTCTCGCGACGATTCAAAACGAAACCCAATGGATTCAGACAGGGACACAACCAACATTCCGCGTTCGCGGGCCAGCGGTTTTGTTGCAACAACTGTAACGCCGCCAGCGGTCCGGCCGGTTCGTCCCCATGAATGCCGGTGGAGAGATAGATGCGTGATGCGGAGGGCTTGCGGCGTAACCCGGACCGGTGCAGTGCCAGCAGCTTGAATTCGCCTTGTTGGCCAAACGTTTCGGAAGTCCACCCGTGCCGTTGCGCAACCGCTTCGATACTGTGCAGCCGGGCGCGGATGTCGATGGTTTCGCCGCGGTAACCGCCGTGATTTTTGCCGAGTCGCTCCATTGCGGCCGTCAAACCGCCACCCTTCCCTCGCGGGCGCCAATTTCACCGCAGCCGCAACCGCCCGCTTCCTGATCGCGGAAGCCGTGTTTGTCCCAACTCGGGTCCAGGCCGAGGTCTTTCAGCATTTGCAGATCCTTCTCGACCGGCTGATTGAGCGTGGTGAGGTAGTTGCCGACCATGAGCGCGCTGGCGCCGGCCATGAAAATCATGCTTTGCGCGTCACGCAGGTTCACCGTGCGCCCGCCGGCGATCATGATTTCCTGTCGAGGCAGAATAAAACGGAAGCAGGCGATGGTCTTCAAAATTTCCAGGACCGGCAATGGCTCGTTCTTTTCAAAAGGCGTGCCGGGAATCGGATTCAGGATATTGATGGGCACGACGTTGGCGCCGATTTCCTTGAGGGCAAACGCGAGGTCGCAGCGGTCCTCGCGCGTCTCGCCCATGCCGATGATGCCGCCGGAACAAATCTTGAGGCCGGCTTTTTTCAAATAGCCGATGGTTTCCAGGCGGTCGTCGTAGGTGTGCGTGGTGCAGGTTTTGGGGAAAAACCGGCGCGAACTCTCCAGGTTGTGGCCATAACACTCGACCCCTGCCTCCTTCAAACGATCGGCGACCCGCTGGCTTTTGATGATGCCGAGTGAAACATCGGGGCGGGTTTTGCCGCCGGCCTTCAATTCGCGGACGCGGTCGCAAACCTCGTCCAGCAGGGGGCCTTCATTCAAACCCTTCCACGCGGCGACGAGGCCGACGGCGGTGACAGCGTTTTTGTTTGCCTCCTCAGCGGCTTCCCGGACCGGTTCGGGATCCACAAAACCGTATCGGGGCGAGCCGGTCTGATAGAAGGACGATTGCGCGCAAAAACTGCAATTTTCCGAGCACGCGCCGGCTTTGGCATTGACGATGGAGCAAAGGTGTATTTTGTTGCCCTTGAACTGTTCGCGGATCCGGTTCGCCCACGACAGCAAATCAAAAATGCCGGCGCGGTCCTCGATATGAAACAGGCTCAACGCCTCCTCCCGGATAATTTCGCCGCCGGCCAAAATGCGTTGGCCGAGGCCGGCGACGCGCACCGGGTTGGCAGCGTCAACTGATTTCGTCGTCATGATTGACAACGTAGCAGGAGGGATAAGAGATGCAAGCGGGGATTGCCCGGGAACCGGCCAAAATCCTGGAACCAGCAGATTACTCGACCACTTTGCCGAGAATATCCTGGCGCGAAACCGCTCCGAAAACACGGCTGTCCATGCTGTTGTTGCGATTGTCGCCCATCACGAAATATTTGTTGCCGTAGCTGACAAATTCATTCCCATTTTTGTCGTAGGCATAAGTCGCTGTACCGGGCAGAAGATACGGTTCCTGAAGCAAACGACCATCAATATAAACCCTGCCGTCCTTGAGACAAATCGATTGGCCGGGAACCGCGATGATCCGCTTGACCAAAAGCATGTTGTCCTGGGGATCCCTGACAGCAACGATATCGTCCTGGCGCGGTTCACTGACCAGGTAACTATACCGGTCCAACCAATAATGCCCCGAATTTACCAATGTGGGGTACATGCTGTCACCGACGACCTGGACCGATTGAACAATGAACCAGCTGATCAGCAAATAACTAAACGCGGACAGCGACAAAATCATTACCAAACTCCAACAATGACGAAGGAACCACGGCCAGGAAATTCGTAACCGCCAGATTTTCAGATAGAACGCCAAATCTCCGAAGAACTTCTTCTTAAAGGCAAGATACGACGTACTCACGATCTGAGTGTACCAATTTTATACATTCTTGCAAGCAAAAAGATAACGCATCTCTTATAACCAATCACCGTTGTTTATGTATCGATAAAGGTTTGGAAAAAATTATTCGTGACAAATTGCTTGCCAGCCAAGCCGTTTGATTTTTGGTAAATTAATGGACACTCGACGGCTCGCTCAAATAGCTGGCCAGCGAGGAGATTTGCATGTCTGACAACGGGCCGCCGTCAATTGTTGAAAATGCCGGCATCAACGAGCCCGGCTTGCCGTGGGCAATCCAGATGCGCCAGAATTCAAAATTGGTCGGCGTTTTGAGCGCACGCAAATCCGGCACCATGGTGGCACGATGTTCGCCTTCATGACAGATGGCACAATCGGCCTCGTAAAGTGTCTGGCCATATTTGCCCTCCCCACGCTGGACATGGCACGCCGCACAATCTCCCTTGAAAACGGCCTGTCGGTCGGCGGCGGCAATTTTCAAATTCAGCATGCGGTCGGCTTCGGACATCTTTGGCATCACGAAGGGAAGAATCGTGATTTTGAGCTGCAGCATTTTGAAACCTTTGTCGGTATAGACAGTCAGGCTCTTGTACAAGGTGCCGCTCTTGCCGGCAAGGTTGACCGTCGCTTCCATCTGGCCGTTGGTGCCCGGCGCCAGTGTCCAGGGCAACGGCGGCAACTTCGCCGTGGTGCAGCCGCAGGAGGGACGCACACTCAAGATCACGATGGGGTCACTGGATACATTGGTAAAACTGAAAACAAAACCCGCCACAGGGGCATCCGCGTCGACATTGGTTTCTTTCGCCTCGCCGTCCCAAGCCAGCACGCCGTCGGGCAACAGCCCTGACGCGTGCGACATGGCTGGCACATAAACCGGTGGCGTGGTAACCACGGTATTGGTGGCGGCCAGCAGGCCGATGCCCGGCAGAACGACCCCCATTATCCCGCAGATAAAAAGACGGCTCAAGTTCATCATGCGGCCGAATACTAGACAGTTTTGGCCCTTTTGACGAGAGGGAAAATCCGCTAGCAACCGTTACGGCTCCAGTCGGTTCAGCGCGCTCAGCACGGCGCGCACGGAGGCCAGCTCGATATTTGTATCCACCCCCGCGCCCCAGCGCGATTTGCCGTCGGCCGTTTTGATTTGAATGTAGGCAATCGCCGCGGCCGCCTCGCCGGAACTCAAGGCGTGTTCGCTGTAATTGGCGATTTCAAAGCGCGGCACACCAATTTTCCCGAATCCGTGGACCAACGCGGCCAAGGGGCCGTTGCCCTGGCCGGCCAGTTCAACCGGCTGGCCGGCGCGCAGCACTTTTGCCCGGCAGCGAACGATCCCGTTTTTGCTCTCGGTTTCAAATTTCTTGAGCTGCCATGGCGACTTGCGCTCGATGTATTCACGCCAGAACATCTGCTTCAATTCGGCACCGCTCACCTCGCGGCCGAGTTTGTCCACTTCGTCATTGGCGATCGGGCCGAACTCACGCTGCATGTCCTTGGGCAATTCAATGCCGAACTGGCTTTCGAGCAGATAGGCCACACCGCCTTTGCCGGACTGCGAATTAACGCGGATGACTTCGCGGTATTCACGCCCGATGTCTGCCGGGTCAATGGTCAGATAGGGGACATCCCAATGCCTGCCCTCGTTTTCCTTCCATTCGGCCAACCCTTTGCGAATGGCATCCTGATGCGAACCGCTGAAGGCGGTGAAAACCAGCTCGCCCGCGTAAGGCTGGCGCGGCGGCACGGTCATGCCCGTGCAACGTTCATAAACCTCGATGATGGAATTGAGGTCGGAAAAATCCAGTTTTGGATCAATGCCGTGCTGGTAGAGGTTCAACGCCACGGTGACGATGTCGAGATTGCCCGTACGTTCGCCATTGCCGAAAAGCGTGCCTTCGACGCGATCCGCACCGGCCAGCAAGCCCAATTCGGTTGCCGCCACGCCCGTGCAACGGTCGTTGTGCGTGTGCAGACTGATGATGAGCGAGTCGCGGTCCTTGATGTTCCGGCAAATCCACTCGATTTGATCGGCATAAACATTCGGCATCGCGACCTCAACCGTGTCCGGCAGATTTAAAATCATTTTCCGCCCCGGTGTCGGCTGCCAGACATCCATGACGGCTTCGGAAACTTCCCTGGCGAATTCCACTTCAGTGGCGCTGAAACTTTCCGGTGAATACTGGAGCATGACCTCCGTGCCTTTGAGCCGCGGCAAACGTTCCTTGATCCAGGTCGCACCGCGCACGGCCACCTGGATGATTTGCGCCTTCGACATGCCGAAGACGACCCGGCGTTGGGCGGGCGAGGTGGAGTTGTAGAGATGAACGATCGCCTTCTTCGCGCCGACGAGCGATTCCACGGTGCGCTCGATCAAATCCTCGCGCGCCTGCACGAGCACCTGGAGCCACACGTCGCCCGGCGCGCGGTTTTCCTCGATGAGCCGGCGGTTAAACGCGAACTCGGTGTTTGACGCGGAAGGAAAGCCGACTTCGATTTCCTTGAACCCGATTTTCACGAGCGTCTGGAAGAGCTCAAGTTTCTGGCTGACGTTCATGGGCACGGCGAGCGCCTGGTTGCCGTCGCGTAAATCCACGCTGCACCAGCGGGGCGCCCGGGTGAGAACGCGACCGGGCCATTGCCGGTCAGGCAGGCTGACCGGCGGGAACGGACGGTATTTTTTTGATGGTGGTTTGTGCATAAATTCAGGCGTTGACGGAATTAAACCACGGATAACCACGGATGAACACGGATAAAAAAGACTGTTGGCAACGGAACGCCGGGCACCGTCTGGGCGAAAGACAACAAAGCTTCAACACGCCGAGGCGGTGCCCGGCGCCCCCATTCGATCCGTGTTTATCTGTGTTCATCCGTGGTTAAAAATCAAAAAACCCCACCGCCGGTTGGGCAGTGGGGTTCGATAAAATCTCGTGAACGAATCAGAACCCGACCGCCGCGCGGCACAACAGCAGCGCGTTCAGCAGCAGGTTCAAATGGCAATTCACGGAACCAAGATAACCATCCGGCTCCGGCAGGTCAAACTGTTTTTTACGCTTGCATCCCGCCATGGGTTGCAGGAGCATTGGCGCGCCCCATGCAATTCAATCTAACGCGTTTGTCCGTCAAGGTTTCCATGATTAAACACCAATGGTTCAAATCGCTGGCCGTCGCGTTCGCCATTACGGCGGTGGCGCTCTTGCCGGCCTGTCGCACGATGACGACGATGTCCGGTGAGGAGAAGCAATCGGATGGCGTTACGCTCACGACACCGGCGGGCGTGACGCGGTTGCAGGTGTGGTCGGATCGCGTCATCCGTGTGACGTTCGGGCCGGGAACAAAATTGCCGGCGAAGAAAAGCTTGTGCGTTGTCGCCAAACCGGCCCGGACGGAATGGTCGCTGTCCGAGACCCCGGACGCCGTGGTGTTGCAAACGGATGCGTTGCAGGCGCGTGTGAACCGCAAAACCGGCGCGGTCGGATTTTACGATTTGAAGGACGACCTGGTTTTGCAGGAGACACCGGACGGAGCGAAGGTCCCGCCAGAGCCGGGCGCTGCGGGCGCGCGGCAGTCCTTTGTCCTCGGGCCGGACGAGGCGATTTACGGCCTCGGCCAGCACCAGAGCGGCGTCTGGAATTATCGCGGGACGACGGTGCATTTGCAGCAGCAGAACATGGAAGTGGCCCTTCCGGTCCTCGTCTCGTCCAAGGGCTACGGCGTGCTTTGGGACAATCCCGCCATCACGGACGTGGACGTGGGCAAAACGGACGCAGGTATTTTGTCCTGGACTGCGGAAGCCGGAAATACGGTGGATTATTACTTCATGTTCGGCCCGGCGGCGGACGGCGTGATTCAGGATTATCGCGTTTTGACGGGTGCGGCGCCGATGATGGGCCGGTGGGTCTGGGGGTTCTGGCAGTGTAAGGAGCATTACGCCAGACAGGAGGAGTTGACAAATGTCGTCGCGGAATACCGAAAACTCCAGGTGCCATTGGACGGCATCATTCAGGACTGGCAATACTGGCCGAAGAACGGCTGGGGTTCGCACCGGTTCGATCCGACACGTTATCCGCATCCGGCGGAAATGATCCAAGATTTGCACGCGATGCACGCGCATGTGATGATTTCGGTCTGGGCAAAGTTTGATCTGGGCACGGCGAACTTCAACGAACTGGAACGCGCCGGCGCGCTCTTTACGACGACGTTTCCCGGGTACACGTGGTCTGACCCGAAAGAGTTGAATAAATATTATGACCCGTTTAATCCCACCGCCCGGCGGATTTACTGGCGGCAAATTTCAGACGACCTGTTCAAGCTCGGCATTGATGCCTGGTGGCTTGATGCCTCGGAGCCGGAATTGAGCGGCCACTGGGGCGAATTCCGCACGATGCAAACGGCGCTCGGCCCCGGCTCAAACGTGTTCAACGCCTATCCGCTCATGCACACCATGGCGGTATATCAGGGCCAACGCGCGGAAACGGATAAAAAGCGAGTTTGCATTCTTACGCGATCGGCTTGGGCCGGACAGCAGCGGAACGCCGCCATCACCTGGTCGGGTGATATCCCGGGCAGATGGGACGTCCTTGCCAAACAGATTCCCGCCGGGTTGAATTTTTCCATCAGCGGCATTCCGTATTGGAACACGGACATCGGCGGATTTTTTGGCGCGAAACTCCGCGACAAAAGCTATCAGGAACTGTTCACGCGCTGGTTCCAGTTCGGCGCGTTCTGTCCGATGTTCCGGGTGCATGGCACCGATGCGCCCAAGGAATTCTGGCGCTGGGACGAGCCAACGCAGAAAATCTGGGAAAAATTCGTGGACCTGCGCTACCGGCTGCAGCCTTACATGTATTCCGTGTCGTGGCAGGTCACCAGCGCCGGCGGCACGATGATGCGCCCGCTGATGATGGACTTCGCCGGGGATCCCCAGGCGCTTGATGTCGGCGACCAATATCTCTTCGGCCCGGCCATCATGGTTTGTCCGGTAACGCTGCCGGGCGCGACGAACCGGAGCGTTTATCTACCAGGCCAAAGCGCGTGGTACGATTTCTGGACCGGCCGGCGCGAAGCCGGTGGACGACGCATGGACACGGTGGCACCCATCGAGACGATGCCGTTGTTCGTGCGCGCCGGCGCGATTGTGCCGATGGGTCCCCTCGTGCAATACACCGCCGAAAAACCGGACGCGCCGCTGGAAATCCGTGTTTATCGCGGCGCCGACGGCGCGTTTATGTTATTCGATGACGAAGGCGACAACTACGACTACGAAAAAGGGGAATACTCGACCATTCCGCTGACTTGGAACGATGCCGCGGGAACGCTCACCCTCGGGCCGAGGTGCGGCGCGTTCCCCGGCATGGTGAAGCAGCGGACTTTCCGCATCGTGTTCGTGGACGAGGGGCATGGAGATGGCGTTGCCGAAACCCCATCTCCCGATGCCATCGTGCAATACTCGGGCAATCCGGTGACGGTGAGAGTGGAAAAATGATCCCATCGAAGGCAACCGGTTAAATTTTTTCGCGCTTGCTTCTTCCCAGCCGTCGCCAGGACACTAGCGGGTTCATGGCTTGGAAACGCAAAATCTCGGGCGGTGCTCTGGCAACCATAGGCTACGTGCTCTCACCGCTTTCCTGGTGGAACGACGCCTTCGTGAACATTCCGCTGGCTCTCGCCTTCGCCTGGATCGTGGGTTTCTGCTACCCGCCGGCGTTCACGGCCAGTTTGATTCTCGGTTACTGGCTGACCAACGTGCTCGGCCTGGTGCTCCTGCACCGGGGTGCGCGAAAAATGCTCTCGGACAGACCGCCGCCGGACTGGCGCCGGGAATTGTTGAAGGACATAATCGTCTCGCTGGTTTACACCGGGGTCATCATCGCCTTGATCAAGCTGGGTCTGCTCAAGCCATTCACCGGTTACTTCGCCAACGACTAAGGTTTGCGACCGACTCAATCCCGTTGGGTTCTTTTGGGCGGCGAACCTCCCCGGGCGCGAGTTGTCAAATTTGTTTGCGTCACAGTCCAATTTACCCTACGAACAGCGGCTGATGGTCACGCTATAAAACCAAGCCGACACCTTTGAAAACCAAACGAAACCTGGTTCGAATCTGGCTGATGGGGTTGGTGCTCTCGCAAGCGATTCCCGCCGGCGCGCAAACCGTGACCCAGGTCACCGCCGGATTTTACCACACCCTGTTTCTCAAGAGTAACGGCAGCCTCTGGGCCACGGGCTGGAACTTGTACGGCCAGTTGGGCAACAGCAATTACTCTACCGCCTACCCTTATGGAACCGACCTGCCGGTGCAAATGGTGGCCAGCAACGTTATCGCCGTTGCGGCCGGAGGCAGCCACAGTCTGTTTCTCAAGAGCAACGGCAGTCTCTGGGCCATGGGCTGGAACGCCTATGGCCAGTTGGGCGATGGCACCACGGATAATGGCAACTACGAAACCAACCGGCCCGAGCAGATAGTAGCCAGCAACGTCACGGCGATTGCCGCAGGATTAAATCACAGCCTGTTTCTCAAAAGTAACGGCAGTTTGTGGGCCATGGGTGACAATTCCTATGGTCAGTTGGGCGACGGCACCACGGATAATGGCAACTACGAAACCAACCGGCCCGAGCAAATTGTAGCCAGCGGGGTCACCGCGATTGCCGCAGGATACCGCCACAGCCTGTTTCTCATGAGCAATGGCAGCTTGTGGGCCATGGGCAACAACGCCTATGGCCAGTTGGGCAATGCCACTTACGACAACACCAACCAGCCCGTGCAGATCGTCGCCAGCAATGTCACGGCCATTGCCGCCGGCGATCAACATAGTCTGTTTCTCATGAGTAACGGCAGCCTCTGGGCCATGGGCAACAACCAGGCCGGTCAGTTGGGTGCTCCCGCCGTCGGCGCCACCAACAGCCCCGACGAAATCGCGACCAACAGCGTCACGGCGATTGCCGCAGGCAGCGCCCACAGTTTGTTTCTGATGAGCAACGGCAGCTTGTGGGTCATGGGCAACAACCATTATGGCCAGTTGGGCAATGGCAGTTACAACAACACCAATCTGCCCGTGCAGATCATGGCCGGCGGGGTCACCGCGATTGCCGCCGGATATGGTCACAGCCTGTTTATCAAGAGCGACGGCAGTCTGTGGGGCATGGGCGACAACTTGAATGGCCAGTTGGGCGACAGCACTTACAACAGCACCAACCTGCCCGTGCAGATCCAGTAATGAATATTTTGCGACCACAACGACGAGACGGTGTGACCGGCAAATGGCTGGTTATTTTCGCCGGCCAGTGGCTGGCCTGTTCGGTTTGGGCGAATCCAATCAATGTCACCAACGACCTGGCCGCCACGGTTCAGAATCAGTCAGTAACCATTCCGGTGCTGGCGAATGATTTCGACACGGCGAGCAATCAACTGGCGATCCTTCAGGTCAGCGCGCCGGCCCACGGAACGGTGGTCATCAATTCCAACGCGCCGTTGACCACGCCCGAGCTGTCAAATCTGTTCCAATTTGCCGCTGTCCAGCTCAGCAACACCGTCGTGCAAATGGGGAATACCAATACGTATCCGCGCAGCACCGCATCCAACGGGTCCTGGACCACCGTCAACAACTCGGATTGGACCTGCGGGTTTTTCCCCGGCAGCCTCTGGTATCTGTATGAACAGACCGGCGATCCCCGTTTTGAAACGTGGGCGCAGGAGTGGACGGCGGGCATCGCCTCACAACAATTTAACACCGGCACGGATGACGTGGGGTTCATGTTCAACACCAGTTTCGGGAATGGTTATCGGATAACCCGCAATTCCACCTATAAATCGGTCCTGCTCCAGGCGGCGCATTCCCTCACGAACCGGTTCAACGCCATCGTGGGTTGTCTGGCCGATGACCTGTTGCTCACCCCGCCGGAATTTCAAGTCATCATGGATACTACCATGAATACCGAGCTGCTCTACCACGCCGCCGACATCAATGGCGACACCACCCTGTCCGCCAAAGCCATGAGCCATGCGGAGCGGGCGATGACCAATCAAATCCGACCCGACAACAGCACTTTTCACCTGGTCCTTTACAGCACCGTCAACGGCGCACTCCTCTATCAAGGCACCCGCGCGGGTTATTCGGCCACGTCCACCTGGGCCCGGGCCCATGCCTGGTCCATTTACGGCTTTACGATGGCCTATCGTGAAACCGGTTACCTGCCATTCCTCAGCGCCGCCGGCGAAGTGGCTGATTACTATCTGACCAACGTGCCGTCGGACTATGTGCCGTATTGGGATTTTGACGCGCCCAATCTTCCCAACGCGCCCCGGGATTCTTCCACGGCGGCCATCACGTTGTCCGCCCTGGTGCAACTCAGTCAACTGGCCACGAATATGCAGGACAGTGCCACGTTCTGGGCCGGAGCGCATCACATCCTTGAATCGCTGGGTTCCACCAACTATCTCGCCCGGGGAACCACCAGCAGCGGAATTCTCCTGCACGGCACCGGCAATCCACCCAATATACCCAGTCCGGAGGTGAATGTCTCCCTGATTTATGGGGATTACTATTTTGTCGAAGCTTTGACGCGTTTTGCCGCGACTTACGGTCGTACCAACCTCACTTACACTCCCAATCCCGGATTCACCGGAACCGATACCTTTACCTGTCAGGTTTGTGACAGTGGCGGGAATTGTTCGACGGGAACTGTCACGGTGATTGTCCTGAACACCAATCCGGTGCTGACTTTCAGTGCACAGGCGTCCTTGTCGCCCCTCACGGGCTATCCCATCATTTCGTTCCCGGCCGTCTCCAACTATCTGTACCAGGTGGACTACGCGAACAGCCTCACGCCACCGCCACAATGGAGCATCCTCGCCTCGAATCTCATCGGCTCCGACTCCATGATTTCGATCAATGACACCAACCCGGCCCCACAACGTTTCTACCGGGTGAAGGCACAGTAAGCCCGGTCACCCGATGAACGCCGCGTGGATGGCCTTCATCGCCGATTCCCCCTTGGCCAGATCAATCACCACGGAAATTTTGATTTCGCTGGTGGAAATCATGTCGATGTTCACGCCTTCGTTGGCCAGCGTCTCAAACAGCTTCCCGGCCACGCCGCTGTGGCTTTTCATGCCAACGCCCACGATGGACAGTTTCCCGATTTTTTCGGTGGCAATCACGTCGCGAAAACCGAGCTCCTTTTTCAGGCCGTCGATGACCTTTTGCGCCTTGAGCAAATCCGGCTTGTCCACGGTGAAGGAAAGGTCGGTAGCCCCGACCTTGTCGGGGCTGCCATGGCTGATGTTTTGGACAATCATGTCCACGTTTACCGTCGCGTCGCCGAGCGACTTGAAGATGCGCGCGGCCACGCCGGGTTTGTCGGGCACACCCACGAGCGTGACTTTCGCCTGGTTCTTGTCGAGCGAGACGCCGCGTACCACGACGCTTTCCATGCTTTTGGTTTCTTCTTTCACAATGGTTCCGGGGTTGTCATTCAAGCTGGAGCGGACTTCAAAAACGACTCCAAATTTTTTCGCAAATTCCACCGAACGCGACTGCATCACCTTCGCGCCGAGGCTGGCGAGTTCGAGCATCTCGTCATAGGAAATTTCCTCGAGCTTTTTCGCGTCCTTCACAATGCGCGGGTCGGCGGTGTAAACACCATCCACGTCGGTGTAAATCTGGCACAGCTCAGCCTTGAGCGCCGCCGCCAGCGCAATGGCGGTCAGATCCGAACCGCCGCGGCCGAGGGTCGTAATCTGGCCTTCGGGTGTTTCCCCCTGGAAACCGGCGACAATGACGACGTTGCCATGTTTCAAAAGCTCGTGGACTTTTTTGGGCGTGATGTTGTGAATCTTCGCCTTGGTATGAACGGCATCGGTCACGATGCCCGCCTGCGCGCCGGTGAGCGATACGGCCGGGACACCGAGCGAATGGAGCGCAATACTTGTAAGCGCAATGGTTTGCTGTTCGCCCGTGGCCAGCAGCATGTCCATTTCACGTTCGCTCGGCAGCGGCGCGATGTCCTTAGCCAGTTTGATGAGGCCGTCCGTCACGCCGCTCATCGCCGAGACGACCACAACGACCTGGTCGCCACGCGAGCGATATTGGGCCACGCGCGCCGCGACGTTTTTGATGCGGTCGGGGTTGCCCACCGAGGTGCCGCCGTATTTTTGGACGATCAAAGCCATGGCAGTTTTTGGAACAAAAAGGATGCCAGAAATACACCGACAATCAAGCCGCGTGACGTTGAATCAAATACTGCTTGAACTTCCCGTAATCCGCGTCCATCCGGTCGAAGTCCTCCGGTAACTTCAATGCCTCCTCCATTTTGGGCGGAATGTCCGGTGACCAAGTCATCATTTTGTGAATTTCTTCCGGAAATTTGGCCGGGTTGGCCGTTTCAATAATCACGGCGGGCGCGTCGCCAAGAGGTTCAACCGCGAGCCAGTCGAGAAACCCCTGCCAGGCCACCGCCCCGTGCGGTTCGAGCAGCAATTGATATTGGTCCCAAAAACTTTTCAGGGCCGCGCGCGTGCGGTCGTCGGAAACCGAGGTGGAAAAAAGGTCGCGCCGCATGGCCGCCAGATCGGGTCGCCGGTGGATTTTACCGGTTTCGTCCATCTGCCCGCCGTAAACCGCCACGAGCCGGGCTAGGTTGCTCGGATGGCCGACGTTCATCGCGTTGGAAACCGAGTTGCGCGACGGCGAAATTTTTTCGTAATGGCCGCTGGCGAGAAAGCGGGGAAATTCATCGTTGGCGTTGACCGGCGCAATGATTTTTTTTACCGGCAACCCCATTTCCCGTGCCACAACGGCGCCCATGGCGTCGCCAAAATTGCCGCTGGGAATGGAAAAGACCATCGGCTCGCCGCGCGTGGCCAGCCGCGACGCGGCGTAAAAATAATAAACGCTCTGCGGCAGCAGGCGGCCAATGTTGATGGAATTGGCGGACGACAGCGGAATATGCTTCAGATCGGGATCGGCGAAGGCCCGTTTGACCATCGCCTGGCAATCGTCGAATTTCCCGTCCACCGCGATGGTGCGGATGTTGTCGCGCAGCGTGGTCATCAGCTTGCGCTGGCTCTCGCTGACTTCGGCGATGGGAAACAGCACGATGACGCGGACTCCCGGCACTCCGTGAAAGGCGTGCGCGACGGCTGATCCGGTGTCGCCGCTGGTGGCGGTAAGAATGGTGACCTGCCGGCCGTCATCGCGCAGAAAATGCCCGAACATCCGCGCCATCATCTGCGCGGCAAAATCCTTGAATGACGCGGTCGGGCCCTGGTCCAGCCGCATCAGAAAAACGCGGTCGTGAATTTTTTCCAGCGGGATGGGGAAATTATAAGCGTCGCGGCAAAGGGCAGCCAGCTGATCGTCGGGAATGATGTCTTCGGTAAATTTTGACAGGACGCGAAAGGCGATTTCAGCATACGGCAATTGGGAGAACGCGGCGATTTCGTCCGGTGCGATTTGTGGAAACTTTTCAGGCAGATAAAGCCCGCGATCGGGCGCCAATCCGGCATGAAACGCCTCGCGCAAATTGACGGCGGGCGATTGCCCGTTGGTGCTGCGGAAGAGAAGCGGAGGCATCTTACTCGAAATTTTCCACCCGAATCATCACGGGCTTGCTTTTGACCGCGGGCAGCCGGCCAATTCGGGCGAGCGCCTTCCTCACCGCGCCATTCCGGGCATCGTGAATCATAAAAATCAACGGCACACTTTTGCCCTCATGGCCTTCGGGTTGAATGACCGATGAAATGCCGATTTTTGACTGGCCGAAGATGGCCGCGATTTTTGCCAGAACGCCGGGCCGGTCCACCACGTCCAGGCGAACGAAGTACTGTGACATGACGTCGTCCATCGGCGCTACCGCGCCGGAGCATTCGTGGGGTACAAACGGCGGCACGCGATGCTTGGTGCCAAATTTCAAGTCGAGGGCCGCGTCCGCCAGATCGCTCAACACCGCGCTGGCGGTGGCATCCTTGCCCGCGCCGCGTCCGTAAAAGAGTGTGTCGCCAACAATGTCACCGCGGACGAAGACAGCGTTGAAAACATGGTTCACGCCCGCCAAAACATGGGCGTTCGGAATCAGGGTTGGATATACCGAAACCTGCACTCTGCATTTACGATTTACGATATCCGATTTACGCGCCGGTCTGCTTTTCGACTCGTCAACCGTCAATCGTAAATCGTCAATTCGTTTGATAATACCCAGGAGCTTGATCGTGTAACCAAGTTCATTGGCGAATTTAATGTCCAGGGCGGAAACATGGCGGATGCCTTCAACGTGAATTTTCTTGGGATTCACCCAGAAGCCGTGCGCCAGCGAGGCGAGGATGCCGATTTTGTGCTGGGCGTCCCAACCGTCGATGTCGAGGTCCGGCGGGGTTTCGGCGTAACCCTGCCGTTGGGCGTCGGCGAGCACCGTGTCGAAGTCCGCGCCTTCGAGCTTCATCCGGGTGAGAATGTAATTGCAGGTGCCATTGACGATGCCGTACAGCGCGGTGATGCGGTTGCCGACGAAACCTTCGCGCAGCGACTTGATGATGGGAATGCCGCCGCAAACGCTGGCTTCGTAATAAAGGTTCGCGCCGTATTTTTCCGCCACGGCAAAAAGCTCCTCGCCGTGCGCGGAGAGCAGCGCCTTGTTCGCCGTGATGACCGGCTTGCCGAGTTTGAGCGCGGATAAAATGATTTCGCGGGCCAGGGTCGTGCCGCCGACGAGTTCCGAAACGATGTGCACCTCCGGATCATTGACGACTTCCTTCCAATCCGTCGTCATCAACGAACGCGAAATGGGATACGGTCGCGGTTCGTCAAACGCCTTGACCGCGATTTTGCGGAGGGCGACCCTGACCCCGATGCGCGAGGCCATCAGGCCGCCGTTGAGCTGGAGCGCGTGAACCACGCCGCTGCCCACGGTGCCGCCACCAATCATGCCAAGGTTTACCTGCTGCATAGGAGCACACAGCTTGCCGCGAAACGAAACGGGGAACAATCCATTTTTGAAGGCGACGAACCGGAGGCCTCCGCCCGAACCCAGGGCGCAGTGCCCTAAACCCGAATTCCGAAGTGGAATTTCCGCGTTAGCGGAGTGCGGCCGTCCCGGCCGCAACAACGTGGGATGGACAGGCGATTGGGAAATATTCCACGGCTTGAAGATAGCCAAGTTGCTGCGCCCGAGGACGGGCGCACTCCGGAGCAGCCTCGTCCGCCCTGCCATCGTCGGCAACTTCGGAATTCGGGCTAAATCACGTAATCACTGACATCTTTGGGGCCGCTGGAATCACCATTCAGGGGGCGGTCATAAAACAGCCGGACCTCGGCTTTCTGTGGCAGCAGCTCCCGGGCGCGCACCAGGGCGCGCCTGGTCGCAATCGTGGGATTGATGTCCGCCGGAAAGATGTTTTCCTCGCCGATTTGTTTCAGTAAACCGCTGTTGCGCAGGACGCGGGTGACATCCGGGCTGCTGCCGCTGATGAGCAGGTAGCGGCCGGTTTTGCGCAGGTAATCGTGAAGCGATTCCAGCGCCATGACGGTGGTGGCGTCCAGATGCCGCGCGTTTTTCATGCGGAGTATGAACACACGAATGTTTTCGTCCTCGGCCTGGCGGCGGACCTGCTCCTGAAACAGGTCGGCCGCGCCGAAAAACAGTTCGCCTTCAACATGGATGATGGAAATCTGGGGATTGGTCCGCTGTTTCCGGTCGCGCAATTCGGCCAGTTGTCCGCTTTCCGTGAAGGTATATTCGGCGAGCGACGGCGTGCTGGTTTTTTGCAGAAACAACGCCAGCGCCACGCCGATGCCCACGTAAATGGCGGTGTCGAGTTTCAAAAAAAGCGCGGCCCCGAGCGTGGCAAAAAACACCACGGCGTCTGAATGGGTGGAACGGGTGCAGACGCGGATTTGCGAACGGTTGATCAACCGGTAACCGACCCGCATCAACTGGGCGGCCAGCGCCGGCACGGGGATATAGTTGAAGACGGGAGTCAGAAACAACAGAATCAGCAGCACGGCCACGCTGCTCAACATGGACGAAAGCTGAGAAACCGCGCCGCTTTGGTAATTGACCGCCGAACGGGTGAAAGACGAGGAACCAGGCGTCACACCGAACAGTCCCGCCGCGATATTGCCAGCACCCATGCCCAAGAGTTCCTGATTAGGATCCAGACGCTGACCGCTTCGGGCGGCCAGCGTTTTGGTGATGGCGGTGGCTTCCAGCATCCCGATGATGGCGATGGCAACGGCACTGCCGGCCAACTGGCGAACGATCGGCAATTGATCCTGCAGGGTGGGAAGATGTTTGAGGGTGGGTAACGCGGCGGTCAACGCACCTTCGTCCTTGACCAGATGGAATGGGATTTCGGGATGAAAATAAGCCAAAATTCGCGCGGCAATCGCCAAAAATGCCAGTCCCAGCAGCGCTTCCGGCCAGGCCGGCCGCAGGCGTTTGATGCCTTCGAAAATCCCCAGCGTCAGCAGAACAATGCCGATGGACCACCAGGAAAAATTGCCCAAACCGATGGCCTCGCCCGTTTCCCTGAGTGTCGTCAGAAAACCCTCACCCGCCGGGCTGGAAAACCCCATGCCGTTGTGCAGCTGGCTGAAAATCAGCAGCAGGCCGATGGCAGTCGTATAGCCCACCACCACCGACCGGGAGATGAATTTCGTCACCTCGCCAAAATTGAACAGGCCGGCAACAAACTGGACGACACCAATCATAAATGCCAGGTAGGCTGCCAATTGCAGCGGGTGCAGACCCAGATCGGTGTTGGCCACCAGCGTGGCCGCCGTGATGAGACAAACCGAGGTCGTTGGTCCAAACACGTGATGGTGTGATGAAAAAAACAGCGCGCTGACAAAACCACCCACCACCACGGAAAGAATCACCGGCGTCGGCGGCAACCCCAGGATCAGCGCGAAACCAATCGCCTGGGGAATGGAAACCAGCGTCAACGTCGCGCCGGCGATCAAATCATGCCGTAACTTGTCCCACGAATAGCCCCGCAGTTCGTTGACAAAGGGAAAACGAATCCGGGGTGGAGACCACTGCCACCCGGCTATGATGTTTCCAGGCTGGAAGTGGCGGTTCATCGCGAATGGCCACGGCGAAACGGGCAAAATCCATCCTCCGTCTTTAAAGCGAAACCGATTTGAAATCGTTGCTCAAGCACACGGCTAGATTAAATCGCGCCCTCGCGAAAGCAACGGGAACTTGTCGCCGGAATTTCCACCCTACCAACTCACCGGCACGGTCATTTTTTTGCCGAAACGATTTTGGTAATGAAGCTGCCGGTGCCGCTGGCCGTATTCGTGAACGAGCTTGGTCAACTTCACATCGTAGCAGCAGTACTCCGCGATTTCCGCCAGTCTGCCGTCCTTGAACCACCGAATGGCTTGCAGTCCCTCCGCGGTTTTCTCCACGCCGAATGTCGCGGTCGCGATTGAATCCAGGGAAAGCCGGTGCTGCAATTGGTTCTGCAACTCCACCATCATGTCCAGTGTCGGCAACTGGCGCAGATCGTACGCCGTGTAGCCATGCAACACCTCGTAATCAAAACGCAAAATGTTGAATCCCACCACCAGGTCGGCGCGTTGCAAATCCGTGATCAGGTCGTTTACCTGTTTTTCGCCATAAACGGTGTAATCGCCGCGCGCAGTGCTGAACGTCACGCCAATGCTCATGCCCATTTTGGAAATATGGTTCCAGCCGCCCACCTCCTCGGCGGACTTTTGCGTTTCCAGATCGAAATAAACAATGTTCTTGGCCACGAATTTAATGATTTGTAGCAGCGGACGTGAGTCCGCTCCATTCAAAAAACTAAAATCCGTCTCCGCCGGAGCGCGAGTTGTCCCAACTCGCAGCACCTCCCGATTCACCAGTTGCTGCGGATTGAGGACAATCCGCGCTCCTCAACTTTGGACTTTGATCTTTCGACTTTGGACTTATATTGCTCCCATGTCGTTGACCCCTTCAACCATGCTGCCGCTCGGCACGACGGCGCCCGATTTCAAACTGCCGGACACGGACGGAAAAGTCATTTCACTGGCGGATTTCAAGGACAAGTCCGCGCTGCTGGTTTTGTTCATCTGCAACCATTGTCCCTATGTGAAGCATATCCGTACCGGTCTGGCGCAACTGGCACGCGACTATCAGCCGCGACACGTTGCCGTCGTTGGCATCAATTCCAACGATGTGGCGAATTATCCCGAAGACAGCCCGGCGAAGATGAAGGCGGAAGTGAAATCCGCGGGTTACATTTTCCCGTATCTTTACGACGAGTCCCAAGCCGTTGCCAAAGCTTATCGCGCCGCCTGCACACCGGACATTTACCTTTTCGACCAGAACCAGAAGCTGGTTTATCGCGGCCAGTTCGACGACAGCCGGCCGGGCAATGGAATTCCGGTGACGGGAAAGGATTTGCGGGTTGCGCTCGACGCCGTGCTGGCCGACAAACCCGTGCCGACAAACCAAAAAGCCAGCATCGGCTGCAACATCAAATGGAAATCGGGCAACGAACCGGACTATTTTTAGACACGGATGACACGGATTTTCACAGATTAAAAAACAGGAAACTGTTCCGTGTTAATTCGTGAAATTCGTGTCTCATTTCTTTGGCAACTTTTCCTCAACGATTTCGCAGAGCACGTGCATGAGCAGCTTGTGCGCTTCCTGAATGCGCGCCGTTTTGTCGCCCGGCACGAGCAGTTCCAGGGTCGCCACGCCTTTGGTGAAGCCCCCGTCACGGCCCAGAAAGCAAATGCTTTCAAGACCGATGCGTTTGGCCTCCTCCAGCGCGCGCAATACGTTTTTGGATTTGCCGCTGGTCGTCAGGACGATCAGCACGTCGCCTTTTTCACCAAGACCCCAAACCTGGCGCGCAAAAATTTCGTCGGCATGATAATCATTGCAAACAGCCGTCATGAACTCGCCGCCGGCGGTCAGGGAAATGGCCGGATACGGCCGGCGATCGTCGCGAAAACGACAAAGGAACTCGGAGGCCAGATGCGTGGCGTCGGAGGCGCTGCCACCGTTGCCGCACGTGAACAGTTTGTGGCTGGAAGTCAGACAACGCAACACCATCTGCGCCGCGCGGTTCAACGGCTCTTCGAGCGCGGACAGGCCCCGCAGGGTCGCCGCGGATTCTTCAATGGCGCGTTGCAATTGTGTCATGCGCGCAAAGCTAAACGCTGGTTGCAAAAAGAAAAGACCAAACCCGTGCCGGTGCCGCTTGAGAATTCTTAAAAACCGATTATGCTTCGGTCATGCCAATATACGAGTTTCATTGCGAAAAGTGCGAGCGCGACAGCGAAATTCTGGTTCGTTCCAGCGATTGGCAGGGCACCACCTGTCCGCATTGCGGTTCCCGGAAATTATCCAAGAAATTTTCCACGTTCGCCGCTGCCGGCGCCGGCGATCGTTCCACGCCGTCAATGGGGCGCGGGAACGGTGGCGGCGGCTGTTGTGGCGGGCATTGCCACGGACATTAAATTATTTCGGGAGGGTCGGCATGTTGCCGACCCATTATTTATTCAGGGACGGCGACACGCCGTCCCTCCCACAAATTTCCTGCGCGTTGATTCGGGTCAAATCTTCCACCGCCCAATCCGGTTGATGCTTCTTGAGTTCGTCCAGCTTGGCGCCGCCGGTGGCCACGGCCAGTATTTTTGCACCAATAAATCGCCCGCAACGAATGTCATGCGGCGTGTCACCGACCACCACGACTTCCTCGCCGCCCAGTTGCCGGCCGAGCAAGCGGCTGCCGCGCGCCAGCGCGGCCATGGCAATTTGATTACGATCCTCATGATCGTCGGCAAAGGCGCCGGTCTCAAAAACCTCCCAAAGACCGTAGCGGCGCAATTTGATTTCCGCGCCCAGACGGATGTTTCCGGTGAGCAGACCGAGCGCCGGTGGATTGGGCAAGGCCAGCAAATCATCAATAAACCTTTCCACTCCGCGACAGGCGCCGCCGTGGTTTTGCGCCACGGTTTGATCCAGCCAGAAAACATAACGATCGAAGAATCGCCGGAAATTATCCGGCGTGGCGGCAATCTGGTGCAGGCCGAAAAATTCGCGCACCAGATTCACATCCGTTCGCCCGGCAAAATTGATCTTTTCAACGCCGTCGTGGGCGTTGAATTCAGTGGCGAACGTTTTGGCAAACGCCTTGATGCCCGCGCCGCCGGTGTGGACGAGCGTGCCGTCAATGTCGAACAATACGAGTTGCACCATGTGCCGGGAGGTTAACCATTGTCGCGACGGCCGGCAACGCGGATGTCGATTGTTGATAAGTTTTTATTGACTATAGATAGACTTCTAAAATATGAAACTAATTACTTCGGGAGCATGGGACAATAAATTATGTCGCGAGACCGGGCACTCACACTCATCGAACTCTTGGTGGTGATGGCGATTATCGCCATTCTGGCCGCGCTGTTGTTGTCCGTCATCGGCCATGCCAAAGCTTCGGCACAGGCGATCACATGCCGGAACAACCTCCGGCAATGGGGAACCGCGACGCAACTTTACGCGGCAGACCATGACGACCATCTGCCACCGGAGGGTTGGGCCAATCCTCCGCTGGTACCGACCCAGTCAGTGCACACCAACAGTTGGTACGTCCTGCTGCCCCAGACCATTGGATTGCCTTCGTACTACGCAATGCCCTGGCGCTCCAACTCCCAGGCAAAGCTGGGACATTCGATTTGGATCTGTCCGAGCAATCCAAGGCGAAGCAATGGCACAGAGCTTTTCCATTATTGCCTCAATGAATATGTTAATGGAACAGGTGCAAATAATTATCCGATCCGACTCGTTTCGATTGGACAACCAGATGCTGTCATCTGGTTGTTTGACAGTAAAAATCAACCAGCGCTAGGTGGCTGGACCTTTGTTCATCACGATTTACACAGTCACGGCGCACAATTTGTCTTTCTCGACGGTCACGCGGCCTGGTTTACAAGTTCAGCATATTGGGATGCCAAACATAATAAATGCATCACTAACAATCCAAAGTTGATCTGGAGCCCATAGCTCGTTAATGCCCCAAAATATATGGGTCAGTAAATCAAAATCCAGAAACCAAATCACGAGCACGGGCATGCAAAGCTTTAGCAATTTTCACGAGCGAATCCACGGAAGGAGATTCTTTCCCACGCTCGACTCGGCTGATGAAAACCGTCGAAAGACTGGCCCGCTCGGCCAATTTTTCCTGGCTGAGATCGGCTTTCCTTCGTCTGACACGAATCGCTTCCCCCAACAGACGACGATGTTGCTGGCTGGCGTGCATGTCCAGCTTAAAAAGCAAGCATTGAAAGATCCCACCATGTCGTTAACGACCAATTTTCGCTTGTGCGAAATCAGCATATCTGATAATTAATTGTTGATTCATTAGTATTCAATCCAAGAAATGGACTTATGAGAAATTCAACAAAGGCCAAATTAATTCTATTGAAGTCACAACTCCTTCTTTGTTCCGTCATCTTTGCCCAACCAATACTGCCTGGCGGCGGGAGCACTGGCAGCGGTACAAATGAACCCTACAGTTGGACTTCCCAACCTTACGTGCCGGGACTGAAAATGAACATTTCCAAGATGGACGGCACTAATTTTCACCTGTCCTTGCTGGAAGCCGATCCTGCCGGGAAATATGACATTTATTTTGCCAACGACCTGGGGTCGGCAGTTTGGAATGATCTACTTCAAGGAACCAATGGCCAAACCAATTTCACTTTGACCTTTCCAAATTCCAGCCCCGGATTTTTCAGAACAGCCAGAACGGACCCCACTGTGGCTGATGCTGGGAATATGGAGGTTTATTTCCCATACGAATCGGTAAATACGAATATCATCAACGCCGTTGTTAACGGTGGCCCGGCCGCGAGCATGGCCTTTTTGGTGAACAGTACCAATTTTGCCGATGCTCGTTGGTTGCCTTTTAGCGCCGTTCCTTTCGTAAACTTGGGCACGAACGACGGGACTTATGAAGTCTGGTTCGGCCTTCAAGGGTCAAATGGCGTCGTTTATTGGTCAATGGCGTCCGTCAAACTGGACACGACACCTCCCGTTTTGGTGATCACCAACCCAGTTTTCACCACGACTTCACGCCCTGTCGTTCAATTGCAAGGTTATAGCCTGGAGCCGCTTTCCAGTATTTACTTCGACGTGACCAATGCGGCGGGCAACCTGACCAATCAGCAAGGCTTCGTCACGGACCAGAGTTTCGACACCAACCAATTTGATTTTACGACGAACTGGTTCCAATGCTTCGATATCGCACTGACGAACGGCGTTAATACCATCACCGTCCGCGCGGCGGATTTGGCGGGTAATGTCACGACCACGAACGTGACCATCACCCTGGACTTTTCAGGTGACACGAATCCGCCGGTGATTGCGGTGACATGGCCGCAGGATGGAGCGCAAATCAGCGGAACGAATTTCACGTTGCGCGGCGTCTTGGACGATGAAACGGCTCAAATCAGCGCCCAGGTAGTCGCTACGAATAACGTGACGAACATCGTCAGCGGCCTAGTGGAGCGCAGTGGGACGTTCTGGCTGGAAAACCTGCCGTTGAATTCGGGGGCGAACACGGTGACGCTTACGGCGACGGACGCGGCGGGCAATGTGTCCGTGACCAACCTCACTTTATTCCAAAGCGCCGTAACGCTCACCATCAATTCCGTGCCCGACAGCCAATTGAACCAATCTTCAACGACGGTATCCGGCACGGTGAGCGATCCGACATACAGTGTTTGGGTCAACGGTGTCCAGGCGGCTGTGGATGGTTCCGGCCACTGGACAACCAACAACGTGCCGATTTATGGAAACGGGACAGCCACGTTTGATGTGATTGCCTACCCTCCCGGCCAGTCTCCCAATCTGCGGATGCAAATGAATTCAGATAGCGGTCAGTCGCCCGTTCAAACCTCTCTGGAGAAGGAACAGCCGCCGACAGTTTTTGTTGACCAATATTCAGACCAGTGGTCATATCTCAATACTGATTGGAATGGAGCGGCTTATAGTTGGGGTGGCTCCAAAAATTATACAGCTGGTATCGATGGTTCCGGCTATTATTCGTATCAAGGAAATGGCGCTTTTTTTGACCATATAGGTGGGGGGATGGTCTGGTTTGACACAACCTATGACTGGTCTGACACGGCAAGCAATTATACGTGTATTGGATGGGAGTGGTACTTTGGTGATGGTGATCCTAGAAATGCGTTTCCAATCGATGATAGTGGTCCAGATCTAGGAGGGTATTCTATCTTCGAGAGCCCTTACGATATACCATCAACATCGGCGGGGTGCGGCAGCCATTTTTATGCGAATATCAATTATAAATGGAAAGGTGAGACAGGTCAGGAATCTGAAACATATTCCCGTAACAGCAAAACATCTATGAAACTCAGAACCGGCGCAAGATCGGGGAAAGCGAGGCAGAATCTTTTTAGTATTAGCGCTTCCGGAACAGAATATGGCTGCCCTCAATACATTGATTGGTATTTAGATGGTTGTGATGAATGGGAAAATACCCCGGCAACAGCCATTCCTTCCAGTCGAATCCGCGTCTTGGGAAAAAATCTTGGCAACGATGGCAGTCTCTACATTATGCTCCCCGATAATGCGATCATTGACTTGAATGCCAGTGCACCCGCCAGACACTATAATTTAGGTGTTTCAGCAGCCAAATATCACCCCTATATTACGGCCAACAGTCACAATCTGGATAACGAAACTCCGGAATTTTCTGTGGGACAGCAAGTGACATTCTCCTTGGATTGGAGTCCCTCCGATCCTGGTGCGGTGAATACCCTGCAACATTGGACGTTGCCCGACAAGTTTGTGAATGAGCCGTATCAATACTCGTCCTCATGCACAAGCTACCGCGTCAATAATGCCTTGCTCAACAATCCGACCACTTCCTGCTGGTTTGTGAATGGTTCGGGCGGCGCGGTAAATGTTGGCCAAAATTTACAATTCCAGAATGGTCAAAATGTCACCATCGTTGCACACGGAAATTTTGCAATTTATCGCCCGACAGTTTCAAATTTTCAAACCTATCCGCCTTATTACGCAGCCCTTGTGCCAACTAACTCTCCAAACGAACTTCAGCTTGGCGATAATACCCCTGCCGGACTTATGCAGTACGACATCAAGGTTAGTTCCAGCACTCCTTTCAGTGGCGGTGCAAACATTGTACAATTGGTCAACGCGAGCCGCTCGCTTTCTGCGTCCTATGGCGGCCAGCAACAAACCACCGGCGGACAATTCTGGCTTGATAACAGCCATCTCTATTTTAGCAGCGATTTCGTACTAAGCGCAGGCACAGCAACACCATATTCCAACAACATTCGTTTCTTCGACCAACCCGGTTATGGTTTGAATAATCTCACTGGAGCAGACTTGTGCTCAATAGTGGATTATTTCAAAGATTATATCGTTTTTAAGCCCGATGGAGGTGGTAGTATTTATGTTACGCTGGGCCGTATCTTATGGGACTGGTCAGCCAGCACCACTAAAATCAATGGCGTATGGTCAAATCCTACCTATCAAGTCAATGGCCCTTCATCGCCGGACAGTTCCGATGAATTTCCAATTTGGCCCGATACTATTCACAACGTTGGAGTTAACCCTGGCAATTAACCAAAACGATTTTATGAAAATCAAGCTCCTCGTTTTGCTTTGTCTTGTCAGCCTTGCAAATTGCCTCGTAGCCGAGGCTGTGGAAACGCCTCAAACCAAATCACATGCTCCAGAACGTGATGCAACTGGCACTAACTCTTTGAATGGCTATGTATGCGGAAAACCAACGAACGATATCTTGGCAGCAATTAGATTCTTTGAATTGCCGCAACCAAATGTCATGGTTTGTCTTTTGAACGTGGGTCAAACCAATAGTCGGCAATTATGGATTGCACCGCCCCAATTCCAACGCGTCGAGTATTATCTATATGACTCGTCAGGAAAAGTTGTTCCTTACCTGGCAACGTATCACCCCGCTAACAAGATTTATAAGACCATCTCGGAAGTGCCGAAAAATGTGCACAACGTATATAAGGGACTTATGGGGTCGCCGTTCCCCATGCCTTACGACCAAGCGATCTTAACGAATATTTTTCAAATTGAACACGGCGGGAACTACAAGTTAACCGCCAAAGGCCGAATAATGAAAATCAATGCCGATTCGAGTTTAAGTGTGGTGATGTTTCCGCCAGTTTCTTTGACGATTCATCTTGCTGATAAAGATGTGCCAGAAAAATTAAATTGACTCAGGTTTTGTGCAACAACCCGAAGCTGGCGTGGTTTCCCTGAAGCGCGCTCAGGGCTGGCGCTGAACCCGGAAGAATTTTATGCCGTCCGGCAAATTCGTGGTGAAGATGAAACTGTCGCTGCTCGCGACCAAGTTGACGGCCCACGGCATCCATGCCGTCAGATTTGACGAGACTTCAATGTTATAGATGCAGTTGCTGGTTGATTCCCATTTGAGCGAAACGGAAGGAGGCGCCACGCTGATGGCAAGCAGCCGGAACGGCACGTTAAACGGATTGGCAAAAACCATGAACACCGGCAAATGGTCGGAAGCAATCTGGTCATCGTCGCCATACAGGTTGGCGGGCAGCGGGGTCAATAAATCCGTCCGGAACACCTGGCCACCGACGATGTTCGAGCATAGCGCCGCACACGGCAGGATGTAATCATAACGCATGGTGGGACCGGAGTTGGTGTCCTGAATGGACCAGGTCAGTTCGCTGTCAGTGAGCGGATTGACGGGCGTCGTCATCTGCAATCCAGTTGGCGCGCCGATCAGGCGCGGGAGGGACCGCGGGTCGCTCGCGGGCGGCCGGAGCATGTCTTCGTTCATGTCTCCGCTCAAGACACAGGGTTCCCGGGCGTGAGCCGGCAGATAAACCGTGGCAAAAAAGTTGGAAACGGCGCCTGCCTCCGCCGCACGTTTTGCCGCCGAGCCGGCGTCCTGGCCCGATTTTAAATGGACCGTGAACACATGCAAAGGTTGGGGAAAACCGGGCAGGGAGATTTCCGCCTCGAACAAATCCCGGGTAAAATAGGGGGCCGGGTTGGTATTGGTGTAGCCAAACGGGGCCAGTTCGGCGCCATGCAGCCAACTGCGCGACGCAACGATCGGATAGCGGCTGAGGATGACGCTGCGGATATAACCGTCGTCCATGGAATTGGTGACCAGATAATAACCCGGCCGGAAGGCCGTGACGAAGTCCGCCATTTGCGCCGTGCAATTATTGGTGACCGGGATTTCGTTAAAGGTGATGATGTCCGGGTCGAGGTATTGCAGCTGGTGGCCGATGGCCTGCACGTGCCACATATTCGTGCTCCAGTTGGTCAGGCCATTGCCATGCACGTTGTAGGTCAGATATGAAAACGCCGGCGGTGCAGTGCGCCAGACGCTCAAGGCCGCCGGGTCGCTGAGGGCCGAACCGGCGGCGTTGGTCACGGAGACAGTGTAGAAACCGGCCTGGGCGAAAGTCACTCCGGCCAGGGTGAGATTGGAATTCACCTCCCCGGGCAGGTTGGTGCCATGAACCCCGACATCTGATGTCAGGGTGAACTGCCACTGATACGCCAACGGCGGCGTGCCGGAGGCCGTCACATGGAAAGCAACATCGGCTCTGTTCGTGACGGTTTGATGCTGTGGCCCAGAGATGATGGCTGGCGGCCGGGGGGCCGATCCGCCGCCGGTGACCTCGGCGAAGGTGGTGCCGATTTTCAAATTATCCACGCTCAACGCGCCTTCCCCGGTGTTTTCCCGAAGCGCATAGCTGGCCACGGCAAAAGTCGAAACTCCTTCACTGGTCGAAATGCCGGTATCGGTTTCCGCGTCCGGATTGATCCAAAGTGTGCTGGCCGAATTGCTGTTCACCAGGCGAGTCACCACGAGGTAATCCGTATTAAGACTCAAATCCACGGGGTTGGTCACACTGATGACCGAGCCGCTGGTGGAGGAAATTCCCAGCCGGAATTTGTCGGGCGCCGCTCCCCCCGCCAATGCCCAGATGCGCGCCCGAAAACCGGTGCTCGCATCCTTGAAATGGGCGAAATAAGCGCCCCCGGCATTTGGCAGTGTGGTGAATTTAACCGTAAAACCGGCATAAAATACATTGGTGGCGCCGGAAGCAGGATACGGCTGCCCCGCCAGCAGCGCGTGGACATCCTCGGTGCAGGCCTCGCTCAACCACACGCGCCCTGACGCCACCACGACCTCGCCGGTGACGGAACCGCTATGGTGCATCCACAAATTGGTGCTCACCGTCACCAGCGCGCCTTCGGGATAATCGAAGGAGTCGCTGAAAAGCAGGGCCGCTCCCGCCGTGATGGCGAAAATTATGAATCCGGCCAGTCCCCAGGCTGCGATCTTCACGATGATTACGGACCATCATCCCAGATCGTGACCCGATGTAAACCGTCAGCGTTTAGTTATAAATTCCAGTTGGGAATATTTCTGGCGGACTAATGCATCCGCCCGCTGGCGCAGCGGCTCGTCGGGCTCAAAATCCGACCATTGGGTCTCCCGGGCAATCTGCCCGACATCGCACATCGCCCGCTGCCAGGCGGCCCGGGCCAGCGGCAGCGGTGGCTGCACTGAACCCTGGATCAACAATCCCAATTTATTGCGTCGCTGGGCCGCCCCGGCAATTTTTTTGCCGTGCCAGAGCAGGTCGGATTTTTCGCAACCGACAAAACATTGGCCCGGCCCGGCCCGGTGGGATTTCAGGGCGAGTTCAGTGGCAACGTCCATTCTGGCGAATGCCGATTGAATCCACTCGTGGACCCGTCGGTAACTTTCCTCAGCCTTGAACGAGTGCCATTCGTGACCCGGTGGAAACACGAGACTGTAGGTCCAATCCGCATCGTGCGGCACAATGCCACCGCCGGTGGGCCGGCGGATGAGCGGTCGCAGCGACGTTGCGCGTTCCACCTCGGCATATTTCTGGAAATAGCCGAAGGTTGCCGCCGGCGCCGTCCAGCCGTAAAACCGCAAAACCGGGCTGCGCAAGCGCGCGACCGCCTCCAGCAACGCCTCGTCCAGCGCCATGTTGAACGCCGGATTGCCGGGACCGGTTTGGAGACAAAACCAGGAATTCATTTCAACCACGGATAAACACAGATAAACACGGATAAAGACAGTAGTACAATCGGAAGCTGGGATTCATCTGTGTCCATCCGTGTTTATCCGTGGTTTAACTCCGCGTTGACGCCCATTCGCGGACACAACTTGAGAATTTCACAATTCACACAATCCGGCTTGCGGGCAGCGCAGCGGCGGCGGCCGTGCCAGATAAGCCAATGACTGAATAGCGTCCATTGCTCTTGCGGCACGAGCAACATCAAGTCCCGCTCAATTTTCTCCGGTGTCTTCTGCCCTGTCAATCCGAGCCGATGCGACAATCGCGCCACATGCGTGTCCACGACCACGCCAACATTAATGCCGAACGCGTTCCCTAAAACGACATTGGCCGTCTTACGCCCGACACCATCCAATTGCGTCAACTCTTCCATCGTCCGGGGAACCTTGCCGCCATGACATTCGACCAGTTTGCGGCAGCATGCCTGGATGTTTTTTGCCTTGTTCCGAAAAAAACCCGTGGTCTTGATGGCCTGCTCCAGCTCAACACGTGGCGCATTTGCGTAGTCGGCCGCCGTGCGATATTTTTTGAACAGTTCCGCCGTGACGAGGTTGACGCGTTTGTCGGTGCATTGCGCTGAAAGGATGGTGGCAACAAGCAACTGGAGCGGGTCGGCGTGATTCAACTCGCAGTGCGCTTCGGGATAAGTCCGGTCGAGCGCCGCGATAATCTTCTTCAGGCGCGCGATTTTAGCTGGTGGTGGCTCACGGCGCATCTATCGCCAAAGATTAACCACAAAGAAACCAGGGCGCGAAGAAAAGTTTCCAGCTTCGTGCCCGGGCGGTCTTAACATTTGCACAACTCCGGCTCGGCAATTTCCTTCGGCGGCGTGGACAATGGCGTGCCATCTTCCGCTTCGGGATATTCAAAAACCTTCCCTTCATAATTGCGGATGAGCACGCGGCCCGCGTTGCGGCAAAGGACGTATTCAGGATTGATGGGCACCTTGCCGCCGCCGCCGGGCGCGTCAATCACGTATTGCGGCACGGCATAACCGGTCGTGTGGCCGCGCAGTTGTTCCATGATTTCCAAACCCTTGCTGACGCTGGCCCGCAGATGCGCCGAGCCGGAAATCAAATCGCATTGGTACAGGTAATATGGCTTCACGCGACACATGAGCAGCTTTTGAACGAGCGCGGTCATCACCGTCGCGTCGTCGTTGACGTGTTGGAGCAGCACGGACTGGTTGCCGAGCGGAATGCCGGCGTCGGCCAGGCGCCCAACGGCGTCACGGACTTCCGTCGTTAATTCACGCGGATGGTTTGAATGAATACTGACAAACAGCGGATGGAACTTTTTCAGCATGGCGCAGAGTTCCGGCGTGATGCGCTGCGGCAGGAACGTGGGGATGCGCGAACCGATGCGCAAAAATTCCACATGCGGAATCGCCCGCAACCGGCCCAAAAGACTTTCCAGTTTATCATCACTCAATAACAACGGGTCGCCGCCGCTTAACAACACGTCGCGGATTTCGGGGTGCTGCGCGATGTATTCGATTGGCCGGTCAAATTCCGGATGAAAATCGTAGCCGCTGGCGTTGCTGACGAGCCGCGAGCGCGTGCAGTAGCGGCAATACGCCGCGCACCGGTCCGTCACCAGAAACAGCACACGGTCGGGATAACGGTGGACGAGGCCGGGCACGGGCGAGTGCGAATCTTCGCCGCACGGATCGCTCATCTCCCACGCCGCCGTGTACGTTTCCTCGACGCGCGGAATGACCTGTCGCCGGATGGGACAATGCTCATCCGCCGGGTCAATGAGATTGAAAAAATACGGGGTGATGGCCAGCGCGAGTTTGTGGTTCGCGAGCTTGGCGCCGGCGAATTCCTCCGGCGTGAGCGTGGGCATCAGCCGCTGCAATTGCTCCGGCGTCGTGATGCGATGTTTGAGCTGCCAGCGCCAGTCGTTCCAATCGGCGTCCGAAACATCATGCCAGAAACCGCGGCCGGCGGAGTGAAATTCTTTCAAAGCCTGAAGACGGTGACCCGATGGCGGCTCCTCGCCATTCGCCGATAAACTGGTATCCTTCATTTTTTCAATGCGAACTATAAGTTGGAATCGCGCCCTGTCAAGTTGACCATTTCCCTGCCGCCCGCGTTCAAGCCGGGCCGGTTACGGCCGCCAGATATCCGGTTTGATGGAGGATTCGACGATGCGTCTTTGCGCGTCGAGGGCATCCAATTTTTCCAGGGTATCACTGGCGCCGACCCGGGAAGGAGCCGCGGCCCATGACTGCCGGCCAAACGGCGGGGTGGGAGCGGCGCCACGGCGCTGGCCGAGGTAGTCCGCCAGGGTGGCGCGGTAGGCGGCAGCCAGATAAACCAAAGGCTGGGACAGGCGGAGTTGCGCCAGTTCAAGGTCCCGCAACTTGGTCTGGAGAATTGCCGTTTGCCGCGCGGAATCGGAATTGCGGATCACGGCCTGCAGCGAAACTTCCGCGTGCACCGGCAGGGCATTCGACGCGGTGCGAAAGTCCACGGCCACACTCAGAATCTGGTCGAGCTTTTCCCGGCTGACCGCGGGCGTCCAGGCCGGGCCGGGGCTGCTCGCCACAAAACCGATCACCTGCAACGACCACCATTTTTCCACGTCGAGCGGTTCCGCAAAATCCGCGTGAAAGGCCTTTTGAAACGCCGTTTGCCAGTTTAAATAATCTGGCGATGCCTGCAACATCGCGCGCAAATGCGCCGGACCATCATCCAATTTCAACAGATCATTTACGAACAATTGTGCGCTGGCACCATAGACACCATCATCGGCGCCGGACACCTGAACATCCGTCGGCCAGCTTAATTGTTCAAAGGTCAGCGCCGGGTGATCGCGCAACACGCGTCGCGCCTCCGCCAGCGGGTCAATGCCATGCTGACTCGTGTCGGTCCAGCTCCCCCACACACCGTTCACCGCCTTGCCCGGCGAGGACAAAACCACGGCGACCGTGCCCGTCGCGAGCAACTGCTGTGACAAACCGTCGGTCAACCAGGCGGGAATCTCCGCCGGATGCACCCCGGCGCCGCGATTGGCAAATTCCAGCAACGTCACGCCGGTCAGGGCGCGCAGGAACCGGGCACGGGGCAATACATCCGGCAAGGCGACGCGGTATTCCCAGCCGTCGGCGAAATGTTCAGAAAGGACGGTAACCTCTTCATCCAGCGACCGGGCCGGGTGCAACGCCAGAAAGATTTTACCGCGCCACAGCGCCATCGAGTCGACGCCCAGCGTGCGCCAAAGCGTTTGTTTGATGCGCTCGGCGGAGACCGCGAGCAGCGCCGGCTCCAGCTGGACAAAATCGGCATTGGCCGCGATGGCCGGTGCGGTGGCCAGCGACGATCCCTGCTGGTCGCCGGTCACAACGAACTGGCCGGAAACACTGCGCGTCAAATCCACGTCCGGTGACGATGCTTGGGCGGATGCGTTTCCGTGGAAGACGCCGACTAAAACGGCGGCGCAACCGAGGTTGCGCAGGCAACGCTTGGGGAACATGGTCAGGCTTTCGCCGATGTCGGCTTGGCAGGTTTGCGGTCGGGCTTGGCGGAAGGTTTGGCATCAACGCCAGCCGGTTTGGCCGGCGGGGAATCCTTTTTAGCCGCCTGTTTATACTTCTCGCTGCGATAGTCGGTAATATAAAAGCCGCTGCCTTTAAACAGGAGACCGCCTCCGACGCTGATCTTGCGCGTTACCCGCCCGCGGCCCCATTTTTTATGCGGGCAAAGTTCCTTCGGACACACTTTCAACGGCGGGGCGGAGATGGGCTGAAGCGTCTCAAACTCGTGTCTGCATTTTTTGCAGAGATATTCGTACGTCGGCATGGACAGTTAACAACCCGCCAGTTTCAAAGCCCATCAGGGCGACGATAAATTGGTCGTGGCCGGCGCATTGGTCATCGTCGGAACGACCTGTACCGAACCATCAGAGCTGACTTCAACATTCAAATCGTAGTGCGCCGGTCCCACGACCCGGTTGGTCACCGCCCCGCGGGCCATGAGCAACTGCGCACCCTTGCGCTGCTGGCTGGGATCGGTGCCATCGCGCAACCATTTCAACCGCTGCGCCATGAGCAAATCATCCCGCAATTTCCTGACCTGGGTCCGGACCTGGCTCAAGTTGTTAAACTTGCTCTCCAGCTCGGCCTTCTCAGCCACCTGCCGCTTCAATTCGCCTTCAAGAAACGCGTCATTCGTTTCCGATTCGACCAGTTTCATCTGGGTTTCGGCGATTTGCGTGGACAAATTGGAAATGGTGTTGGTCATGTCCGAAACCCGCTGATCCAATGCCTGATTTTGCGCCTCCAAATCGGTAATTTGATCCTGTGCCGTTTTGAGCGCGGCGGTGGTTTTTGAGAGAGAAACGGAGGCGGTCACATACTGGTTGCTGAGGATGGTCAACGTCTGCCGCGTGGCATCCAGATCGTTGGTCAGCATGAGATTGACCTGGCGCAATTCATCGAGATTGGCGCTGGCGGTGGTCAATTGGTTGGAAAATTCGAGGATCGTGTCGGTGTCCTTGGTCTGCCGGGTATCCGCGCGCTTTTTCTCCGTCATCAAAGCCACGAGCATTCCCACGCACACCACGACCAGAATGATTATGCCTAACTGTGTTTTCATAACGCTCCCCAAAATGGAGCGGCCCAACCGATTTGGCAAGCGCGGTTCAACCTCCTGCTATTTTCCGCCATCGGTTGCTGCCGGCGCATTGGTATCGGACTCGCTGGCCTGCTCCAGCGCTTTCAAATCCGGGTCAAGAATTTCCACCCCGCCTTGCTTTCTCAAATCAGCCAGATAGGCCGGCGCCAGCTTGGCCGATTTTTGCTGGATGAGCGCCTTCTTCAGGTTGTCAGCCACCGTGGCAAAATCCAACTTTTTAGCCGGCAGCTGCTCCAGCAATTTAATGATGTGATAGCCACCAGCGGTGACCACCACGTCGCTGATTTGATTGGTGTTCAATGAAAATGCCGCCGCCTCAAATTCCGGCAGCGTCTGGCCGCGGGCAATGGTGTATTCGCCACCCTTGTCCTTGGAGGTGGGGTCTTCGGAATATTGCTCCACCAGCTTCTTGAAATCCTCGCCGGCCCGGGCACGCTTCAGGATGTCTTCGAGTTGCTTTTTCTTGGCGGCCTTGTTGTCATCCGAAAGTTCCGTGCCGGTAATCGGATCGTGTATGCTCATAAAGATCTGTTCGATATGAACCATTTCCGGCTGCTCAAACTCCGCCGGATGGTCGTCGTAAAACTGTCTGGCCTCGGCATCCGTCACCGTGATTTTCAATTGTCGCACGAGCGCCGCCTGCGCGGTACCCTCCTGGGTCAGGCGCGTGCGCAGTTGGTCCATGGACATGCCCAGGGCCATGAACTGGCGGTTTAACGCCTCCTGTGAGCCGGCACGCTCCAAAAGCGTCTTCATTTGCAAATCGGCGAGTCTTTGCCCTTCGGCCCGGTCGGCATCGGTGGCTTTTTGCAGCAACAGCCGGACCTGAATGAGCCGGTTGAGCATTTCATTTTCAATCATTTTCACCTGTTCGGGGGGAATGGACTGGTTGCGCATGGCCGCGGCTGCCCGGATGCCAGTCATCACCTCGTCCAAATCACTCTGCTTGATTTCAAACCCCTTGCCCCGGGCGATCACCGGATTGCCAAACAACGCCGTCATGGTGGCGTTCAGATTGACGTTGGTGTTCGCCGCGGCCGGGGCGGCGCTGGTTGACGCCCCGGCCGCGGCGGCCTGGGCGGGCGGGAAGGCCAGCCATACGGTGCCCAGCGCCATGGATAAAATTATTTTCGCTTTGATGTTCATATTTCTTTGCTCTTCCTATCAATGGTTGCCATTACAATTTTACCACTTTCACATTGCTGATGTCAGTGTCTTTCTGAAGTTCCTCCAGCATCGCCGGCGGTGGGGCGCTGTCGAGGTTCAACACCGTCAACGCCAGCCCGCCCGCAGTGTCGCGCGTCAGGCTCATGTTGGCAATATTCACCTGGTGTCTTCCGAGCAGCGTGCCGAGATAACCGACGATGCCCGGCCGGTCTTTGTTGTTGAGCAGCAACAAGGTGCCGCTGGTCGGTATCTCCACCGGCGTGCTGTACAGCCGCACGATGCGCGGATTGTTGGGGGAACCGAAAAAGGTTCCGCCCGCCGAGATTAACTTTTGTCCGTTGCCGAAAACCTGCACGTGCAACCATTCGTTGAAAGTAACCGGCTCGTCGGATTTTTTTTCCTCGACGGTGATGCCGATGCTGGCGGCGGCGGCCCGGACATTGACATTGTTAACGTCCTTGATGGCGCTGCTGGCCAGAAAGCCCTGCAACACCGCACGGGTGACCGGGTCCGTATTCGGCAATTCCCGCGCGTGCCCTCCGTAAGTCACATAAATGCGATCGGCGGTGGCGGGTGACAGTTGCGCCAGCAATTTGCCGAGCGCCTCGCCCAGCGGCAGATAAGGTTTCACCTGCTCATAGGTCTTGGCATCCAGATACGGCAGATTGACCGCGTTGCGAACCTCGCCGGTCAGCAGATAAGCCGTGACGACCTCGGCAACCTCGATGCCGCATTTTTCCTGCGCCTCCTGCGTACTGGCGCCGAGGTGCGGCGTCAAAATCACGTTCGGCTGCTTGCGGTACGGATGGTCGGCGGGCAGCGGTTCCACGGCAAAAACGTCCAGCGCCGCGCCTGCCACCTTGCCGGATTCGAGCGCCGCCAGCAGGTCATTTTCGGAAATGATTTCACCGCGCGCGCAATTCACCAGACGCACCCCGGGTTTCATCTTGGTAAACGCGGCGGCATTCAGCATATGTTTGGTTTCCGCCGTGACCGGCATATGAACCGTGATGAAATCCGCCACGCGATAAACGTCGTCCACGCTGTCGGCAAATTCCGCGCCGAGGGCCCTGGCCCGCTCCTCCGTCAGGTAGGGATCATAGGCGATGACCCGCATTCCAAAGACCAGCGCGCGTTTGGCGACTTCCGAGCCGATGCGGCCCATGCCCAGAATGCCGAGGGTTTTGCCGAGCAATTCCGTGCCCTGAAACAATTTGCGGTCCCATTTGCCGGACGCCATGGACGTGTGCGCCTGCGGCACCTTGCGGGCGAGCGCCAGCAGCATGGCAAAACTGAGTTCGGCGGTGGTCACGGTATTGCCGCCCGGCGTGTTCATCACCACCACGCCGTGCTGCGTGGCCGCCTCCACGTCCACATTGTCGATCCCGACGCCCGCGCGGCCGACCACGCGCAACTTCGGGGCGGATTCGATGACCTTGCGGGTCACCTTGGTTTCGGAGCGAACCAGCAGCGCCACGGCGTCCGCCACGACCGGCAGCAATTCCGGCTCGGGCAGCCGTTTGGGCAGAACGACGACTTCAAATTCCGGTCGCTGCTGGAGCAGCGCAATGCCTTTGGTTGAGATCGGGTCGCAAACGACAATTTTCATGTTAAAAAGGAAGGCCAGTCTAGGTCATGCCTCCCACGACGTCAAACCACGAATCGCAGACAAAATTCGCTGTTCGTCCGGCAAAAACCAGTTATCCTGCCGCAAAATGAGCAAGTTGCTGCTGATTGATGATGAAGAAGACGTGCGGTATTCGTTCCAGCGGATTTTTGATTCGCCGGAAATCGAACTGGCCACCGCTTCGAGCGGCGAGGAGGGGTTGAAGGTCATTCCCAAATTCAAACCCGACCTCGTGCTCATGGATGTGCGTATGGGCGGCATGAACGGCCTGGAAACCCTTCGCCGCATCCGCGCCGCCAATCCCAAGCAGCTGGTCATCCTGATGACCGCCTATGGCACGACGCAAACCGCCATCGAGGCGATGAAGCTCGGGGCCTATGATTACCTGCTGAAGCCGTTCGACGTGCCGAAGCTCAAGGAAATTGTCGGCGGCGCCTTGAAAGCCGCGCGCGACATGAAGCAGGTCGTTTCGTATGAGCCCTTGCTCGAATCCGAGGATTACGAACTGGGCATCGTCGGCCGCAGCGAGGTCATGCAGCAGGTTTTTAAACTCATCGGCCAGGTCGCCGCCAGCGACGCCACCGCGCTCATCACCGGCGAGAGCGGCACGGGCAAGGAACTCGTAGCCCGTGCGATCTATCATCACAGCAACCGCCACCAACAGCCATTTCTGGCCGTGAATTGCGCCGCGATCCCGGAGCAATTACTCGAAAGCGAACTCTTCGGGCACGAACGCGGTGCCTTCACCGGCGCCACCCTGCAACGCATCGGCAAGTTTGAGCAATGCAACAAAGGCACGATCTTTCTCGACGAAATCGGCGACATGACCCCGGCCACGCAGACGAAAATCCTGCGGGTGCTGCAGTCCGGCACCTTTGAGCGCGTGGGCGGCAACCAGCCGATCCAGGTGGACGTGCGCGTCATCGCCGCGACCAACAAGCCCCTTGAGGCCGCCGTCGCCAGCAAACAATTCCGCGAGGACCTGTTCTACCGGCTGAACGTCGTGCGCATTCATATTGCCCCGCTGCGGGACCGGCGCGACGACATTCCATTGCTGGTGAACTATTTTCTGGAAAAAATTGCGCGCGAGCAGCAGCGCTCGCCGAAGTCCATCGCCACCAGTGTCATCCGGACGCTCGAAAAATACCACTGGCCGGGCAACGTGCGCGAATTGGAAAACGCCCTCCGCCGCGCGCACGTCATGGCCAAGAGCGATGCGATTCTGCAAAGCGACCTGCCCCCCGAAATTTCCGGTCAAGGTTCCGGCAGCGCCTCCATGCCCCCGGTGGCCAGCAAGGCGGCGGATGAGGCCATGACCGATGCCGCGGCCCTGGCCCGGCAATTGTTTCAATGGGCCAAGCGCGATCCCAAATTGAAGGTCATCCCGGTCGTGGAACGCGAACTCGTCATCCAGGCGCTCAAGGAAACGAACAACAACCAGGTCCACGCGGCAAAGCTGCTCGGGATCACGCGTGCCACGCTGCGCAAACGCATTGAAAAATTCGGCATCCAGCGCGAATTGAATGTGAAATGATGGCAACGTTCGTCGGGAAGTGCTCACCTGTCTGCCTCACATGACCAACTGGCAAATCCCCGAAGTCACGCCCCACGCCTGGGCCAAAGCACAACTGCCGGTACAGCGGCTCGCATCATAAACGTCATACCGTATTGGTTATGACACTTACGACCTCCGGGCCGTTACTCTGTCAATAGGTGCTTGGCGTGACGCTTACTTTCTATCGGGGTCAATGAACCCCAATAAAATGACGATAGGCAATCATCGAACCAAAAGAGAAAGCTACTATTACAACCAATATCACCACGCAACTTGTCACCAAAAGATTCTTCCTAGATTTGCTTAAGCTGTCAAATTCACGCTCAAACTTGGTTCCATGGCCCCGAAGGAATAAAATATATTCATTTACCAAAAAAAGCGCAAAAAGAGTAAGATAGACAGCGGGTTTGGAAAGTATATACTTTGTTTTAAAAAACATCTCAATACAATCAGAAATGCCAATAAGGAATAACCATTCAATTAACGTGACAATGCCAATAGCACCACCAGCTCTAAAGGCAAGATCCTTTACACGCCCCATCTTGAAGATAACGACATATCCTGTGAGATAAACTTCTTTGAAAAATCGAATCAGTGATTGCATGGCGGAACGTAGAATGGAAATAGTGGTTCGATAGGACCGGAATCAGGAAAGAGTGGTTGTATAGGGCCAAAATCATAAACTCCATAATACGAGTCGGTGAACGGTTGAAAGAAATCTTGCGTATTCTCACTGACTCCTGGCACATAATCGTTAATTAAACCTCCTACAATATATCCTCCAGAAAGGGACAAGCCAATAGGTCCACCTTCAAAACGGGTCAGTCCTGAGTATTGACACAAACTTACTTTTTCACATGGTATAGTCGGTTGGCTACGTGTGTCCATGTCCCCATTTTTAGCCGGTCGGCTATCCATTTCAATGTCATTGTTGTCTTTTGGCGCAACCGCCGGGCGATCTTCACTTTCCGCCGATCCCCTTTTCGGTGTCGTTCCAGGTCTGCTTCACCCCACTTCGCTCGCCTCAATTCCTCCGTCACGATCCACTGCATTCATGGCTGCCTTGGCACTCGCGCCTAGGTGATGATATTTCAATCCTCACCCGGCGACCACCGGTCATCGCCGTTTGTGAGAGACAGGTGACCGCAGTGAGTTGGCCACGCGGCGGAAATGGTAGCCGAGGATGGCGAGTTCGATGGCGTGGGGAAATTGGCGCGGATGCCGGATGAGCGTGCCCCAGAACAGCCGCCAATAACCCACGCGCCCCCGGTGCCACACCCCCAGCACCCAGAAGGATTTTAGAAATGCAATGATATCGGCACGCGACAAGCGCAGGCGCGGCCCGGTGGGACGATGACTCTTGAGGAACGTGCGAATGCGCTGGTAGTAATTCCGCGGCTCGTAAAGTTTCTTCACCAATTCACGATAGCCGGATTGCAAAAAGTCCCGGTTCAATTTGGGTTTGAAGTTCAGCGCGGCGTCGGTGTTGTTGCCGGTGCTTTCGGTTTCCAGCCGGCCCTCGCGTTTCAACCGCTGCCATAATCGCGTCTCCGGCAGCGCGTTCAGCAACCCCACCATGGCCGTTGCCACACCCGAACGCTGGATGAACTCGAACTGCCGCCTGAAGATGTCGCTCTGATCGTTGTCGAAACCGACAATGAATCCGGCCATCACCTCCAGCCCGGCGCGTTGCAACGTCTGCACCGAGGCCACGAGGTCGCGGTTCCGATTCTGGAGCTTGTGGCATTCCTCCAGCGACTCGACAGACGGCGTTTCGATGCCGACAAAAACCTTTTTGAAACCGGCCGCCACCATCAACGTGCACAATTCCGGGTCATCGGCGAGATTCATGGACGCCTCGGTGAGGAATCCGATGCGGGTCCGCGTGCGCCGCCGCCACTCAATCAACTCGCGCAACAGCGCCTTGGTCCGAGGTTTATTGCCGATGAAATTGTCGTCCACGATGAAAACCATGTCTTTCCACCCGCGCCGGCACAGTCCATCCAACTCGGCGATCAACTGCGCCGGCGTTTTCATGCGGGGCACGCGCCCGTTCATCACGATGATGTCGCAAAACTCACAATCAAACGGGCAGCCGCGCGAGAATTGCACGGACATCGTCACGTAATGCGGCAAATGAACGAGGTCCCAGCGCGGCGCCGGTGTCCGGGTAATGTCCGGGCGATCTGTGGCGCGATAAATGGATTGGAGGCGGCCCGCCTGCAGGTCGGCCACCACCTGCGGCATCACTTCTTCGGCCTCACCCAGCACGAAGTGCTGGATCGCCGGGAAGGTTTCGTGGCCGGTGGTAAACAGCGGCCCCCCCGCAATGACGGTCTTTCCCAGGGCGGCGCACCGCGCAACGATTTCATGCACCGAATCCTTCTGCACGATCATGGCGCCAACCATCACGTAATCCGCCCAGCGCAGATCCTCGTCCCGGAGCCGTTTCACGTTGAGGTCCACCAGTTTGAGTTCCCATTCCGGTGGCAGCATGGCCGCCACCGTCAGCAACCCCAGCGGCGCCATGGCCGCCTTCCGGGAAACAAAGCGCAGGGCGTGCTTGAAGCTCCAAAAGGTGTCGGGCGTTTTCGGACTGACGAGAAGTATTTTCATTGACGACAGTGGCTTAGTACCATCGTGAGCATAAGCCCGCCTGTGCCGATACGCCAGATATATTATTTTATTTCGCGCCATCCAGCTCGATGCCGACCGGACAGTGATCCGAGCCTTCAATTTCCGGCCGGATGAAAGCACGCTGGAGATGCGGCCGCAGGGATTGGGAGATGAGGAAATAGTCGATGCGCCAGCCGACGTTCCGGGAACGCGCCCCGCTCATCGGGCTCCACCAGGAGTAATGTCCCCCGCCCTGCTCAAATTCGCGAAACGTGTCAAGGAAGCCAGCCTTTATAAAGGCGCTGAATCCGGCGCGCTCTTCGGGGGTAAAACCGTGGTTGTGGACATTGGCCCGAGGGTTGGCCAGATCGATTTCCGTGTGCGCCACGTTGAGGTCACCACAAAAAATCACGGGCTTTTTCTTCTCCAGCTGCTTGAGGTAACGGAGAAAATCAACGTCCCAACGCCGGCGGTAGGTCAATCGGGAGAGGTCACGCTTGGAATTGGGGACATAAACGTTCACCAGAAAGAAATCGTCGAACTCGGCGGCGAGCACGCGGCCTTCCCGGTCGTGTTCGGCGATATTGATGTGTGACACCACCTGGAGCGGACGCGGACGGGTGAAAATGGCCGTGCCCGAATAACCCTTCCTTTCCGCGCTGTTCCAGAACGTGGCATAGCCCGCCGGCCAGAGCTGCTCCACGTCGTTCGGGCTGCACTTGGTTTCCTGCAGACAAAGCACATCCGGTTTTTCCGCGGCGAGGTAATCGAGAAAGTTTTTCCTCAGCGCGGCGCGCAGGCCGTTCACGTTCCAGGAAATCAGTTTCACGCGCGCAGCATAAACCACGGATGGACACGGATAAACACGGATTTGCCAATTCCTCTTAATCTTAATCCAGCTCTTAATCGTAATCGCCGGAGGGATTAAGATTATGATGAAGAGCAAGATTAAGAGGGGAGGCACGTTGACGCTCGCGGCAAACACGGCTAGTTTGTTGCGCGTCGAATGATTGCCAACATTGCCAACCCGTCAGCGCCCGCGCCGGCCTTCCGCGTCGGTGATGAACGGCTGGTCAAGCTGACGCCGAGCGCCGCACAAAAGGTATCGACCCTGCTGGCGAAACAAGGCCGGCCGAATGGCGTCCTGCGCGTGGCGGTCCTGGGCGGCGGTTGCTCCGGGTTGCAATACAAGATGGACTTGCAGGACGCGCCAGCCAGCCGGGATATCCTGGTCGAATCCGGCGGCGTCCACGTGGTGGTGGACCCCAAGAGCGCGTTATACGTCACCGGCAGCGAACTGGATTATCTCGACACCCTCGATGGCGGGTTCAAGGTGAAAAATCCGAATGCCGCGACCACCTGCTCCTGCGGCGAAAGCTTCAGCGCGTGACCGATTACTTCGTCCTGTTCGACGAACCGCGCCATCCGTGGCTGGAACCGGAATCTTTGAAAGCCAAATATCTGGAGCTGGCGGCGGAGGCGCATCCTGACAAAAAACCGGCCGCGGACCCGGCGGAAAAACTCAAGGCCAGCCGCCGTTATGCCGAATTGAATGCCGCGTACCATTGCCTGACCGAACCCAAATTGCGATTACTGCATTTGCTGGAGTTGGAACTCGGCACCAAACCCAAAGACGTCCAGCCCATCCCTCCCGCCCTGGCCGGAATGTTTACGGACGTGGCGACCCTGTGCCGGAGCGCCGGGGAGTTTCTTGTTGAAAAAGGCAAGGCAGCTTCTCCGCTCCTGCAGGTTCAATTGTTTGAAAGGGCGCAGGAATGGGTTGAGCGATTGCGCGCATTACAAACCCGGCTGGCCAGGCTTTACGACCAGTTGGTTGAAGAATTGAAATCGCTCGACCGGCTGTGGACGGCGAAAACCCAACCCGGCGGGCGAACCTCCGAGTTGAACCGGCTGGAGGAGCTTTACCGCTTGTTCAGCTATTTTAACCGCTGGAACGGACAGATTCAGGAACTCATCGTGGAGTTGTCTTTATGAAAAGGATCTGGAAACGCATTTCGCGACCGGGGCTGAACCTGGAGCGCCGAGCACCGGCTCGGCAGGCTTCAAAGGTTCACCTACCCGCGCCGGGGCGGTGCCCGGCGCTCCTTTACGCGCTGTGGCTGGCCGCGGGCGCAAGCGCGCCGGCCCAGGAAACATGGCAGGACGCGTTGAGCCGGATGCCGCTCGGCGCCGGGGCCACGGAATTGAACCGGACAAATTGTGTGCCGCTGATGTTGAATGCGTTTCAGTCAAACGCTGTCGTCAAGGCGCTGATTTTCGTGCCGGGAGCAACGGACGAACTGTATTTTTTCCGCCGGGCGAACGCGAAGCTGACCAACGCCCATCCGTCGTTGCTGGATGCGGTCGCCGCGTTGACCAATCAGACCTACATTCAAGCCTCGTTTCAGCCGCCGCTATTGCTGCTGCACACCACGGAAGACCCGCCGGATGCCATCGCGATTGTTAAGAATCAATCCACGGCGGCGACACTGCACCAGAAAGCCATCCCGGACCGGACCGTTTTCATTGACGCGGGTTGGGATGAGGTGCGGGGGGTCTTGAACAAAAAAATGAGCGTCGGGTTGCGCCCCTTCTCGAACACACCGGATTCGTGGCATTTTTACCGACATAATTTCGCGGCTTGCGGCGTCACCGAATGGGAAATGCTCGAAGCCATTGCCTTGACGGACAAGACGAAATTTACCGTGCATTGGCTGACAGCGGGTTTTGAATCGGATCGGCGCAGCGGGGTGGTGCCGGGGATTAAAAACCTCCAGGCGCCCTAGGCAACGGGCTGTAAAACCAAAACTCCCAGGGGCGGCAGGCGGAATTCCGCCGAGCACGACTGATTGTGGCACGGCACATTGTCCGCCACGACGACGCCATAGTTTCCCTGGTTGCTTCCGCCGTAGATGGCCGCATCGCTGTTCAAGATTTCGCGCCATTTCCCGGCGCGCGGCAGCCCGACGCGATATTTTTCGCGCAACACCGGCGTCAGATTCAAAATGACGGCCAGCGGGTGGGCGCCGTCGGCCGTCTGGCGGACAAAGGAAAGAACGCTGTTATCGCGATCCGTGCAATCAATCCAGTAGAAGCCGCCGTGGTCGTAATCGGATTGCCACAGTCCGGGCGCGGTCCGGTAAAGCTTGTTCAAATCGGCAACAAACTGCTGCAGGCCGCGATGATACGGACCGGCGTCGAGCAGCCACCAATCGAGCTGGCTGTTTTCATTCCATTCGGCGCGCTGGCCGAATTCGCCGCCCATAAACAGGAGTTTCTTGCCGGGAAAGAGCCATTGATACGCGAGCAGGGTGCGGAGATTGGCAAATTTTTGCCAGTCATCACCCGGCATCCGGCCAAGCAACGAACCTTTCCCATGCACCACCTCATCGTGTGACAGGGGCAGGATGAAGTTCTCGTGATGGTGATACAGCATCGCGAAGGTGAGGTCGTTCTGATGATATTTCCGGTGAATGGGTTCGCGGCCGAAATAGCCCAGCGTGTCGTGCATCCAGCCCATGTTCCACTTGAAGGAGAAGCCGAGACCGCCCAGATATGGCGGCCGGGTGACAAGCGGCCAGGCGGTGGATTCCTCGGCAATGGTCATGAGCCCGGGAAATTCCGTGTGGGCAATGTGATTGAATTTTTTCAGGAACTCGATCGCCTCGATGTTTTCACGCCCGCCGAACTGGTTGGGGATCCATTCACCCGGCTTGCGCGAGTAATCGAGATAAAGCATGGAGGCCACGGCATCCACGCGCAGGCCGTCCACGTGAAAGCGGTGGCACCAGAACAGGGCGTTGGCGACCAGAAAATTGTTCACCTCATGGCGGCCGTAATTAAAAATCAGCGTGCCCCAATCCTGATGCGCGCCCTTGCGCGGATCCTCGTGCTCATAGAGCGCCGTGCCGTCGAACCTCGCCAGCGCCCAGTCGTCGCGCGGAAAATGCGCCGGCACCCAGTCAATGATGATGCCGATGCCGGATTCGTGCAGGGCGTTGACGAGAAACTGAAAATCGTCCGGGGTGCCATAACGGCCGGTCGGCGCGTAAAAGCCGGTCACCTGGTAACCCCACGATGGATAAAAGGCGTGTTCCGCCGGCGGCAACAATTCGACATGGGTAAATCCCATGCGCTGGACATATTCCACAAGGGGCGCGGCGAGTTCGCGATAGCTGAACGATTCACCGATGCCCTTTTTCCGCCAGGAACCCGGATGCATTTCATAAATGGCCACCGGCAAGCGGAGTCCCGCCTCACGGGAATCACGACGGCGTTCCATCCAGACCTCGTCCGTCCACTTGAATTTTTCGTTGTTCCAGACGATGGCGGCGTTTTTCGGGGGCGCCTCGAAGAAAAACCCATAGGGATCGGTTTTGAGCGCATTTTTCCCGTGGGCATCGCGGATTTCAAATTTGTAATGCGCGCCTTCTCCGACACCGGGAACGAAGATTTCCCAGACACCGGACGCACCGAGCAATCGCATGGGATGAAAGCGGCCATCCCAATGATTGAAATCGCCGACGACGCTCAGGCGCTGCGCATTCGGCGCCCAGACGGCAAAGCTGACACCGGGAACCCCGTCGATCGTGCGCAACTGCGCGCCAAGCTTCTCGTAAATGCGCCGCTCGTCGCCCTTGCCGAACAGGAACAGGTCCGATTCACCCAGGGTCGGCAGAAAGGAAAACGCGTCGCGCGTCCGGCGCGGGTGACCTTGGTGAGTGGTGATGACCAGATCGTAGGCATAGACCTTGTTCGCGGTCCGGGTGACGCCTTCAAACAGTCCGGTTTCATGAACGCGTTTCAACTCGAATTTCGGCCTGTGTTTTTCGTGAACCGGCTGGATCTCGACCCGGGCGGCATCGGGCAGAAAGGCCCGAACCACCAATCCGGAACCATCACCGAGCGGATGCATGCCGAGCAGGGTGTGCGGCGACTGATGGATCAACTCAACCAGGCTGTGCAGTTCGTCGGGCGTGAGAATCATGCCGGCCAACCTAACAGAACCCGGCGGCAAAAGGAAATGTTCTTCCGAGCCGGTAGTGGTACCTTTTGCAGTTTTTGGTGGGGCGAGCGGCCTGTCCCGCTCTGCGGTGATCCTCGCGAGCCGGCTCGTCGGCAGTCTCGCCCCACCAAAAAGCACCACTACCTCCGAGCCGGATAGTGTCCTGTTTGACCGGAGCGCGAGTTGTCCCAACTCGCAGCGGTTGCGCCAGATCTCACGGGATTGGCCTTATTCATCCGTGCCGCTGGCCATCCGCGGGCGGCGGATTGAGGACAATCCGCGCTCCGAAAATTGGCCAATCAGGACACTGCCCCGAGTCGGCGGCCACACCCTTGTGCCAGGATCCGGTCGATCTGTTGCGCGTGGACCTCCGGCAGGCCATCGGTCCGGACGACGAAATCGGCGCGGGCGATTTTTTGATCGATCGGCCATTGGGCCGCCAGGCGCTGTTGGATTTGGTCCGGCGTCCAGCCACGCTCCAAAAGTCTCTGGCGCTGGTTGGCCGCGGAACAGGCGACGCATACCGTTTTGTCAAAATGTGACTCGGCCTTCGTTTCAAAAAGCAGCGGAATCACGACCACCGACAGCACATGATTTTCCCTCCGCCACGATTCAACCTGGGCGAGCCACCCTTCGCGAATGCGCGGATGGAGAATGCTTTCAAGTTCCCGGCGGGCGGCGGGGTCGGTGAAAACGCTTTGCGCCAGAGCATCGCGCCGCAATTGGCCGTCGGACGCAATGACGTTCTTGCCAAACACCTTCTGAATTTCCGCCAGCGCGGGCTGGCCCGGTTCCACTAGCTGGCGCGCCAGTGTATCCGTATCCACGACCTTCGCGCCGCGGTCGTGGAGAAAACGGGCCGCGGTGGATTTTCCCATCCCGATGCCACCGGTCAGTCCGAGGACTTTCATCGGCCAGGAGCAACCCATTATGGCCCGATCCGGCCACGATAGAATCGGTAGGGAATACCCGGAACAGAGTTCGTGAAGGTGAAGGAACCGATATTGGTATAGATCGGGAACCAGTTCACGAGATTCGTTGACCACTGAATCACGTTGGTCTGGCCTGGCTGACTGGCGATTGAGAGTTTGAACGTTTGATTATTGCCATTGTAGCTGCCGCCGGACAGTTTGGTATTCTGGCCGGCCAATCCCGGCACATAAATCAAATGACCACCAAATTGTCCATTCAAGGCCGCCGGGTTGATGCTGGCGCCGCCAAAGTAAATGGTCAGGTTGGGGCTGATGCTGACCAGTGAGCCGTCCAGGAAATTATAATTCGTCAATTTGGAAATATCGAGGTAAGCCACATAAAGTCCATTGGACGCGCCAGTGCCGCTGAAGGTGAATTGCGGTTCCTGGAAAGGAGTTCCATTTCCACCGGCTGTTAGAACCAAACTCCCGATGGCGGCATTATTGGAAAAGCCAGCCAAGGTCGGTCCCAGGTCCTGACCGGCCCAGGTATGGGTCACACTCGCCCGGGCGGCAGCAGTGGTTTGGAAAGCCGTTCCCAGCAAATCGCCGGTCGCCGGCTTGAGGAGCAAATTGAATCCGTTGTTACAACTGAACACATTGGCCATGCCATCGTCGGTCAGCGAATTGGTCACCGATAAATTCAGCGCGAGGGAAGCCGTGAGTGAAGATTGACTCACTTGCAGCGCATTGGCAAAAAACTGAATGCCGCCGGCCGACAGGACCGTGGCATTGGCCAGCTTGCCCGTTTGCATGATAGCCGTAAAATCACCGACCGTATCCTGGTTGGTCCCGTACAATTCAAGATCGGCACTGTTAATGGTCTGATTGCCTGCGCGGATGATGCCGTAATTGACAAAAGCAGCATAGTTCGTGGCCGTATCGTCCCCGAAATGCGCGTTGTTGGGAATGAAAACATTGCCGTAATTGGTAAAGTAACGAAGGGTTGGAGCATTGCTGCTGCCCCAGTTCTGTACGGACCCCGAAAGGATAATTTCTCCCAAAAGAGTAAAGCTTTGAGCATCCAGCAAGAGTGTCTGATCCACGTTCATAAAATCGCCAACTGTCACATTGGTGCTGTGCAAAATCAAATCCTGAACCGTCACCGGCACCTGCGGGGAAATTCCACTCGGGCCACCCACTCCGCTCGCATCGACGACCAGGATCGAAAATGCAATTGAATTTGTGATGGCATTGGTGCCGGTACCCGTCACCTCGGAATTGGTCCAAAGGGCACTCCAAGCGTTGATCGTTCCGCGCAGCCGGGAAACGTTCAGCTTGGCCAGATTGGTGAAGTTTAAATAACCGTTGGTCGAACCGAGGTCAAAGCTCAAGTTTTGGCAATCCAGACCGGCCCCGGCGCTGCTGACCAGGTTGCTGGCCTGGATCGAAATATCTCCCTGGGCACCGAGGAACGCCCGGGTGAGATCCAGATTATTTGCGTTAATCTGTATTCTACCCGGCAAGTTTGTCACCGCCGCACCCGATGGATCCCCTGCCAGATCATCAACAAAGATGGAATAGGCGCTGTAGGTATTGGATACAATTACCGTCGGTAATTTCAACTTTGCATCATCAAAAAAGGTGGCCGCGGGCGCCCCGAAGCCGTTCGTCCCGGAACCGAACGCCAACCGGCCGGTCTGGGGCAAAATGGGATCCGAACGGGACACGATATAATTGGCCGGCTGGAAGACGGGACCGTTGCAAAGATAGAATGGATCGAAGCTGCCATTCGCCAGCAAACCGCGATTGGTCTCCGAGCCCAGCGCATCCGTCAGATAAATTGTATTGGTCGTCACCGCCAGGGTAAACGCATTGGTCAACACGGCTGACAGACGCACCGCTGCCGTCTGGAATAAATTTGTCGGGTTTGAACTGGGCGTGAAACGGATCGCGGGAGGAATCATGCCAGGGTTATTAGTATTACACACCACAAAAACAGCCTGACGGACTTCATTCGACGGGCCCACGGCGTCCAACGAGTCGGACAAGGTCGGCACAAATCCCAGCACCGGTCCAAACAAATAGCTGGCCGAGCAGTTGTTCTGCACCCCGTAAGCGGGCGTAGCGACGTTGGTTCCGTTCCATAGTGCCGAGCTATCCATGAGCGAGAGATATATTCCGGTTGGCAGATTAGCCGGCATATTGGTTTGCGCCCAGGTTTCAGCATAAAGACCCGTATCCAGTGTGAAATTCGTTCCGGAAATACCGCCGCCACTCGGTGACGGGCTTGGAATCATCAGTTGGCTGAGAACCAGACTGATATTTCCGCCATTTAATACCATCTCACCATTGGGGCCAACCACCATTGTCCCCTTGTTGACGATATTCGTGGCTGATATCAGCAAATAGCTCGCCAGCACGGTGTAATAGGGCAGGGTGGCAATCACGCCATCGTTTGCTTGAATGGTTCCCGGGCTGTCATTAAAAAAGCTGGCTGACCAACTGCGCGGGCCGCCGCTGGTGGACGGTCCAAAATCAAATTCCCACCCCACCGAACCGGTCATCGTGCTCACATTGGTGTAGTTCAAGGTATTGGCGGTTTGATAAGCGGCCGTGGTGGAAATATTCCAAGGGCCGGAATTGTAAAAATTTGTTGCATCCACATTGGGGGGAACGCCATTGATGGCGCTGGTGTTGATGTAAATGGAATCCGTGGCCATCCCCACCAAGGGAGATACGACCAAACTCGCCACCAGCAGCAAAGCGGTCGCCCGCAAGCGCCGGTCTAATCTGGAAAAATCTGGCTTCATGTGATGCTCGCCCACTAGTTAACTGTCGCCGAATAAGCCGTATCCACCACATTGGGTGATGGAAAGCTGGAATCCGTCAATCGAACTATAATATTAACAAAAGTTCCACGTTTGGTCGGCGTGCCGGAAATAACTCCGCCGGAGGACAAATTCAAACCGGTCGGCAATCCCGCCGATCCCGGTGCCAGCGTCCAGGCATAAGGCGGTTGGCCGCCAGCGGCCGTAAAGGTGACACTATAAACCACGTTGCTCGTGCCGTTGGGCAAAAGCGGGGGTGGTGGAGTTATCTGAATAAAGGCCTCAGCCGCCAGGTTGGCGATGCTGGTGCCGTTGGGATAAACCACCGGGGTATTGGTGGTGCCATCAAATGATGCCCAGGCAAAATAATCTCTAACGGCCGGCGTGCCCGGTCCGGTCAGGGAGAACGGAGAAGATACGTTCCGATAAACCGGGCCTACCGTGTTGAAGGTGATGACAATGTTTGACCCCGCGCCGCCATAGTCAATGATTCCTGGGCCTGCATGCCCGGCGGCTACGAGGCTGGTGTTAAAATTGGGCGAACCTGGCGCGATCGCCGGATTATTAAGGGCGGTATCATTACCGCCACGGTCCAAGGTCTCGCCGTCAAAGAGAAAATCCGGCGCCGTGACCACGCGCTGGAAGGTCCGGGTTATCAGCAGACCGTTGGTGATTTGAACCATCGTGTATTGATTGGTAATCGGCTGGAAGAAAATCTCATCCAGGTAATCATAATTCTGATCCGCCACGCGTACAAACTGGATTCGGCCAATGCCCTGGTAATCGGCAACCGCGTTGCTCGCCAGCGTGCAGGGGTGCACTGAAAAGGTGTAATTGGTAAAATAGGAAATCAGGTTTTGCACAAAAAACGTGCCGTTCGCGTTCGTCGCTCCGGTGGCGGTGTTGGTAACCACATTCACAGTGATCTGGTTCGTTTGGACAATATCAGGTCCGCAGGCGCCATTCGTAATGATGAAAAAATCCCCCGAGATCACATTGGATTGAAACGGCGCGGAGGTGTTGGTAACCAGCACAAACGGGCTGTCCGCCGGCTGGCCTATCTGCGGCCCATACGTTATAGTTTGGACGGCAAATGAGGTCGTGGAATAAACTTTGTTGGTCACCACGTTGCCGAAGGAGTACTGGTAGATCAGCACCAAATTAGTCGTGTAATTTGTCACGGCAGCGATGATCCCTCCCGGATAGCCATAGGGAAAATTGGTAACAAATGTGACGTTCGCAATTGAAACAATGTTGCTGTAATAACTGGGAAGGGAAGTGACCAGCAGCCCCGGATACAAAGTCTGGAGTGTGGTGGCGTCATTGGTCAACGCTGCCGACACCAAGGCATTGTAATTGGATGTGGACAATAATGGGAGTGCGTTGAAATTGGTGCTGTAAAGAAGGCTCCCCGTGTCCGGCGCTTCCCGGTAACCCGTACCGGGGGCAAAAAGAGTGTTGTTGGTACTGAGGAGATAGCGCAGCCCGGCCACGTCATCCCGCGTCAATCCCGTAAAAAAATTACCATAAGTGCTGGGGTTATAAAGCAAACCAAACTCACCAACACCGGAAGAAACCGGCGGATTGCTGTGAAATGGATCAGCCGGTATTTCAAGGGCATCCGCACTCGGCGGCGATGCCCCGGGAGCATCGCAGTCGTCGAAAATGAAATAAGAATAAAGTCCGCCGTTAACGTAGGGTGAATATTGAAGCGCATTCAGCGGGCTGGCGATAATGTCATAATTCCTCGGAACGGTTGCGTAGGTGTAACCAATACTGGGTCCGCCCGCGGGGCAGGACGACCCAGCGGGGTTGTCACGATCAAACAGCGCCCAGGTGTAACGGACTGAATCGGCCAACCCCAACTCTTGCAGCAGGATGGCCAGGGTCACTGATTTCAAATCATTCAATTGCAAGGCTTGCGCCTGGTAGTTAATGCTCTGCGAGTTCAAAGGAAACTCGGACAAACTTGAACTATAACTGTCCACATTGGACACGTTGTTCAAAATACCAAACGCCTGTTGCACCGCCGCCTCGCCGTTTGAGCCAAACCAGGTGCCGAAAGCGGGAGTGAACGTGTAGAAAAGCACCGGCGCATTGGGACGGTAGCCATTCCCGATATTTTTGGGCCCGGCACTCAGGGAATCGAGAATAAACGGCGGCGCAGCCCCTGCCGTCAGGGGATTATAACCAATCTCCTGCACCTGGTATGTATCATCGCCGTTGGCTTCCGGTCCCAACAAAGAAAAGGCCAAAGCAGATTGGAAACTGAAAACCAGACAGCCAATCCACAAACAAACTGTAATTACTTGCCTCATACGTATTTCACTGGCGCAAAAGTAAAACGCGGTAATAGCCGGCGGCGCTGCCACCGACAAAAATGGAATCCGTGGCCCCTGCCGCAAACCGCGGCGAACCCAAATCCGTCCAGACCGCGCCAAGGGTCGCAGCCGTCTGAATCTGATAGGTGAAGCCCGGCTGGGTGTTCCAACTGAGAAACAAACCTTGCGACGTATTGGCCAGCGCCGTCCGCAGCCAGGTAACGGAATTTGTCGGATTGCCGCCGCTTAGAAACACCTGAAGCAACGTCGGGCCGCCAGGAACCAACGGCACATTAGGAGAAAGCCAATTATACACCGGACCGTTGTTGCCAAAGGTTATAACCAAATTACCGTAATACTCCGTCATCCACTCGAAGGGAATCCCCCCCCAGCTCTGACCGCCCCACGTCGAGCCGCTGCCTGGCGGCGACAGCGGTGAACGCCGGCTGTCGGTCGTTACATAATCCACGGCAAATGAATGCATGTTATTGGTCGTCAAGCCGTTGGCGGATGTCATTGTCCAGACATTACTTGTGATTGCCGCCGTCGGGGTGGTCGCGCCGTCCACATAAACTTCATAATCGGCGACCGAAAGGCCCGCCGCTGGCGGCCACGACACCAGCAATTGCGGCTGATAAACGTTGTTGCTCAACACAAACGGCGCATAAACAAACGGCGCGGGCAACGGTTCCAGCGGTTGCTGGGAATTGCTATAACGTTGTGCAAACAGATCAAAACTATATGCCAAGCCGGTGAAACTGCTCCAAACCGCCAGGAACTGGCTGACGCCATCCGAAGTGACCACCGGCTGCATTTGTGAATTGATTGTTGTGGTGTTCACGCGAAACTCGCCGCCGACGGTCAAACCCGTACCTTGGAGAAATTGCCCGTAAACACCCGCCCCGGAACCGTCCTGGGCCAGGCTCGTCCACACAATCAAGTAATCCGTCCCTAACGAACTGACTCGCGGCGAATATTGGTCGCCATAAAGGTATGAGTTCACTCGCATCACCGTCCCCCCTACAAAGGTATTGGAATAGGCCCGGGCGTAAACATCCAGGCTGTTGACATATGGGCTGGTCATATCCCGGGCGTCCCAAGCCACTATGAAGCCACCGTCCGATCCGGCGGCCACATCGGGATGGGCACACAGGTTTGAATCCGCATTAACGAAAAACTCATTCCCCTGAGCGTTGGCGTTACCATCATAACACCGGGCGCAAATATCCACGCTGGGGTAAGACATTTGACTGGCCGGCTCCAAGGTGGAACTGGCGGCGGCAACAGATCGTTCCTGCTCAGATACCCACGCCACCACAAATCCACCATTGGCCAGCGCCGCAACCGCCGGCGTGCGCTGATTATAAGAGGTAAACTGATTGACGGGAAATTCGCCGGTAACCGGCACCCCGGTCGGTGAAAATATCCGGCCATAAACATCCTGCAAACTGGGGGAGCCGCTGGGAGTATTTGTTTCATTGAAGCTCGCCCAAACCACCACAATATTCCCATTGGTCAAGGTGGCAATGGCGGGATTTTGTTGAAAATTATTGGTGAACGTGTTGACCAGCACATCGGTTGAGGTCAGCCACGTGCCGGCGGCGGAAAGAAACCGCGCATAAATGTGTTGATTCAAGCCCTCCACGCCGCCCTGCCAGACGAAGACCGCGCCACCGCCGGGCAACAAGGCCACCCGCGGGTTTTCCTGATCGTTGGTCCCCTGCACGTTGACCCGGAAGGAACTGCCCGACCCGGAAAGCGTGCTGTTCAGTTGCATGGCGCTCACACCCCAACCGCTGCCGTCCGTGATGTTGTCCTGCCAGACCACATAACCGCCATTCGTGTTCACCGCCACAGCGGGCAGAACCTGATCGCCCGGCAACGAACCGACGATGGCGTATTCGGTTCCGTTGGTGGCGTAATAGTTCGTCTGCCCGAAAACCACAGTGGGCATTCCGGCAAACAGAATCATAAACCACACGATCTTACGAGCAAACGGCAACAACATAATTGGTTTGTCCGAGTGTACGCACTTTACCGCGTTTTGTCCAAAATTAGTTTGAACAAAACGCGCCGGGCCATCAGCCACGCACCGCTCTTGCATCCCATCCGGCAAATTCATTTTACTAAAGCAAAATCACCTGACATTCGCGCACTTGGGCTTCCAGCGCCGCCAGCAGCGACTTAAAGCCCCAGCGCTGGTACAGTTCGCGCAACCGGCCGGCATCCACCGGCTTGGCCACGCAGCTCGTCCGGTGAAAATTCGCATGGCAAATCTTCACGCAGCCGCACCAGGTCGCGGTTGCGCCGCACGATGGGCCCGGCCGCGCGCAAATTCGCACGAAGTTTTTCCGATCGCACCTCATCCAGCCGTTCATACAGGGCGTCCACCGAGCCAAACTGGTTCAGCAAGTCAGCCGCGGTTTTGGGACCAACCCCGGGCACGCCGGGAATGTTATCCACGCTGTCACCGGTCAGGCTCAACCAATCCACGATTTGCGATGGATCCACGCCCGCTTTCGCGCGAACCTGTTCGTCCGTCCAAATGGTTTCGGTCTTGTCGTTCGCGTTCAACAATCCAATCCGTCTGGATACCAACTGCATGAAATCCTTGTCGGAACTGGCCACGACCACCGCCAGGCCGGCCTCCGCCGCCCGCCGCGCCAAGCCGGCGATGTAATCATCAGCCTCCACCCCCTCGCGACAAAACGAGGCCACTCCCGCCGCCTTCAGATAACCGGCCAATTCATCAAGCTGTGGTTTCAAATCGTCCGGCATCTCCGGACGTTGTGCCTTGTATTCCGGCAGCAGCGCCATGCGCTCCGCGCTCAACCCGCCGTCCCAGACCACGATCAAATGCGTCGGCTCGAGCAGCACGCGCAGCTTCCCCAGCATTTTAACGAAGCCGTAAATCGCATTGGTGGGCCGACCCTCCGGCGAACGCAAACTCCGTATGGCGTGAAACGCGCGATACGCGTAAGCGTGCCCGTCAACAATCAGCAGTCGATCCATAAATTCACGCAGGACTGATGATTCACCCCTTGGCTCTTCGATGGCACGCTGCGAACGGGTGACACGGGTATTAAAACACTATTGTGGAGGCAGCGTCACCGTTTTGTCGGATTCCGTCGCCCGACCCGCCCCCGGCGGCTGTGGCGGGATGGCGCTTTGCGCAAACGGCAGCTCATCATCCGAATGAACGCGGTTGCCGGCCGGATCCACGATCGTCGCGGTGACAAAAATCATCAGATTCTTTTTAACGGCGGTCTTGGTCTGACTCTGAAAAAGGCGTCCGAGAATCGGCAAATCGCCGATCACCGGCACCTTGTCTTTTTCGGTCTGGGTCTGGGAATTGATCAGCCCGCCGAGAACCACCGTCTGGCCATCCCAGACGTTCACGGTGGTGATGACCTGTCGCACGGTGAAATCAGGCAGAATTACGGGCAATTGCACCACATTCAGGCCGCCGGTGACATTGGCAATGGTTGGCGCCGTGGCGTAACCGGCGAATTCAGTCAGGGACGGAATGAGAGTCAAATTGATTGTATAGCCATCGGCCAGAACATACGGCACCACGTCCAAGATCGGACCGGTTTCGATGGCCTGGGTGGTCGGCGTAATGGCGGAAACGCCCGGGGCAAAGGTATTGTTCTGGGCGTTGACCCTTTGCAGGGCGGCGGCCGCGACCAGCATCCCCAACGCCAGTTTGAAAATTTTATCCTTACGATGCGTTTTCATTTGTTTCGTTGCTCAAAAATATTTTTACGGCGTCGTGGCGCCGGTCGTCGTGGCGGCCGAGCCTTGCTGGAAGCTGAAGCCGGTGATGACGGTCAAGATTTCCGTTGCCCGCATCTCGGTCTGCCGGCCGCTGGTGGTGGTGACCTCCGGTTCGGCCAGTTCCTCAACGCCCGCGCGCTGTTCCAAGGCATGGAGCACAACGCGGAAGTTCGGATTGGTCAGGATGCCGGTGAGGGTGCCAATCGCGGGCAAAGCCGAATTGTTGAGACCGCTCGTTAAGAGCTGGTCCGTCGGCGAAGAGGAAATTTGGTTGGCGGTGGTGGGACCAGGGAAGGGCACAACGCTGCCGCCCGGACCCGGGACGTTGAGCGACGGCGCACTGCCGCCCTGGGCAGCGACGGAATTGCCGATTTGGAACTGGCCCAAATACCAGTCAAAGCCCAGGCCGGCGTTGTCGTCCTGCTCCACCTGAACAAACCGCGCCTTGATGTGAACCTGGGGTGACACCTGATTCAACGCCTGAATGGCACTCTCGATGGTGTCCAGGTCCTGCATCGTCGCGCGGACAAACAACAACCCCAGCCGGTCATTGAAGAAAATGCTCTTCGGCGGAAACAAATCCACCCCCAACGTGGTGAAGAAATTCCGCGCCGACAGGCTGACGCTCACCGTGTTGTTCGTGGTGGTCACGAAATTCAATCCACCGTTGCCGGTCTGGCCGCCACCGCCACCACCACCACCGCCACCGCCGCCACCGCCGCCGCCGGAACCACTGCTGCGATTTCCTGATTCACCCGGCGCAGCATTGACAATTGCCAGAAGCCCCACGCTTGAGTTTTGGCCACTCCCCCCGCCGCTGCCGCCGCCGCCGCCACCGCCACCGCCGCTGCCGCCGGAACCGCTGCTGCTGTTGTTGTTAACAAAGACGAGCGAGCCAACGCTTTCCAGTCCCTGGACAAAGGTGTTGGGATCTACTTTGAACGTCCGTGAAAAAAGCTGCGGCGAACGCGGACCTTTGACCGAGAATACGACCGCGTAATCGCTGATGGAGTATTCAATGGGATGGTCCGCGACCTGCACGATCGCATCCAACGCGTCCGCCATGCGCACATCGGTCAGGGCTGGATTGATCCGGACAATGATCGAATTGATATCCACGGATTCTCCGCCGGCGGCCGGGGTGGCCCCATTGATGGGCAAACCCGTTGTGGGATCAATTTGCTGACCGCCACCGGCTCCACCCGGAATCCCCCCCGCGCCGGGACCGCCAAATGGGGAACCCACGCCAGTCGTGGGCGTGGTGGTGGTGACGGACGCGGAATTGTCCGTGTTGGGATTAATTAAAAAATTGATGCCCACCTTGTCCGGGTCGCGAACCTTGGCTTGTTCACTCAGGTTGCGAACGACTTCGCTTAACGGCAGGCCGTCGTAAAACACCTGATCGAGCCGAATGCGGTTCAGTTTGCTCATGATGGCTTCACGTCCGGGACCGGTGTGAACCAGGTCGTTGGTGGCATATGGATTGGGCACGGGCACCTGCACATTGTTTCTTCCCGGCGATTCCCATGCCTTGGTCACGTCCACGATGCGGGTCTGATTGTCCGTCGTGTGCATCCGCTCCTCGCGGGCATCGACCCCCTGTTTGACCAGGGTCAAATAATAATAGGCGCCCGCATTCATCGGGTCCAGCTTCAGCGCCTGTTGCAACTTGGCCTCGGCTTCTTCAAATTTGCCCATCTCGTAAAACAGTTTGCCGTCACGCACCAGCGTGTCCGCCTGCGTTTTGTCGCCGGTAATGGCGGGAACCTGTTGGAGGGTCGCATCGTCCGGAACCTGGCCGCGCAGCGAGGCCAGCATCCGGTCATTTCGCTTCTCAAACGCCAGCGCTTCGGCATTCTGGGGGTCCACTTTCAAGACGCGGTTGATCTGCGTGCCGGCCTCCCGAAAATCACCCCGACGCTCCGCTTCCCGGGCCAATTCAAGTCTGACGGACACCAGCCCTGAAATTGTCTGCGCTGACTCGGCCTCGATGCCGGAACCGATGTTTTGGACGAGCTGATAGGCATCCTCGTACAATTTGGACGCGAGCCCCAAATCATTGTGTGCCGCGGCGTCCTGGGCTTGAACCAGTTTCTGGCGCAGAACCACGGTATTGGCCTGCCGCAGCACGGCTTCGCTGACGGCCATGTCGGCAGGGCTGTTGGTTTGGGCTGGCAACATGAAGGCGCCCGCCAATATCAGAATGAAACCGAGTGGGACAGAAACTGCTTTTGTCATGGCTGAATTCAGGTTTTCGGTGTCAGCATCGCCTGACACTGGGATGGTTGCGGGCCGGCATCATTTAGAATTGTAAGTCAACGTAGTTTTTTTCTGGTTCGATGCGGCGGATAATACCACCTCGTTCTGGTTGATGGCAACGATAATGTAATCGTCGCCCGCAAATTTCAAATCGTCTCCCAGTCGTTGACCGTTCCAGATCTTCCCTTCGGGACGATAGGTTAAATCCGCCATGTAACCGTCCACGCGGCGAAACGGTTTGTCCTTGGAGAGGGTGGCCGTCTCACCGGAATCGGTTAACTGTAAATTCAACTGTGTCGGGTCCGCCGGCGGTCCCTGCACGGTGGTAATCGTAAACGCGTCGTTCTTCTCCCCCAGGGAAGCATAATGCTGCCGCTTGGCCCGTTGCCACGCCACCGGCGCGGCTTGGCGCTCCACATAAATGACGTAGCGCACGCCAAATTCATTGGTTTGCACCGACCCCAGCGTCAGGACGAAATAGAGGGGCGTGATCCCGGCAATCTTGACGGCCGCCGGCCCCACTTCGTTGCCGCTGGCAATCTTGATGAGGGTCCCGTCCACAGCCCTTTCCCATTCAACGGGATTAAACAGCTTGTTGGTCGTCTCCAGGTCAAGTTGGCGGGGCAATTGCAGGCGCTGGACGGCGTTGCTCTCGTCCGTCAAATCCAACGCCGGAAGCGGTTTGACGGGATGTGAAATGATCCCCTCACGGGTCTCCTCCAGGAGGTTGCGGTCGTGCAAAATCATGAAAGGCAAAAACACCATGGCCCCAACCAGGCCCAGCAAGACCACACCGAGTAAAATCTTTTCGTAATGTTTTTTGAGGAAATCCATGCGCTAATCCCCCGGCAACAATTTAACAATTTCAACATCCAGGGTGATGTTTAACAGTTGCTCATCGAGCACGGTTTGCAACCCGCCCCGGTCCATGGGCGCGACCGGCAGGCGCGATGGGGTCGGGGTAAAAGGCGGTTGCCCGAACCCACCCGCATCCGGCCCGGGGTTGGAAGCCGCTGACGCAGCGGTCACCCCGGCCGCCGGTTGCACGTTGATGTCTTTCACGATGAATCCATGCGGTGATGATTCAAAACTCGACAGCACGCGGGCCAGATCCTGGCTAAAGCAGCGAAAAGTCACTTGATATGGCGTAATAGCGGCCAGGTCATTGGTCGTGATCGTTTGATCGAGATAATCCGACTGCGGGCCGCCGGTGTCATCGTTCGACACCCGCACACGGCGGACGCCGTCCAATGAATTGACTCTGGCGGCATAAAGAATTTCGCAAATCGCCTTCACCTCGCCGAGTTGCTGGGCCAGCGCATCCAGGCTGCCGGGCGCAAATTTCACCAGGGTTCGTTCCGCTTCAAACGAGAAGCCGTATTGAGGCGGCACGGTGACACTGGCGCTGGCGGCTTCCGCCTGCAACTGACTCAGGGTATGGTCGCGCGCGCCGGCAAATCTGGCATCCGTTATCTCGCCCTTGGCGGAATCGGGTATGGACGGAATCGGCTGAAAGTATTGCTCCGTTCCCTGGATCCATTGGCGCAACCGTTGTTCCTGTTCGGCGGCGGCCTTGGTGTTGTCAATCTTGTTGTTGCCGGGCGATGGGTTTTGACTGTAAAGGCTCTGTAATCTGACGTACGCCTGATTCAACGCGTCCAACGCCGCATTGTTGCGTTGCCAATTCTTAAAATCATAGACGCCGGCGGCGGCCAGCAACCCCACGGCAATCACCGCGCCAACGACAAAAAGCAAATTTCTCTTAATCCAGGCCATGCTACAAATTCAATGGGTTTTTAAGCACCGCCGAAATCCCGAAGGTGAACGTGCCCGAGGCATCCTCCGCATTGATTTGGCCGGTAAGCTGGGTTGCTTTGGGATCAAAAAGCGGGCTGGCTTGCAATTCATTCTCCAGGGTGTAGGCGATGTCGCTGTTCGCCGCCGAATCCACCTTGGACAAACTCACCGCGCGGCAAATCAGACTGATGGCGCCACTATGGGTGGTCTGCGGGGTCTGGATTTGTGGCGTGTTCATCTGATTTCCAGGCATCCCGCCCGGCCCGCCCGGCAACCCATTGTTATAGTTTCCCGGCGCCCCCGCGGCATTGGGAACAAACCCCGTGGGTCCCGTGGTGATCAGTTGTTCAATCCAGATGCCGGCCTGCACGCCGGCTCTCTGGGCGGCTAATTTCTTTTGAACGCCGTTTTCAGCGCGAATCAACACCTGCCGCAGTTCAGCCAGCACGTCCCCCCAGTAATGCCGATCACTCATCCAGGTCGCGATTTGATCGGCTTCCTTCCGGGTGGAGCCGACTTTCGTATAAACCCGGTTGAACGCATCCGCCCGGTCCTGCAATTGCTGCACTTCCGGCTGGAGTTTTTCCAGTTCCGTCTCTTTCGAGATGGCCTGTTTTTCAAAGAGGAATCCGACCGCAAACGCCACCGCCACCAGACTGAAAACGGTCGCAATGAAATACGGTTTCTTTTCATTGAAGGTGCGCCAGCGCAACGTGCTCTCCGGCATCAAATTCATCTCCACCGGACAATTCGCCAGATTGCGCAGGCCCAGGCCGACGGCCTCGCCCAAGGCATGCGCCACGCGGGCCAGCTCTTCCAGGTTCACGGACGGATCAATCTGCACATTCCGGAACGGATTGAAGTATTCCACCGGCGCGTTGAGTTTCTCGGCGAAGAATTGCGCGGTGTAAGGCATGATGGCGGCGCCGCCGGCCAGAAAGAGCCGCTGGGGCGCCGCCCCCCCATCTGACCGCGGTAAAATTGGATCGTCTGGTTGACTTGAATGTGCAGCTTCGTCATGAATTGCCGGGCGATCTTGGAAATGGCCGCCTGGTTCGGATTCTCCGGCTCTTCATACGCGCCGCCCAGGCTGACGAAACCCTCGGTGACTTTGATCTGCTCGGCGATGGCAAATTTCAACTTCGCCTCGTTGGCAAAATCCTGCGTGATGGAATTGGCGCCGAGGCTGATGCTGCGGGAAAAAACCTTGCCCTTTTCAAAAAAGAGCAGGTTGCTGGTCTTGGCCCCGATGTCCAGCAACATCGTGCAATCCTCCAAATCTCCGTAATTGTACCGAAACGCATTGCACAGGGCGGCGGGCGAAACGTCGCACAATTGCAGCCGCAACTTCGCCTCCTCCGCGATGCGAAACAACCCCTCGACAATCTCCGACTTGATCGCCACCAACAGCACCTCCAGCTCGCCCGTCGAACTGGAACCGAGGATTTGATAGTCCCACACCACTTCGGCCAGCGGGAACGGCACGTTTTGTTGCGCTTCGTATTGGATGATTTGCGTCACCTTGCCCGCGTCCACCGGCGGGAGTTTGACGAATTTGGAAAATACCTGAAAACCCGGCGCACAGACGTTGATGTCCCGCGCCGTCACCCCCGTTTCCGCAAGCGTTTCGCGCAATACTTTGAGCAGGACGGCTTCGCGCGTGGTTTCCACCGCGCCTTCCGGGCCCAACGATTTCAAGGTGAAACCTTTCAGGCATAAACCGCCGACTTCATTGATTTCAAAGGTCGCCAACTTGAGGCTGCCCGCCCCAAAATCAACCGCCAAAAATGACTTTCCATTCAGCATTACAGTGTGTGCGCCGTGCGCTGCGAACCGCGGACGCGTGAACTCTTATCATTCTTACAAGTGCAGCCCACGTTGGTTACTGTAAATTTTCTGGACGGTCAAATACAAAACTTGGAAAAAACTCCATGGCAAATTTTACAATAAAATATTGCGCCGCGCCGCCGGCTTTGGCTTTATCCCATCGTGTCTGGACCGGCGTTGGCGGACACCCCGGCATGAAGCGCTGTCGCATGCACATTTTTTACTCAGGCCGCGTGCAAGGTGTCGGGTTTCGTTATACGACGAAAACCGTGGCTGCCGGATTTGAAGTGACCGGCACGGTGCGCAACCTGCCGGACGGTCGCGTGGAATTGATCGCCGAAGGCGCGCGGACAGAACTGGAAGCCTTTCGCCTGGCCATCCGCGACGCGGGACTTTCCGGACTGATCCGCGACGAACAGGCCGCGTGGAGCGACGCGCAAAACGCATTGCACGGATTTGAAATTATTCGATAGACGATAGACGCAAATGAAATTCGCCATCATCGCAGATATTCACGGCAACCTGGAAGCGTTCCGCACCGTCCTGGCGGACGCCGAGCAACAGAAGCCCACGCATTATGTCTGCCTCGGCGATGTCGTCGGTTACAACGCGAATCCGAAGGAGTGCCTCGAGATCGTGCGTCAGATGGACATCCCCTGCGTCAAGGGCAACCACGACGAATATTGCTCCACCGACGACCATCTGGAAGGCTTCAACCCCAACGCCGCCGAAGCCGTCCGTTGGACCCGCGCCCAGCTTTCCACCGAGGAACGCCAATGGCTGCGCGAATTGAAATACACCAAACTAGTCCACAACTTTACCATCGTCCACGCCACGCTCGACGCGCCCCAGCGTTGGGGCTACGTCTTCGACAAACTCGCCGCGGCCGCCAGTTTTCCCTACCAGAACACCCAGCTCTGCTTCTTCGGCCACACCCACGTGCCCGTGGCCTTCATGCGCGACACCGTCGTGCGCGGCGGCACCTATTCCAAATTCAAGATTGATCCGGCCAAAAAATATTTCATCAACGTCGGCGCCGTCGGCCAGCCGCGCGACAACAATCCCAAGGCGGCCTACGTCATTTATGACGCGGACGCCGGCACCATCGAACTGCGCCGGCTCGAATACGACATCGCCACCGCCCAGAAAAAAATCCGCGCCGCCGGCCTGCCCGAACGCCTCGCCGAACGGTTGGAACTGGGAAGGTGATTTTTCAATCAGGGCCACAGATAAACACGGATTTTCACGGATGATTTCGTTTTAGTTTTTTATCTGCGTTCATCTGTGTCAATCTGTGGCTGACAATTGAAAATCCTGATTCTCAAACCCAGTTCGCTGGGCGACGTGGTCCAGGCCCTGCCCGTGCTGCGGCTCCTCAAGCGCCACCGGCCCGAAGCCGAAATTTTCTGGTGGATTGATTCCCAATTCGCGCCGTTGCTCGAAGACGATCCGGACCTGACCGGGGTCGTCCGTTTTGAACGCCGGCGCTGGGCCGTCCCGCGGCACTGGCCCGAAATGTTCCGCAGCCTCCGCTGGTTGCGTGAACAGAATTTCGATTGGGTGATCGACCTCCAATGCCTGGCGCGCAGCGGCGCGTTCGCGTGGCTCGCCAACGGCAAGTTTCTCATCGGCCTCGACGAAGTCCGCGAGGGCGCGCGCGGCTTTTACGATCTGGCGGTCCGCCGCGCCTCGTTCCACACCCACGCGGTGGATTGGTATCTGGCGGTATTGCCCCACCTCGGCGTGCCCGTTCACCACCATTTTCAATGGCTGCCCGAACAGCCGCAAGTCGCCGCCACCGTCAAATCAAAATGGCAGACCGGCAACGCCCGCTGGCTGGCGATTCAGCCCGGCGCACGCTGGTCGAACAAACGCTGGCCGGTTGAGTACTTTGCCCGGCTGGTCCGGCTCCTGGCTGGAAAATTTCCCGATGCGCGTTTCGCCATCCTCGGTGGCGCAGATGACAAAGCGCTCGGCGGAATCATCGCGGACGCCGGCGGGGAGCGTTGCTTCAACCTGTGCGGCCAGACTTCGCTGCCGGAAATGGTCGAGTGGGTCCGGCTCTGTGATTTGATGATCACCAACGACACCGGCCCGATGCACGTGGCCGCCGCGCTGGGCAAACCGCTCGTCGCGCTCTTCGGCCCGACCGAACCGCGCCGCACCGGGCCGTATCGCCAGCTCGACAGTGTGTTGCGCATGGACCTGCCCTGCTCGCCCTGCCTCAAATCGCACTGCACCTACCAGAAACCGAACGAATGTCTGAACGCGCTTTCCCCCACGGCGGTTTTTGAATTCGCCGTCAAAAAACTCCAAAGTTAGGCAGTGGTACGTTTTGCGACTTTCGGTGGGGCGAGCGTCCTCGCGAGCCGGCTCGTCAGCAGCCTCGCTCCACCAAACAGTACCTATACCCAAGGTTGAGCGGGCTTGCGCTTTGGCCGGTTCGCGTTAGGCTCGCCACCGGTGAACCCTTCAACCCCAGCAACACCGTCGGGAACCACTTCTCCCGAAAATCCGGCGCCGCCCCGGTCGGTATTTGTCACCACGCACTGGTCGGTCGTGTTGACCGCCGCACGCAGCGACACCACCCGCGCCCGCGCCGCGCTCGAAAATCTTTGCCAGGCCTACTGGCATCCGCTCTACGCCTATGTGCGGCGGCGCGGTTATTCGCCCGAGGACGCCCAGGACCTCACGCAGGCATTCTTCGCGCGGTTGCTGGAACGCAACGCCGTCGCCTCGGTCGCACCGGAAAAAGGCCGGTTCCGTTCCTTCCTGCTGGCGTCGCTGAACCACTTTCTCGCCGACGAATGGGACAAGGCGCGCGCCCAGAAACGCGGCGGCGGAAAAGTGATCTCCCTCGACCTGCAAAGCGCCGAAACGCGGCTGGGCGAAATCCCGGTCGAAAATTTCACGCCGGAAAAGGCGTTTGAACATCGCTGGGCCATCACGCTGCTCGAACAGGTTTACCGACGGCTCGGAGAAGAGTATCGCGCGGAAGGCAAAACCGCGTTGTTTGACACGCTGCGCACCACCCTGGCCGGGGCCAGCGACGCGGCGCCCTACGCGGAACTCGCCCGGCAATTGGCTATGAGCGAAGGCGCGATTAAAGTGGCCGTGCACCGGTTGCGCCAGCGTTACCGCGCGTTGCTGCGCGACACCATCGCCGACACCGTGTCGGGTCCGGACGAAGTCGAGGACGAACTGCGCTATCTGTTCCGGACCCTGGCCGGAACGTGAAACGTCAAACGTGCATCACGGTGTTGCCCCGATCACGTTTTACGTTCCACGCATCACGATTTGCTGTAACCTTCGGCCAATTCTTCCTTTGTAATGTGGTGGATGAACCGTTTAACGTGAAAACCCTTGATTCAGGAGAACGATTATGACGCCACAGCCTTTGTTTGCCGCATTCCTCGGCGGATGGGAGATTTTTTGGAGCGTGGCCCCTTTCGTTCTGCTGCCGCTGTTGGTAATCGCAACGATCGGCGCAATTATTTACTTCCTGTCCCGACGCCGCCAGACTCCTCCGCCCAATCCGTCGGCGGTGCCAAGGCCCCCAACACCTGCGGGAACCCCCGAGACTCCCCAGGGTGATTGTCCGCATTGCGGGAAGCCGGTGCCCTCCACGGCGTTGGGCGGGATTTGCCCCGAATGCATGTTGAAGGCCGGTCTCGCCACCCAGACGGAGGGACCGGGCGGCACCGGCCTGCATGGAACCAAGGTCTTGCATCCCCCGCCTCAGCCCGCGGAAATCGCGGCGCTGTTCCCGCAACTGGAAATTCTCGAATGCCTCGGCCGCGGCGGCATGGGCGTCGTGTACCGGGCACGACAACCGCGCTTGAACCGCCTCGTCGCGCTCAAAATCCTGGCGCGGGAAAAGGAGCAGGACGCGCATTTTACCGAACGCTTCACGCGCGAAGCCCAGGCCCTGGCACGGTTGAATCATCCCAACATCGTCACCGTTTACGATTTCGGCACCGTAGGACAGGCTTCCAGCCTGTCTCCATCTGAACAGGAACAAGCAAGGTCAGAGACAGGCGCGACGCCCGTCCTACATTACCTGCTGATGGAATTCGTGGACGGCCTGAACCTGCGGCAGTTGCTGCAGACCGGAAAAATGAAACCGGAGCAGGCGTTGACGATTGTGCCGAAAATTTGCGAGGCGCTCCAATACGCGCACGAACAGGGCATCGTCCACCGCGACATCAAGCCCGAGAACATCCTGCTCGACAAGTCCGGCCGGGTGAAAATTGCCGACTTCGGCATCGCCAAGATGATGGGTGATGAAACCGGCCAGCAAACGCTCACCGGCGCGAAGGACGCGGTGGGCACGCCGCATTACATGGCGCCGGAGCAGATTGAGAAACCGCTGACCGTGGACCATCGCGCGGACATTTATTCACTGGGCGTCGTGTTCTACGAAATGCTCACCGGCGAACTGCCGTTGGGCAAATTCCAGCCGCCGTCGGCGAAAGTACAAATCGACGTGCGACTCGATGAAGTGGTCTTACACGCGTTGGAAAAGGAGCCAGAACGGCGTTATCAGCAGGTCAGCGAAGTGAAGACGCAACTGGACACCATTGCCAGTACCAGCGCACCCGGGACCGCTCCCGCAAGGTCGGCCGAGGAAATCCTGGCCCGGGATTATGCTTTGAACATTCGCCACTGCCTGCGCCGCGGCTGGACCCTGGTGCGAAACGATTTCTGGCCGCTCGTCGGCATGTCGGCTTTCGTTTTGGCGGTGCTGTCTGCGGCCCCGTCGTCAGGAGCGGCGTTGTCGAACGGGCATGCATCAGGAACAACCTCCATCCTGGGAATCCTGTTGAGCGGTCCGCTCATGGGCGGATTATATCTGTATTTCCTCAAAAAGATTCGCCGGGAGACGGCAGGCGTGGAAACCGCTTTCACCGGTTTTCGTCAGCCGTTTCCCCACCTCGTCATCGCCGGTTTCCTGGCGTCTATGCTGACGGGGCTGGGATTTTTGTGCCTGATTTTACCGGGGATTTATCTGTTTGTGGCCTGGATATTGACTTTCCCGTTGATCATAGACCAGCGGCTCGACTTCTGGCCGGCCATGCGGTTAAGCCGAAAAGTCATTTCCAAACATTGGTGGAAATTTTTTGGATTCCTGATTGTCTTGGGGTTGATCAACCTGGCGGGACTCCTGGCCTGTTTCATTGGCCTGCTGGTCACATTCCCCATCACCTTCGCCGCGTTGACGTACGCCTATGAAGACATTATCGGCACGGTGAAAAGTCCGGTTGCGGCTTCCCCGTCCGTTCCCCCCGTTGCGGCCGCCCGATCGGCCCTTCGTCGCGGAGTCCTGACCGGTTTTACCGTCTTTCTGGTCATCGTCGTTCTGGCGGTTGGCGTCACGCTCCTTTTACCACGAACCTACGTTGGAACTGCGCTGGTCCGCGTGTCGGGTCCGCAGGCGGCACAAGATCCGTATCTTTTTCAAACCGAGTCGGAAGTCATTCAATCCCAGCCGGTGCTGGGACCGGTCGCCGCCTCGTTGAATCTGGACCAGCGTTGGGGACAGAAATTTAACGGCGGCCACGATTTAACCGACGAAGAAACCGTGGCCTTGATGAAGCGCAGGGTGGAGATTCAACCCGTGCGCGGCAGCAGCGTGATTCAGATCCGGTTCTACAGCACCTCGCCAAAGGAGGCGGCGGAAATTGCCAACAAAATTGCCGAAACCTATTGCGCCCGTCCACCCGAACACACGGGGGAAATGCTTGATCGCGCACTGACTCCGTGGCGTCCTATCCGACCGAATGTCCCGCTCAATATTTTCATCGGTGTGCTCACCGGTCTCGCCCTCGGAACGTTTGCCGGCCTGATGACAGGATTGGTTTCCTTCTGGTGCAGGCGCAAACTGCCGCCACCGCCCGTCCAAAAGCCTGACCATTTCTGGCGGCGGTTTGCCGTAACGGTGTTGGTTTTGATAATCTTGATGCCCGTTCTATTTGTAATCCTCGTCATCGGGTTGCCAATCGCGGCACAATTTGCCGTTGACCGGCAGACACAGAGACAAGCGCCGTCTTTAAGCGAGCCCGTCCGCTCCGACTATATTGGCCAAACCTGGTTCCCGCAGGGTGATGCGATTGAAATCACTTCGGTGGAGTGTTCCACTAATCGGATGGTGGTCAAAGGCCGTTACAATCTGGTCAGCCACGACAATGCACTGCTGGCGCTTTATATCACGACCGAATCCAGTAGCAGCGGACGTGAGTCCGCTCAAAATGAAAACCAGAGCCGACTCACGTCGGCTGCTACGAATCGAAATGGAATTCAGATTTCCGAAGGCCGCGGTGATTTTGAATTGACCGACACTTCTGCGGGTATTTCGTATTGGCATCCGGGCATGCCACACATCTCGATGTATGCTGATGGCCATTCCTTCGCGTCGCTCTATTTCGGGACCAAGGAAGAGGCGCAAGAGGAAAACAGAGCGGGCTGGATCACGAATTCTCCGTTGGCCTCCGCTGAAACCTGGTCACCCACACTCGCGCCGGGCAAGAAACCGGATTTGCAGAAAATCCGGGATGAGGTGGAAACCCTAATGAAGCAGGGCCATTACGAGGAGGCCTTGCAACGTCAAATCTGGTATTTCAATCATGCGTTGGAATTTGGGGAGGTAAATCCAGTCCGGTTGTCCTTCGGCATCATGAACTGGGCCGAACTTGGTCGGCGTTATCCCAAGGCGAAACAGGCATTGGTCGAAATCCGGGACCGCGACACACGGAAGCTTATTGAAGGCAGCGGCGATTCGGATCTGTTTTCGGAGGTCGATTCCGTCAATGGCTGTCTGAATCAGGACGATGCAACGTATGCGTTGTTCAAATCGCTCGACATGAAAAACCCGGAGCTGGCGCAGCGATGTTATTTTTACGCCGAAGATATACTCGCGCAAAAAGGGGAGTATCAACTGTGCCGGAAATACATGGGCCGTCCGCAATTCAGATTTAGTCTGATTCAAGACGAATGGGAATCGGACCTTGATGCCCAAAAACGCACGGCTAGAACGCGCGAGTTGATGGCGCCACAAATGGAAGCCAGCAACCATCAATATGGATTGACAAATAAATCGTCGCTGTCGGACCCGTCCGAAATGATGGAAAAATCCGCCGCCAACCGGTTTGTCAACCAAACCTG
>CAWACS010000049.1:0-24317 GCA_963780535.1 uncultured Verrucomicrobiae bacterium
GGAGGAGAAAAACGGAAGTCAGGGGTCGGAGGTCGGAGGTCGGGCTGCCAGTTTCCGGCTTCCGATTTCCGGCTTCTGACATCCGGCTTTTGATTTTTTCCAGCGCGGCGGATTGTGCCGGGTTCAGCGACAGCGGCTGGGATGGCAGGATGTGTTCGCGTGCGTAGGGATCACGCTCGGAAATTTCAGAGGTGATTTCCACCAGGCCGCGGTCTTCGAGTTTGCGAACGGTCGCCGCGGTGGTTTCCGCGAGTTCGAGCAATTCCGTCAGCAACAGTTCGCGGCGTTCTTCAACGAGGTTCCAGACTTCCTGCTGGCGTTTCGGCAGTTTGGGAAATTCGCCGCCAGGGGGCAATGCCCGGACGAACAATTGTTTTTTCCAACCTTCCTCCGTCCCCCTTTTTTTGCGGATGGCTTCGGGTAGAACCGACTTTAAAGCGGTTTCGGGTGCGCAGCAGTAATATTCGGCGATCCAGCGTGCGAGCTGCAACACTTTCGGCGTGACCAGGGTCTGCGCACCGATGACCTTCAGAATGGGTTTGAGGTTCGCGTGGGCCGACTCTTCGGCGAGCGCGGTGACACAGCCATAAATTTTTCGCGGCCCGAACGGCACCTGCACGCGGCTGCCGACTTCGATTTGTCCGGTCAACCCCGGCGGGATCAAATAATCGAATTCCTTGCGGAGCGCGATTTCAAGGCTGATCCGGGCAATCATGGCTCGTCAATCGTGCGTGATGGCGCGCAATTCGGCTTCAAACGATTGGCGCAAGGCCTCGCGTTGGGCGTCGGAGGATTCGCGTGGCACCCGGGTGATGCGGCCGGCAAAGACATCGCAACGCGAAAAGGGCAGCGGAATTTGAAAGCGATCCCAGCTTTTCAACTGGATTTTCCAGTGCAAATGATACGAGGCGGGAACCAGGGACAGCCCGGTGATTTGTGCCAATGCCATGGCGCCGTCCTGCACCACGTAGCGGGGACCGCGCGGTCCGTCGGGGGTGATGGCCAGGTCGTAGCCGCGCCCGGCCCAGGTGGTCAGCTCCAGCAACGCCTGCGGGCCGCGCCGGCTTGATGAACCACGCACGGGTTGCACGCCAAATCGTTCGAGGATCGCCGCCAGAAACGCCCCATCCTTGCTGGCGCTGACCATTCCCGCCAGCCCGGCGGCCTGATGGCGCCGGCGTCCGAAGGTGAAATATATTTTCAAGCAGAGCGCGAGGCGGTTGTGCCAGACGCAGTAAATCGCCTGCCCATGATCCTTTTCCGCCATGAACCCGTATGGATCATGGATGCGATAACGCAGGGTGGCCGCAATCAAGCGCAACGCGGCCCAAATGATCCAGGCTGCCAGCCGTTGATGCCATTCCGGCGAATTCGGCACGATCACGCCGGATTGCCGGCGTTGGCGGCGGGTTACCGGCGCTGGTGGCTGTGGCGTGGCGTTGTCCATCACGCTCCCTTTTTCAAACAGGCGCGGACCAGTTCTTCCACGGTTGCCTTTGCACCCAGTCCCGCCATGCGGGATTGGGCGGCGCGGACGGCGTTGTATGCCTCGACCTGCTTGTAACCGAGCGCCATGAGCGCGAGCACGGCATCGTTGACTTTTTGGTCATCCGGCGCCAGCGCGTGCCGGGCACTGGCGGCTTTCCACGCGCCGGTTGCGCCGATTTTGTCGCGCAACTCGACGACGATGCGCTCGGCGGTTTTCTTGCCGACACCGGAGACTTGCGAAAGTGATTTCACGTCGCCGCTGGCCACCGCGCCGCGAAAGGCGACCGGGTTCATGCCGCTCAGGATATTGAGCGCGGTCTTCGGACCGATCCCGGAGACGGAATCGACCAGCAACCGGAACAGGTCCCGTTCCGCCGGCGTCATGAACCCATAGAGCGTGTGGGCATCCTCACGGATGACCAGTTGCGTGAGCAACTTCACGTCCCCACCGGGCGGCGGCAACTGGTCGAAGGACGACAAGGGAATCAGCGCCTCGTATCCGACGCCGTTGACGTCAATGATCACCCGTGTGGGCAGCGCCTCGAGCAGTTTGCCGTGGAGAAAAGTGATCATACGAAGGCAGCCGGAAGAATAATCATATTCGCCTGGCGGGCGCGAGATGATAGCGCGAATTTCCCTGGGCGTGCGCCAGCGCGAGCGCCAGCGCGTCGGCGGCGTCGGGAGCGGGCGGTTTGGGCAAGTCCAGCAGGCGCTGGACCATTTTGGCAACAGCGGATTTCTGCGCCGCGCCATAGCCGACGATGGCCTGCTTCACCTTGCGGGGCGCGATTTCGAAAATCTCCAGACCGGCTTCGGCGACGGCCGCCAGCGCCGCGCCGCGCGCCTCGCCCATGATGATGGCGGTTTGCAGGTTCTGCGCGTAGAACAGTCCCTCGACGATGCAGATGGTCGGCTGGTTTTGTTTCAAGACCTCGCGCAGGGTTTCCACGATTTTGACGAGGCAACGCGAACGTTCCCAGTTTTGCGGACAGGAAATTGTGCCGTGGCAGAGCGTGAGCGGATGCGGTTTGGCGAGGCGAATCACGCCGTAGCCGGTGCCGCGCAGCGACGGGTCAACCCCCAGGATCACACCATGGGCGGAGAGTGGCGCCCGCAAGCCGGCCGCCAATACCGGCACGGCCGTGCGCGTCGTCGCGCCGCCAAGGCGCTGTTGCATTTGCTCAAACTGCCGCCGGGTGATGCTCACGCGCCCACTTTGCCTGCCGCGGAAAAGTTGTGAAAGCAAAAAGCCGTCCGCTTCCGGCGTACGATGGCCACCCGGACCGGTGGAGGTTCAATGTCCGTTCTCACCCTTGTCCTTATTCGGACCCTGATTGTTGGGTGGCTGTGATGACGGCGGGGAAGAGGGGTACGACGCATGCGGTTGGACCGCCTGTGGCGGCGGGTCGGAATGATTGAAATGCTGGTTGTTATAGTGTGAATCATTCGCCGGGACACCATGATTATTGTTTGGCGTCGGCGGCGTGGAGTAGTGATTGACCGGCGGAGGATTGGAGAAGGGTTGTCCCGTCGCAGCATTGCCCTGTGGTTGAGAATGGTAGGTGCTGCCCGGCGATGGTGGTTGTCCGGAACCAATCGCCCGCGGGGACAAAACGCCGCGGTCGGAGTTGTCATTTTGATTTGGCACCTGATTTTGGGCCGGCCAGATCTGGCGATTTTGGGGCGTCACCGGATTATTGTTTTTCACCAGCGGATTGGACGGGGTGACGTGTGTCGCGTCCGGTGGCTGGGTCTGCGGCACCCGCGGCGGGGTCCGGTTGAAATTGGGGTTTGAATTTGGGTTTATGTCCCGGCGCGGGAAGTTGTTCTGCCCGGGATTTTCCACGTGCGGGGAAACATTGTTTTGATCCCCATGGACGACCGGATGAAATTCATTTTGCCCGTGGCTGGTTGGCGGCGGAGTGCCTGGATGCAAGGAGAGGACCGGCGTGCCGACAAAGCGCGGGCGATTCACGATCAGTGTGTTGCCGTTGCGCTCAAATTGTTCACCCCGCCCGCCCCAAGCTGTGCCTCCATTTTCGGTGTGAATGGTAACCGGGTGAATCGCCTGTCGGGTGACGGCGGTGATATCTTGCGGCGGAATGCCGGCATTGACGATGCCCTGATGGTGGCTGTCAAAGTTGAAGTTATTGATGGCCGTGGTCTGGTTGTAAATGTGCGTTACTCCATCCGTCTTGATGCGAAAACGCCCCGGGTGTGGGTCGCAGAAATCCCGTGTCGGCACAAACGTGAAGGCGGCGGCGCTCAAGCCAAAGTCAAAACCGGCGTTGACGGCATGGCCTTGATAAATGAACCCGACGCCAGATTGATACATCGCGTGAGGCGGCAGTGGCGCCCAGCCGCAGTAATCCCGGTTGTGGCGCCAACACACCCACGACGGCGCCCAGGTCGTGTCCGGCCACCAGCACCAGCCATAGCGGGGAACATGAAACCAGCGGCCGTAGTGAAAGGTTGCCCAGCCCCAGGAATAGCCGGAAATCCAATACCAGCCGCAGTCGGTATAAACCCAATGTCCGTCGTCGCAATAGGGTTGCCAGCCGGTGTTGTAAACGACGATCGTTGGCCGCCAGCACCAGCCGTAACCGGCCACGTTCACCCACCCGCCATAAGGTGTCAGCGTGTCATAAAAATAGTTCACCGTGACGTCGGCCGGCTGTGATGTTGCGGTCTCGGCCGTGTCGGTCGGCGGCGCTGCCGAACTTTCCGCGGTGTTCTCAGGTTGGGCGGGGGGAACGTTCGCCGCCACGCCCGCTTGCTGCAATTGCCGGTCGTGCTGCATCATGGCGTTGGCGATCTCCGGCGGAGCGCCCAGGTCGTTCAGATAAATGATTTCGTCCGAATTGAGGCTGAACAGGCTCGGGGAGTTGCCGATGTACGTGAGGATGACACTTTGCTCGACGCCAGCCTGCACCAATCGGATGACTTGGGCGAGCGGGCTGTTGGGATCAACGTCCGGTGGCAGCGTGCCGGGTGTGGTCGCATTGTCCGGGGAAGCGGCGGTGATGAGATCGGTGCCTGGCGGGGGGGCGGTTTGTGTTGTTTGAGCACTGGCGTTTTGCACCGACTGGCTGCCACTCAATGTCCACGCCAGGACGACCGGGCCTAAAATGGATTTGAGTGAAATTGTTTTTTTCATGGGCGGCTTGGTTGTCGTCTGCATCATAACATATAACCCCATTTAATTCGACCGGTGGTTGATAAAAGCATTCAATGATGGCGGCATCCAGGCCAGCGGCGGATTTAAAATGGCGTCCCCGCCCGGAATTGAACTGGGATCAACGGTTTAGGAAGCGAATGCCCATCACAGTTAACAATAGTAAATATGGGCAGACTTTGGCAAAATCTGATACTTCATTTGACACTGTTTTTTTAACTGGCAATGTTGTTCAGGTTAGGCCGAAAAAGTTGATAAACACAGGCGAAATCCTGTTTTTCGACACGGTATTTGCCCCCGTAGCTCAAATGGATAGAGCTACCGCCTCCTAAGCGGTAGATCCCGGTTCAATTCCGGGCGGGAGCACCATCTGTTTTTTTGAACCTGTTCTCCATGCAGTTTTCATTGCCTCTTTATTTTCTTTTTTCGATGGCCATTTGATACCGTTTGCATTCCGCCCCTTTTACGGGCAGGAGCGGCAGCAATGCCGTTTCCTTACCCGATCATTGTTCAAGCGGGCATTGGTAAAAGTGTTGCTTCCGTTGGTGATGATAATGAATTTGAGGCCGGGCAGTTTCAATTGATTGATTTCACTCGGTAAAACATCTGAGGTGACGTTGGCAAAACGGTGAGGGGCGATGCGGCCCCATTCGTCGTCCATGAGCCGGCCAAGTTGGTCGCTTGCAGGAGTATGCCGCGCGGCCAGGTCAGGGTAATTTGACCGGCGGCAAAGGCGACGCTCAAATTGACCGGCGCGGCGCTTGGAGAATCAATGACCGTGACCGCGACGTTGTCCACGAATGCCGTGTTGTCGGCGGCACTCGTTCCCAAAAGCGCGAGCGTGTGCGGGCCGGCGGCCAGATACGACGACGTGGCGGAATAAACGCCGTATGAACCTTCCGTCGTGGGAGTGAACGAGCCGATGGTGCCGCCATCAATCGTGATGTTGATGGTCTGCTGTCCGCCGCCGGGCTGGCTCGCCCGTTGCGCGGAGGACAGCATAACCGTCCACTCACCCGGCGCGGAGGAAGTGATAACTTGGCTGATGGAGCCGGTGGATTGGATGAAGCCAACTTGCTGTCCCCACGGCGCGCCGGGATTGCCGCTGGTGAAACCGCTGCTGTTGGCGCTGGTTCCGGCTCCGCTGTTGCCGACGTGGGCGCTGAAATTCCAACTCGCGTTCGCGGGACTATAGCTGTAGGTGCCGCTGGCGAGAGCCGGCGATTCAAATCCCGCATTCGCGACGGACAACGCGACGGATGAAATTACGTTAGGCATGGCAAACTGACCCCAGTTTGTGATCGTCGCCGTGGGCGTAAACGTCGGGTAAAGATTGAGCGAATTGTTGTAGGTGCCCACGGCGTAAAGCGCGCCGCCGTCGCTGTAATAGTTGTTATTGGCGTAAGTCGGCTCATACCACAATGCGCCGAGCGCAAAGTTGTAATTCGCCAGCAGGCCAAAAAACGCGGCGGTGTAAGCCTGCTGCAACGGGAGTGTGTAAGCGGCGTTGCCCTGCCAATCCAACGGCGTGGTGTGTTCCGAGATGATGACCTGCACTTTCGGTTGACCAGCGGAAGGGCCGTTCGTAAAAACTCCATAGCCGGGGATGATCAAGGCGAAATTGTCATAGGTGTCTTTCACCGGTTGCAGCGCGGCGATGAAATTGGCCTGCGTCGAGTTGGTAGGCTCATCGGGATAGCACGACATGCCAAAGACGGTGCAGAGGTCGCGCAAATTCACCGCGCGCAGGTAAGCCGGCACATTCGTGAGGGTGCCGTGGGAAACGCCGTTCGAGTCGTAATAAACACTCTCCGCATCCGCATGGGCGTTGTTAAAAACTTCCCCGAAAACAAACCGCGCCGTGTAATCGGTGCTCCAGGAACTGTCCAGACCGAACCGGGTTGCCGCCGGATTGAAGCCTTTGAGTTGAAGCTCGTTGGTCATCGAAAGAATCATCTGCTTGTAATAGCCCGCGCATTTCGGCCAGATCTTGTAGATGCCCGTGGCGGTGGCGCTCATCGGATCGGCCGTCGTGTCGTCGCGCTGAACATACTGGCCCAGGCTGTTGGTGGTCTGGAAGAGCATTCCCGAATCGCCTTCGTTCTCCAGCAGAATGATGTCGGGCTGGATGCCGGCGTTTAGGAACTGGTCGAGCATCTGCCGCACGGCGTCGTCAATCGCCGTGCAAGTCTGGGCATAGGTGTAGTTGAGCCACGCGGTGGGAATATATTCGTGAAGATTGTTCGTCGGGCCATCCTGGCCGAGCGACATCATCAAAAGAATTTTGCCGCCGGTGGCCTTGAACCGGCGGGCCATGTCCACTTGCAAATCCACACCGCCGAAATCGAGAAGAAAATTGGCTTCGCGGGAGTTCAAATTGCTGTTGTCGAGGTTGGTGGTTCCGAACGGCTGGTGATACGTCACGTTCACGCGGATGGCGTTGAAGTTGTTCGACGCGAAAAATTTGACAACATCCGCCGGCTGGGCGCTGAAGTCTTGAAACGTCCGTCCGGGAATGTGTTCCAGCCGTTCATGAGTGACCAGCGTGGCGCCGATCCAAGGGAACTGATAGCTGGCCGGCGGAGAAGATGTCAGGCTGAACCAGCTTGCGGTGGAGGTCACGCCATCCATGCAGACCATGCCCGCGTATTGGATGTTCGTCACCTGCGCCGCCGTCAGGCTGACGGGTCCGCGAAAGACCGTGCCATTGTGCGCGAACGTCAGGGTTCCGTTCCCGTTGTTGGTCACGGCGAGAGTAATGGTGTTGGTTCCCGTTCCGCCGGTTCCCAAAACTGTGCCTGAGCCATTGTTCAAACCCGGATTGCCGTAAAAGGTCTGTCCCGCTCCGTTCACCTGCTGCAAATAAAACGCAACCGCGTCGTTATAGACCGCCGACGGATCGGAGCCGCCAATTTCGTTCACGATGTCGGAATTGAAGAAACCCAGGCCGGCCCATTTGGTCTGGTCGCTCGCGGAGATGCCGGTGACGGCGCAGGTCAGCACATAGGTGGTGTTGGTGGTTGGCGCAAAAGGGAGCATGGCCACGCGCGGATTGTTCGTGGCGTTCACGCTCACCGAACTGCTGCCGGTGGCCCAGGCGGAATCAGCCAACCACGTCGCCGCGCTGGTGTTCTGCGTATCCGGCGGCGTGCCGGCCAGCGTGCCGCTGCGTGCAAAATCGTCCTGATAACTGGCCGGAATCGCGGCCACGGCGCGAATGGCCAAAAGCAGCAGGACTGGCAAAAGGAGTTTAAGCATCGCGCGGCTAATCTTTGGTTGAAGCGTCCTTCCGTTTCAAGGCGGCGTTTTCCGCGGTGGCGTCAACGGCTTCAGCCGGTTGTTCTGGTCTTGATTCCAGCGCATCCAATTTTATCTGGAAGTTGGGGACGATGGCGGCATCGTTCAACGAAACGACGCTCGGCCGTCCGCCAAAATCCGGCCGTGCTTCTTTGGCCAGATAGATCGGCGCATCCTTGCGCAGCGGCAGGATTTCAACGCGCAAATCGCCGGTCAAAATTTCCGGCGCATAGCGGCGCAGGCCGACTTCAAACACGTTGCCGTTGTAAAAATCATCCGTGAGCAATTTTCCGTTCAAGGTGACGCGCGCGACGTCGCCAACGTAATTCAAACGCAGGATCGGATCAATGCTGAGGTCAAGGTTCGCGGGCAACTTGATCCGCCAGACCGCCGCCTGCTTGAAATCCGCATCCTCCGGCGCGGCGGCGACGGCGTCCTTGATTTTGCCCAGCGGAATGTCGCGCGGCGGACCGGCAGGTTGAATCAATTCAAGCCCGACGTTGAATGATTCTTTCACCGGCGCGCGCGGCGCAAAAGATTCAAACACGCCTTCGGCTTTGCCGGGAAGTTTTTCCCCGGCCAGGGTGATCGTCGCCGGGGCGGGATAAATCGCGACGTTGAGGGCGGCGCGATCCTCCGAGGTCAACCGCAGTTCATCACCGTCGGGAACCAGACCGGCCGAGGTCAGAAAGACGCGTTCGCGGCCATGCCAGACGCCTTTCCAGAACGCGAGCGATTGCGCCTCGCTCAACAGAACAATCCGCACCTCGCCGGCGGCGGTGTTGATTTTTATCGCCACGCCGGCGCCGGGCTTGACATCCCGGACCACCGCCTGGCCGCTGTTGGTGGCGAGCGCGCCGGAAATAACTTTCAATCCGGCGTCGCTGGCGAAGGCAAATTGCGCGGGAACATTTTTTGTCCCGGCGAAAAAAATCGTGCGAACATCGCCGTCGTCAATCGCGGAAACCGGTTGCGCCGTGGCCCAGGCGAGCCGCGCGCCGCGCCCCAGATCAAAATTGAACGGCCAGATAAAACAGTCGTCCGCCGGAACGGTGACTGGTTCCGCCGGAAACACCAGCGGGCCGGCAGCAAGATTGAGCGCGAACTGCACGTTGGTTTTCGCCGGCATTTCCTGTAGCCGCTGATAGTTGTTCACGAACACAAAGCCGTTGGTTCCGTCCGAACGCACGCACCAGCGCAGCGTGTTCACGTCGTTTCTGCCTTGCGGACGCTGATCCGGCAGCGTGGTCGGCATGGCGGCAAGCTGCGTTCCCCATTCGTGCAGAAATAAATGCAAGCGGCGGAGCAAATGATACTGCGGACGAAGTTGGCCGTACTGGCCGAGCGCGGTTTGGAAATCGTAATTTTTCACCGGCATGTCGTTCCAATAGCCGGTGGCCTGCGACTCCTGCAGCGTGGAAAGTTTGCCGTCGGGATTTTCGCCGCCGTGATACATATAATATCCCGGGGACACGCTGCCCGATCCCAGTTTAACCAATGTCGTGGCTTCGGCATCCTCGGGCCGGACGAGAATGCGGCGATGATAGCTGCTCATCATGCCCGCGCCGATTTCGCAGGTGAGATAAGGATATTTGTCCACGTCAGGCGCGTCCTTCGCGTCACGCTGGCCGAGAATGTCGGTTCCAATGGCGCTGTCCGCGCGCAATTTTGAAAAGAAAAATCCGTCCTTGTAGGAATCCGGCATGGGCGTGAGTTGCCGGTCCCAAAAACCCTCGGCATAAACTCCGTATAGCGGCACGATTTCCCCGAACGGCAGCGGCGTCCTCAATGAAGGCCAGCCCGTCTTGGTATAAATGGGAACATCCAGCCCGGCCTCGCGCGCGAGGTGTTTGAGCGCCAGCAAATGGTCCGCCGGGCCGCCGTATTCATTTTCCAACTGGATGCCGATGACCGGCCCGCCGTCCTTCCAGAGCAGTCCGTCGAGTTGCCGGCCAATTTCGCCGTAAAGGATTTTAACTTTCGCAAGATAGCGTTCGTCATTGGAACGTATGTTCCAGCCTTTTTTCTCCAGCCAGTCCGGCAGGCCGCCGTTGCGGACTTCGCCATGACACCACGGGCCGCAGCGGACGATGACCTTCAATCCCACATCGCGCGCCGTTTCCACAAACCGGCGCAAATTGCGCCGGCCCGACCAGTCGAACTGGCCTTCAATTTCCTCGTGATGAATCCAAAAAACGTAGGTGGCCACGATGTCAATGCCGCCGGCCTTCATCTTGAGCAGTTCTTCGCGCCACTCATTTTCCGGATAACGCGCAAAGTGAAATTCGCCCATCACCGGCGTCCACGGCTGGCCATCGAGAAGCAGGCTGTTGCGGTCAAGCGTGAGCGTCGTGCCGGCGGGCGTGGTTGCGGAGCCCATGTGGAAAGGCTCGGTGGGCGTGGCCGCAGGATCGGTCGCGGCAATGGTCAGTTGATCGGCGCAAGTAACGGTCGGCGACAGGGCGGCGAGCAATCCAATCAAAGCTATTCGCATTAAAGTGAATTTCATGTTCATTATCTTGTCCAACCTATTTTCAACAAGCCACACGCCAGCAGTGGAACGACGGCATCCTGAAAAACAGCCTCTTGCTGGTCGCGCACGCGATCATTTTTTTCCCTGTCTGACACTTCAAATTTGACCGGCCCCATCAGGCCGGATTCCAACAGCGGCGAGTCTTTCGTGAAAAATTTGAAAGTCGTGAACGTGTAACGGCCCGCTGAAGGGCGTGGGCTGCCGTCCTTCAACCATTGTGGAACACGCAGCAACGGACGGCCAATGACCGGGTTGCCCTCGACATAGGGAAAATTCTTGAGTTCGCCCCATTCGCAATCGTCCGGCTGCTGTTCGTCGCCGATGAGCCGGTTGGGCCAGAGATTTGTGACGCGGATTTCCAAACGGTTTTTGCCGGGCTTCAGCGCGTGGCTCACTTCCAGACGAAACGGCGGCTTCCAAAGCGTTCCGCAGTCAACGCCATTGACGGAGACGGCGGCGATGTTTTTGACCGCGCCCAAATCCAGCACGACAGAACGGGACGGCGCGAGAAAATCCGCAGGCATTTCGATTTCCTTCGCATAGGTGGCCGTGCCGGAAAAATATTTTACGCCGGCGTTTTCATTTTCGCTCCACGACGCGAGCTGTGCCAGCGTGACGTGTTCCGGCGCGCCCCAGCCCGGCGGAAAGTGAAGTTCCCACGGACCGCCGACGCCGAGCGCGACAATTTCCTTCGCCGGCTTTTTCTGCAAGCCCGGCCCGGCGAAAGTTGCCGGCTGGCGGAAAACCACGAACGTCGAGCCGCTCGGATCGAGTTCCAACGCGACCGCCGTGCAGCCACCGTCGGTCTGCCAGTTGGCGGCGTTTTCAATTTGCCCGGTGTCGGGATGCCAGAGTTCCGGCACGCGCCCGGCAACACGAAACGAAGCGGTGACGTTCACGGACTGCTCTTTTTGATTCGACAGGAAATAGACATCGGCATCGCCGATCCGACGGTGAATCCACATCATTCCGTCGCCGTCGCTGAATTGAACGTCCGGCGCAATTTTTTCCGCGTTCAAAACCGCTTCAACGGATTTGCCCCAGACAATTTTGCCTTGGCCAAACGCTCGTTCCTGAATCGTTTTGCCGTCGCAACCGCTCCAGACTTCGTTTCCGATTTCGGCGACGTCGCGGTCGCAGGCCGGATAATTTTCCAGGCTGGGCGAACCCTGCGGCTTGGGACCAATCACGGTTGCGCCGTCGTTGACAAGCTGGCGGATTTTTTTCGCGACTTGGGGCGTCATCGTATTGCCGTCGGGCAAAACCAGCACGCGATAGCTCATGCCGTCGGGCATCACGAGGCGGCCGTTTTTCACCGACATTCTCGTGAGCAATTCCCGTTCACCGCAGGCATCGCCCTCATAACCCGTCGGCGGCGACACGGTGACGCGGCCATTGACGAGATAGCAAATGTCGCCGACGAACAAACCTTGTTGCAATAAAAACTGACAGCGCGACAGGTAGGAAATCCACTCGGGGCCGCCATGTTCCCACCAGGTCTGGCCCGGCCCGACCTGCGTGCCCCACCAGCCCATCGTCATGCCGGGCGCCACATTCGTCCACGGCTGGTGCGCGCTGGCATGCATGATGATTTTGTTCATGCCCAGACAAAACGCGCGGTCGCCGGTGGATTTCAATGAATATGGATCAGCCCGCCATGCGTATTGCGGCTGGCCGGTGAACGATTCTCCGAACACCAGCGGCTTGCCCCAGGTATGCGCGCTCGAAGTCACCGGCTTGACGGAATCCCATCCCCAAGTCGCGGGCTTGGCCCAAAATTCGCACGCGAGCAAACTTTGTCCGCCGCTGCAATCAGGCCCAATGAACGGCTCGCAGCCGCCGCCGGTCGAGTAAGGTTCGATCAATAGTTGCAATCCTGGCGTGCGGCGCGCCAGCTCATCCATGTAACCGTAATAATTGTCCGCGAACAAATCCGCGATGGTTTGTTTCCAGTCCTGCTGAAAACGCGACGAAAGTTTTTCGTCGCCGATGATTTTCCCGGCCAGCACGGGCAGCCACGGCAGCGGATCGTAACCGCGACGATGTTTGAATTCGTCGCGCATCGCGGGCGTCCAGTCCTGGCAGCCGGCCTCGTAGCTGTCAATTTCCAGCCGGGCAAAAGTTTTGCCGGCGTTCCTGCCCGCGTCGGCAAGCAGTTGCGCGGGATAACCGGCCCAGAATTTATCCACGGCATCGCGGCTCATCTTGTCGCATTCCAAACCCTGGCCGGAAACCGGCGCGGTGCCGTTGATCTTGCCGGTGGTCGTGTGGCCGAAGCGGAGAATGCTCCAATCGCCCGCCGGCGCGTCCCAGACGAGCTGGCCACCGGCGTCCATTTTGCCGGTCAAATCAATGACGTTGGCTGCATCTGTGGATTCCTGTTTGGACACAGCGAGCACGGCGATGTCGCGGTAGTAATTCCACTTTGGATCAACTCCCGGCTGCGCCAGTCTGCCGGAAAATTTTCCCGGCCCGGTGAAATTTTGTTCCGTCCAGACAAGTTTCTGCATCGAATCCTCAACTGTGTTTTGTGGTCCGCCGCTGGAAGACCAGCCGGGACAATTATGCGTTCCGAAACTCAATCCGAGCCGCGCGCATTCATCCTCGGCAAAGCGCATCAGGCCGCGCCATTTTGGATTGCCGATTTGCACGGCGGGATCGTCCAGCGCGGATTCGCTGCCGCCGACCTGGAAATTTTGCACGCCGCCGAGACCGGCCCGCTTGAACGATTCGAGGTCAGCGGTGATTCCTTCTTTGCTGACGCAGCCGTTCATCCACTGCCAGAAAATCAGCGGACGCGCGGACGCCGGCGGGTTTTGAAAACCGGTGACGAGATTTTCAGCAGACATTTCCGCCGCCCCGCTGATGCCAGCCAAACCCCAGCAGATCAGGGCGGCAGAAATGGAACGAAGTTTCATTTGGATGTCATCAATTGTTGTGAGGACAGAAAGAAAGTGATCGCCATCCCCGCATCACCACGGGCCGTTGTCAATTGTCGTAGGGTTTGTAGTAATAGTAGGTAGTGCCGCCGGCGGTGTTCTCACTGCCTTGAGATATCTGCGAACTTGACGGGGTGATTCCTGTGCCCCGGGTGCCCCAAACAAATTTATACCACTGAACATGTCCATCTTCGAAAAGAAAGTTCCCGCCATAAGGAACGTTGCCGCGCAGTGGATGGGACGAATTGGGATAAGTTCCCTTTCCAGGGCCGGAAGAAACGACAAACTGCCACGGAGTCGAGCTGTATTCCTGAATCTCATCCATGACGATGGGAGCCTTTCGATATGGCCCGTTAAATTTAGGCCGGTTGGTTGACCACGCACCCAAACCCACGCTATTGATGCCTGGCCAAACCGCCGTCGCAGGCCGCCCAGGCAGGGTGTGATAACCGAGCAGGTTTGTAATTAATGGGTTACTCGCCTCGTAAGCTCGAAGTCCAATTTGTGTAGGGCAGTAAATCAGGTCGTTATTGGCTCGTTGAGTCCCGTTGACGCCGGGTTTGTTTTTATAAAGGTAACTCGGAAAAAAATTGTTGTTATAGACATTCCCATTCACCCAGGCTGGTCCCTGAGACGCGTCATTATACGGGAATTGATCGTCATAATCGCCGGCATACATCACATAGGCAAGGCCCCATTGCTTCAAATTGGACATACATTGCGCCTGTAACGCTCTTCGTTTGGCGCTGGCCAGCGCCGGCAAAAGCATGGCGGCAAGAATCGCAATGATGGCGATCACGACAAGCAGTTCGATGAGGGTGAAGGCTTTCACGTTTTGAAAATTAGACAACTTCTTTTTCATTTTTCTTTTCAATATAGACAAACTTGGACGGGAACGATGAACGTCACGTTCCCGTCCAACAGATTCTGGCACCGGCGGCAATTACGGAATTCGCGCGCGATAGAAGTGCTGCGGGTCGGTCGGGGTGATGGTCAGAGGTGCCGTGCTCGTGTTTGTGCTCCAAGGCCCGGCCAGGTTCGTGGCTTCCAACAAAGTGGCTCCGGTGGTCCAATTCAACTGCAGGTTGGACGTGTTCAACGTCGTTGTCGGGGGCACCAACGGCACGCTGGTTTCAACCCTGAAATTGTTGACCTTGGCGCTTGTGTGGTAAACCATCAATCCCACTCCGGCAATGGCGCCCACATCGCTGGAAGTCAAGCTCGCCACGCGGAAGGCGGCGCCGTTTTTGCCAAACACAAGAGTTCCTGAACCATCCGCTGCCACGGCAATGGTGATCGAATAATGCCCCGTGCCGCCGCTGCCAGCCGGATCATACAGGGTGTTCCAACTGCCCCAGCCGGCGAAGCTCTGTCCATAGCCATTGACCTGGCCAAGATGGAAGGCATCTTGAATTCCGTTCCACAGGGTGGAACTGCTGCTGGAACTCGTAAAGAATCCCAAACCAAACCACCGCGTCGGATCTCCATCGGTGCTGGACAAGGAAAGCACGTCGCAAGAAATCTGATAGGTCGTGGATGGTGACAACGTGATTGGAAAACCACAGAAGTAAGGGTCGGTGGTATTGACGCCTGAGGCCGACGCGCCGGTGGACGTCCAATCAGAATTGGCGCTCCATGGCGCGGCATTGGAGTCAACCACGTCCGGTGAGGAAGCATCCAGGCTCCCGCTGCGCGAGAACGAATCAATGTAAATGCCGTTGGTCTGCGTGGTCGAATCCAACACCGTCAGTTTGGCCCAACTGCTGTTCACCGGTCCGCCAAAGGAGTTGGACGCCTGCAAGCTATAATAGCCCGACTGCGCAAGTGAAAGCCCGGTTAACGTCAAGCTGCTGCTGGTCTGGCCCGGAAGATTCGTGGCACCGCTGCCGCTGGCGTTGGCGCTGTGCTGCCAGTGAAATGTTGGCGAAGCACCGCCGAACGCAGCCGAAAAGCTGGCGGCCTCGCCGGTGTAAGAAGTTTGCGCGAGCGGGAACGTGTCCGAGGTCAACATCGGCGCGGACGGCGTGACAGTAAGCGTCACCGGTGCGCTGGTGACCGCACCATAGCTGTTCGTGGCGATGATCTTGTAATGGTAGGTGCCTGACAAAGCGGTTGTGTCAACGGTCAGAGCAGGGCCATTGGTTCCAACATTGCTGTAGGTCGCGCCGCCGTTGTCGCCGAGCCATTGATAGGTCAACGGAAACGCGCCGGACGCACCGGCATTCACGCTCACGGTCGTGCCGGAATAAACTGAATTCGATGGCGAAAGCGTGACTGCCACAGTCGGTGCCAACAGTATTTCGGCCTTGAAATTATCTACCGTTGCGGCGGCATTGTAGATCGGCATGCCCACGCCGGTGATGGCCGAAACATCGCTGGAAGCAAGGCTGGCCGTGTTGAAGACCTGGCCGTTCTTGGCATATTCGACCGTGGCGGAACCATCGCCCGCCACGCCGACCGTGACTGAAAAATGTCCCGTCCCGCCGAAGCCGGCCGCGCCCGTCGCACTGCTCCAATTCCCATTGCCGGCGAAACTTTGCGCGTCCCCGTTCACTTTGGCAAGGAACCACGCCACAAACGTTCCGTTAAACACCGAACCGGAACTGTCGGACATGGAAAAGAATCCCAAACCAATCCAAGTCGTGGGATCGGCACTGGTTGTGGCCAATGCGTTCACATCGAAAGAAACGCGATAGGTGTTGCCGGCGGAAAGCGTGATCGGAAAACCACAGAAGTTCGGCGTGCCGCTGGTGTTCGTCCCTTGCGCGGTGGTTCCGCTCGTCGTCCAGTCGGTCGTCGCGCTCCAGACGGCCGAGTTGGTGTCCGCCACGTCCGGGGCGGTGCCGTTCAAAGCTCCGGTTCGGGTGAAGGAATCCACATAGAGGGGGATATTAGTTTGGGCCGAGAGTTGCGCCGAAGTGACGAGGAGGGCCGTCAACAGCGCCGGAAGATGCAGTTTTTCAAGTTTCATACTTGGATTGAGGTTGCGATTGGGCTTGGTTTCAGGTTTTCTGGACAAGTCCAGTTTACGGGTTGCAAATGACTTGTGACGTTCATCGGTCGACCATTCAAGGTGGAATTAATGGTGACTATAACACAAGATGCACCTTTTTGCCTATCCTGACGAATGTCAGTATCCAAATCGAAGTTGCCAACCGATGTCACGGAGCTTGGGCGGCCTGGAACTTCAGCACGGCTTCCATGCGGGAATGAACGTTCAGCCGGCTGTAAATTCTTTCCAAATACCAGCGGACGGTGTTGGCGGTCAGGCCGAGACGGCTGGCAATTTCCTTGTTGGTCAATCCCTGGGCCAGCAACTCGAGAATTTTCCGCTCACTGGGCGGAAGTTCATCAACTTTGCCCAAGGCAACGACTGGTCGGTGAAAAGTGCCGATGACTTTGCGGGCAATTTCCCGCGGCATCGGCACGCCGCCATTGCGGGCCTCGCGGATGGCTGCGATGAATTCTTCGGGCGCGCAGCGCTTGAGCAGATAACCGCACGCCCCGGCGCGCAGCGAGGCGGAAATCCGCTCCGTGTCTTCATACACCGTCACCATGATGATCTGGACCGACGGAAGCAATTTTTTCAGCCGGACGGTGCATTCGATGCCGGACAAGCGCGGCAACTGGATGTCCATCAACACTACTTCCGGGTTGTGCTTGGGCAATTCCGCCAGCGCCTCTTCCGCGTTGGCGCAGACGCAAACGCACCGGCATTCAGAATGCATCTCGACAATCTGCCGGAGACTGTCGCGAATGGATTTGTTGTCTTCGACGATGGCGACGCGAATCATGGCAGTTCCTCCGATGTCCCCAACGGCGCGTAAAAGCGCAACGCCGTGCCGCGCCCGCGCTGGCTGACAAGGCTGAACCGTCCGCCGATTTTTTCCAGGCGCAACCGCATGTTTTTCAAGCCATCGGCTTCATCCCCCGGCGGAGCATCTTTCAAACCGACACCATTGTCGGTCAATGACAGGCGCAACTTGCCGTCAATGATCCGCAGGCCAAGCCAGACTTCGTTCGCGCCGGAGTGCCGCACCACGTTGTTCAATGCTTCCTTGAACGCCAGAAACAGTTCGTGCCGGTGAATCGGGTTCAGCGGCTGATCCGGCAATTCCACCGGCTCTTTCAATCGCAGCGTGATGTTTGCCGGTTTCAAAAACCGGTCGGCATAAAGACAAAAATAACGGCCCAGCGAAAGCAGCGAGTCGTGCTTCGGATTCATCGCCCAGACGATTTCATCGAGCGATCCCACCATCTGCCGCGCCCGCGCCCCGACCTGGTTGATTTGGCCTTGCGCATCTTGAGCAGTGACCGGAATGGACGCCAGCAAACTGACTTCCGTGAGGGCAGACCCCAGTTCATCGTGCAAATCCTGCGCGATGCGGGCGCGCTCCTGCTCCATCGCCCGATGCTGCTCAATGAGCTGGCGCTTGCGGATTTGCTCCGCCACTTGCGCCGTGCGCTGCTCCACCTGGCGATGGAGCTGGGAAATCCAGAGCAACGCCGCCAGCAAAACAAACAGCAGCGCGCCAACCATCATGGCGAGCCGCTGCGGCGTCCACCAGGGCGGACGTGCCAGCACTTTGACATCCGCCGGCGAATTGAGCAGCAGTTCAAAGGCGGCGCCGCCTGCGTCGGCTGGTTGCCGGCCATTCCACGCCGCGTAAACGCCGGTCAACTCCAAACGGCAGCCGGGTGGCAAAGTCCGCAGCATCTTGGCTTCATCACTCAGGCGCGCTTCAAAATTTCCGCCTTCGGATTGCAGGTCGAAAATGATTTCGTTCGTCGCGCCCCGCACCTCCACGAGCACGCCGTCCAAACGGACGAGCGTGGAATCCATGTCCGCGCTGTTCAAGTTTGTCGCCGCCATAAATCTGGCCTGCGGCAACGGCGCCCGACCAGTCTTGCGCACCGCGGCATCGCGCAGCACCGGCGAGGCTCCGCCCAATTCGGGAAAACCGGAAACATCCACGAGGTCGCCCACCCGGATGCCGTTCAATTCGGTGGCGACAAACCGCAGGCCGTTGGTTCCAGCCATCAAGAAATTTTCCGTGTCGCCGAGATGCACCACCTGTCCCGACGCGCAGACGCGCTGAAACAAACTGGCTTGCGGATCGAACAGCAACAGTTCGGACGGCGTCCGGTGCGGAACCGAAAACACGTCCGCCATCGCCGGCTGTTCCACCGTCAGCACCGGATCGCAAAGCCGGATTTCGCCGACCATGACTTGGTGCGTCTCCTGGTCCCATTGTGCGAACAAAACGCCTTCCAATGAAATCATAGAATTCACACGACCCGCCAGTTCGCCAGTCACCACGCCGTCCCGCGTCACAATGATCTTGATGACGCCGTCCGAAGTGAGCAGGCTCGCATCGCGGTCATTGGCCGCAATCACGACGCCTTGGAGCCGCACATACTGCGCGTCCAAACTTCCATTCAGCAATTGATCCCAGGCTGGGCGGATCGGTTCCGGCAGTTGTCCCGGACCCAGGCGCATAATTTTTTTTGCTTCAATTGACGGCGCGAAGTAGCCGGGTGCCGTGACGCCTTCGGCCTCAATGAAATCACTCAAATGCGGATAATTGGTGGTGAAAACATACAGTCCCCGCGTGGCGTCCTGAACCACGATGCCGTGAAAGCGAGATTCGACGCCGGTGACCACGCCGCGAATTTTTGCCGGCAGCGAACGCTCCGCCTCCGCGCGCGACAAACGATGCACTTCTTCCGCCGTCGTTAACACGGCGGACGCGGAACCATTCGTCTCGGTCGCCGGCCAAGGGTCGAGAATTTTGATTTGCCGCCACTGGGATACCTGAAGAACGTTAGGAACTTTCAAGCCATCGGCATTGAATGCTCCCCGGCAAATCCCCGTCGCGTCCACCAATCGGTTCATCAAGGCCGGGGGTGCGTCCGCGATGCGCCCCGTCACAACCACCTTCATGCGGACGTTGCCCACGCTCAATTGCAATTGCGTCCCGTCATCCCCCGGTTCAACCTGCGTCACCCGCCCCTCCACTTCCGCCGGAAATTCATTCTCCTGCACATCCAGTATCTGTCCGACAAAAATCCGGCGCACCGCCGGCGCGTCGTTGACGTTGGTGCCAGCCGCTTGAATCGCTTCGGCGCGCGATTTCACCGCCACCGCAAACAGCAGCCAGCAGAAAACGAAGACCGGGATTTTGTGGTGAAAAATTCCAACGGCAAACTCGCGGAATTCCGGCCAGGAAGATGCCGTGGCAGCCATTTTATTTGCGGCGGAACGCGTCATAATCAGGGATGCTATCCGTTGACAATTTGATAGCAAAAACAATCGAAGCCAAGTGGCCGGCGACCTCAACCCACCTCATGTTCGCTGACTTGACAAACCAAGTCCGCGACATTGTCCGTCTTGATCGCGCCATTACGCTCATCAACGAGTGCGCACAGGAAAATTTCCGCTTGAGCAACTCCTGCTTGAGCAAGAAAAAATCCCCCATGTTTATGCCGTGCATATGTTGTCTTTGCGAACGCGTTGATTAGAACAGCACCCATCGAAAACTTGTCTTAAAAGGCAGCAAAATCTGATACCGCCTTTGATACCGTATTGAGTTTTTCGAGCAAATCAGAACCAAAAACAACAAAAGGTCGGACTTTGAAAAGTGCCGACGGAAATAAAAATCAGCCAATAAAATCAATAAAAAAATACGAGAACCCATCAAGGACAAAAATTTCAAAAAAGCACTTGCGTTGGATTAGGAAACCGCTGCTCTATCCATTTGAGCTACGGGGACGTTATTGATTTTGAATGGATTGTAAAAGGCGAATCCATTGCCGGCATCGGCTTGGGTCCGCCACATTTCATCGGACAGGTATTTCACACGAATGCGGGCCGCAGGCAAGTTTGTTTGCGGGGGGCCTTACTGTCAAAGCTCTCCTGGCCAGATCAGGATCCGCCGATCCGTGGAACCGTCACAGGCGGGAAGCCGGTCTAGCGCCCATTGGATTTGCCATGGGTGGCGCCGTTGGCGTCGCCGCCAAAAGCCTCGGCTTCCTGCAACCTCGACTGTAAGAGTTGAATGTTTTCACGCAGCCCTTCGGCCAGTTTCCGTTGCCGGTCCCGCAGTTCGGCCTCCCGCGCCGCCTGGCTCTCGCGCAGGCCGCGCAACTCCAGGTTCAGCGCTTCCCGGGCCGCCACCAGACTTTGGTGTTCTGATTCCAAGTGCGCGCGTTTGGCGGACTCCTGTTCCAGGCCGGCCTTGGTGTGTTCCAGTTCCGTGGCGCTCTGATGCAGACGTTCGTTCAGTTCCTTGACGTCCTGTTGGAATTTTGCCGTGGTCTGTTGCTCGGCCGCAAATTTGTTTTGCAGTTCAGTCCGCGCCTGTTGCAGGCCGGCCAGCTCTGTTTCCAGTTGGCCGCAGTGGGACGCCTTCTCCTTGAGGGCATTTTCCATCTGGCCCGTGGCCGCTTTCGCCGCGTTCAATTGCTCGCGCCATTCCCCTTCCACGCGGGTCCGCTCGGCGGATTGCTTTTCCAGGGCGGCTTTGGTGCTTTCCAATTCCGCCACGTTCTGGCGCTGGCGCTCCTGGAGTTCCTTGATATCCTGTTGGGCCTTCGCCACCGCCTGTTGCTCGGTCGTAAATTTGTTTTGTAGCTCGTCACGGACCTGTTGTAACCCGCCCAATTCCTTTTCCAACTGGCCGCACCGGGCTTCTTTTTCCTTAAGGGCCGTTTCCGTCTTGGTAACGGCCGCCTTGGCCGCGTTCAACTGCTCGTGCCATTCCGATTCCAAGCGCATCCGCTCCGCGGCCTGTTGTCCCAAGCTGGCCTGGAGTTCCTTGATTTCGTGTTGGGCCTTGGCGACGGCCTGTTGCTCGGTCGTAAATTTGTCTTGCAGCTCGTCGCGGATCTGCCGTATTCCGGCCAGTTCTTTTTCCAATTGGCCGGATTGGGCCACTTTTTCCTTTAGCGTGGCTTCCGTCTGGCTGGCGGCTGCCTTTGCTGCATTCAATTGCTCGCGCCATTCCCCTTCCAAGCGGGTCCGCTCGGCGGATTGCTTTTCCAGAGCGGCTTTGGTGCTTTCCAGTTCCGCCGTGCCCTGGCGCAACCGGTCCTGGACTTCCTTGATTTCCTGTTGCGATTTTACCGTGGTCTGCTGCTCGACTTTGAGCTTGTTCTGTAAATCGTCGCGGACCTGGCGCAATTCAGCCAGTTCCTTCTCCAACTGGCCGCATCGGACTTCCTTTTCCTTGATGACGCCCTCGGTCTGTCCGAGCAGTGCCCGGGCTTCACTCAGTTGCTGACGCCATTGCGACTCGATGCGGGAACGTTCCACCGATTCCTGTTCCAGCCCGGCCTTGGCTTTTTCCAGGCCCGCAGTGCTTTGGCGCAGGCGTTCGATAATTTCCCCGCTTTGTGGCCGACCATTGCCCGGTGGGCTGGCGGGTGGCGAACCTTTCGATGGCTGGGATGGTTCGGGGGCGCTGGCGGGACGGACCTTGGGTTCGGGGCTGATCCCGGGGAGAGGGTTTGTGGTCTTGGCATCTCTGGCTCCCAGCCCGACGGTCGGTGCCAGCCGGGACGGAGGCGCCGGGGGTTCTGTTTCGGCATTGGCCGGCTGGTCGGCTTTGGTCTTGGCCTCAGGCTGGGGCGCATGTGAGGAACCGTTCACCGGGGCGGAGCCGGTTTGCAATGGTGCCGTGTGGATACCCTGCACCCGTGCCTTGATTAAATTAACCGTGACTTTCAGCGCCAATTCCAGGGGGGAAACCGGTTTGGTAACGAAGTCATTGCCACCGCTGAGCACGCTTTGCTTGCGGTTGTCAAAGTTGCTGAACGCGGTGACAAAAATGACCGGGGTCTTCTTGTAGTGCGGCAGCCGGCGCATTTTCTCGCAAACATCGAAGCCCGTCATGCCGGGCATGTTGATGTCGAGCACGACCAGGTTGAATTCAGTGGTTTCCAGCAGGCTCAACGCCGCGGCTGGATCCTTGACGCCGACCGCATCAAAATTGACGCGCTTGAGGGAAGTCACATTGACATGATTGCAGACGGTGTTGTCGTCGACCACCAACACTCTGGCTTGGAATGCCGGTCCGGTGGAATAACCATCCTTGTTTTTCAACAAACCATCAAGCCCATCCACCGCCTGGGCGATGGTTTGCAGCACCGACGGAGTCACGGTCGAGGGTTTGTCAATAATCCCGGAAAGCAGGGCGTCGAATGTATGCGTCAACAGGGCGACGCGGGCGCAATCGGCCTGGGCCGCGGCGGTGTTCAGCAAATGCACGCGCTGGTGCAGTCCGGAGAGGTGGGCCTGGCTGGCTGCCGACTCCGGCGCCTTGATGTATCCCATGCTGTGCTCGCGAATTTTCGGCATGACGGACAATGCCTCCTTGAGAAATTCCGCGCGCTGTTTTGCGGCCTGGGTTTCAGAATCGGTTGTCAGGGCAATGCTGGAACGGCCATTTTTGCTTTCTCCATTGGACCGGGCGGGGGACGATTTGCCCGCTTCGATCACTACAAATTCAGGGGTGGTGGCAAGGGTCTCCTGGATGGTCTCAAGCAGTTTGGGAAAAGTGCAGTCGCTTTTAAGCAAACGCTTGGCGCCCCGGGCCAGCGGACTGTCCGGCGGCACCTCGGTCATCGGGGCGTTGGAAAAAATAATCACCGGAACCGTCGTCAGGCGCGGATCCGCGTTCATGTATTTGAGCACGTCGGCGCCGCTGACCTTGGGCAGCATCAGGTCCAACAAAACCAGATCGGGAGCTCGCTCGGAAAGAATGTCGAGGGCCGCCTGTCCGTCTTGCGCGCACTCCAGGTGAAACCCTTCACGCTCCAGACGTTTTTGGTACATGGTCTGGGAAACCGGGTCGTTCTCAACAAAGAGAATGGTTTTAACACTTATCATGGTTCCAATTACATTTCACCGCATTAAACTCTGCGACGAGCGGCACAACTCGATTCACCCAGGGTGACCCGGCGCAGTTACAACTCGTAACCAGCTTTCTCTGCCATGAAAAAGCACCACTCATGCCAAATGTTGCGGGTTTTTTCCTCTGATTTGGCCGGGAATGGCCGTTTTTGGGAACGAACGATTGAAAAAACTGATAGAAGAAATCAGTGTCCGCAGAAGACCTTGTCAGTTCAGGAATTTCCATCGGGTTTTCGATCGTGACCCGTTCCGGCACGGAAGGTGCTGAAATCGTCCCGGCCGTAGTACATTTTTGACCCCGACCTTTTGAACCAAAACGAAAACAGACCATGCAAACGATCAGCAGGAAAAGCGAAAAAAAATCACCGAATCGAAAGACCGGCATATGTGAGGCCTCTTCCCTCCACGAGCAAATCGAAGCCCGCGCCCACGAGATTTACCTCGACCATGGCGCCGGGCCGGGTCATGAGCTGGACGACTGGCTGCAGGCCGAGCGTGAAATCATGGGATGGGTGTAAGCGCCCGCTGCCGTTGGAATTGATCGCGTTTTTGCCTGGGGGCCGCGGGTGTCGTCACCGCTCACGAACCTTCGGATGGGCGTTTTTCGACGGCGGCGGCAATGGTGTTGACGCTGTAAATAATCTTCCGCGCCGTTTCCGGGTCGGGAATTTTCAGGCCGTAATTTTTGTCGAGCGCGACCACGATCTGAAGCGCGTCCACCGAATCCAGGCCCAGACCGCCCGGGCCAAACAGTGGCTGGTCGTCTCCGATTTCATCCGCCGGGTTCTGAAGCATGAGGTTTTCCACCAGCATGCGTTTGATTTGCCTTTTGAGTTCCGCAGGATTGCTCATTAAAAAATACGCCGTCAATTTCAGACGCCGAGCCTGTAAGGTTACCCGTTTCAACGCAAGCCGGAAATCACCAGGTCGCCGGCTTGGTGGTTGAGGTGTCCGCGCCCCCATCCCCCGCCG
>CAWACS010000050.1:0-50865 GCA_963780535.1 uncultured Verrucomicrobiae bacterium
CAGGCACGAATATTTTCGCCAAGGGAGATCAATTTTTCTTTGCGCCTCTGCGTCTCTGCGTTGAAAACTTACCTTCTCCGTCTCGACATGCCGAAATGGTAGCCGCCATGGACGCGCGCGCCGCGGGCTTTGCCGGGGAAACCGCCCTTCGGTTGGCCGGGTTTGCCTTCCTCGAACAACATGGTGTATTTGTAATCAAAATTTTCCAGCTTCACGCGCGGGATTTTCTGGCTGATGAAGCGTTCGATGGCAAACACGTGGCTGGCGTCCTCGGCGGTCATGATGGTGAAGGCGTCGCCGCTGGCCTCGGCGCGGCCCGTGCGCCCGATGCGGTGGATGTAATCCTCCGGATGCTGCGGCACATCATAGTTGATCACGTGGCTGACGTCCGCGATGTCGAGCCCGCGCGCGGCAATGTCCGTGGCCACCAGCGCTTCAAATCGTCCGTCGCGGAAACCCTTGAGCGCCTGTTCGCGTTCGCGCTGGGTGCGGTTGGAGTGCAGCACGGCCACAGCGTGATTGTTGCGCTTGAGCAATCCGGCAATGCGGTCGGCACCATACTTCGTCCGGCAGAAAACCAGCACTGAGTTGTAATTCACCCGCTTGAGCAGCTCGAGCAGCAGGTCGGATTTCTGCGAATCGGCCACGGGATAAATAACATGCTTTACCGTTTCAGCCGGCGTCCGGCGCGCGCCGATTTCAATCGTTTCCGGATTGCGCATCGCCCACTGAATGAGCGTTTCGATCTGTGGCGGAATGGTGGCGGAGAACAGCGCCGTATGGCGCTGGCGCGGGCAGCGTTCGACAATGCGGCGCACGTCGGGCAGAAAGCCCATGTCGAGCATCCGGTCGGCTTCGTCGAGCACCAGAAACTGGACCTTGTCCAGCCGCATCGTTCCCTGTTCCAAATGATCCAGCAACCGCCCCGGCGTGGCGACAATGATGTCCGTGCCCGCCCGCAGGGCATCGTTCTGGCGTCCGTATCCGACGCCGCCAAACACGACGGTGATTTTCAAGTCGGTAAAGCGCGCGTAATCGCGGAAGGCTGTCTCCACCTGCGCGGCGAGTTCGCGCGTCGGCTCCAGGATGAGCGCGCGCGGGCCGGCGGAATTATGCTGGCCGAGTTTCGTGAGAATGGGCAGGGCGAACGCGGCGGTTTTGCCGGTGCCGGTCTGGGCACTGCCGATGACGTCGCGTCCGGCGATCACGAGCGGGATGGCACGGAGCTGGATGGGGGTCGGCTCGACGTATCCCGCGGCGCGCACGCCATCGAGGGTGGTCGGGGCCAGGCCTAATTTACTGAAAGGCATAAGTTACAAATAAGCTAGCAGGACGGCGGGTTAAGGGAAGCAATGAATTTGTCCGGAGGGACGAGTTACCCGAGTCCCCATTTACCATGGAAAAAGTCAGGGTCTCGTTTTACGAGGCCGTCCGGTAAAATCATCACGACGGCGATTCAACCGCTTCCTCGGTCGTTTCATCAGGCGGGGGAACAACGGATTCAGCCACAGCTCCGGGTTCCACGGTCGGGGGCGAAACCTCGGCCGGCACTTGAATGTCCACCACCGGTGCCGTGACAGCCTCCGCCGGTGATACGGGTTCTGTCGCCGAAATAACCTCGCCTTCCGCCATCGGTTTTTCTTGAGCCGGCTTTTTCTCCGGTTTGGGCGGGCGGGGCGCAGGTTTCTTGGCGGTTTCCAGCCGTCCATCAGCGAACTCAATGACGTGGCCCTGATGCACGAGCCAGTGCAAATCGGCGATGATGGCGTTTTGTTCCGGAGTCGGTTCGGCGGCCGTGGCGGCTGGCCCTTCCGGTTTCACTTCAATTACTGCTGCCGGCGGCGGCGAGGGTGCAAGCGTCTCGACCAACTGCCGTCGGGTGCATTTGGAATGCGCATTAATGTGAGCGATGATGCGCCTGATGCTTTCCGACACCGGCGTGGTTTCCAGATCGAGGAACTGCGGGCGCGCCACGGAAACGTGCGTGACGGTCTTGTTGACCTTGAAAAACTGCAGGCCGTGCGTGGCAAATTGCCGGCTGAGTTCGGTGGCCAGTTGCAACGGAAAATGCCGCTGCTGTTCCCATTCCGCGCGCACGAGCCGCTGCAATTCGCGGTTGCGCAAATTCCGGCTGGGCGCGCCGGCAATCAGTTGCGTCTCCACCGGTTTGATGATGGTCTCCTTGTGCGTCGCGCGGAAATGTTTTTCCACCTCGTCAAGGTCCGGCAGTTTGAGCGGTTCCGGGACGTTCAGAACGACGTATTCGGTCTTGAAGCTTTGTTCCTCCACCCACTTTTTAACCACTTCCTCGTCCTTCACGATCTTTACGCGCGCCTTGAAAACATCGAACGGCATCCGGGCAAACCGCTCGGCGTGCAATTTGCGCAGCCGGTTCTGGTAATCGTGATGGTTCGGCGGACCGAGAATCATGCCGCTCATGCCGCACTGTGCGACAAACGTATAGGTGCCCTTGGGCGGCTCGGTGGCGGTGCGCTCGGCCTGGTAAAACGTGGTAAAATGATCCTTCAGCACGTGCGCCACCGCCTCGTCCTCGCCCAACCACGGCGTGTCATCGAGCGCGCACACAAACAGCGGCTGTGCCACGGCACCGTCGGGCTTCTTCTTCACTGTCAGGCGAACCGTATAACGTTCCGCCTTTTGCAAAACGAGCTGCGCAATCTGGAACAGCGGATACGCCCGCCCGGTCATCTTGATCTGGCGCGCGAGCGATTCGACGCCCTTTTCGTCCGGCAGAAAGACCACGGTGATTTCCGGCGGTGGCGCGGACGGTTCGCGTTGTTCGTCCCGCAAACCGGAACGCCGGTCATCGCGCCGGTCAAAACCCTTTTTGCGGTCACCGAACCTGGGACCGGAACGCGGCGGACGGGGACCGCGCCGTTCGCCGAACGATTCAGGGCGCGGCCCGCCGCGACGGCCTTCCCGCCGGCGGTCACCGCGTTCAGCGGGTTCGCCGGCGAATTTTTCGTAGCGGTTGGTTTCCGGTTTTTCCTGGGCCCACGCGGGCTGGAACAAATTTTCCAGATCCAAATCCATGTCGGGAGTGCTGCTCATGGGAAAACGGGATGGCCGCGCATCAGGCCGACGCGCGCTGGGTGAGGATGGCGTTCACGATCTTTTGGGCGAGCGCGGGGTTTTCCATGAGCGCCTTTTGCGCAGCCTCCTTGCCCTGGCCAATCAATTCGCCTTCAAATTGCAGCCACGCGCCTTTTTTATCCACGACGCTGTTTTCAATGCCGACCTCGAGGATGCTGCCTTCCTTGTTGATGCCATGATTGTAAATGATGTCAAACTCGGCCTCGGCAAACGGCGGCGCGACCTTGTTTTTGACGACCTTGACGCGGACATGATTGCCGACGGCGTTGCCGGCGGCGTCCTTGAGCGTGTCCTTGCGCCGGATGTCGAGGCGGACGCTCGCGTAAAATTTCAGCGCCTTGCCACCGGGCGTCGTTTCGGGATTGCCGAACATGACGCCGACCTTTTCGCGGAGCTGATTGGTGAAAATACACGTCGTCTTGGACTTGGCCAGAATCGCGGTGAGCTTGCGGAGCGCCTGGCTCATGAGCCGTGCCTGCATGCCCATGGTCGCCATGCCCATCTCGCCTTCGAGTTCCGCCTTGGGCACCAGCGCGGCCACGGAATCAATGACGATGACGTCCAGCGCGTTGGAGCGCGCCAGGGTTTCGCAAATCGTCAGCGCCTCCTCGCCGGAATCCGGCTGCGATACGAGCAGGTCGTCGAGGTTCACGCCGAGTTTTTTCGCGTAACCCGGGTCCAGCGCGTGTTCGGCGTCAATGAACGCCGCGAGTCCGCCGGCCTTTTGCGCATAGGCGATGACGTGCAGCATGAGCGTGGTTTTGCCGGACGATTCCGGCCCGAAAATTTCCACAACCCGTCCGCGCGGGATGCCACCGACGCCCAGGGCGAGATCCAGCGCCAGCGCGCCGGTGGGGATGACCTCAATTTTCACCTGCGCCCGGGCGTCCCCGAGGCGCATGATGCTGCCTTCGCCGTAACTTTTGGTGATGGTGGCAATGGCGGCGTCCAGTTCGCGCGTGCGTGACGCGGCGGTTTTCGTCTCGACGGCGGATTTGTCGGCAACTTTCGGCGGCATAAATTTCGGGGTGATTTCGTTGTTGGTCGTCCGAGTTGGAATGTTAGCGGAACGACCTGGAATAGTCAAACCCGGGATAAAGGAGGCAGTGGTACAATTAGGTGGGGCGAGGCTACTGACGAGCCGGCCCTGGCGCGTCAGAGCTTAGCGCCGACGGCTCGCGAGGATCACCGCAGAGCGGGACAGGCTGCCCGCCCCACCGAAAGCTGCAAAAAGCAAAGGAGGCGGGGTGCGCCAACCACGCAGATTGGTTGAAAACCACCGCGATCTCCGGCAACTTGTTGGCATGAAAGCGATGAAATGGCTTCCCCTCGTCCTGACCGCCGCGTTGCTGGCCGGTTGCAAAAAGGCCGAAACCACGCCGGCGCAGCCCGCTGCAAACAGGCAGGAGCCGACCCAAGCCCAGCCCACGTTGCCCACGCTGAAGATTTATCTCGGCGCGGAAACCCTGAATGCCGAGCTGGCCACCACCGCGCGGGAGGAACAGACGGGCATGATGTTCCGCACCAACGTCACCGACGACAGCGCCATGTTGTTTGTTTTTCCGTACCCGCAACCGGCGAATTTCTGGATGAAAAACTGTCCGGACTCGCTGTCCGCCGCCTACATCAGTCCCGACGGCGTGATCCAGGAAATTCATCATCTGGAAAAAAATGACAGCAACACCGTCTCCTCCGCCACCGCCAACATTGGCTATGTCCTGGAAGTCAACGACGGCTGGTTCCAGCGGCACAACGTCAGCACCGGCATGCTGATTCGCACGGAAATCGGTTCCCTGCAGCAGACGTTTTTCCGCAACCGGCAATGAGTTTACTGGTCAAATCTCCAAATTGGCTGGCGATAAGGCGAGTAACTCTTTTAGTGTTGCCGGCTGCTTGAACTGGTCAGCCGCAAACAAATTTGGAGGAATGAAAATTAAGAATGCAGAACAGACAAAGACTGCAAGCCTGCGTTTGGCTAAAACTTCCCGTTTAACGTTGCTAGTTTTGTTCGCGCGTCTTTCCAATTGACTGCTGCGGCTCACGATTCGACTTTACGGCTCTCCTTGGACTGGACAAGCAAAATTTATGTTAAATTATTCACTTGATTCGTGAAGCAGGGAACGTTGGTTTTATTAGGCTTTGTGTCTGCACGCTTTCATTGTTAATTTTTTCGGCATGGTTCGCATTGAATCGGGGAAATTGTTTGCCGAGGCGTTGAAATACATCCCCGGCGGCGTGAACTCGCCGGTGCGCGCGTTCCGCGCCGTCGGCGGCCAGCCGTTCTTCGTCAACCGGGCCCAAGGCGCGCGCCTGTGGGACGTGGACGGCAACGGCTATATTGATTACGTGTGCACCTGGGGGCCGGCGATTCTCGGCCATGCGCATCCGAAGATCATCGCCGCCGTCAAGGCCGCGGCCGACCACGGCACCAGCTTCGGCATTCCGAATCCGCACGAAGTGACGATGGCGAAGCTGATTTGTTCATTGGTCCCGAGCGTTCAAAAGGTCCGCATGACGAATTCCGGCACGGAGGCGTGCATGAGCGCCATCCGGCTGGCGCGCGGATTCACCGGACGTGATAAAATCATCAAGTTCGACGGCTGCTATCACGGCCACGCGGATTCACTGCTCGTCAAAGCTGGCAGCGGCGCGCTCACGTTCGGGAATCCGGACAGCGCGGGCGTGCCGGCGGCATTCACGCAACATACCATCGTACTGCCGTTCAATGAACTTGATGCCGTGAAGGCCGCGTTCGACGCGAATAAAAATCAAATCGCCGGCATCATCGTCGAGCCGGTGCCGGGCAATGCCGGGCTATATCTGCCGAAACCGGGTTTTCTGGAATTCCTCCGCGAAATCACGCAGGCCAACGGTGCGTTGTTGATTTTTGATGAAGTGATGACCGGATTCCGTCTGGCCCCCGGCGGCGCGCAGGAACGATTTGGCATCACACCGGATTTGACATGCTTCGGCAAAATCATCGGCGGCGGCCTGCCGGTGGGCGCCTTCGGCGGGCGGGCGGACATCATGGATTTGCTGGCGCCGCTGGGACCGGTTTATCAGGCCGGCACGTTGAGCGGCAATCCGCTGGCGATGGCGGCGGGCATCGCGGCGCTGGAAGAACTATCGGAGGGACGAGTTACACGAGTCCCCAACTCAAAAACCGAAACGAAATCGGGGACTCGTGTAACTCGTCCCTCCGAGGCGAATGCCTATACCCGTCTCGAACAACTCGGCGCACAACTGGAGGCGGGCATGAAGGATGCCGCGAAATCAGCCGGCGTTCCCGTCACCTTCAACCGGTGCGGATCGATGTTTTGCGCCTACTTCACGAGCGGGCCGGTTCATCATCTGGCCGACGCGATGAAAAGCGACCGCGCGCGGTTCACCAGATATTTTCACGGGATGCTCGACGCGGGCGTTTACCTCGCGCCATCGCAATTCGAAGCGGGTTTTGTCTCCAGCGCCCACACGGCAGCGGACGTTGACCAGACGGTGAAGGCGGCGGCGGCCGTGATGCGCGGGTGGTAACCGGTCTTTGGAGCCGTCTGGTTTCGTTTTGGCTGTAACATTTACAGGGCCGTTTCCGTATTAAAATCAGTATGAAAACGAATAAATGGCTCTCCCTTGCCCTGGCTGCCGCGTTGAACCTCGGCGGGTGGCTGACAACCCCTGCGCTGGCGGCCGACACCCCTGCGTCCGTGCACGGTAGATTTCTGCAACAACTCGCCCAAAGACTGAATCTGACCGACGAGCAAAAGGCGCAGATCAAAACCATCTTGCGCACCGAGAAGGACACGCTGAAGCCATTGCTCGGCCAACTGCACGCCGCGCGGGCCAATCTGCGCGCGGCCATCCAGGCCGGCGACGCCAACGAGACCACCGTGCGCGCCGCGTCAGCCAAGGTGGCCGCCGTCGAGGCCGATTTGGCGGTTGAACGGATGAAAATTTACGGCAAAATCGCGCCCGTCCTGACTAATGAACAACGTCAGCAAATCAGTGATTTCAGGCAGCGCACGGACGATTTTACGGACCAGGCCAACGCCCACACCGGTGACGGGCTGGCCAAATGATTTTACGGCTGGAGTTCAAGTTCCAGCCTGTCGGGAGTGGCGGAGAACCGCGACCGTAGATTCACACAACCGGCAGGCCAAAACTTGAACTCCACCGAAACCGCGAGTAACGATGCCGAACTGCTGGAGCGCATCCGTGGCGGCGCCACCGACGATTTTGCCGAACTCGTCCGGCGGCATCAGTCGCGCGTGTTTGCCATTTTGCACCGATATGAACGCGACGCCCACAAGGTCGAAGATCTGGCGCAGGAAACCTTTCTCAAGGCCTGGCGCGCGCTGGGCCAATTTGACGGCCGCGCGCCCTTTGAACACTGGCTTTCCCGCATCGCCGCGCGGGTGGCGCTGGACCACTTGAGAAAAGAGAAACGCCGGCAGAACGAAATCGGCCTGCCCGAACTCGGTGACGACGCGCTGGACTGGCTGCGCAGCGACGATGAAAAGAGCGAACTGGACGCGCGCAACGCGGCGGAACTGCTCAAGCTGGCGATGCGCGAGCTGTCGCCCGCCGACCGCCTGGTCATCACGATGCAGGAACTGGAAGGCCGGAGCGTGAAGGAAATCGCCGTGGCGATGGGGGCTTCCGGCGTGGCCGTGCGCGTGCGGGCCATGCGGGCCCGCTCGAAACTAAGGCAGGCTTTGGAAAAGATTGCGAAAGAAAAGTTATGAATGACCGGAAATTGAAACAACTGTTTGCGTTGGCGCGAAAGGAAACCGCGCCCGCGCCGCCGGCGGATTTTGCCATGGACGTATTGCGCGCGATTCGCCGCGAGCCGCCGACCGCCGCGCCGGAGGTTATATCGATTTTCGACCAGTTGAACCTGTGGTTTCCACGCCTGGCACTGGCGGCGTCGGCAGTCATTGTATTGTGCTTTGCTCTGGATTACGGGCTGACGGCGGCGGGCGTTCCGAGTTTGAGCGACGGCGTGTCGCAGCTTTCCGCACAGTGGCTTTTGACACCGACGGGACTTTGATTATGAAGACCTTCAAATTATTGGCACTGATCACACTGGTCTTTATGGCCGGCGTGGCGGCCGGGGTGGTCGGCACGCGCCTGGTGATCCGTCACTGGGTGAATACGGCCATTCAACGCCCGGAAAACTTTCAGTTGCTTCTGGAGCGCAACCTGCGCTGGCAGCTCCGGCTCGACGCGCGCCAGCGGGTGGAGGTGCATCGGATTCTGACCGGCGCGCGCGTCCGGTTGCGGGATTTGCGGCAGGAATACCGCCCGCAGGTGGTTGCCGTGCTTACCAATACCGAGACGCAAATTTCCGCGATCCTGACGCCGGAACAACAGGCGCGCTTCGAACAGATGCAGCAACAGAATCAGCACTTCCTTCAGCCGGCGCCACCTGACCGGTAAACCGTCAAGCATCCGGACTGGTCGCGCCGGAAATCCCCGCAGATTCCATTTGAGCAATGCCGTCCGCGCCGGTATTTTGGGCGTTGCCTCGCGCGCGTAGCTCAATTGGATAGAGCGTCGGCCTCCGGAGCCGAAGGTTGTGGGTTCGACCCCCGCCGCGCGCACCACAGGCCGGCGCGTGTCGCTGCTGGCCACCGCTTCAGAGTTTGTCGAGGCGTCTGCCAAGTTGAACGGGCGCACCTTGGGTGAAGCGGTCGAGGGCTATTTGCGCACCGTCGCCAATGTGAAGCGCAAAGACATCAAGCAGGCCGTCGAGGAATTTATTCAATCCGAGGAGCCGCGCACGAAGGCCAGAGATGGCCAGCGGGCGCAACTCTCCGTGAAATACGCTTACACCCGCTCAATCCGACTACGCAAATTCGCCGACACATTCCCCGGCGCCTCCGTCTGTGATTTAACCAAGGAACATCCCGACGCCTTCATCGGCTTTCTCGACAAGCTAAAAACCAAGTCCGGCAAAGGCCGCGCCATCGGTTCTGCGAAATCCAGGAATCATTATCGCGCCGCCGTCCAACAATTCCTGCAATGGGCCGTCCGCAAGGATTATCTCGCCCCAAGCCGCGCGTTGTGCTGTCAGAGAATTATGCCAATCAGCGACCCGCGTTGTCGGCGGCGTCAAGATGGACGGATTCAAACTGCGGCGATGACGTTGACGGAAATTTGCAAATCTGGTTTGATAAGTCCGTGCGAACAGCGCACTGGGGAAATCACCTGTGCACGCCCGCAAAATAATTTGGAGATTATTGTTTTTTGTTAGGTCAAACGCCCATGAGTCTAAAACGAAAAACTCTTCAGACGGCCCCGTCCGATCGCGCAATTCAACCAAACCTTCCAGTCAGGGCTGGCAATTGGCCGGCGGTTTTGTGTGTTTGCGCATTTCTCGTCGGCGCTGTCTGGCTGGTGTTTGGCCAGACGCTCGGGCATGAGTTCGTCAATTATGATGATGCCAACTACGTTTATGAAAACCCTCACGTCATCCACGGACTTAATCTGAAAGGAATTGAGTGGGCATTCACACACAGCGTGATGGCGAACTGGCATCCACTGACAGTGATGTCGCACATGCTGGATTGCCAGTTTTACGGATTATATGCCGGGGGCCATCATTTAACCAGTCTCCTAGTCCATGCGGCAACGGCAATTCTCCTGTTTCTGGTGTTAAGGGAAATGACAGGAACCTTGTGGCAAAGCGCGTTTGTGGCAGCAGTGTTTGCCATCCATCCGTTGCGGGTGGAATCGGTGGCGTGGGTATCGGAGCGCAAGGATGTGTTAAGTGGGCTGTTCTTCATGCTGACGCTAGGGGCTTATGTCCGCTATGTCCGCAAGCCGCCTTCATGGGGCCGTTATCTGACGGTACTGGTTCTGTTTGCCCTTGGGTTAATGTGCAAACCGATGCTGGTGACCCTGCCGTTCGTCCTGTTACTGCTGGACTACTGGCCGCTGAACCGGTTCGGGGTGTCGGGAAGCTGCTTTGCGATTTCGCGGAAACTGATCATCGAGAAGATTCCATTCATTGTATTTTCAATCACAATCTGCATGGTGACAGTTCTGGTTCAGCAGCCGGACAAAGAGATTTCCTTGTTCCTGCGAACCAGCAATGCACTCGTATCCTACGTCGCTTATTGTGGACAGATGTTTTACCCTGTGGGATTGGCTCTATTGTATCCATTTCCTATCAATGGCGTGCCAACTGGAGAAGTCATCCTGGCCCTGCTATTGTTGGTTGCCGTCACAGTGGTGGCATTTCATTGGAGGCAAAAGCGTCCATATTTTTTGATGGGATGGTTATGGTATTTGGGAATGTTGGTGCCAGTGATCGGGCTGGTTCAAGTAGGAAGTCAGGCGCGGGCGGATCGCTACACCTACCTGCCGCAAATCGGCCTATATATTCTTCTGACTTGGACGGCAATTGAGTTGACGGCCTTCTGGCGAAGCCGCCGTTGGGTACTTGGAGGTGGCGCGATGGCTGTTCTTGCCGTCTTGACCACATGTGCCCGTGCTCAAACTGCATACTGGCGCGACAGTGAATCGCTGTGGACTCACACACTTGCCTGCACCTCGGATAATAACGTTGCCCATGACAATCTTGCCAGCGTCTTTTGCGATCAGGGACGGATGAACGAAGTTATCACCCAACTCCAAGAGTCACTGGCGATCAGTTCTGACGACGACGAAGCACATGGCAATCTAGGCTTTATCTTTCTTCAACAGGGACGATTGGATGAAGCCATCGCACAATTTCAAAAAGCACTGGAAATTAAACCCGACTACCCTGAAGCCAACTTCAACCTTGGCAATGCCTTTCTTCAACAGGGACGATTGGATGAAGCCATCGCTTGTTACCAAATGGCACTGAAAAGCAATTCCAACGATGCCAAGATCTACAGCAATCTTGCAAGTGCTTTTCGCCAGCAGGGACGGTTGAAAGAAGCTATTGCACAATTCCAAAAGGCGCTGGAAATTAACCCCAACTATGCCGAAGTCCACAACAACCTGGGCGCCGTCTTTGCCCAACAGGGGCGGAGGGAAGAGGCGATCTCGCACTTTAAAAAGGCTCTGACAATCGAACCAGACTATGCCGAAGCCCACTACAATTTAGGCAACGCCCTTGTCCAACAAGGAAATGTGGATGAAGCCATCGCACAATTCCAAAAGGCACTGGAAATCAAACCCGACTATGTGGCAGTCCAGAATAACATGGCTTGGGAGCTAGCCACCTGCCCGAAGGCTTCGTTGCGAAACGGAATTGAGGCGGTGAAGTTGGCCGAACGGGCGAATCAGCTTACCGGCGGACAAAATCCGGTCGTTCTCTGCACGCTGGCGGCGGCGTATGCGGAGGCGGGCAGATACGCAGAAGCTATTGAAACGTCGCAACACGCTTTGCAACTTGCGACGACCCAATCCAATACCGCGCTGATTGAATTACTTCAATCACAAATAAAATCCTACCAAGCAGGAATCCCGCCGCATAGCACGGGACAAGCGCAATGATAGTGTAATCTTCACAAAGTATCAGCACAAGGTACCTCGACAAACCGCATCCGTGGATTAGGCTTGAACAACCATGAAAGGCGAAGCGGTTTATCTTTATGCGTTTGACGTGGCGAATGAAATCATCACGCCGCGCGTGCGGGAAATTCTGTCGGAAAAACCGTTTCCGTTTGAAATCCGCATGGATCGGACATTGCCGAAGGATATGCCGCTCTACAAACCGCTGGCGATCGAGCCGCATCCGCTGGCGACGCCACTGCACGGCGCGCCCGTGCGCCTGCTCATTCGCATCTATGACGTGGGGGTCGTCACGGTCATGATGCGGGTGGCCTTTGAAGCGGGTGCGTTGGGCGGGCTGATGCGATTTCACAATCCCAAACTGGAGAACGGACTGACATTGGACACGGTGGCCTTGAATTTTTGCGCGAAGGTGTGCGACAGTTTGAAAGATTCGATTGTGGGGCGGACAGAATTTCCATCACCCCCGGAAGCCTACACCGTGTTTTGTTTCACCGACCTCGCCGGCGCCAGGGACGTGAATGGCTGGCTTGGCGAACAGCGGCGCGCCGTGGCGGGGTTGCTCACCGAAACGGCAGCGGAAAAATTGAGCGAGACGCAGGTGAACGAGGTGCTGCGCATCCAACGTTCATTTGAAATCACCGATCTGGTGGTGATTGATTGGGATGCGGCGCTGGTGGTGGATTTGACGGGTTATGTGGACGACGTGTTGTATGCGTTGGAACTGGCGAACCTGCAACTGGAGGAATTCCGCATCATGGATCAGCGTCTGGACAAATATCTCGACCGGGCTTACGAGGATTTGGAAAACCGGCCGCCGGCCTTGTTTGGCGCGGCCAACAAAACGCTGCGCCACTTGCGCCGTTTTCGGGTGGATGTGGCGAAGCTGGCCGACGAGACCACGCATATTACAAAATTTTTTGGCGACTGGCATCTGGCCCGTGTTTATCTTGGGGCCCGCGACCGGTTTTACCTGGATCAATGGCGCACGAGCGTGGAGCAGCGGCTCGCCCAACTCGACAAGCTTTACAGCGTCGTCCACGCGGAAATGAATGAACAACGCATGTTATGGCTGGAAATCATCATCGTGATTTTCTTTGCCTTGGATTTGGTGATTTTGTTGTGGGTGAAGCGGTAATCCCACATCGGATTGAGCGCCCGCGTTTTCCCATCTGTCACCGTCCGGTTTCCAAAGCTCCTTTGACCGAATTTTGAAAATGGGGTTTGCCGCCGGCGTTCGATCAAGCCAGACAAAAAGTCCTTCATCACAACCCCGGGCTGCTGGTGCTCAGCAGCCGCCAGCGCCCTTCCTCCTTGGAAAAAACAGGCCGGAAGGGCCAGCGCGTGCTTTCCCAGGGCTCCCCGCCGGTCAAACCTCAAGGATTTGGCTGAAACCCCGGAAGCCCGAACTGCCACAGCAGAAATGCCCAACTGTCAGCCGTCTGTTCCTCCCTTTGCTTTTTCGTCGAGCCAATGCCATGTCCCGCCTCGTAGTCCACGCGCAAAAGAACGGGTTTGCCGCTGGTGCTGGCTGCCTGCAATCGCGCCGCCATTTTCGCCGATTGCCAGGGTTCCACCCGCGGGTCGTTGATGCCGGTCTCCAGCATCACCGCGGGATATTTCGTTCCGTCCCGAACGTGTGCGTACGAACTCATTTCATGCAATTCCTTGAATCCGTCTTCCGTCTTGACGCTCCCAAATTCGGGAATGTTCGGCACGCCGTTGGGGGTCGTTTCGATTCGCAACATGTCCAGGCAACCGACCTGGATGATGGCCGCCCCGAAAAGATCCGGACGTTCGGTGATGGCCCGGCCAATCAGGATGCCGCCGGCACTGCCGCCTTCGCCAGCCAGCCTCGCCGGCGATGTGTATTTGTGCTCAATCAGATGTTCGGCGCAGGCGATAAAATCCTTCCATGTATTCGGCTTGGTCTGCTGGTAACCGCCTTTGTACCAATCCTCACCATACTCGCCGCCGCCCCGGACATGAGCCAAGGCAAACACGCCGCCTTTTTCATACCACGCCAGCATCACGGGCCCGTACGCCGGGTCCTCCGAAATGCCGTAGGCTCCATAACCCCAAAGCAGTGTGGGATTCGAACCATCCAACGTGATGCCGCGTTTGTAAACGATGGACAGCGGAATCATCGCCCCGTCTTCGCTTCTGGCCTTGACCTCGACCGATTCCAGATCCTCCGGCGCATCAAATTTTCCCAGGGGTTGCAAACCGGTGTTCGTGATCCTTTCCGTTCGCGGATCATACTCGTAAATCTGGCCGGCCCGGATCCACGTGCCCAGGTCGAGCCAGGCGCCGGCGAGCCGTGAATCCATGGCCATCAAGCCCACCGAACCATCGAACGGCAACCTGACGGGATCGATTTTTCCCTGAGCCGTCACCCGCAGGAGACGTCCAATACCCCCGTCGCGCAACTGCACGTAGAGCGCATCTTTGGCCACCGCCAATCCGGTGATCACGGCCTCGCCGGCCGGCACCACCGTTCGGGCCGCCGCCAGATCGGGTTTGGCCAGGGACGTGGCGATGATCTTGAACCGCGACGCGTCCTTGTGCGTCAACAGAAATATTTCCTTCCCTTTCACGGCGAAATCCGTGACGTCGTCCCCGACATCACAAATTTTTTTCCAGGGTGGGTTGGGCTTGCCCACCGCCGTCAGCGGCGCCACGTACACGGTCAATTCCTGCCGCGTACCGTGTTCAATCGAACCCAGGGCGTATGGACAACCCGGTGCCGTGCCTACAAACGGGTCGTCCGCCGGATCCATCCGCACCCGGGGCGAAACGTCGCAGCCAAAGACCGGCGGCTCCTGGTCGGCATCCGCGCCGATGACGTGCAGATACACGCGGCTCTTCTGGTAACGTTCGGTTTCGGGCGTTCCGGATTCCATCTTTCGCAGGCGGTTGTAGAAAAATGATTTTCCATCCGGACGCCAACTGACGCCCCCGAACTGGGCGCGGTCGATTGGTTGGTCCACTTCCTTTCCGGTGGCGGTTTCCACCACGTGAATCACCGCGTCTTCCGAGCCGCCGGCGGAAAGCCCGCAGGCAACATAGTCCCCATTCCACGAAGGCTCGTAGTAATTGATGGCGAACGGCTTGCCGGCCGCCTTGGCGAACTTTTCCGGATCGAACAACAACGTTTCCTTCCCGGCCAATCCTTCGCGCACATAAAGCTTGAACATGTTGTCCTGGGGCAACCGCTTCAGATAGAAAAACCGGCCGGCCGGCAGCCGGCGGACATCCGCCACGCGCGCGGCCACCGCGTTGTCCAGTTCTTGAATCCGCGCGAGCAACGCCTCGCGTCCGGGAATACGATCCAGCATCGAACGCGTGTAATCATTCTGGGTTTTCAGCCACGCGGTCACGCTGGGGTTCGACAGGTTCTCCAGGTAACGGTAGGGGTCAACGATTGCCGTCCCGAAATAGGTGTTGGTCACGGCTTCGACCGGGGCTACCGGCGGGCCCGGCGGAGCCGCCCGACCCGGCCAGGCCACCTGCAGACCCACGGCCGCCGTCAAAAAAAATCGCACTGCCAACCTGGAAAAGCTCATGTGTTTTTGTCCCTTCGGTTATGGGGGAATTGATTCAGTTCCCGGCAAAGGCGTCAACGAATTTCATCATCGCACGCCGGCGGGGGAAAATCCATGGCGCGCCCCGCGTTGGCCAGGGTGGAAAAGATTGCCGGAAGCAGCCAAAGACCGTGGCGGCGGCGGGGAAAAGCGGCCGGGGTGGCAAACGGTTTGATGCACATGCGCAAAGGGTTACATTTTCGAAATCCTGCCTCAACGCTCATTGAGTGATTTTCACTCTTGGCTTTCGCCGCTTCTCGGGTAAACTAAAGGTTCCATGATTGATACTGACATTGAATTATTGAAGGGCATCGCCAATCAGTTGCGGATTCACTCGATCACCGCAACGACTGCGGCCGGCAGCGGCCACCCGACTTCGTGCTGCTCGGCGGCGGATGTGGTGGCGGCTTTGTTTTTCGGCCACATGCGTTACGACGCGAAGAACCCCCACTACCATAACAATGATCGTTTCATTCTTTCCAAGGGCCACGCCGCGCCGCTCCTCTACGCCGCGTGGGCGGAGACGGGTTTGTTCCCGACCGGCGATCTGTTGAAACTGCGCACGTTCGGCAGCGACCTCGAAGGCCATCCGACGCCGCGGCTGCCGTTTGTGGACGTGGCGACCGGTTCGCTCGGCCAGGGTTTGGGCGTCGGGGTCGGCATGGCGCTGGCCGCGCGGTTCGACAAGCTCGATTACAACACCTACGTTCTGCTCGGTGACGGTGAAATCGCCGAGGGCTCCGTGTGGGAGGCCGCGTCGCTGGCCGGCATTTACAAACTCCACAATCTCATTGCGATTGTGGACGCGAATCGCCTCGGTCAAAGCCAGGCGACGGCCTTCGGCCACGATATTGGCGTCTATCGCAAACGATTTGAAGCCTTTGGCTGGCGGGTGGAAGACATTGATGGCCATGACCTTGAGGAAATTTCGGAGGTCCTGGGCGGCGTCGGACTGAACGATCAGCCGTTGGCCATCATCGCCAAGACTTACAAGGGGGCGGGTGTTTCCTTTTTGCAGGATAAGGAGGGGTGGCACGGCAAACCGTTGAACAAGGAAGAAGCCGCCAAAGCCATCGCCGAACTTCAGCCGAGTTCAAAGTCCGGCATCGGCGTGCCGATTACCGCCCCGAACCAGCTGCCGGCGCCGAACCAAGCCGCCCCCGCGGGTTATCCCCCGCTCAGTTATAAGATCGGCGATTCGGTCGCCACGCGCGAAGCCTACGGCAGCGCCCTCGCGCGCATGGGCGAGGCGGATCAACGCATTGTGGCGGTGGACGGCGACACGAAAAATTCCACCTACGCGGACAAATTCTTCAAAAAATTTCCGGACCGTTCCACCGAATGTTACATTGCCGAACAAAACCTGGTGGGCGTTGCCATGGGCTTCGGCGCGCGCGGCAAGGTACCGTTCGCCTCCACGTTCGCGTGCTTCTTCACGCGGGCATTCGATCAAATCCGGGTCGCGGGCATTTCACAGGCCAACCTGAAACTCGCCGGCTCGCATGTCGGCATCAGCATCGGCGAGGACGGCCCGTCACAAATGGGCTTGGAAGATCTGGCCATGATGCGTGCCATTGTCGGCAGCACGGTGCTGTATCCCAGCGACGCGGTGAGCACCGAAAAACTTGTCGAGCAGATGGCCCTGGCCAAAGGCGTTTGTTATCTGCGCACGTCGCGCCCCAAAACGCCGGTGATTTACAACAATGACGAAGCCTTTCCCATTGGCGGCGCGAAGGTGTTGCGCCAGAGTGCCGGCGACAAGGTGACCGTCATCGCCGGTGGCGTCACTTTGTTTGAAGCGCTCAAGGCCGCCGACACGCTCAAAAATGAAGGCATTGGCATCACCGTCATTGACGCTTACAGCATCAAGCCGCTGGCCAAGGATGTAATTCTGGCCGCCGCGAAAAAAACGAACCACACCGTGATCACCGTTGAAGACCATTACCTCGAAGGCGGTCTGGGTGACGCGGTCGCCGGCGAACTCAGCCCGGACGGCATCAAAGTCCACAAACTGGCCGTGACCGCGCTGCCGCGCTCGGGCAAGCCGGAGGAATTGCTGGCGCATTTCGGCATCGACGCCGCCGCCATCGTGAAAAAGGCCAAGGCGCTGTAACCGCCGGAAAGTTTTCAAACCACCCCGAAAACGCGGAGAAATTTCTCCGCGTTTTTCATTGGGCTTTCCGTGTTCCGGCGGTTTTCTTTTTGCCAATCCGGCGGGGGTGAGGCAGATTGGCCTGGGACATGAGCGCGAACGGGAAGTTCCTCAAAGGTCAGTTGCTGCTGGACGGTGGTAATTTGAGCGGTTCATTTTTCCACCAGTCGGTGGTGTTGATCTGCCAGCACGACGCCGACGGCGCGTTCGGCCTCGTGCTCAATCATTCCTTGGGCAAAACCGTGGGGGAAATGGTGGTGGCCGACCTGCCCGATCGGCTCAAGGAAGCGCCCTTGTATCTGGGCGGACCGGTGCAACCCGCGGCCTTGAGCTTTTTACACACAGATGATTTCATCCCCAACGCCGACGTGCTGCCCAACCTGGCACTTGGACATTCGATCGATGAACTGGTGGACATCGGCGAGTCATTCTCAACGGGCAAGAAGGTCAAAATGTTTGCGGGTTACGCCGGCTGGTCGCCCGGCCAATTGGAAACCGAGATGAAACGCAAGTCATGGCTCACCTTTCCCGCTTCGCTGGAACTGGTCTTTGAAACACCTCCCGATCAACTCTGGCAAAAAATCCTGAAAAGCAAGGGGGGATGGAAAAACAAACTCCTCTCCCAGACGCCGGAGGATTTATCACTGAATTGAAACGGATATGAAAACGGGTTTCGTGGAAGATGGTCCATTCCGATTTCGCCGCGGCAAAGAATCCTTGCTGTGGCAATCCATTGAAGCGGAATATGCCGACCGGCTCGCGGCGGCGGCGCCGCTCAAGAAGCTGCAAATCCAATTCCAAATGCGGCAGGCATTTTTGCGCCGCAGGAAAAAGGGACACGAGCCCTCACCGGGTACCCTGTGGTAGCAACACCACGCCGGCCTTGCCCTCAATTCGCCTCGACGCGCAGCAACGCCGCCCCGGACTTCACTAAAATTTCCGCCTGCTCCCGGGATGCGGGCACCAGGCAAAATTCGCCGGCGGCCAGAGGGACAGAGATCGGACCGTCCCTGAGTTCAAGGCGACCGCAAACCACGGCAAGGATTTGAAGTTTGTGCGGTTTCAAATTCAGACTCGCGCCGGTTTTCATCTCCACCGCTTCGACATTGAAAACGGGATCGGTGACGAGCGGACGCGATTTGACATCACCGCCGGCAAATCGGCTTTGAACCAGGTTCGGTTCGATATCCCCGAAGTCAATGCTCGCCAGCGATTCCGCGACGTGGAGTGCGCGCGGCGTGCCGTCCAACCCCACGCGGTTCCAGTCAAACACGCGGTAGGTGGTGTCCGAATTCTGCTGGATTTCAAAAATGACCAGGCCCGCGCCGATGGCATGGACGCGACCGCTCGGCAGGAACATGGCATCGCCCGGTTTCACCGGCAGGCGGTGAATACATTCGGCCACACTGCCGTCACGGATTTTCCCCTCAAATTCCGCGCGGGTGACCCCGCGTTTGAGGCCCGCGTACAATTCCGCGCCGGGTGCGGCGCCGGCAATGTACCACATCTCGGTTTTCGGCTCGCCGCCCAGTCCGGCAGCCTTGCCCGCCGGTGGATGAACCTGAAGCGAAAGTTTTTCCCGCGCGTCGAGAATTTTGCACAGCAACGGAAAATGATTCCCGGTCGCCGGTCTTGCGCCGCCGAGCAGTTCGCGCGGGTGATTTTCCATGAGCCAGCGCAAATCTCTGCCTGCCAGCGGACCGTTGGTGATGACACTGGCGTCGCCGGGCCGGTCGCTGATTTCCCAAGATTCGCCGATGGGTACATCCGGCGGGAGTTTTTTGTCGTAGAGCCGCTCGATTCCGCGCCCGCCCCAGACGCGTTCCTTGAAAATCGGCTGAAAAGTGAGCGGATAGAGCACGGAGATTATGCCGTGGCGGCCGCGCGGGACAGGGCACTGACCGCCGGACTGAGAACCGTCCGGGCTTGCTCGGCCGGGGGCTGGGCTTTTTCGTGGAATTGCCCATGGGCGCGGAATTTTTCGTATCGCTTTTTCAAGCGCACGGCAACCGGCAGCACCACAATTTCTTCCAGGTGCTGAAGCAGGTGTTTTTTTAGATTTGACGCCGTTGCATCCGGGTCCGTGTGTGCGCCACCGACCGGTTCGGGCACGATTTCGTCCACGAGCTTGAGTTCGAGCAAATCCTTGGCGGTGATTTTGAGGGCGGCGGCGGCTTTGGCGGCATGGGCGCGGTCCTTCCACAGAATTGCCGCGCAACCTTCCGGACTGATGACCGAATAATAGGCGTTCTCCAGAATCAACACGCGATCAGCCACCCCGATGCCCAAGGCGCCGCCGGAACCGCCTTCGCCGATGACCGCGGTGATGATGGGCACGTCAAACAGGGTCATTTCACGGAGGTTGACCGCAATGGCCTCGGCGATATGGCGTTCCTCCGCGCCGATGCCGGGAAAGGCGCCGGTCGTGTCAATGAGCGTGACGATGGGCAGGCCGAACTTGTTCGCCAGTCGCATCAACCGGAGCGCCTTGCGGTAGCCTTCGGGATGGGCGCAACCAAAATTGCGGAGAATATTGTCCTTGGTGTCCCGGCCCTTTTGCGTGCCGATAACCATGACCCGGTGTTTTCCAAGTCTGGCAAAGCCGCCGACCATGGCGCGATCCTCGGCAAACAGGCGGTCGCCGTGCAGTTCCTGAAAATCGGCAAACGTCTTTCCAAGGTAATCCAGCGTGTACGGCCGTTTGGGGTGCCGCGCCAATTGCACGCGCTGCCACGCGTTGAGGTTCGAGAAAATCTGCCGCCGGGTTTCCTCCAGCTTCTTCTCGATCATCTGGATTTCCTCCTCGAAACTGACGCCCAACGAATGTTTTTCCGGGTGTTCGCGGAGCTCGTCGAGCTTGCTCTGCAGTTCGATAATCGGTTTCTCGAAATCGAGCTGATGTTTCATGCGACGGGGAATTTATCCGTTTTGGGCCTGACAATCAATGGGGAATTCCATAAATGCGAAAGGCCGGACTTTCGTCCGGCCCCCGCGATGACGAGGTTTATACGCCTTCATCAAGGCGCTCAGAAGGGTGACGCGACCAACTTGGGGGTCGCTGTTCGAGCCGCGCCACGAGCAAAACCCCTATGCCAACCCTAAACGAACAGCGAAATCCTCATTCGTTAGTAATTGACTCAACTAACATAGAATGGTTCAAAAAAAATTCAAATTTTTTTGTCAGCCCCAATTTGGCTGAAAATCAACGTTTTTTGCCTTAATTGAATGACCCGGCCCAAAGGCGTCTTTCCCGAAGGATCAAGCGATTCCCGCAACGCCTTTGCCTTGCCCGCGCCCGAAATCAACACCCAAACCTGTTTTGCCGCCGCCAGGGCGGCATAACTCAGCGAAAGGCGCCGGGGCGGCGGTTTGGGCGAATGGTCCACCGCCAGAAAGGGGGCGGTGCCCTGAACGATTCCGGCCGGGGCATCGGGAAACAAAGACGCCACATGGCCATCCTCGCCCATGCCAAGCAGGACCAGATCCAGAACCGGCTGGCCGGCAGGGTTGGCGGACGCGATCTGACGGAGTTCCGCTTCGGCTTCCTGCACGGCGACGGCCGGCGCCGCTTCACCGCGAAGACGATGAATCCGGTTCGCCGGGATGTTCAACGGCACGAACAAAAGTTCCTTCGCCAGTTTGAAATTGCTTTCCGGATCACCGGGCGGAACGCAACGCTCGTCCGCCCAGAAAAAATGGACGTTGGTTGGGAGGGACGGCGTGCCGCGGTCCCCGATTTTTCGGGCCTTGGCCTGTTCAACAACCGATGCGAAAAACTTTTGCGCGATGCGCCCGCCCGACAACGCAACACCATGGAGTCTGCCGACGCGACGGGCCGTTTCGATTTCGTCCAGCCACGCGCCGGCGGCAGCACGGGCCAGTTCATCGGCTGTTGTAAAAGGGATCAATTCAAAGTTTCCCATTTTATTTTATTTGGGAGGGACGGCGTGTCGCCGTCCCTAAATTAAAAAGCGGGACGCTGACACGGCATCTCTCCCGAAAATTCACCACGGCAAAATATTCATTCGCCCCTGGAATGGCCAGTCATCAGGTTGTTTCGCCAATCCCGCACGAACCGGATTTTCACGTACGTAATTCCATTTCTGGTCATAATTTTCGCCGCGTCGTAGACGCGTGTCCCAGAAATCCCGCTGCCATTGGCCAGTTTCAGGCAAATGAAGACAGCTCAATTCACGTTTCCAAAACGAAACCCATCGTTGCAAGGTTACGTTCAAGTCTCGCGGTGCACAAAACAGGTGGATATGGTCCGGCATCAGCAAATAATCGCCAACGAGCCAGATGTCGGTTGATCGCCAGATTTTGCATAGCGCATCATGGACGCTGGGTTGCACCAGCCACGATTGACGGGCCTTGGTGCAAACGGTCAGAAAAACAATCGTCGGTTGCTGAAGTGAAATCAAAACGCCGTGGACCGGATGTTTTCGTCCGGGTTCAGAAAACGGCGCATAGTCTGGCGGCATAAAATTCCGGGAGGGACGCCGTGTCGGTGTCCCAAATCCACTCTGGGAGGGTTGGCGTGTCGCCGGCCCAAATTCCTGAATGGTTATTTGACAAAGAAAATATGGGGACGGCGACACGCCGTCCCTCCCAAAAACTCATTTTACCATCTGCGGCTCGTGCCAGACGTGGCCGCTTTGGGCCAGCAAATCGTCGGCGGCAATCGGGCCCCAGGTTCCCGCCGCGTAAAATTCCCGGTTCGTCAACGGTTTGCCGTCCCACCCTTTGCGAATCGAATCTACGATCTGCCACGCGGTTTCCACCTCGTCGCGGCGGATGAACAGCGTCGCGTCGCCGGCAATGGCCTCCAACAGCAACCGCTCGTAGGCTTCGGGCGTGTAAGCGCCAAACTCGGAATCGTAGCTGAAATGCATCCGCACGGGCCGCACGCCAAGACTCATGCCGGGCACCTTGCCGTTGAACCGCAGATAAATGCCTTCATTTGGCTGCAGACGCAACGCAATGGCGTTGGTGTCCAGATGTTGCCCGCATTGCGCGGCGAACAAGACGTGCGGCGTGGGACGGAACTGGATGCGCACCTCGCTGGCGCTCATGGGCAGGTTTTTGCCGGTGCGCAAATAAAACGGCACGCCGGACCAGCGCCAGTTGTCGATGAGAAGTTTCAACGCCACGTAGGTTTCGACGTTGGAATTTGGCTTCACTTTCGGTTCCTGCCGGTAACCGGGCCGCGCTTCGCCGTTGACGATGCCGGCAAAGTATTGTCCGCGCACGACCTGTCGGGCCACGTCCTCGGGTGTCAGTGCGCGGATGGATTTGAGCAGCTTGACCTTTTCGTCGCGGACGGATTCAGCGGCCAGCGACACGGGCGGCTCCATGGTCACGAGCGAAAGCACCTGGAGCATGTGGTTTTGCACCATGTCGCGCAACGCTCCCGCCTCCTCGTAATAACCGCCGCGGTCGCCCACGCCGATTTTTTCGCTGACGGTGATTTGCACGTGGTCCACGGACTCGCGGTTCCAGAGCCGCTCAAAAATCGAGTTGGAAAAGCGGAACATCAGAATGTTCTGCACCGTTTCCTTGCCGAGGTAATGGTCAATGCGGCAGACCTGCTGCTCGTGGGCGTAGCGGGTCAACTCGCGGTTCAAGGTTTCGGCGGAGGCGAGATCGTGGCCGAACGGTTTTTCCACCACGATGCGCTGCCAGCCGGCGCCGTCCTTGTGCAACAAACCGGCGCGATGGATCTGCTCGATGACTTCGCCGAACTGGCTCGGTTGCGTCGCGAGATAAAACAGCAGGTTTTCCCGCAGCGGACCGCTCCCGAACGAGGTCAGCAGTTCTTCCAGCTTTTTGTAGGCCGCGGCGTCGGTGAGGTCGCCCCGGCAATAAAACAGGTTTTTGGCGAATTCCGCCCACACGGCATCGTCCACCGGCTGGGTGCGGGAAAACTGGCTCAGTTCCTCGCGCAATTCGTTCCGCCACGATTCGTCCGTCTTGTCGCGCCGGGCGAAGCCGATGACACGAAACGCGGACGGCAACTGCTTGTCCTTGCACAAGTGATAAAACGCCGGGATGAGCTTGCGCGCGGTGAGGTCCCCGCTCGCGCCAAAGATGACGATGGAACAGGGTCCGGGGGGTTTGCGCTCGGCGCTGATGTTGCCCGTCGCCGTTTCTTCCAGTGAAATCGAAGTGTTCACGGTGACTACCATGGCGCAAGGAGCGGATAAATTCAACGCTTCTTGCAAACGGCGCCTCAAAAATTGTCCGGCTTTCAAAAATTGCTCGCCCGGCACGGCAATTTTCCGCAACCTTCCCGCAGCAGGCCCCGGATTCCGGGGCGCGAAGATGAAAGCAAAAATTGTCATTACTCCAAAGAAGGCCGTGGTGGATCCCCAGGGCAAAACCGTCCGGAACGCGCTCGAACAAATGGGGCACCAGGGCATCAAGGCCGTGCACGTCGGCAAATATCTCGAAATTGAACTGGACGGTCCGGACCGGGAAACCGCGCGCAAGGCCCTCGACGAGGCCTGCCACAAGTTTTTAAGCAACCCGGTGATTGAAGATTACAAACTGGAAATTGAATGAAAACGTGAGGCGTGAAACGTGAAAACGAATTCACGCATCACGTTTCACGTTTCACGAATTACGCCATGAATTTCGCTGTTCTCCAATTTCCCGCCTCCAACTGCGACCAGGACGCCATTCACGCCCTGCGCGACGTGCTGGGCCACTCAGCCCGTTATGTCTGGCACAAGGAAACCTCGCTCGGCGATGCCGATGCCGTCATTGTGCCGGGCGGTTTCAGCTATGGCGATTATTTGCGCTGCGGCGCGATCGCACGGTTCAGCCCGGTGATGCAGGCGGTGAAACAATTTGCCGATAACGGCGGGTTGGTGCTCGGCATCTGCAACGGCTTCCAGGTGCTCACGGAAGCCGGGCTGCTGCCAGGTGCGCTAGTCCGCAACCGTGACCTGCAATTCCATTGCGAACACATTTTTCTGAAAGCGGTCACGCCCGAGTCACCGTTTACGAACAAAATTCCCGCGGGCAAATTGCTGAGAATTCCCATCGCCCACGGCGAAGGCTGCTATTTCGCCGATGAGGAAACCATGGCCGAGCTCAAGGCCAACAACCGGATTTTGTGGCAATACTGTTCCGCCACCGGCGAACTGACCGAAGGCGCCAACCCGAACGGTTCGTTGCTGAACATCGCCGGCATCTGCAACCAACGCCGCAACGTGGCCGGCCTGATGCCGCATCCCGAACGCGCCTGCGAGCCGCTGCTTGCCAGCGACGACGGCCGCTGGATTTTTGAGAGCATGATTGCCGCGCTCAAAAACAAAACCGTCGCGCAAGCGGCGTGAAAGTGATAGTTAACGACCAGATGCTGACGACCGCGCCCAAAACGATTGAAACGATTGCAAAACCATTATATGAAATGGTTCTAGAGCGCGGGTCTGCTCCGTTATCATTCGGCCCTCAACTTTGGTCTGCGGCAGACCGCTTGCGCGGCCATTTGGATGCAGCAGAATACAAGCACATCGTTTTAGGCCTCATTTTCCTTCGGTTTCTTTCCACGACAGACGATGTACCGCTCAAACAAATGGCATTTGTTTTGAAAGAAGAGGCGGTGAGCAACAGAAAAAATGGACATCGCAATGGCTATTCGGTTGATTTGATCAATTTTGCCGTCCCCGAAGAATCTTCTTGGCGGTTTATTTGCGGAAAGGCTCACACGGCAACCATCGGACGAGCACTTGACCGGGCGATGGAAGCCTTGGAGCAAGCGAATCCAATTTTGGAAGGGGCATTGCCTAAAATTTTTACCCGCACAGGTCTTGCCGGTTCAAAACTTGGCGAACTCATCGGCGTAATAAGTGAAGTTGACTTCACCGAATACAACGGATCGCGCGCTGATATTTTAGGACGCGTTTACGAGTATTTTCTTGGCCGCTTTGCTTCGACCGAAGGAAAGCGCGGTGGCGAATTTTATACGCCACCGTCCATCGTGAAATTGCTCGTTGAAATGCTTGAACCGTTTTCAGGCACAGTTTACGACCCATGTTGTGGTTCTGGGGGACTATTTATTCAGTCCCAGCGCTTCATTGATGAACACGGCGGCAATCCGGGAGAGTTGCGGTTGTTCGGACAGGAATCAAATCCCGGCACTTGGCGACTCGCACGGATGAACATGGCCATTCACGGCCTCAAGGTGAATCTCGGATTGAAAGCCGCCGATACATTTTCCGAAGACCTCCATTCCGATCTTCGTGCCGATTACATTCTGGCAAATCCACCGTTCAACATGAGCGATTGGACAAGCGAACTGTTGCTTAACGATCCGCGCTGGACTTTCGGAAAGCCAAATCCTGGAAACGCAAACTTTGCTTGGATTCAGCACATGATCCAGCATTTAAGCCCAAGTGGACGCACTGGCTTCGTGATGGCGAATGGATCGCTTTCGGTTCAGTCAGGTTCGGACGGCGAAATCCGCCGGTCAATTATTGACGCTGATTTGGTTGATTGCATTGTGTCGCTTCCAAGCCAACTTTTTTTTAACACGTCCATTCCCGTATCGCTCTGGTTTCTGGCTCGTGATAAATCAGACGTGCGATATAGAGACCGGCGCGGCAAAACATTATTCATTGATGCTCGCGAGCTTGGGACGATGGTTGACCGAACTCATCGGATGCTGACAGATGCTGACGTTTCCGCGATTTCCAGCGCCTACCTTGATTGGTGTCATCTCGGTGGGAAACGAAAGGAGGCCATTCAGCCGGGGTTTTCTGCTGAAGCAACCATCGAAGAAATCCGCCATCACCGTTACGCACTTGTGCCCGGACGCTACGTTGGTTTTGCCCCTCGTGAATTTGTGCGTTGGAATCCTAAAGGACTCCGTAAAGAGCTTATTGAAATTGAGCAACAACTCGCCGGAATAGAAACGGCATCACGTTCTGCGCTTGCGCTGCTGCGAGAATTACTCCATGGCTAGTTCCTATCTTCCAACTCCGAAATCGTGGTTTCACTCAACTTTGTCACAGGACGCTGAGGCCGGCCTGATTCTGAAAGTCGAAACCGGAAGCACGCCCGCAACTTCGCGCGATGAATTTTGGGACGGCGACATTCCGTGGCTGACTCCAAAAGAAGTCACTGATTTTGGCGACAATCTTTTTGTCTCGCGAACTGAACGAACACTGACGAAGGCCGGGCTTGCCGAGGTTGGCGGACGACTGCTGCCAGCCGGAACTGTTTTGCTAACGAAACGCGCCCCCGTCGGCTGTGTCGTGGTGAATGCGATTCCGATGGTGACCAATCAGGGGTTCTTGTCTTTTACTTGCGGGCCACGATTGCGGCCAATTTATCTTGCGCATTGGCTGAGAGCAAATCGCCCTTATCTGGACAAGGTGGCGAATGGTTCAACATATCCCGAACTTTATGCGGGTGATCTTTTTGAATTTGAAATTGCCGTGCCTGATTTGCCCACCCAAGACCGGATTATTGAAGTGATTTCTTCACTCCAATTCTTGACGGCGCTCGGCCACCCGCTGGAACAATCAGTTTATTCGCCGGAAGCACTCATGGCGCGCCAGGAGCAAACACGCCGGTTGCGTAGTTTGCGTGATTCTGTCCTTCCGCTGCTTCTCGGCGGCGAATTGGACGCGGCCCATCTCAAGACTGGATTTTTTGCCACAATATGAGCGCACCGCTAAATCTGCCCGCCCTTTGTGGCGTTGATGGCTGCCAACGTCTGCATGGACATCGCGGTGAACATGACCAATATCCTACCGAAGCTTGGGGTTTTCTCGCTGAAAAAGATAAAGACAAATTGACTAAAGCAGGCTTTGCGACGCCGCGTGGCGGCGCAAAAGGCGCGTATCAGAACCACGTTGCGCGCAATAATAAAGTCATCATCCCATTCGAGTGGTTCAACAAAGTTAAACTCGAAAACTATCCAGACGGTTATGTGGTGAGATTGTTGCCAGATCAATTTTTTGCCGAACAAAAAAAACCACGTCCCGAATTCTTGAAAAAGAATCCACCGGTTACCGTCGGCAAGGATGCCTTTGTCCTCTATCGCACACATGACGATCTAAAAAACTTCCCACCGATGCCCAAATGGGAGGTTCGCTACCTCGTGCGCGACGGGAAGAAAGTCGAAGATCGCGGTGATGGCGCTGAAGACCATGGACACTACGTTCTCCGGGTTGCGGCAATCACCAAAGCCAGAACGAAACGTCACGATGGTCCACCGCAAGGAATCTTCGCGCCGGAATACGCCGACCGTGAAACAAACTATTTTTGCAAGTGCGTTCTCGCGTGGCTGATAATTCAAACTCGCCTCAGCCCTTACACAACACTCCAAGCTGGCCATCTGCGCGCTATTCTAAGCGAGGCCAAACTGCTTGATGCTGCCAGTTACGAACGACGGAACTCCTTACGCCATGGAATCACTTGTTGTCCCCTGTGCTTACGCACTCTGGAATATGAACAATTGCATTCAACCATCGTATTTGAAGATGAGGTGGGAACGGGTAATGCCGCGTTTCAGATTGAAGGAGCTACCCGCTCCACACATGTAAATCTTTTCCACCTGATCCCACTGGTTTATTCGTCGCTCGAACATACTCCCGAGCAGATTGCTTGGGGACACGCCATCTGCAATTCCCGCCTCGGCCAGCGGCGTTGCTATTCGCTTCAGGAATTAAAAGAGCGCGATTTGAAGGTGGGCGTTATTCGCGAAGAAGGGATCGAAACATTTGGATGGATAAGCGAAGACTTTCAAATGATTCGCTCACCCTATGGCGCGGTTTGGATTCAACTCAACGGGGATACATTGACCGAAGAGGATTTGAACCCGCCGCCGGAAGCTGCCACAAGATAAATTAAAACAACCTCCATTAATTATTTTTCATGACCGAACCCGCCATCACCCCAGAATTGGTTGCCAAGCACAACCTCACGCCGGAGGAATACGCGCACGTAAAGGAAATCCTCGGGCGCGTACCCAGCTACACCGAACTGGGCATTTTCTCGGTGATGTGGAGCGAGCATTGCAGCTACAAAAACACCCGCCCGCTGCTCAAAACCTTTCCCACCAAATCCAAAAAAATCCTGGTGGGCGCGGGCGAGGAAAACGCCGGCATCATCGATATTGGCGACGGCCTGGCCATCGCGTTCAAGATTGAATCGCATAATCATCCCAGCGCGGTGGAGCCGTTCCAGGGCGCGGCCACGGGCGTTGGCGGCATCGTGCGCGACATCTTCACCATGGGCGCCCGGCCGATTTGCTCGGTGAACTCGCTAAGATTTGGACCGATCACGGACAATCGCCCACCTCATCCACAGCAGTTGGCTTATTCCCATCAACCCTCACCCGGCCTTCGGCCACCCTCTCCCGCTCCCGCAGGCGAGGGACAAAGCCCTCTGCCCCCTTCGGGCGGAGAGGGAGAAGCAACCGGCAGCAACGGGAAAGCCGGGACGAATTCAGGAACGGCATCCGCCGGCGGTCTCCCTCTCCCCGGGGGAGAGGGCCGGGGCGAGGGCGAGCCAACCTTCGCCGCCGGCGCCGACTCTGAAATCGCAAATCGCAAATCGCAAATCGCAAATAACAAGCGTCTGTTCGCGGGCGTGGTGGCCGGGATTGCGCATTATGGCAATTGCTTCGGCATTCCGACCATTGCGGGCGAGGTTTATTTCGACAAATCCTACGAGGGCAATCCGCTGGTGAACGCCTTCTGCCTGGGTGTGCTCCGGCACGAACAAATCGCTCGCGGCGCGGCTAGGGGCATCGGCAATCCCGTCTTTTACGTCGGCCCGCCCACGGGTCGCGACGGCCTCGCGGGCGCGGCGTTTGCGTCGCAGGACTTGACCGAGGAATCCGCCGAGCAACAGCGCGGCGCGGTCCAGGTGGGCGATCCGTTCATGGAAAAACTCGTGTGTGAAGCCTGCCTCGAACTGCTGGCGACCGGTGCAGTCGCCGGCATCCAGGACATGGGCGCGGCCGGCCTGACCTGTTCGACGTGCGAAACCGCGGCCCGCGCGGGCACGGGCATCGAGATCGAACTGGACAAGGTTCCGCAACGCGCGCCGAACATGACGAGTTACGACCTCATGCTCTCGGAATCGCAGGAGCGGATGCTCATCATCGTCCACAAAGGCCGCGAAGAGGAAGTGAAACGGATTTTCGACAAGTGGGATCTGCCGTGGTCGGAAATCGGCTTTGTCACCGACACCGGCCGCATGGTGGTGAAACAGCGCGGCAACGTCGTGGCGGACATTCCGGCCAGGAAAATTGCCGACGAATCGCCGGTGTATCAGCGTGAGGCCCGGGAGCCGGCATATTTGAAGGAAGTCCGCGCATTTCGGCTGGACCAGATTCCCGGGACACCGGACGCCAAATCCGATCTCCTGACATTGTTGGCGTGGCCGACGATTGCGTCAAAGAACTGGGTTTACCGGCAGTATGACCACATGGTGCGCGACGGTTCGGCGGTTTGCCCCGGCAGCGACGCCGCGGTGCTGCGCATCAAGTCGGATTCCCTGCCGGAAGTCGGCAGGGCCGGGCTGCCGCCCGGCCAGGACGCGCAGCAGCGCGTCCCTACCGTGCCAGAAAAGCTCGTTGCGTTGACGGTGGACGGCAACGGCGCCTACGTTTATCTCGATCCCTACGAAGGCGGAAAAATTGTCGTGACCGAGGCGGCGCGAAATCTGGCCTGTTCCGGCGCCGCGCCGCTGGGCGTGACGGACAATTTGAACTACGGCAACCCGTTCAAGCCGGAATTGTTCTGGCAACTCAAGGAATCGGTGCGCGGACTGGCGGACGCGTGCCGGGCGTTCAACGCGCCGGTCACCGGCGGCAACTGCTCGCTCTACAATCAAAGCCCCGCCGGCCCGATTGATCCCACGCCCACCGTCGCGATGGTCGGCCTCATCGAAAAACCGGAGCATATCACGACGCAATGGTTCAAAGACGAAGGTGACGCCGTCATTTTGCTCGGCGAACCCGTGGATGCCCACGACCCATTGCTGGGGCTCGGCGGTTCGGCCTGGTTGCAAGCCGTGCACGGAAGGAAGACCGGCACGCCGCCGCGTTGCGATCTGGAACAAGCGGGAACGTTGCACACCACACTACTGGGCCTGATTCAGTCGGGCCTCATCAAAAGCGCGCATGATTGCAGCGAAGGCGGGCTGGCGGTCTGCCTGGCGGAAAGCTGCATCAGCCAGTTGATTGCGCGGGGGACGCCAAGGTTGATTGGCGCACAAATTGATCTTACTTCCGTAGCCGCGTCTCGTGAGAGCGCGGACGAAAACAAAGACAAATCCGCGCTCTCACGAGGCGCGGCCACACTAAGACTGGACGCCTTGCTCTTCGGCGAAACGCAAAGCCGGGTCGTCGTCACCTGCCAACCACTGGACGCGGTGAAAGTGGTGGAACGCGCCAGACTGCTCGGCGTGCCGGCGATGCCAATCGGCCGGGTGGGCGGTGAACAATTGGCCATCAAGACGAATCACGGCGAATTCGGCGTACCGGTGACGGAACTGCACGACCGGTGGTGGAACGCGATTGCGCGGGCGATGGCGTGAATTTCATTTTGAACGAAACCACCGGCCGGACGCTCCATTTTCCTGAAAACGCAATCACGGCCCGCCCGGCCAACGGATTAACCGCTGGCAATTTGTCGCCGGCCGGCTAATCTGACAGGAATTTATCGTGCGCCAATTTTTCACCATCGCCGCCAATGCCTTCATGGAACTGATCCGGCAACCCGTGTTTTTACTGCTGATGACGGGGTCGGTGGTTTTTGAACTTTTCCTGGCGGTACCTTATTATTTCGCGCTGGGGGACGAGCCCAAGCTGGTCGAAAACAGCGCGCTGGCGGTGATGCTGCTCTCGGGATTGTTTGGCGCCGTGCTGAGCGCTTCCGCATCGCTGGCCCGGGAAATCCGCGTGGGCACGGCGCTGGCGGTGCTGTCCAAACCGGTCGGGCGCGCGCAGTTCCTGCTGGCCAAATACGCCGGCCTGGCGACGGCACTGACGCTGCTGACATACGTGAATCTCATCGGCGTGCTGCTGTGCAGCAAGATGGCGTTTGACTCCTATGGCAGCACCGATATGGCTGCGCTCGGCATTTTTGCGGCCGGCGCCGCCGTCGCCTATGCCCTGGGCGGGTTCAGCAATTTTTTCCTGCGCCGGCCGTTTGTGAGCGACGCGGTTCTGGCCCTGGTGGTGACCGCGACCCTGGCCGCCTTCATCATCATCCGGTTCACCCAGCAGGAACAAAGCCTGTTTACGGCGGCGCACGTGGACTGGCGGCTGGTGCCGGCGGGAATTTTAATTTTGTTTGCCGTATGGATTCTGGCGGCGCTGGCACTGGCGTGTTCGACGCGGCTGGACACCATTCCGACGCTGGCGGTTTGTTCGGCATTTTTTCTGATCGGGCTGATGTCGGATTATCTCTTTGGCCAGCGGGCGGAAGCAGGCAATTGGTGGGCTTCAACGCTTTACACCGTCATTCCAAACTGGCAGCTTTTCTGGCTCGCGGACGCCCTGGACATGGGCAAAAGCACCTTCCACTGGGATTACGTGGCCAAGGCTTTTGCCTACACCGTCGGCTATGCGGGCGCGGCGCTGGCCATTGGCACGGCGTTGTTTGAAGAACGGGAATTGAGCTGAGATGCAAATCGTTAAACGGTTGAAACCGCTGAACCGGACGGCCGGTTCCGACGATTGGGCAATCTAAAGATTTAACGAAAATAAATGGAACGCAACGTTCAAAAGACCGGCCTGGTAAATCTGGCTGCCGCGTTGGCGATTTTCATCGCCGCGTTGGCCGTGACCGCCTATGTGAATTCGCTGGCGGGGCAGGCCGCCGTGATTTTCCTGGGTCTGGGCATGCTGGTGGCGTTTGCGAGCTGGTTCCAGATGCGGCTGGAGGAAAACGAACGCCTGGAAAAGCTGGAGGTGGAGGAGCTGGCCCGCACCCGCGGTCAAACCACCCTGTTTGAAACGAAAGACGGGGAGGTTTTTCCGGCCCGGCATTCGCGCGAACTGTTTGAGAAATTTCTGGTGCCGGGTTTCAGCGTGCTATTGTTGCTGCTCGAGGGCGGCGGCGCGTATCTGCTCTGGCGCTGGATTTCCCAAACCACCGCCGGCATTGCCCCCGAACGCGCCCTGCCGGCACTCGCCTTGTTCGGTATTTTCGCGCTGGCGTTGTTCCTGGTCGGCCGTTTCTCCGTGACCATTGCCCGGCTGGGCAACCACCGGTTGCTGCGGCCCGGCGCGAGTTTTTTGCTGGCCGGCGCTTATATTTGCCTTGTGACGGTGCTCGGCATTGCCGGGGTCAAGACCGAGTTCCCCCAGATTGATGCCGATCTGGCGCGCGCCTTGTGCGGGCTGCTGGGTTTGCTGGCGGTGGAAACCCTCATGATGTTGCTCCTGGAAATTTACCGCCCGCGGGTGAAGGGCAAGGTCGCCCGCCTGCTCTACGACAGCCGGATCGTTGGATTGCTGGCCCAGCCGGAGAGCCTGTTCACCACGGCGGCGCAGGCCCTGGATTATCAATTTGGTTTCAAGGTTTCCGAGACCTGGTTTTTCCAGATGCTGAAGAAAAGCCTGCCCGTCCTGTTCCTGGCGCAATTGGCGGCGTTGCTGCTCTCCACCTGCGTGGTCATCATCGAGCCGGGCGAACAGGGGGTGCTGGAACATTTTGGCCGGCTGGCCGCCGGGCAGCCCGTTTTGGACCCGGGCGCGCATTTCAAATGGCCCTGGCCGGTTGACCAGGTCCAGCGCTATCGCACCGGCCAGATCCAGACGTTCAACGTCGGTTTTACGCCCACAGCGCAAAGCGAAGCCGAGCCGACGGTTTTGTGGACCGTCACCCACACCGAGGAGGTCAATTTTCTGGTCGGCAACCGGGAAGCGGAGATGGTCACCAATTCAACCGCCAGCGGCAGCGACCGGCTGAAAGTGGCGCCGGTGGGTTTGATTGACATCAGCATTCCGGTGCAGTTTCAGATCACCAACGTGCTGGATTGGGCCTATCATAACGCCGACCCGACCAACCTGCTGCAGAACCTGGCCACCCGGGCGATTGTCCATTATCTCGCGGGCGCGGATTTGAACGCGGTGTTGTCCCAATCGCGGGTGGAGGCGGCCCGGCAGTTGCATGAAAAAATTCAAGATGATGCCAACCGGCACCGGCTCGGCGTCAAAATCCTTTTTGTCGGGGTCCAGGACCTGCATCCGCCGGTGAAGGTGGCGGGCGATTACGAAAAAGTCGTCGCGGCCACCCAGCAAAGGATTGCCCTGACCAACGCGGCGGTGGCCGAAGCCATCCAGACCAATGCGCTAGCCGGGGCCCAGGCGTTTACCGACGTCAGCCAGGCCGAGGCGCAACAACAGCGGACCGAACTGGCGGCCTGGGCCCGGGCCGGCTTGTTCACCAACCAGATGGCCGCGTATGCGGCCGCGCCCTCGGTTTACCGGCAGCGCGCGTATTTCCACATGTTTCCCGAAGCCACGGCCAATGCGCGCAAATACATCCTGCTCGTGACCAACACGTACAACGTGCTCCAGTTTGATCTCGAGGATAAAATCCGCGAAGACCTTTTGAACCTGAATGTGTCCACCAATTCACCATGAAACGGAACCTCATCACCCTCATCACCGGCGCCGTGCTGATCGTTATTTTCGCGCTGCTGCTGTTCACCTTTCAAGTCCGCCAGTCCGAAGTGGCCGTGGTCACGACGTTCGGCCGGATCACGGGTCCGCCCTGCGAACCGGGGCTGCACCTGCGGTGGCCGTGGCCGGTCCAGCAAGTCTATAAATTCGACGAGCGCATCCAGAACTTCCAGGAAAAATTCCGTGAGACCCTGACCGCGGACCAGATCAGCCTCATCACGAGCATTTATGTTGGCTGGAGAATTTCGGACCCGGCGGCGTTTTTAAACAGTTTCAAGGATGGTTCCGTGACCGCCGCCCAAGGCCAGCTCGAAAGCCTGCTGGCCAGCGACAATATCACCGTGGTGGGCAAACACCCGCTCTCGGATTTTGTCAATGTCGACCCGCAGCAATTGCAATTCGACCAGATTCAGGCGGAAATGGAGCAGATGGTCCAGGGCGAACTGCAGACCAACAACTATGGCATTCAAATCGAGTTTCTCGGCATCCAACAGCTCGGCCTGCCCGAAAGCGTCACCCAGGCGGTGTTCGACCGCATGAAGTCGGAGCGCAACATTCTCATCAGCCGGGCGCAGAATGAGGGCCAGGCCGAGGCCATCAAAATCAAGGCCAACGCCGACCGGCAGGCCAATGAAACCCTCGCCAACGCCCAGGCCGAGGCCACGCGAATTGAAGGCGAGGGTGTGGCGGAAGCCGCCAAAACCCTGCCCGTCTTCCAGGAAAACCCGGAGCTCGCCAATTTCCTGTTGAGCATTGATGCCATCAAACAGGCCCTCAACCAACGTTCCACCCTGTTTTTTGACGACCGGGTCCCGCCGTTTGATTTGTTTCATGGGACCCTGACCAACCCGCCCAGCCATCAACCATGAGCGAGCACGACCATCACGATCCCGCACCCGGGTCTTCCGCGACCCCGATGGCGCCGGAAGATGCCGGTTCGCAGGCGTTGGCCGAGGCGTTGCGCAGCAGCTTCGCCATCGTCAAGTTTGTGATGGTGGCGCTGGTCGTCGTTTTTCTCGGTTCCGGCTTTTTCCAGGTCGGGACCCAGGAAAAGGCAATCATTCTGCGCTTCGGTAAAACCGTGGGTCAGGGGCAGGCAGCCTTGCTGGGACCGGGGTTGCACTGGTCGTTTCCCTATCCGATTGACGAAGTGGTCAAAATTCCAATTACGGAAATCCAGAAGATTTCCTCCACGGTCGGCTGGTTTGCCGAAACGCCGGAGCAGGAACTGAGCGGCAACCTGCCGCCGCCCGGCCCCTCCCTGATTCCCGGTGTGGACGGTTACGCGATCACGGCCGATCGGAACATCATCCACACCCGCGCGACGCTGTATTATCAGGTGGACGACCCGATCCGCTATGTGTTTGGGTTTACCTCGGCCTCCAACACCATCCAGAACGCGCTGAACAATGCATTGCTGGAAACCGCGGCGCAGTTCAAGGTGGACGACGTTCTCTACAGCGACGTGGCCGGGTTCCAGGAAGCCGTGCAACAACGTGTCGGCGCCCTGGCCGACCAGGAACGGCTCGGCATCACCGTCAAACAATGCAACGTGGAAAGCATCCCGCCGCGGCAGTTGAAGGACGTTTTTGACCAGGTCACCGAGGCGCGCCAGAATCAGAACAAGGTTTTGGACGACGCGCACAGCTATGAAAACCAGGCCACCAACAGTGCCGAGGCGCAGGCTTCAACGATCATCAACGAAGCCCGGAGCGCCCGCGCCCGTTACGTCCAATCCGTCCAGGCGGACGCGAAGGCCTTCAGCGATCTGCTGCCGAATTACGAAATCAATCCGGGTCTGTTTAGAGAGCAGGAGCTGGTGCAGGTGATGGGCCAGGCGCTGACCAACGTGGATTTCAAGACCTATTTGCCAACCGCGGCCAATGGCAAACCCATTGAATTAAGGCTATTGTTGAACCGCGAGCCGCCTGGGCCAAAAACCGGCGCGGCGGGTCCGTAAAATGAAAAGTCTGGCTTGGAGCACGTTGGCGTCCCGGACTGCGGCAGCCCTCGGTTGCTTTCGACCGGCGGGTGGCAATTTGAAAGCGCCAGAGGACTGGCGCAGTCCAAAACCTGGCGGCAGTGCGTCGCCGGGCTTGAAATCGTAAATCGTAAATCATCAATCGCAAATTTGCATGCAAGTCACATCGCTTTTGAGCCGTCAGGAACATGAGCACAAGCACGGACCGGAGTGCGGGTGCGGCCACGACCACGAACACTCGGTCACGCATCTTTGGCAGGCCGTCGCGGGTGTCGTGCTGGTCATCAATGCCTACGTGGTGGACGCGTTGTTTTCACAGGGCGGCGCGGTCGCCAGCGCCAGCGCCTGCCTCGGCTCCATCATTCTCGGCTACCCCATCGTCGTCACCGCCCTCAAGGATTTGCGCGTCGGCCGCCTCAGCATCAATGAACTGGTCGCCATCGCCGTGCTGGCGGCGTTCGCCTCCGGCAATTACAAAATCGCCGGCATCGTCGCCTTTTTCATGCTCACCGGCGAAATCATCGAGAGCCGCACCGCCGAGGGCGCGCGCGCCTCGATTGAATCGCTCATCCAACTCACGCCCACCATGGCCCGCCGCCTCAAACCGGACGGCAGCGAGGAGGATGTCGCTGCCAGCGAACTCGCCGTCGGTGACCTGATCCGCATCCGTCCCGGCGACAACGTCGCGGCGGACGGCGTCATCGTCAGCGGCCAGGGCTCCTTCAATCAGGCCACCATCACCGGCGAATCCCTGCCGGCGGACAAGAAAACGGGCGACGAGGTCTTCGCCGGCACGCAAAACCTGACCGGCGTGCTGGAGATCAAGGTCAGCCGCGCCGGCACCGACACGACGCTCGGCCGGGTGCGCGAACTGATTCTGGCGGCGGAAAAAACCAAGCTGCCGCTCATGAAAATCGTGGACCAGTACATGGGTTTTTATACGCCGCTCGTGCTGGTCATCGGGGCGCTGGTCTGGGCCTTTACCCACGATTTGAACCGCGTTATTGCCGTGTTCGTGGTTTCCTGCCCGTGCGCCTTCATTCTGGCGACGCCGACGGCCATGGTGGCCGCGCTGTCCGCCGCCGCGCGCCTGGGCATTCTGATCAAAAACGTCGCCGACATCGAGCTGGCCGCCAGAATTAATGCCTTTGTGTTCGACAAAACCGGCACGCTCACCACCGGCCAGCTCGCCGTCAGCCGCCTGGCCCCGGCCGGCGAAGTCAAACCCGCCGAACTGCTGCGCCTGGCGGCGTCCGCTGAAAAGTACAGCAATCACCCGACCGCCAAGGCGCTCGCGCAATTGGCGAATGAAGCCGGCGTCCCGCTCATCGAGCCCAAGGATTTCAGCGAAACCGCCGGGCGCGGCGTCAAGGCGCAGGTCAATGGTTCCACCATACTCGTCGGACGCGCACAATGGCTGAAGGACAATGGCGTGACCGGGGATTTTCTCAAATCCGTTGACCTCAATGAGACCGAGGGCTGGAGCCTGATTTTTGTCGCGCGCGACCACCACTGCGTCGGCTGGGTCGGTTTGCAGGACAAAACCCGCGCCGAGGCCAGGGAATCGCTGGCCGAGCTGAAAGCCAACGGCGTCCGGCGCGTGGCGATGATTTCCGGGGACCGCCAGGCCGTGGTCATGCGGGTGGCGGCCGAAATTGGCTGCGAAGAGGCCAAGGGTGACTGTCTGCCGCAAAACAAGGTTGAATTCGTGCGAAGCGTGAAGGCCAAGGGCTATCGCGTGGCGGTGGTGGGCGACGGTGTCAACGACGCGCCGGCATTGGCGGCGGGCGACATCGGCATTGCGATGGGCGCCGCGGGCAGCGAAGTGGCCATTCACACCGCGACGATCGCGCTGATGAACAATGACCTGCGCCGGTTGCCGTTCCTGGTGAAACTCTCGCGCAGCACCCGCGCCGTCATCAACCAGAACTTCCTGTTCGGCCTGCTGTTCATCGTCGTCGGCCTCACGGTCACGTCGCTCGGCTACATCGGCCCGATTCCCGCGGCCATTCTGCACAACGTCGGTTCCTTGATCGTGATTTTCAACAGTGCCCGGCTCGTGCGCAAAGGCGAGGAACTGGAACATTTCCACCTCGAACCGGTTGAACCGCCGCGCGCCGCACCCGGCCAATTGACGCCGAAGATGGCGTAAAGCAAATGCAACAAGCTCCGCAACCTATTCTTGCTGCTACGCTACTCACACTGCATCGCGCGCTTGTGCATTGTAGAAACATTACGTTGTCACCCAAAATAGATGGACGCGAAGAGGTGAATGAAATTATGGAGGCGATTCATGAAGTTCCAGATTTCTTGGCGAATTGGCAACTGCATGACTTGAAAGAATTGCGCCTGCATTTGAGTTGTTTCGATTCGACTAAGCGGGCTGGCTCTCCAAATCTTGTAAAGATCTTTGACGCAAGATTACGAGAGTTGGAAAGCGCAACCGCTAAGTAACTTTATGCCCGTAGCCGAATTAAATCCGCAATCGCCAACCGCCAATCCGAAATCGGCCGAGGTCGTTGTGTCCGTCCGCGGGTTGACGAAGGTCTTCAAGGATTTCTGGAACCGTCCGAAGGCCCGCGCCGTGGACAACGTGGATTTTGAGGTCCGGCAGGGCGAAGTGTTCGGGCTGCTCGGGCCCAACGGCTCAGGCAAATCCACGACGGTGAAACTGATGCTCGGGTTGCTGTATCCCACCAAGGGGCAAATCGAGGTCTTTGGCCATTCACCGCGGCACGTGCAGACGAAATCGCGCATCGGCTATCTGCCGGAGGAATCCTATCTCTATCGCTACCTCAATTCGCGCGAGACGCTGGATTTTTTCGGAAACCTGTTTCATCTGCCCAAGGGTGAACGCAGCAATCGCACGGAGCAATTGCTTGAAATGGTCGGTTTGGGCAAGGTCCAGACGCGCGTGGTCGGCGAATTTTCCAAGGGCATGCAACGCCGCATCGGCCTGGCGCAGGCGCTGATCAATGACCCCGACCTGGTGATTCTGGACGAGCCGACTTCCGGCCTCGACCCAATCGGTTGCCGCGAGGTGAAGGATCTGATTCTGGCGCTGGCGCGCCGCGGCAAGACGGTGATTCTGAGCAGTCACCTGCTGGCGGACGTGGAGGACGTTTGCGACCGCGTGGTGATTTATTACGGCGGCAAAATCCAGGCGATGGGCACGCTCAAAGAACTGCTCGCCACACCGGACACGCTGCGCATCACGACGCCGGTGCTGCCGCGCGAAACGCTGGAGCGCGTGTTGGAAATCGTCCGCCATGACGTGGCCGCCGATCAGGTGCGCGTGGACAACCCGACGCAAAACCTGGAAAGTTATTTTCTCGACGTGGTGCAGCGGGCGCGTCAGGCCGCGGCGGAAACGAGCGGCGCGATTTCCGGCGCCCGCGTGGCGCCGTATCTGCGGGCTGGCGCCCAGGAACCACCCCCGGCCACGGAAAAAATCCTGGAACGCCTGGCCCTGCCGGAAGCCGCCCGGCCGGTGGCCAGGCCGCCATCCGCCCCGCCGGCGGAACCTGCCGTCAATGAACAGAAGCTTGAAACGTTGACCAGGGCAACGGAACCGGCGGCCCCAGCCAAGGCCGCTCCCGCCGCAAAGTCAGAACCGGTGGATTTGGCCAAGGCAGATGAAAAATTGTCGTCGCTGTTGGGAGACAAAAAGTGATTTCAGCCACAGATTCACACAGATGAGAAAGCCTCCTTTTGGTGATGAAATAAATCTGTGTGCACCTGTATATCTGTGGCTTTAACCTGAAATGCAAAAAATACTGGCCATCGCCTGGTTGACCTGGAAAGCCGCGTTTCGCTTCCGGCTGTTTCTGGTCATCGCCGTCCTGTTGCTGGCGGCGGTCGTCGGGCTGCCGCTGTTGCTCAAGGACGACGGCACGGCGCGCGGGTTCACACAAATTTTAATCACCTACACCCTGAGCGTCATCACCGCGCTGCTCGGGCTGTCCACGCTGTGGCTGGCCTGCGGCACGCTGGCCCGGGACATCGAGGAATGCCAGATCCAGGTGGTCGCCACCAAACCGGTGGCGCGCTGGCAAATCTGGCTGGGCAAATGGCTGGGCATCGTGTCGCTTAACGCCGCGTTGCTGGCGTTGTCGGGCGCGAGCGTCTATGGCCTCTTGCAATGGCGCGCCACCCGCTTGCCGGCGGCGGAACAGGAAGTTTTGCGCACGCAGGTGCTCGTCGCGCGCGGGGTGGCGCAACCGGCGGACCTTAATGCGGAAATTGACGCCCGGACGGAGCAACTGTTGCAGGAACGTTTGAAACAAACCCGGATTTCAGGCGCGGACCTGGATCAGGCCCGGCGGCAAATCCGCGAGCAGGTCAAGGCGTTTTATCAACTGGTGCCGTCCAGTTATACCCGCGAATGGCAGATCGATCTGGGGTTCGCCAAAAATTTTCTGCACGGCAAGCCGCTGCAACTGCGCGTCAAATTCAATACCGCGCAGAGCAATCCGTCCGGCACGTTTGTCGGGCTCTGGCAGGTCGGCGAGCCGGGAACCGCCAACGTCTGGCGCAGCGAACCGATGAGCCTGTCGCCGGACACGTACCACGAGTTTGAAATTCCGCCGGACCTGTTCAACCGCCAGGGGGTGCTGACGATTGCTTTTTTGAACGCCAACAACACGACGTTGTTGTTCCCGATCGAGGATGGGATGCAAGTATTGTATCCTGAGGGCAGTTTCACGTTGAACTTTGCCCGCGGCCTGGGAATTCTTTTCTGCTGGATGGCGCTGCTGGCGGCGATTGGACTGGCCTCGGCCAGTTTTCTGTCGTTTCCCGTGGCCACTTTTTTTTCGCTGGCCCTGCTGGTGGTGGTGTTCTCCGGCGGGACCCTGGCCAACGCGGTGGCTTCGGGAACAACCGGCATCGTCGGTCAAAGCACCGGACCTTCCCTGGCTGACCTGGTGTTGATTCCCCTTTACCGGGGCATCCTGCCGCTGATCAATCTGGTCGAAGACTTTTCGCCGATTGATTCGTTGAGCACCGGCCGCGCCATTCCCTGGAGCGAACTGGGCGCGGCTTTCGGGCAAATCGTGTTGCTGCTGGGCGGCGCCATTGGCGGAATGGGCATCGGCCTGTTCGCGCGGCGTGAACTGGCCACCGCGCAGGGAAACCAATGAGCCCGAATCCAGAAGTTAGAAGACAGCGGGCAACCGCCGGAAGCCGGCGGCCAGGCTTTCCCCTTCCGATTTCGACCCGCGCTCTTCTGACCTCCGATTTCCGGCTCTCATGAACGCCCGCGTCCAAAAAATCATTTTGCTTTTAATGGCGGTGGCCCTGCTGGCGGGCTCCGGACAGTTGCAAAAGTCGCTGAACCGTGACCGGCAGGCATTGGACCTGACCCAGGCCGCGCCGCTTAAAAACGCGCCGCCGCTGCTCGCGTTCACCACCGTGGCGCTGGGCGGTTTCCGCGGGTTGATCTCCAATTTCCTCTGGATTCGCGCCAACGACCTGCAGCAGGCGGGCAAATATTTTGAGATGGTGCAGCTGGCCAGCTGGATCACGGACCTGGAACCGCACTTTGAACAGGTCTGGTTTTTCCAAGCCTGGAACATGGCCTGGAACATCTCGGTGAACTTCAAGGATTTCTCCGACCGCTGGCGCTGGGTGGAGAGCGGGATTCAATTGCTCCGGGACGACGGGCTGGCCTACAACCCGAACAGCGTCCTGCTCTACCAGCAGTTAAGCTGGATTTTCCAAAGCAAGATGGGGCAAAACATGGACGACGCCAATCAATATTACAAGGCTCAATGGGCCGCGGAAATGACGCCGTTTTTCGGACCGAACGGAACGAATTTTGACGAATTGATCAACCCGCAAACCGCCGGGGCCAGGGCCCGCGCCGGATTGTTCCGGAATAAATATAAAATGGATCCCGTCTTTGCAAAGAAAGTGGACGCGGCCTGGGGCCCGCTCGACTGGCGCCTGCCGGAGGCGAGTGCCATCTACTGGGCCGCGCTCGGCCTGGAAAAGGCGGTGGAAAATCCGGGGAAAGTGGCCAAAAAATCCGATTTGACCGCGCTCCGCCGTTCCATTTACCAGTCCATGCTCCAGGCGGTCTATCACGGGCGGCTGGTCATCAATCCCTTTGATCGATCGTGGGCGCTGTACCCGGACCTCGACCTGATTCCCAAACTCAACGATGCCTACGATACCATGTACGCCGAGGAACCCGACTCCGGCCAGAAAAACGGCATCCGGACCGCGCAACGAAATTTTCTGCGGGACGCCGTTTATTTTCTTTACGAAGCCGACCGCCTGGCCGAGGCTGCGAAATGGTTTCGCTACCTGGGTGAGAATTATCCCGACCTGCCGCTCCTGGATACCGATCCGCACTCCCAGCCCTCACAGATGACGCTTGACCAATATGCCATCGCACGCGTGCAGGAAGACATCGGCGAAACGGACCAAAACCGCATCATGACCGCCGTCGAAGGATTGCTTTCCCAGGCCTATTATGAACTGGCCATTGGCCAGGATGACCGCTACGCCGGGTTCAAACTGCTCGCCGGCAAAATTTACTCGAATTATGAAACCAAGGTCGCCTCTTTTCAGGGGCAACAGCGCGTCGGGCTGCCGCCGTTCGCCGACATCAATCGCAAGGTGCTCAACCATCTGCTCGATCCCAAACAGGGAATGCCCTTCGCCGCGCGCGCCGTGCTCCGCACCCAGCTTCAACTGCCACCGGAATCTGTTGCCACCAACGCAGCGCCCGCGACGATTACGTCCACCAACGCGGCGGAAACCATGGACACAAACACCGCCAATTCCGTCGCGAAATAATTTTCGACGCCGCCTGGCGCCTCGCGTAGCTTGACCCACCTGTGACGAAAAAAACTTCCAGTGAACGACCTTTGCGGGTCGGCCTGATTTCACTCGGTTGCGCCAAGAACCTCGTGGACGCCGAAATCATGCTCGGCTCGCTCCTTAAAAGCGGCGTGGAAATCACCAACGACCCCGCCCGGGCCGACGCCCTCATCGTCAACACCTGCTCGTTCATTGATTCCGCGCAGGAGGAGAGCGTGGACACCATCCTCGAATCCGCCGAGGTCCGCGAAGCGAACCATCGCGGTCAAAGCCTGATCGTTTCCGGCTGCCTGCCCCAGCGTTTCCGCGATGAACTGCCCAGACTCCTGCCCGAAGTGGACGCCTTCATGGGCATTGACCAGGTCGCGCAGGTTGCGGACATCGTGAAGCAGGCGGTTCAGAACCGGCGAAACAAACTTGGAAAACATTCAACCTCCAACATTCAACCTCCAACATCAAAGGGAAAAGTCACCGGACGATTGGCTGAACTGGGGAAAAGCCGCGCCGCCAGCGAACACGAAAAAGGGGAAACCCTCCGCGCCACAAACAAATTCGGCAAAACCAAAACCCTCGTGGCCTTACCCTCGACCCTCGGCCCTCGACCCTCGGCCCTTTTGGACATCACCCCGCGCCCGACCTTCATCCCCGATTTCGCCACGCCGCGTTTCCGTCTCACACCCAAACACTTCGCCTACGTCAAAATCGCCGAGGGCTGCAATCATCCCTGCAGCTTCTGCATCATTCCCCGGATGCGTGGTTCACATCGCAGCCGGCAACAGGCGGATATCGTGGCCGAGGCGAAGGCGCTGATTGCCGATGGCGTGAAGGAAATCAATCTGATTTCCCAGGACTCGACCTATTACGGACTCGATTTGCGGCCGAACCACAGCCGCGCGATTTCGTCGCCGGAGAAATTTTACGCGGCGTCCCAATCACTGGCCGCCGATGCCACGACCATCTGCACGCTGTTGCGCGAACTGAACGCGCTGCCCGGCGATTTTTGGATCCGCCTGCTCTACACCCACCCGGCCCATTGGACCGATGAACTCATCCGGACCATTGCCGAATGCCCGAAGGTGGCGCGTTACGTGGACATCCCGCTCCAGCACATCCACGAAAACATGCTCGAACGGATGCGCCGCGAAACCTCGCAGCAATATATCGTGGACCTGATCCGCAAAATCCGCGCCGGCGTGCCGGGCATTGCGCTGCGGACGACCTTCATCGTCGGCTTCCCGGGCGAAACCGGGGCGAGCTTTGAAACGCTGCTTGATTTCATCCGCGAAACCCGATTCGAGCGGCTCGGGGTGTTCACTTATTCCAAGGAAGACGGCACCCGCGCAGGGGCGATGACCGGTCAAATTTCCGACAAGGTAAAGCAGCGGCGCCGCAAACTGGCGATGACCGCGCAGCACAAAATCGCCCGGCAGGTTTCCGAATCCTTCGTCGGCCGCGAAATCAAGGTGCTCGTCGAAGGCAAGGCGGATGCAAAACAACTCCGCTCCGCGCGAGCGGGGTTACAAGCCGCGAACGTGAGTTCCTGGGAACACGGCATGATCCGTGAAGTGGAAATTAAAAACTCAAAACTCAAAATTGAAAACTACCTCGTCGCGCGAGGTGAAGCCGACGCCCCGGATATTGACGGCCGGATTTACGTTCGTGGCCAATTACCAATTGGCGAATTTGCCCGCGTCAAGATCATCGGCCACACGGATTACGATTTGATTGCCGCGCCGATCTCCTGCCGCCATACAGCGGCGATTTGAAGTGGCGAAAGTGTTTAGGATTTTGCGAAAATTGAGTAAGATGGAGTGGCACCTTTGCGTTTCTGACGCCACCGTTTGAAGACTACAACCGTAGGATCAAGAAAAACAGAACCATCACGAAGTTTCGTCGTGCCCGCTAATGTTGTGTTGTAGGTTTCAGTGCGGCGGCTGCCTGTTGTTGCGTTTACTTTGCTGCCAACGTAAGTCCAATCTGGTTCAGGTTGATTGTGTCCATTTAGCACAGCAAACATGAGATGGATGAAGCGGACGTTTCCTGTTTGCGGTTCGATTTGGAAACATGCGATGAGGTGCCAGCCGGAGTGGCCGTTGTGGCTTTCACCGCCTTTACCGATTTGAATCGTGGATTTCACTTCCAAACCAGCAGGCTTGCCACTTTTCTTTACCGCTGGATTGATGAGGTCGGGGTAGGCTTGGTCGGAGTTGTGTTTGTAGGGCGAGTGATCGTTGAGGGCATCACAGAAGACGTTCGAGACGAGTCCGCTGAAATTGTTGCCTTGGATGTATTCCGGCAGCGGCTTCGCTCCGCTGGCGATCAAGTTGGCGTTGATGCGAGCCACGATGCTTTGCGTTGCATTCATTGCCGCCTCCAGGTGGGAAATGTTCATACCCGGTGGCAAGGGAACTCGCGGGTGAAAATAGTCGTGATTGACTCTAATGCCCGATGCGGTTGATTCGGGAGCGAATGCGCCCGCAACGAATTGCGGCAACGGGCAGGCGAGTGCGCGAGCCAGAGATTCAAGAATATCAATCGTGAAATTCTCTCGACCGTTTTCCATGCCGGAGAGATGCTGGTAAGTAATGCCTGTCTTGGCGGCCAACTGCTCTTGTGTGAGTTGCTTTTGCTCGCGAAGTCTGCGAATAAATCGCCCAATGGTCACTTTGGTATCCATTTCGCCCATAGTTGATACACGTTTTACGCTTGATTGTCTTTCGCCTATAGTTGAACCTGTTCGCGGATAAGAAATGCATCAACTTCACCATGCCAATTGCTTCGACTGGTTGCGCGAGCGCAAGCCGCGTTCGCTTCACGCCGTCTGTACCGATCCGCCCTATGGCGTTTTGGAATTCACGGAAAAGGAAGTTTCCAAACTTCGCGCCCGACGTGGCGGTGTTTGGCGTCTTCCGCCAACCATCGGCGGCAGCCAGCGTGATCCGTTACCCCGCTTTACTGTTTTGACTGACACACAAAAACTGGAGCTTCGGCGTTTCTTCCATGAATGGGGCAAAGTACTCGCGCCTGCGCTCGTGCCGGGTGCGCATGTTTGTGTGGCGGGTCATCCAATTCTCCAACACCTCGTTCAAAATGCAATGGCCGAGGCGGGATATGAAGTGCGGACGGCGATTATGCGGCTTTATTTCAGCTTTCGCGGTGGTGACCGGCCAAAAAACGCGGAGCGTGAATTCCCCGAAGTTTGCGTGACGCCAAAGGGTGCCTATGAACCTTGGATGCTGTTCCGAAAACCCATCGAAGAAAAAACCGTGGCCGAAAATCTTCGCAAATGGAAAACTGGTGGACTTCGGCGGCTTTCGGTTGGCAAACCTTTGCCCGACTCAATTCCCAGTGGGCGTACACCTGACCGCGAGGAAGCCATTTCCAACCACCCGTGCTTAAAACCGCAACATTTCATGCGCGTCATTGTTCGTTCGCTACTTCCACTCGGCGAAGGTACGGTGCTCGATCCGTTCATGGGTTCTGGCTCGACCATCGCGGCTGCTGAAGCCGTTGGCTATGATTCTATTGGTGTCGAGTTGGATCATGAGTATTTCAAGTTAGCAGAGCGTTCCATCCCTCGCCTCGCGGCGCTGTATCCAGATTTCATCGGCAAGGAACTTCAAATGAACGGTGACTATGGTTCTGTTGAGCGTGAGGACAAGCAACAATTGGCAATGATTCTTGCCGAAAAGAAAATGGCTTATGGAACAAAGCTGTCTGCCAAAACGCGGCGTAATTAAACGCTGCCGGCGGTTTGATTGCTTTTGAATTCGATGAGCAAACCGACCAAATCGCAATGGGACTTTGGCGAATTGTTTCCGCCTGCGCCGGAAAGCTCCGGTGCGACCGGTCCCACGGAATCCCGCAGTGCGGGACGAACGATTTTGTCGGTCTCGGAACTGACGACGCAGGTCAAGCGGTTGCTGGAAAAATCGGTCGGCTTGGTCTGGGTGACGGGCGAGGTCACCAATTTGCGCGCGCAGAGTTCTGGTCACATGTATTTCACGCTCAAGGACGCCGGGGCGCAGTTAAGTTGCGTGTTGTTCCGGGGCGAGGCGGTCAGGAACCGCAGTGTGTTGCAGGACGGCCAAAAGCTTCTGCTGCAAGGCGACGTGACGGTTTACGAGGCGCGCGGACAATACCAGCTCATCGTCCGCGCGGTCGAATTGCAGGGCGTCGGCGCGCTGCAAATCGCCTTTGAGAAGCTCAAGCAAAAGCTCGCGGCGGAAGGCTTGTTCGCGCCGGAACGGAAACGGCCGTTGCCCGAATATCCGCAACGCATCGGCCTGGTCACGTCACCGACCGGCGCGGCAATTCGCGACGTGCTGCACGTGGTGCAGCGGCGGAATCCGGCGCTGGAAATCATTCTCGCGCCGTGCCGCGTGCAGGGCGATGGCGCGGCGGACGAAATCGCGGCGGCCATCCGGCTATTGAATGAGTTCAGCGTAGGACAGGCGTCGCGCCTGTCTCCATCTGAAAATAGTCAGAGACAGGCTGGAAGCCTGTCCTATGTTGATTTGATTCTGGTTACGCGCGGCGGCGGTTCGCTGGAGGATTTGTGGGCGTTCAACGAGGAAGTCGTGGCACGGGCAATTTTTGAATCCGCGCTGCCGGTGGTGTCGGCGGTTGGACACGAGATTGATTTCACCATCAGCGATTTTGTGGCGGACATACGCGCGGCCACACCGAGCGCGGCGGCGGAAATCATCACCGAAGGCGTGTTTGCCAGCCGCGAGTTTGTGGCCGAGGCGCCGGGCGCACTGCGACGAATGGTCCGGCAACGGCTGGAAGGCGCCGTCACGGAATTCGAGCAGCTTCAGGGACGGTTGACGCGGGCGCATCCCCGGCGGCGGCTGGATGAATGCCTGCAGCGGCTGGACGATTTGCAAACCGGCCTGCAGCGTTGTGTAAAACAGGGTATCAAGGAACGGCAGGTGACCTGGCAGAACCTGGCGACGCGGCTTTTGCGCGTGCGCCCGGCGCAGTTGTTGAAACAGCGGCGCGAACTTTTGGAAACCAGCCGGCACCGGCTGCGCGAGCTGGCGCAGGGCCATCTGCGGAACTGGCGGAATCGTTTCGGCGCGACGGACGCGCGGCTGCGGTTGCTCGGTCCGGAGCAGGTCTTGGCGCGCGGTTATTCCATCACCACCGACGCCGCCACCGGAAAAGTTTTGCGCGAGGCTGCCGAAGTGAAATCCGGGCAGCGATTGAAAACGCGACTGAAGACCGGTGAAATCTTCAGCCAGGCCGGCGAATGAACGCGGTGTTTCTGAGCGCCAGACTCCGCACTGGACGGGCGCAACGGGTTTCCTTATCCTGTCGGCATGTCAAAATCAGCCAAGGCCGACGCGGGCAAAGGCGGGCTGCCGTTTGAAGATGCCTTGAAGAAACTCGAGGGCATCGTCGAAGCGATGGAGTCCGAGGAATTGCCGCTGGAAGCCCTGCTGGCCCGGTATGAAGAGGGCACCCGGCTGGCGAAAGTCTGCCAGGAAAAGCTGGCCGAGGCGGAGTTGAAAATCCGGCAGTTGGAGAAGAACGCCGCGGGCGAAATGAAGTTGAAACCGTTGGAAACCGAAAAGACTGAAGAATAAAACGTGAAACGTGAATCACGCATAACGCATCACGTTTCATTTTAAAACTATGAGCCGATATCTCGACATGGTGGACGGACCGGAGCACGTGAAGAAACTCACGCCGCCGCAACTGCAGGAACTGGCCGCCGAAATCCGGCAGGACCTCATCTCGGTGCTGGCCCGAAACGGCGGGCATCTCGGCCCGAACCTCGGCGTCGTCGAACTGACGCTCGCCCTGCACCGCGTGTTCAACACGCCCAAGGACAAATTTGTTTGGGACGTGAGCCACCAGGTTTATGTTCACAAACTGCTGACCGGCCGCAAGAACCGGTTTTCGGCCATCCGCCAGACGGGCGGCCTGAACGGGTTCGCCCTGCGGACGGAGAGCGAACACGATTGTTATGGCGCCGGGCACGCGGGCACGGCCCTGTCGGCGGCCCTCGGCATGGCGGCCGCGCGCGACAAACGCGGCACGGACGAAAACGTCGTCTGCATTTTCGGCGATGCGGCATTGACCAACGGCATTTCCTACGAGGCGCTCAACAACATCGGTCACACGACCAAACGGTTCATCGGCATTCTCAACGACAACGAATGGAGCATCGCCAAAAACGTCGGCGCGATTTCGAATTACCTGAACAAACTCATCACCAACCCGCGTTACAACAAGCTGGCCACGGATTTCCAGAATTTCCTGCGCCGCCTCCCCAAGGGCGACGTTGCCATCAAGCTCGCCCGCAAGGCCGAGGAAGGGTTCAAGGGCGCCATCACCGACGTCGGCCTGCACCAGACCGGCAGTCTGGTGGACGCGGACGGCCGCGGCGGTTACGGCAGCCCGGTCATTTTCGAGGAAATGGGGATGCGCTACCTGGGACCGATCAACGGACACGACCTGCCGTTGCTCATCAGCACGCTGGAATTTGCCAAGACGTGCAATCATCCCATCGTCATCCACATCCTCACCCAAAAGGGCAAGGGGTTTGATGCGGCCATCAAGTTTCCTGAAAAATTTCACGGCACCGGGCCTTACGACGTGCAGACGGGTGATTCCCCGCCCGCCAAGGCCGGCGCGCCGCCGATGTACCAGGATGTGATGGGCCAGACGCTGGTGAAACTTTGCCAGAAAAACAACACGCTCGTCGGCATCACCGCCGCCATGCCCAGCGGCACCGGCATGAAACATCTGGAACGGGCGATGCCCGACCGCTATTACGACGTGGGCATTGCCGAGGAACACGCCGTCATTTTCGCCGCCGGCATGGCGACGATGGGCTTTCATCCGGTGGTCGCGATTTATTCCACGTTCCTGCAACGCGCCTACGACTGCATTCACCACGACGTTTGTCTGCAGAATCTGCCGGTGATTTTCTGCATGGACCGCGCCGGCCTTTCGGCCAATGACGGCCCGACCCATCACGGCCTTTTCGACATTGCCTACCTGCGCTGCATGCCGAACCTCATCGCGATGGCGCCGAAGAATGAGGATGAACTGGCAGACATGATGTTCACCGCCACCCATCAGAATCGTCCCACGTTCATCCGTTACCCGCGCGGCGCGGCGGAAGGCGTGCCCATCAAGGACCAGCCGGAGTTGCTCGAAATCGGCAAGGCGGAGGTCATTCAGAATTTCTCCAGCAATGCCGCTATGCGGCACAAAGTGGCGCTGTTCGGCCTCGGTCCCCTGAACACGCTGGCGCGCAAAGCCGCCGAGCAACTGGCCGCGGAAGGTTTTGATTGCGCCGTCGTCAATCCGCGTTTCACCAAACCGCTGGACGCCGGCACGCACGAGTTTTTCGGCAAGGCCGCCGACGTGGTGGTGACGCTGGAAGACCATGCGCTGATGGGCGGCTATGGCTCGACGGTGCTGGAACTGTTCAGTGAAAAAGGCGTGACCACGCCGGTCGTCCGCATCGGCTGGCCGGACCAGTTCATCGAACACGCCACGACGCAGGACGAACTCCGCAAAAAATACGGCCTGACGGTCGAGAACACCGTGGCCAGGGTGAAGGCGCAATTCAGCGAGGCCCCGGCAAAAGTGACGCAGTTGGTTGAGGTGGCTTGATGGTCCTCCCTCAACCCGGCCTTCTCCCCAGGGAGAAGAAGAATCGTTTGCCGCCACTTTGAAGATTCGAGCGACGGAATTTGCCGGACAGCCGTTCGCAAAACCAGAAATGCGCAATTGCTGTTCCTTCTCCTGGGGGAGAAGGTCAGGTTGAGGGCAAGCGTTCATTTCTCAACGAGCCATTTTCTTTCCTTGCTTTCCCGGGTTTTCGACCTAATTCTACGCGCACTAAGGTTTTAAAAATCAAAAATCGTAAATTTCAGCCATGGCCTATAAAGACGTGACGCCGCCCGCGGGCGGGAAGATTTCAATTCAGAACGGCAAGCTCAGTGTGCCGGAAAATCCCATCCTCCCGTTCATTCGCGGGGACGGCACCGGCCCGGACATCTGGGCGGCCAGCGTGCGCGTGTGG
>CAWACS010000051.1:0-22415 GCA_963780535.1 uncultured Verrucomicrobiae bacterium
CCTCGGGCGCAGCCACGGACTTGTGGGTAAGAGACGTTTGAAAGTTCAAAGACGGTCGCATGTTCAACATCGCTGTGTCCGGGGACGGACACACTCCGGTTGCAACACCGCCGGGCAGACCAGGCTAGAGATACTTCGCCAGAATCGGTTTCAGGGCGGTCACGGTTTTCTGCGGCCAGAATTTTTTGTCGGTCAGGATCGCATTTTTCAGCGCGGTGTGGCACGGCCAGTTGGGTTCATTGGGGATTTGTGAGATGGCGGCGGTGACGATTTTTTTGGCCATGTCGGCGTTGCGATGGAGGTTCTGGATGATCATGGCGAGCGTGACGTGTTCGTCCTCCTTCCAGCAATCATAGTCGGTGGACATCGCCAGCGTGGCGTAGGCGATTTCCGCTTCACGCGCACATTTGGCTTCGCCGAGATTGGTCATGCCGATGACGTCGTAGCCGGCCTGGTGGTTGGCGAGCGATTCGGCGCGGGTGCTGAACGCGGGACCTTCCATGTTCACGTAAGTGCCTCCGTCATGGGCCGTCGCGCCGCAGGCGCGCGCAGTCTTCAAAAGAATCCGGCGTAATTCCTCGCAGATCGGGCGTGCGAACGAGATGTGCGCCACGATGCCCCGGCCGAAAAACGTGTGTTCCGGGCCGCGCTTGGTGCGGTCGAGGAACTGGTCAATGACCACGATGTCGCACGGCTTGTATTGTTTCAGCAAGGAACCGACGGCACTGACGCTGACGAGCCAGGCGACGCCCAGTTTTTTCATCGCCCAGATATTGGCGCGATGATTGAGTTCGCTGGGCAGGATGCGGTGGCCTCGCCCATGGCGCGCCAGAAAGACCACGTTGCGCCCGGCCAGTTTGCCGGTGAGCAGATCATCCGAGGGCGGGCCGAAGGGTGTTTTGACCTTCACCCATTTCCGGCCGGCAAAGCCATCGAGATGGTAAAGGCCGGTGCCGCCAATGATGCCGATACGGTGTTCAGACATGGCGGATTTTTAACCGCGAAACCCGCGAAAGACACGAAAAAAGCGACGGGGATTGATTCCATTGCCAGAGTCGGGGTAACGAGGCGCGTTTGTTTCCTGGAGGCGAGCCATTTTACAGAACCTCCTCACGTCGGCTCCTACTTTCTGCTTTTCCCGGCTGGCATTTGGGGAACAAACCGGCTAATCTGGTGCGATGGAAATATTTCAACGCATACTCAAAACCGCGGTCGAGGGCGGCGCCTCGGACGTGCACCTGAAAATCGGCACCCCGGTCATTTATCGCATCAACCGCGAACTGATCGCCGTGGATGCGCCGTTTCCGACCTCCGAATGGATGAATAAAATTGTGGAAGCCATCACGCCGCCGCATTTGAGCAAAAAGCTGATCGAGGAACGGGAGGTTGATTTTTCCTACTTTATTCCCGGCACGGGCCGGTTTCGCACGAACCTGTTCCAACAGCGCGGCCAATGGTGTCTGGCGATGCGCTTCGTCAAAACGCACGTGCCGACGTTTGAAGAACTGGGATTGCTGGAGCAGATTAAAAAGGTCGCCGAGTCGCCGCGCGGCATCGTGCTCATCGCGGGCACCACCGGTTGCGGCAAGTCCACGACGCTGGCCGCGATGCTCGAACACATCAACAACAACTTCAAAAAGCATATCATCACACTGGAAGACCCGATTGAATACGTATTCGAGGACAATCAATCCGTGATGGAGCAGCGGGAGATCGGCCTGGATACGGTGTCCTTCCATCACGCGCTGGTGCACGTCCTGCGCCAGGACCCGGACATCATCATGGTCGGCGAAATGCGCGACAACGTCAGCTTCGCGGCGGCCATGAGCGCGGCGGAGACGGGGCACCTGGTGTTGTCCACCCTGCACACCACCAACGCGGCCCAATCCATCAACCGCATCCTTGATTTTTTCAAGGCCGAGGAACGCGAACAAATCCGCCGGCAACTGACCGGGACCTTGTGCGGCGTGGTTTGCCAGCGCATGGTCACGACGGTGGAAGGCAAACTGGCGCCGGCCCTGGAGATTTTGCTCAACACACCGATGGTCAGAAAATTGATCGAAGAGAACCGCCTCGACAAGCTGTCGGCAGCGATTGAAACCGGTTTGGACGACGGGATGATCAGTTTCAACCAGTCGCTTTTCAACCTCGTCAAATCGGGCCGGATCACCGAAAAGGAGGCGTTGTCCAAGGCCACCAATCCACAAGCCTTGGAAATGAATTTCAAGGGCATCTTCCTGGACGAAGGCCGCCGGATCATCAAATAAAACGCGTTCACTCACACAAACCCGCAGTTGACTTAAATCCGACCGGTTATATCGTTGTTAACCATGCGGATTTCGAAAAGAACCGATTACGCGCTGCGTGCCTTGTTCACGTTGGTTGACCATTACCGCGGTGCGCCGATACCGATTCGGGAGCTGGCCCGGCGCAACGATGTTCCCAAGCGTTTTCTGGAGCAGATCATGCTCGACCTCAAGACGCAGGGCTGGGTGGACAGCACGGCAGGAATCCGCGGCGGCTATGTGCTCGCCCGAAGCCCGGAAAAGATAACCATGGGCGAGGTGGTACGCCATTTTGATGGTGTTTTGGCGCCGATTGACTGTGTTTCGGTGAGGGGATACAAACGCTGTTCCCAAGAGCCGGTCTGCCGGTTTCGCCGGGTTTTCCTGGATACCCGCAACTACATTGCCTGGGTGATGGATCGGGCAACACTCGCCGAAGTGGCCAAAGGGCTGCCCGTTTCAAGGCAGGAGTTGAACCCCACTTTCACTGGTGGTGAAGGCATCTAAAAAAAACTGAAAAAGGCTGTTGACAGGACGGACAATTCATGGATAATGACGACATGATTGGTCGTTTATATAGGAATCTGAAATTACAGGCTGGTACACCATTTTTAACATTGTGACCACGGCAACAGTAAGCGGGAAGAACGGCCTTTTTGTTTGTTCACAAAGACGACTTAGTAAGTCGCTATTTAGTGCAATAGATTGAAATAAGTCAGAGCTGAAAAGCAAAAAATAACAGGCAAAACATTGACTCGACAGGCCCACTGAAACATTTGGGTTAGTCGGAAAGCCGAATCAAAAAACAAACAGAACCATGAAACTGAATCAGTTGATCCTCACCGCTGCAATCGGGGCGCAATTTGTTTTTCCGGCATGGGCGGCCGATGACACGGCGACCAACTCCACGGAAGCGGCGGAGATTGAAGCCTTGAAGGAACAGGTACAGGCATTGGATCAAAAGGTCCAAGGCCTCGAACAACAACGCGGAACGGAATCATCGGCGGTTACTGACACCAACCAGGAGCAAGTCCAGGAACTCGACCAGAAGGTTCGCATTCTCGAACGTCAGCGGGAGCTGGACCAGGAAGACGCGGCGGCGGCGGCCAAAACCAAACCGTTGGTGAAACTGGATGCCGGCGGTTTTACGCTCAGTTCCGCGGACACGAACTTTGTCATCAGCCTGCACGGTTTGATCCAACTGGACAGCCGGATTTTTTTCAACGACCGCAACCTAGTGAACAGCGGTTTTCTACTGCGCCGGGCGCGTCCGATCATCACCGGCACCGTGTTTCATGATTTTGATTTCAACTTCACGCCGGATTTCGGCGGCAGCGCCGTGCAAATCCTGGATGCCTATGTCAATTACCGCTACAATCCCGAATTGCAGTTGGAGGCGGGCAAGTTTAAGTCGCCCGTCGGTCTCGAAGCGCTGCAGTCGGACGCCTATTGCTCCTTCAATGAGCGTTCGTTGGTGACGGATCTGGTGCCGAACCGCGATCTGGGCGTGGAACTGCACGGCGACCTGTATGGCGGGGCGGCCAGTTATGCCGCCGGCATCTTCAACGGTGCGCCAGATTACAATGGCACGACGGTGAATACGGATTCCGACAATGACAAGGCGTTTGCCGGACGCATTTTTCTCCAGCCTTGGAAGGCGACGGACGTGGATGCGTTAAAGGGGTTCGGATTTGGCGTGGGTGGCAGTTATGAATCCGACCGCAACGGCGCCGCCGGGTTGACGCCGGGTTACACCACGGACGGCCAGCAGAAATTTTTCACTTACTCCGCCGGCGTGGTGGCCAACGGCCAGCATTGGCGGGTTACTCCCCAAGGATACTATTATTATGGGCCGCTGGGAATTCTGGGCGAATACGTGATCTCTGACCAGGAGGTCAGCCGTACGACCGCGCCGCTGGGCTCAGCCGATTTGCGGAACAAGGCCTGGGAAGTTTCGGCCGGCTGGGTGTTGACCGGCGAGGATGCCACATACACCGGTGTGACCCCGCGTCATCCGTTCAACTTGCATGCGGGCGGGTGGGGCGCCTGGCAGGTGGTGGGGCGTTATGAAGAGTTGAGTGTGGACCATAACGCCTTTTTGGCAGCGTTGCCCCTCGCCGCTTCAACTGCTTCCGCCTCATCGGCGCATGCCCTGGTCGGCGGGCCTCAACTGGTACCTGAACCGGAACATCCGGTTGAACGCGAGTTTTTCACACACGAGGTTCTCCGGCTATACGGGTGCGGTTCCGGCGGTGCCGGCCCAGGCGGAAAATGTATTTTTTACCAGAATTCAACTGGCGTTTTAACCGTTTTAAACTTGAAATTACAAAGCTCATGAAAACCTTTCTGACCATTCTGCTGGCCTCGTCACTGGCCGCTGCCGCGGGCGCCAAGGAAGTCAAGCTCCTGAACGTTTCCTACGATCCGACGCGTGAACTTTACCAGGAATACAACGCGGCGTTTGCCAAATATTGGAAGGCCAAAACCGGCGATGACGTGGTCATCTCCCAATCGCACGGCGGCTCGGGCAAACAAGCGCAATCGGTCATCAATGGCCTGGAAGCCGATGTGGTCACGCTGGCGCTGGCCTACGACATCGACGCCATTGCGCAGCAGTCGAAACTGCTGCCGGTGGACTGGCAGAAGCGGCTGCCGGACAACAGCACGCCTTACACCTCGACCATCGTGTTTCTGGTGCGCAAGGGAAATCCGAAACACATCAAGGATTGGGACGACGTGGTGAAACCGGGCGTCAGCGTGGTGGTGCCGAACCCGAAGACCTCCGGCGGCGCGCGCTGGGCGTATCTGGCCGCCTATGCTTACGCGCTGGAGACTTACGGGCACGATGATGCGAAGGCGAAGAATTTCATCACCCGGCTGTACAAAAACGTTCCCATCCTGGACTCGGGCGCGCGCGGCTCGACCATCACATTCGCCCAACGCGGCATTGGCGACGTGCTGCTGGCCTGGGAAAACGAGGCGCACCTGGCCCTCAAGGAATTCGGCGCGGACCAGTTTGAAATAGTCACGCCGCCGTTGAGCATTCTGGCCGAGCCGCCGGTCGCGGTCGTTGACAAAACGGCCAAACGGCACGGCGCCACCGACGTGGCCCGGGCGTATCTGGAATATCTCTATTCGGACGAAGGACAGGAAATCGCGGCGAGGAATTTTTATCGTCCGCGCAACCAGGCCATCGCGGAAAAATACGCCGCGAATTTCACGCAACTGAAGCTGGTCACGGTGGACCAGGAATTTGGCGGCTGGCAAAAGGCGCAGGCAACCCATTTCGCCGATGGCGGGGTTTTTGACCAAATCTATCAACCCTGAAACGTGTTTGGGATGGTGAATTCCGGCAGCCTGGCCGGACCTATTCGCACCGCGGCGTAAAGAAGGCTTTCACATCATTTTGGGAACGGTTATATCGCGGGAAGACAATTCAACTGCATGGCGAAAAAGCAAAACAGCGTGTTGCCGGGTTTTCGTTTGACGCTCGGCTACACCCTGCTTTATCTCAGCCTCATCGTCCTGATTCCGCTGGCGGCGACGTTTGTCAAAAGCAGTGAACTGACATGGGCGCAGTTTTCGCACACGGTTTTTTCGCCGCAGGCGCTCGCGGCGTATCGCCTGAGTTTCGGCGTGTCGTTCTTTGCCGCCGTCGTGAACGCCATCTTCGGGCTGGTCGTTGCGTGGGTGCTCGTGCGTTACGATTTTTTTGGCAAACGGGTCGTGGACGCGCTCGTGGACCTGCCGTTTGCGCTGCCGACCGCGGTTGCGGGCATCACGCTGGCGACGCTGTACGCACCCAACGGCTGGATTGGGAAATGGCTCGCGCCGCTCGGCATCAAGGTTTCCTACACGCAACTCGGTATTTTTGTCGCGCTTACGTTCATCGGTCTGCCGTTTATCGTCCGTACGGTTCAGCCCGTGCTCGCTGATCTGGATTCGGAACTGGAGGAAGCCGCGACGAGCCTGGGCGCCAATCGCTGGCAGACCTTCTGGCGGGTGATTCTGCCCATGTTGAGCCCGGCGCTGCTGACCGGCTTCGCGCTCGCGTTTGCCCGCGCGCTGGGTGAATACGGCTCGGTCGTTTTCATTTCCAGCAACATCCCGATGAAAACGCAGATTGTTCCGCTGCTCATCATGAGCGAACTGGACGGCTTTCAGTATGCCAGGGCGACCGCCCTGGCCGTCGTGATGCTCGTCATTTCGTTCCTCCTGTTGCTGGCGGTCAATGTGCTCCAATGGTGGAGCAACCGTTACAACACGACCAACCTGGCATGACCGACGACGCCAAAATCAACGCCCCGCGTCGCATCAGCGAACCGCCGTTGGTGCGGCGCCTGCTCATCACCATCGCGCTGGCGTTCATCGCGTTGTTTCTGATCGTGCCGCTCCTTTCCGTTTTTACCGAGGCCCTGCGACAGGGTTTTGGTTTTTATTTTCAGACGTTGCGTGATCCAATGACGGTGAGTGCGATTGAGTTGACCTTGATTGCCGCTGGAATTTCCGTCCCTCTCAACTGCCTGTTCGGGGTCGCGGCGGCCTGGGCCATCGCAAAGTTCGATTTTCCGGGGAAAAACCTCCTGCTCACGCTGATTGACCTGCCGTTCTCCATTTCACCCGTGATTTCCGGAATGATTTACGTGCTCATTTTTGGCGCGCAGGGCTGGTTCGGCCCCTGGCTGATGGACCATGGCGTCCGGATCATTTTTGCCGTGCCGGGCATTGTGCTGGCGACGATCTTTGTCACGTTTCCGTTCGTGGCGCGCGAATTGATTCCGTTGATGCAGGCGCAGGGCCGGACGGAGGAGGAAGCGGCGCGCGTGCTGGGCGCGAGCGGCTGGCAGATGTTCTGGCGCGTGACGTTGCCAAACATCAAATGGGGATTACTGTACGGGGTGATTTTGTGCAACGCCCGCGCGATGGGCGAGTTCGGCGCGGTCTCGGTCGTCAGCGGCCATATTCAGGGCCAGACGAACACGATTCCGCTGCACGTGCAAATCTTGTACGAAAACAACAACATCCCCGGCGCGTTCGCCGTGGCGTCGTTGCTGACGTTCCTGGCGGTGGTCACCCTTATGCTAAAAACGTGGGTGGAATATAAAAATACCGGGCTGCGCGGAACGGCATTTACACCGGCGCCCCTGAACCAGAGGCCCAACTGAAAATCGGCATGAGCGTCGAGGTAAAAAACATCACCAAAAAATTCGGCAGCTTCACCGCGCTCGACCAAGTGAACCTCAAGGTCGAGTCCGGCGAACTCGTCGCCCTGCTCGGGCCGTCCGGTTCGGGCAAAACGTCCCTGTTGCGCGTCATTGCCGGGCTGGAATTTCCCGAGCCGGGTGACGCGCAGGTTTTGTTTTATGGCGAGGACGTGACGGCCATTCCGGCGAACCAGCGCAAGGCCGGTTTTGCGTTTCAACATTATGCGCTGTTCCGCCACCTGAACGTTTTTGAAAACATCGCGTTTGGTCTGCGCGTGCGTCCAAAAACCACGCGGCCCGGCGAGGAACAAATCCGCACCCGCGTCGGCGAACTGCTGAAACTGATCCAGCTGGAGCCGCTCGCCAAACGCTTTCCGTCGCAACTATCCGGCGGCCAGCGCCAGCGCGTCGCGCTCGCCCGCGCGCTCGCGGTCGAACCGAAGGTGCTGCTGCTCGACGAGCCGTTCGGCGCGCTCGACGCGAAGGTCCGCAAGGAACTGCGCCGCTGGCTGCGGAAGCTGCACGATGAAATTCACATCACGACGCTGTTTGTGACGCATGACCAGGAGGAGGCGCTCGAGGTGGCGGACCGTGTGGCCATTTTGCGCGACGGCCGGATTGAGCAAATCGGCACGCCGGAGGAAATCTATGACAACCCGGCCTCGCCGTTCGTTTATGATTTTCTCGGCAACGTGAATCTGTTCAGCGGCCGGGTGCGCGAGGGCACCGTCATCATCGGCGAAACGGAATTCGCCGTGGAGGAGACCGCGGGCGAAACGGACACGGACGCCGTCGCGTTTGTGCGGCCGCACGACATTCGCATCACGCGCGAGGCGAGCGGGCTCAAGACCTTTCCCGCGCGCGTCCTCCGCTGCAACGCCGCCGGGCCGCTGGCGAACCTGGAATTGGAACGGCTCGACAACGGCGGTTTGTTCGCCGCGCAATTGAGCAAGGAGGAGTTCCAGCACTTGCAACCCAAGGTCGGCGAACAAGTCTTTGTGGAATTGAAGAACGTCAAAATCTTCCCTGAGGACTTTTCCATTTGAATTAGTCCCGCTTCGTTGTTGGACTTTATTGACTTACATCCGACCCTGCCTATCGTTTCCCGGCATGGCCGAAAAACCTTATCGCAGTTTCGTCAAGGCGGTCTCCTGGCGGTTCACCGGGAGCCTGGACACAATGATCATTTCCTTCCTCGTCACCGGCCGGATAAAATGGGCGTTGTCCATCAGCGGCATCGAATTGTTCACAAAGATTTTCCTGTATTACGTCCACGAACGCGCCTGGAACAAAATTCCCGTCGGTCGGATCAAGGGCGAGCCGCCTTATGAAATCTGACCCGGCTGGCCGGGCCGCAGCTCGAAGCGCAGCGGAGAGCGAAGGCTGGGGTGGCCGACGGGACTCGAACCCGCAACAACAAGCTCCACAAGCTTGGACTCTACCATTGAGCTACGACCACCAGCCAGTCTTGGAGGATAAGTTTTTACGCGGCGCGCGTCAAGTTTGGGTGTGTCGCGCGAAGGCCGCGAAGGAATCGAAGCAGAAAAAAGAAAATCCTTCCTTCGTCCACTTCGCGGTCTTCGCGCGAAAACGCCTGGTTCCTTCATTGCCAAGGCCGCCCGCCCGCTCTAAAATTTTCCACAGTTCATGGCGGAATATAAAGTCCAGTTCGAGGTCTTTGAAGGACCGCTCGATTTGCTCCTTTATCTCATCAAGAAGGAGGAAGTGGACATTTACGAGGTCAACCTCACCAGGCTCGCCACCCAGTTCATCGAATACATCGACCTGATGCGGCAGTTCGACCTCGAGATCGCCGGCGAATTTCTCGTCATGGCCTCGACGCTCATGTACATCAAAAGCCGCGAACTGCTGCCCGTGGACCAACAGGTGGCGGTCGAAGGCGAGGAGGAAGGCGAGGACCCGCGCTGGGAACTCATCCGGCAACTGGTCGAATACAAAAAGTTCAAGGACGCCGCCACGCAATTGCAAACGCTCGAAGCCCGCCAGGAAAATGTCTTTCCGCGCCTGCCCGGCAAGCTGGAATTCGAGAGCACCGCGCCGCCGCCCAAACCGGACGTTTCCATCTTCGACCTGCTCAATGCCGTCAATGCCGTCCTCAAACGGTTTGAGAAACGCGACGATGCCCGCGACATTTTCGAGGACAAATGGACCGTCAGCGAGAAAATCGAGTTCATTCTCAAGGTGATTGCCGAACGCGGCTCCGTCCGGTTCGCCGAACTGTTTGAGAGCGCCGCCGGCCGTTCCGAGGTCGTTTGCACCTTTCTCGCGCTGCTGGAATTAATCCGCCTCAAACAACTCGTCTGCGTCCAGCCCGAAGCTTTTGCGGAAATCGAAATCCGCCGCGCCGAAAATGCCGTGTCAACAGCCGGAACGCCGGTCCCTGCCGCGCCGGAGCTTCCTAGCGAAGGTCGGTCCGACCCGGCACGAAGTGATGCTGAAAACGTAGGACAGGCTTCCAGCCTGTCTCAAACTGAAGATATTAAACAAAATTAATTGGAGACAGGCAGGATGCCTGTCCTACTTTGATTAAAGATGGAACTTAAGTTTATTTTGGAATCGCTGTTGTTCTCCGCGCAAAAGCCGCTGAGTTTGAAAGAATTTCGCGACGTGTTTACCGCGGCTGCTGAAGCCGAAGACGCTGACGCCACTGCCAAGTCGCTCGCCAAAGTCCGGGACAGCGAATTGACCGCCGCATTGGAACAACTGGCAAGCGAGCATGAAGCCGCGGCGCGCAGTTACCGGCTCGCGTGCGTCGCCGGCGCGTGGCAATTCGTGTCGCAACCCGAATACGCGCCGTGGCTCAAGGCATTGGTCGGCCAAAAAATCCGGCCGCCGCGATTGTCACAACCCGCGCTTGAAACGCTGGCCATCATTGCCTATCGCCAGCCGATTACGCGCGCCGAGGTGGAGCAGATTCGCGGCGTGAATGTGGATGCCGTCATGCAGACCATCATGGAACGTGGTCTGGTGGAGGCGGTTGGCCGTGCCGAGGTGGTGGGCCGCCCGCCGACCTACGGCACCACATTGTTGTTCCTCGAATACTTTGGTTTGAGCGGGCTGGGCGATTTGCCGGCCGCGGACGAGCTTCGGAAAATTGTCGTCCAGAAACCGCCCGCGCCGGCCACAGTCGAACCCGGCCTGGCCACCGTGCCACCGGAACAACTTTCATTGACGCAAGCTGAAAAGCAGAAGACTGAAAGCGAATCGAATAAACCCGGATCACTCAACTAGCAAAGAAAACATGACAAAGCCAAAATTATCAACTTCCAAGAAGCCTTCTTATGCTTCTTCTCGGAGAACAAAGCTTGAAAAGTCAGCTGCCCTCAGCGCCGCTTTCGAGTTTCTAAAGGGGCAAGGTATTCTCATGTATCCGAGTACAGGGCAGTTGGTTTCAAAATATATTGGAAGATCAACGCAGATCGGGACAATTAGTGAAATAACAGACTTTAAAAAAATTGCCGCAGCTCTAATCCTTGCCGGCCGTCAGGCAGCAGATAAGCAAAAGCGCAGAAAAGTAAGACCCAATGACATCAAGGTAGGATGGAGCAATTTACGGAACTGCCCCGGAAATTTACCACCGCACAAATGCGTTATGCGCTCGATTTTACAGCGTGAATCTTATCTTATGAAGGAATTGCCGGGGTACAGTGCCTTCCTTGAAAAAATGGATGCTTAATCTTTATGGGAGCCATGGAAGTATCAGCGTTTGCTTTTCGGGATCTAATACGAATTATTCTTCCCACAATTGTTGCTGGCTGTCTATTCGCACCTTTTGGAGTCTTTTTAAATATTTCAATTTCCATGGAGGTTTTGGTTTTCGGTGGAATTGTTGGGGGCTATTTGATTTATTCGCCCGTGGCCGTAGCTGCCTCATTGGTGCAAGAATCGATAACGTGGAAATTCTTTGGGCTACGCTCTGGTAAGGCACGCTTTAAATGGTTGAGTAAAAATTGGGACTTCGATATAATGTGGGATTCTTTGGCCAAGGACGAACGTGAATACTTATATTTAACCAATGCCTACTTTGAATTCTATCAAACTGTCGCGTTCTATTTTTTCCTCTACGCCATCGTAACTGCCGTCCTTTGGTGGTATCACATTGTCTTTTCAACGCAGAATGTCGCCGGAATATTTACCGTTCCTATTTTGGGTGGCTACTGGGCGCCGTGCTGGATAATGTCTCCCCTTGCATTGTTCATGTTCGGTGTTTTATCAAGAGATGCAAAAATCGAATATGAAGCGCTTTATGGTGTTGAGGGAAGATATGTAGGTTACTGTGCAAAATTACACAAAAAGGATGGCGGATTAGCAAAAGGCATATGGGGGCTTGTTTTAGATAAAAAAAGCAATCCTCTTAAAGGTATTAAAGTGATGATCAAAGATGGCGGATCCGAAATAGGTAAACCGGAGACAGATGCTGACGGATACTATCAATTGCAGGCTAACCTCACGTCACACTTTAATAAGCAAATTAAGGCGACAATTGAAAATAAAACATGGGAAGGTGAAAGTCTTTTACAACTTGGGCAAAAAACCGTACCCGACATTGTAATCAGTGCGACTCGAATCGTTAGCGACTCTAACGATCACACCGACTCACCGTCAGGCTTGGGTCTTGGGCCAGTTGCGCGCAAGTAAGTGGCATGGTTTACCAAAAACAAATCCTGCTGGAAACCCGCGGTCACCGGCAGATGCACGACCTGACGGCGGACGTGGCGCAAATCATCCATGACTCCGGCGTGCGCACCGGCACGGCGCACGTGTTCAACGTCGGCAGCACCGGCGCGATCGGCGCCATTGAATTCGAACTGGGGTTGGTCGAAGACCTGCCCGACCTGCTGGACAAGCTCATGCCGCCCAGCCGCAATTACGGGCACGAACAGGCCTGGCACGACGGCAACGGCCATTCACATTTGCAGGCCACGCTGCTGGGACCGTCGTTGACCGTGCCGGTGGCCGGAGGGAAACCGGTCCTGGGCACCTGGCAACAAATTTTCCATCTGGAATGCAACGTCAAACCCCGCCGCCGCGCCATCGTGGTGACTGTTACCGGCGATTGACACGGGATTTTCACCGCAGAGACGCAGAGACGCAGAGGTTTTAACCGCAGATGGCAGAAGTCAATGACGGGGTTGCTGTCAGCCGTCAGTTGCCGTGAAACAGGTTTGATTCTTCCCTTTTAATTCTGCATTCTTCCGTGGCTGTGAACATTCCCAAACATCGTCAGGCGATTGACAAGCTGGATGCAAGCATCGTCCGGCTGCTCAACGAGCGCACGAAACACGTGCTGGCCATCGGCGCCATGAAGCTCAAGGCGGGCGAGGAGATTTATGCGCCGCACCGCGAACGCGCCGTGTTGCAACGCATCTGCCAGTTGAACCACGGGCCGGTCACCGACGAGCAGCTTCGCGCGATTTACCGCGAAATCATGTCCAGCGCGCTCGCGCTCGAGAAGACGATGGTCATCGCCTATTTCGGCCCGGAAGCGACCTTCACGCACCAGGCGGCCATCCGGAAGTTTGGCGCCAGTCTGCGCTATTCGCCGCAGAAAACCATCGCCGACGTGTTCACCGAGGTCAGCAAACGGCGCGCGGATTACGGCGTGGTGCCGGTCGAGAATTCCACCGAAGGCGTCGTCACGCACACGCTCGATATGTTCGTGGACAGCGATTTGAAGATCGTGTCGCAGATTGTGCTGCCGATCCAGCAATGCCTGATGGTGCGGCCCGGCGGGACGCGCGCGCGCATCAAGAAACTGTTCGTGCACCCGCAATCGCTCGCCCAATGCCGCGGCTGGATTCAGAATCATCTGCCGCGCGTGGAACTCATCGAGACGTCGTCCAACGCCCGGTCGGCGGAACTGGCGGCGAAGGACAAAAACGCGGCGGCAATTGGCGGAATTCTGGCCGCCGAGAAATACGGACTGGACGTGCTGGAACAGGACATCCAGGACAACGCCGCGAACGCGACGCGGTTCCTGGTGCTGGGCCGCCAATGCAGTCCGCCCACCGGCCATGACCGCACGAGCCTGCTGGTGAGCGTGGCCGACAAGGCCGGCGCGTTGCACGAGGCGATTGCCGCGTTCCGCCGGTTCAAAATCAACATGACCAAGATTGAATCGCGCCCGAGCAAGCGGAAGGCGTGGGAATATTTCTTCTTCATTGATTGCGACGGGCACACGCAGGACCGCAAGGTGGCCAAGGCCATCCAACTGCTCGGGCAACATTGCAATTTCATCAAAATCCTCGGTTCCTATCCGAACACGGAATAGGTTCGGCTGTGTCCTAATTGCGGTAGGGCGTGTCACTCCGTGCGCGCCGTTTTCCGTATGCGCGGCGGGCAGAGGACTGCCCGCCCTACCTTGTTGTAGCCTCGAGCCTGTGGCTCGAATGCATCGGCGCACAGCACCGACACTACATCTGAAATCAGAACATACCCCGATCTGGAAAGCCAACCTCTTCATTCCAAAGCAGTTTTGAAGCGTGTCCTATGTAACAGTTTTTGCTTTTCAAAAAATTAAAAAAGATGATAGGATGGCATGGTGGACGGGAAAGACGTTTCAGAAGTTGCCAGCGGTTTTTTTATCTGGGGAATTGACGACGCCCCCTATGGTCCGGTGGAGTTGGCGATGCTGACGGACTGGATCAAGGACGCGCGCGTGTTGCCCGATACATGGGTTTTTGCGCGGCGCACCGGCGCCTGGCAGCAGGCCTCGGACATTCCCGAACTCAAACAGTTTTTTAATCGGCCAATGGGGGTGGAGGTGGGGGTGGGGACTTCCTCGCGTGCCGGGGTGACACCCGGTTCGTTGCGGCGGATTAAAATCCTGGCCGACCTGAACGACGCGCAGCTCGATCATCTGCTGGACTTCCTGGAGTTGCAACGCGTGTCGCAATGGTCGGCGGTGGTGAAGCAGGGCGAACAGGGCGATGCGATGTACCTGGTGTTGTCGGGGGAATTACGCGCCCGGACCATGGTCGGCGGACGCGAGACGATCCTGGCCACGTTCACGGCCGGGGATTTCTTCGGGGACATGTCGCTGTTTGACCACGGGCCGCGTTCGGCGGACGTCATTGCCAATGTGGACAGCACCGTGTTGCGGATTTCGGTGGCAGCCTTCGACCGGCTGACGCGGGAAGCGCCCGCGCTGGCCACGCCCTTTTTGCGGGCGACTGCCCGGACCCTGGCGGCGCGCATCCGCGCGGACAACAAACGGTTCAATCAGTTGACCCAGCAATTCAACGCCAGTGCGGGTAACGGCTGAACTCCCCACAAACCACCGTCGAGCGAGAATCACTTTTCGGAGCAGGTCTTGATTTTTTCGGCCAAGTCATCCGCGGCCGGCGTGCGTTCCAATTTTTTGTTGAACAGGATGTCGCGCATGGACACGTACTGGCCGTAATAGACGCGGTTGTCGTTGTCGGCGGGAGCGAGTGAGCCGTTTTTAGAGCATTTTCTATTTAGATAGACGCATATTGAGCATGGCGAAAGAAGCCCCGACAATGTTGAGAGGAGAACGAGTCGAGTGCAGTAGCCAGGGATGAATGAAGATCCTCCAAGGTGCGGGCAGCCGCCTGACGCAGATGCGCTTTGAGTTTGGCGAAAGCCAGCTCAATGGGATTGAGATCGGGGCTGTAAGGCGGCAGGTAGCGCAGGCCAATCCCCCGAGCCGAAAGCAACAGGCGGACATTATGGATTTTGTGGGTGGAGAGATTGTCGAGGATGAGCGTATCGCCCCGGCGCAGTTGCGGACAGAGCACCCGCTCCAGATAAACCGTGAACACCTCGGCATCGACGGGACCTTCGATCAAAAAGGGCGCTTGGATGCTTTCCTGGCGCAAGGCCGCAATGAAGGTGGAACTTTGCCAGTGGCCGTGCGGGAGGGCGCTGAGGCAACGCTGGCCCCTGGGACAGCGACCATGGTGGCGGGCCATGGTGGTGTTCAAACCCGTTTCATCAATAAACACCAATTGGCGGACATCCCAGCCGGGCTGTTGCTTTCGCCAATGCCTCCGGGCGGCTTTAACGTCCGGCCGATCTTGCTCGGCGGCGCGCGTCGTTTTTTTTATAGCTCAGACCCAGTTGTTCCAATCGGTGCCACAGAGCGGTGATGCCAATGGAAACGTTCAGGTCTTCCAGACACCGTTTTTGGAGTTCACTCAAAGTCAGATCCGCCTGCGCGCCGATCCACCGGCGCAGGGTTCGGTCATGTTTTTCCAGGCGGGAGCGCCGGTAACCGCCAATCTGTTTGGGCCGGCACTCGCCGGTCAGACGGTGCTGCCGCCAAAAACGCTCCACGCTTTTGCGGCTGACGCCAAAACGCCTGCAGACTTCACCGGTGCCTTCCCCGCGCTCCCGCGCGGCAATGATCCGCTGTCGCAAATCCTGACTCAAAGGACGCATAATTTTCCTTTCATGAAAGGAAAATAGCAGACTTCCCCAATGCGTCTATCTAAATCGAAAACGCTCTAAGGGCGACACCACCGTAAAAGCCGGAGCGCGCCGAATAAACCAGCACGGCTTGCCGGGGCGGATTGAATTTCCCTTCGACGCCGGAGGAATTATCGCCGGCGGTCCCCCGCGCCACACCGCCAAAATCGATCTGTGGATCGATCAACTGATACACCGTATTCCGGTTCATCAGCAGAATGACGCGGAAATTCTGTTCGCCACCAGCCTGGAATCCGAAGCTGCCTTCCGTGGCAACAAGAAACGCCGCCGGGCTCCAGTTACCCCACTTGTCCCTGACCATGGCCACACCGTTGCCCCCTTGAAAGGCGAACATGAAGCCCGCCTTGGTGGTATCCAACAGAATGATGCCCTGTGCCTTGCGCAGCGCATCCGCCGGGATGCGTTTGTCCGGTTGTACCTGTAGTGCCTCGAACTTGCCGGTCAACATGCGGATGCGGTCGTCCAATTCCACCCGGTCCACCGCCAAAGCGGAGTTGACCAGGCTCAACAAAGCCAAACCCAATAGGATGGTTTTCATAGTTCAGAAATACAATGTTCCGCGTTCTCCTTTGTTCACACGGAGATTGGACAACCAGTTGTGTCGTTCTGTTTAAAAAATAAAATTGCCGGCCCGCGGTTCAGCGGAGTGACAGACGGGTCGCGACGGCCGTTGGCGCCGGCGTCGGGGCCGTCTGCGGGAGGCGGTCCGGCTGGTAGATGGTCTGCGCCAGTTGAAAGTCGCCGGCGAGCGGGAGGTCGCGCGAGGAACCGCCGACCAGAATTTTGTAGTCGCCTTTGGCGGCCAGCCAGCTTCGGGTGCCCACGTCGTAATAGGCGAAGGCATTTTCGTTGAGCGTGACGGAGACCTTCTGCTTTTCGCCGGGTTGCAGGAACACTTTCGCGAAGCCTTTCAATTCCTTGATGGGCCGGGACACGGCAGGGTTGACCGGTTGCACATAGACCTCGGCGACTTCGGCGCCGGCGCGGCCGCCGGTGTTGGCGAGTTCAAATTCGACCGTCAGCGGCAACCCGGTCGGGCCGTTGTCCGCGACCAGGTTGAGGTTGGTATACGCGAAGTGCGTATAGGAAAGGCCGTAACCGAAGGGGAACAACGGGTCGATGTTCTTCGTGTCATACCAGCGGTAACCGACCAGCAGACCTTCTTTGTAGACGACCTTGCCATGCTCACCCGGATAGGCATCGAGCGCGGCGGCCGGGGTATCGGCCAGCCGTTTCGGGAAGGTGCAGGGGAGTTTGCCCGAAGGGTTCACCTCACCAAAAAGAACGTTGGCCAGGGCGTTGCCGCCTTCCATGCCCGGATACCATGCGTAGAGCAGGACGGGCACGCGCGACAGCCAGGCATCATCCATCTCGACCGCGCCGCCGCCGATGAGCACCACGACGGTGCGGGGATTGGCGCGCGCGATTTTCGCGAGCAATTTGTCCTGGCCGGCGGGCAGTTCCATGTTTTTACGGTCGCCGCCCTCGCTGTCAAAACCGATCTTGTGATTCAGTCCGCCCACATAAATTACCACGTCCGCCGATTTCGCGGCGGCGACGGCCTGGTCGGTCAATTGGGAAATGTCTGTGGCCGTCGCCCTGGTCCCGTCGGGTTTGAGTCCGGGGGCGCCCCAGTTCAGGGGGGGGTAATAGCCCTCGGCATAAGTGATTTTTGCCCGCCCGGCGATGTAATTGCTGATGCCTTCGAGGGCGGTGACTTCAAAGGGCGGCTTGATGTTCGATGAACCGCCGTCGCGGCAGAATTTGGCCGCGGCATTTCCGCCAATGACGGCAATGGTCTGGAGGTGGGCGGCGTCGAGCGGCAGGAGATTTCCATTTTTCAACAGGACGATCGCTTCCTCGGCGATCTTCTGCGCTGTGGCCTGATGATCCTTGGTACTCAAAGGCGTTGACGGCATGGCTTTGATGGGCGGGGGGACCGACGGATCGTGAATCAGATTCAATTTGAACATCACGTACAGATGCCGGCGGACCATGTCGTCGAGCGCGGAGGCGGGAAACTGGCCGTTCTGCAATCCGGCGAGGAACGGCCCGGCCAGATAGTTGCTCTGATACGGTGCGCCGTCTCCCATTTCGATGTCCAGGCCGTTCAGCGCGGCCAGATCCGTGTGATGCACCGCGCCCCAGTCGGAGAGCGCGATGCCTTTAAAGCCCCAGTCGTCCTTCAGAATGTCCTTCAACAGATGCACATTTTCGGAGCAGTACTGGCCGTTGATCTGATTGTAGGCGGGCATGATGGCCATGACCCCGGCCTCAGTGACGGCGGCACGAAAGGCCGGCAGGTAAATTTCGCGCAACCCGCGCTCGTCGATGATTTCATTGATGGAACGGCGGTCCCACTCCTGGCTGTTGGCGGCGAAGTGTTTGATGCAGGAGGAAATGCCCTGGGCCTGTTCGCCCTCGACATAATTGACCGCCATACGCGACGTGAGGAACGGGTCTTCGCCCAGGTATTCAAAATTGCGGCCGCACAACGGCGTGCGCTGGATGTTCACGGCCGGCCCGAGCATGATATTTTTGCCGCGCACCACGGCTTCCTGGCCAATGACCGTGCCGTAGGCCTTCGCCAGATTGGTGTTCCACGTGGCCGCCAGGCCGAGCGCCCCGGGCAAGGCCGTGGCGAAATCATCCGTGTGGCCCAGGACATGAAAATGATTGTCCACCTCTTCGCGCACGCCCAGGGGGCCGTCATCCATGACCAATTCGGGAATGCCGAGCCGCGGGACGCCGGCGGTTGTGAAATTGCCGTTGGCATGAACCAGGGAAATTTTTTCCTCCAGCGTAAGGCGTGAAAGCAGGTCGTTCACGCGCGCCGCGGCCGGCTGCTGGTCGTCCAGATAGAGGGGGCGCTCCTGCGCCCGGGCGACACCGAGATTTGCGGCCAAAAGGGCGGGAACCAGCAAAAACAAAAAGGGGTGCCGAGTTCGGGATTTCAATTTCATGGTCTTGGTTGTCTTGTTATAAGGTGGAAACGCGTATTGATTACAAAATCTTCGCCGCCACCGCCAGAAAAATGCGCACGCGAGAAAAAATTAAAGGCGGGTCTGATTTGACCGGAGCGCGGGTTATCCCAACTCGCAGCGGCTGCGTTGGACCTGACGCGATTGGCCATATTCAGACGTGCCGCTGGCTGTCCGCGCGCTGCGGATTGAGGGCAATCCGCGCCCCGTAAATTGGCACATTAGGATATGACCAAATAAAAGGTGTGGTAGATTTTGCAATTTTCGGTGGGGAGAGCGTACGCGCAAGCCGTCGTCGCTACGCTTTGACGCGCCCAGGCCGGCTCGTCAGTAGCCTCGCCCCATCAAATTTACCACGACCCACGACCAAGAATAAAAGGCGTACTTGAATCGAGGACGGGATTCTTATATGGTGGCGGTTTCAAAGATGCGTATGTTGCAAGAGACGATGAATGTAGCCGGACCCAAGCGGACGCAGAAAATCCGGGTGGGCGTTCCAAAAGTTCCGACGGGCGCCGCCGGTCCGTCGCAAAATTCGGCGGGACCCAAACCCACCTTCGCCAAAATCTTTCGCTGGCGGTTGCCGGACGGCCAGAAGCCGGAGCCGGCCACGGTGGAGATCGCCGGAACGTTTACGAACTGGCAGAAGGTGCCGCTGCGATACAACCGCGTGCAGGGCGGCTGGCAGGTCACCCTGGAGCAATTGGCCGGCAACCGCACGCACCATTACATGCTGCTGGCGGACGGAAAGCCGGTCCAGGACCGGCACTGCGACGGTCTGGCGATTCCGCGCGGCCCGGTGGAGGAGCAATACGCGCTGGCCACCGCCCGGGGTCCGCGGGTGTTCATGCTCTTCGCGCAGACGAAATAACGCGGGGCAAATTGCCGGGACTGGCGCCGGCCCGCGGTTCGGGATTGAAATCAAAGGGCGTTCCCCGCATCCTCACCGCGATGAACCATCTGGCCCAGGCCCGCAAGGTTTTTGACATCGAACTCGCCGCGCTCAAGGCCGTGCGCGCCCAGCTTGACGACGCCTTCGATTGCGCGGTTGAAACCATCGTCGATGCGTTGAAGCGCCGCGGAAAAATCATCGTGGTCGGCATCGGCAAATCCGGCAACGTCGGACAAAAAATCGCCGCCACGTTCACCAGCACCGGTTCCCCCAGCGTCGTGCTCAACAGCGTGGACGCGTTGCATGGCGACGTCGGCATCATCAATGACGGCGACGCAATCCTGACGTTGAGTTATTCCGGCGAATCGGAGGAACTGCTGAATCTGCTGCCGGCTTTAAAACGGTTTTCCGTCAAAATGATTACCCTTACCGGCGGCATGAAATCGGCCCTGGCGCGGCACAGCGATGTGGTGCTGAACGTGAAGGTTCCCCAGGAGGCGTGCCCGTTCAATCTGGCGCCGACGGCCAGCACGACGGCGATGCTGGTCATGGGTGACGCGCTGGCCATGGCGGTGTTGCAGGCGCGCGGGTTCAAGCAAAGCGATTTTGCGCGGTTGCATCCCAGCGGCGCGATTGGCCGCGCCATGCTGTTGCGCGTGGGCGACATCATGCGCGCCGGCGAACGCAACGCGGTGGCGAACGAAAATCTGCCGGTCAAGGAAGCCCTGCTGCTGATGACGCACGCCAAGTCGGGCAGCTTGAGCGTGGTGAATGCGCGCGGAAAACTGGCGGGCGTGTTCACCGACGGCGATTTCCGCCGGCACATGGCCACGAATGAAAGCCTGCTCGGCCAGCCGTTGAAAAAAGTGATGACGCGCCAGCCGATCTGCATCTGCGAGAACGCGCTGGCGGTCGAGGCGCTGAAGATTTTCAACGAGCGGAACATCGACGATTTGATTGTGGTCAATGAGAAGCGCGAGCCGGTCGGTCTGGTGGATTCGCAGGATTTGCCAAAGCTCAAGCTCATGTGAGGCTCTTCATGGACCGTCCGAACTGCCGCCAGGTTTTGGAGTGCGTCAGTCCTCTGGCGCTTTGCGCTCGATTGCGAGATCAAAAGCGGCAGAGGGCTGCCGCAGTCCAAGATGCTACCGCACCCATGCAGGTGCCTTACGATTCATGGCTTCCGAAAGGCTGAAATTTTTGGGTGGAAAGGTGAAAATTAATTGCAGCAAGGTGAAACGATGAAACCGCTAATCCACCGTCCACTGGTCGTGATTTTCATGGGTGTGGCCGGGAGCGGCAAAACGACGGTGGGAACGTTGTTCGCCAAAAAGGCCGGCGCCACCTTTTACGAGGGAGACGAATATCATCCGCCGGAAAACATCGAAAAGATGCGGCGCGGCATTCCGCTGACGGACGCGGACCGGGCGAAATGGCTGCAAACCTTGAGAGGAATCATCACGCGCTCGCTGGCTGAGGGCCAATTCATCGTCATGACGTGCTCGGCCTTGAAGGCCGCCTACCGCGATTTGCTCCGGGGCGGCGATGCGCGCGTTCAGTTCGCGTATCTCACCGGGCCGCGAGCCGTCCTGGAAGAACGGCTGAAAGCCCGGCGCGGGCATTTCATGCCGCCGACGTTGTTGGACAGCCAGTTGGCGACGTTGGAGCCACCGGCAGACGCGTTGACGTTCAGTTGCGAAAAATCCCCCAAAGAAATTACAGCAGCCGTGATTCAGGCCCTGGGCATGGGTGATTGAATTTGTTTGGCGGCCTTTGGCAACAAGAAGGCCAGCCCGGCGGCCACCAACATGGCGACCCCTAGCCCGTTAAAAGGAATGGCGGTGCTGTGATACCGCATTGAGAGCCAGCCGACGATGAAGGGCCCGGCGAAGCCGCCGGTGTTTCCGATGGCATTCACCAGTCCGATGACCGGTCCCATCACATTGCGCGGCAGGGTTTCGGTGGGAATCGCCCAGAACGGCGCCAGGGCGGCGTACGGTCCGGGGATGGCCAGGCACATGAACGCGTAGGACAGCCAGAAATGTTGCTGCCACAGCACGCTCGCCATCAGGCTGGCGCCGCTGAGGGTGTAGACCAGCGCGACGTGTCCGCGGCGTTCCTGGGTTTTGTCCGAGTGCCAGGAATTGAGCACCATGATGACGGCGGTCAAGGCATAAGGCACCGCGAATAAAAGTCCGTATTGCAGCGGGCTGAACTGCCTGTGTTTCAAACCTTCCGTGAAAAAGGTCATGCAACCGTAGGCCTGGGAATTGTGGATGAAATTCATGACGACCATCACGAGAATCTCCCACCGCACGAACCGTTCCCAGAACGGCACGGGTTTCAATGGTTCAAGCTCCGCCGCTTCCCGCTCCAGGGTGGTTTCCAAAAATTCCCGTTCTGCCGGCGAAATCCATTTCGCCTCGCGCGGATGATCACTGATGAAGAACCACCAGATGGGCAGCCAGAGGAAGGGCAGGGCGCCTTCCAGGATGAGCATGGTCTGCCAGCCATAAGCGCCCAGCAACCAGCCGGTGAACGGCGCGGATGCCACCACGGCCAAAGGCTGGCAGAGGTTCCA
>CAWACS010000052.1:0-16560 GCA_963780535.1 uncultured Verrucomicrobiae bacterium
CTCCCGCCAAAATCTTATTCTTCCACTCGTCGGCTTCTTCTACAGTTTTGAAACGAAAGACTCCTTTTGGGAAACGAATCTCACCGGATTTCATTCGCCGTGAAATTTCCGCCGCTCTATCAATACTCGCCTGAAGGCAAGCTTGAACAAAAAGCTGAAGTAGCGACTTTGGTTTTCCCTCGACGTTGATGGACGGTTGTTTCACGACGGTTTCAGGATAACCGCCGCGCAGGATAAAGCAAGCAACGGGCGAAAAACCAAGCCATTAACAATTAAAGGCAACTATTTATCGTTTTTCGATAAAAAAGACTTGACTAACGGAACTGATGGGTTTATTTTTGCGCCATGAATGCGAATGAAATTTCTCCCAAGGCCAACGCGCGGCTGGTGCAAATCCAGAACCGGAGCCGGATCTTTAAAAGGACATTCCTAACGGCGGTTATCGTTTTTGGAATCCTTGGCATCCTTTCAGCGGCAGTGTTGATGTCATTCGGCAAAGGGCATGCAGATGTCCTGCAAAATTGCATCCACGGTCTTTCCTACATTGGTTATGCCGTGACCAGTTGGTTTGCCTACCGGCTGTTCTCCGCCTATGCCGGCAGCGGCCTGTTTGCCCCGGTGGTCGTCCAGCGCATCCGCTGGCTGGGTATCTGCACCGTGCTGGTGGGCATCTGCAACGGCGGCGGCGTTCTCTTGGTGACTTTGCTCGCCTCTTATCAGTCAGCCGTTCCATTGGCCTTCAGCCTGATGGTTTCGGTGATGGTTGTTTGCATCCAAGTTTTCTTCAACGTGGTTCCAGGCCTTGCCATCATTTTTATCGCCAAGGTCATGGACGAAGGCCGGAAAATCCAGGAGGAACAGGAATTGACCGTTTAAGTTTATGCCCATCATCGTCAATCTCGACGTGGTCCTCGCGCAGCGGAAAATGCGGCTGAACGATCTGGCCGGCGCCGTCGGCATCACGCCGCAAAATCTGTCCATCCTTAAAACCGGCAAGGCCAGAGCCATTCGTTTTTCCACGCTCGAAGCGATTTGCGAAACCCTCGAATGCCAGCCCGGCGAAATTCTGGAATTCCGCCCGGAAGCCTCGAAAAGGAAACCGGCCACGCGCACCTGATTTTCCTTTTTATCAGCCACAGATGAACACAGATGAATTCTTGAATCTGTGTCCATCTGCGGCCAATCTTTTTGACGCTTTACTCGCCTGCAAGCGGAGTTCATTTTGCGAACGAGAAATGAATCGCGAAGCGTTGGACAAATTTTTGGAGCGTGGAATTCTGGCGCTGGTGCTGGCCATGCTCGTTTTTGGCCCGCTCGCGATGGGGGCGGTGGACGCGTGGGCATTTCTGGTTGTCCAGGGGTTGACGATGGGCGTGATGCTGTTGTGGACGTTGCGAATCTGGTTTGGCGCGCGACCGCAATGGTCCTGGCCGCCGATCGGCTGGGTGGTGCTGGCGTTCGCCCTTTATGCCATCGGACGTTACCTGACGGCGGACATTGAATATGTGGCGCGGCTGGAGCTGATCCAGGTGCTGCTGTACGCGTTTTTATTTTTTGCCATCGTCCATAATTTGCGTCGCCCGGCATCGGTGCCCATCATCAGCCTTACACTGATTTTTCTGGCGGCGGGCATTTCGGGCTACGCGGTTTATCAATTTCTGGCGCACTCTGATTACGTGTGGAATTACCCCTCACCGTACCCGGGACGGGGTTCGGGCACCTACATTTCGCCGAATGATTTTGCCGGGTTTCTCGAACTGCTCCTGCCGCTGGCGGTTGCCTACACGCTGGCCGGACGCGTCCGGCCGCTGGTGCGCGCGTTGCTCGTTTACGCGACCGTGGGCCTGTTGGCGGGAATGGCGGTGACATTCTCGCGCGGAGGCTGGGTGGCGGTGGCCGTGGGACTGCTGGCCCTTTTGACTGCATTAATCTGCCAGCGCCAGCATCGGCTGCCGGCTTTTTGCCTGTTAATTGTGATGGTGATTGGCGGAACGATTTTCACCACCAGATACCTGACCACGACATCAACCTATGCGGAGCGCATCAACAAACCGGAGACATTCGTGCAAATGGATTGGGAGGTCCGGCGGGATATGTGGGTTGCTGCCGTACAAATGTGGCGGGATCATTTCTGGGTGGGTGTGGGACCGGCACATTACGACTACCGGTTTCCGCAGTACCGCCCTGAAACCATGCAGATGCGCCCCGGCTGGGTCCACAACGATTATCTGAATCTGCTGGCTGACTGGGGTACGGTCGGCGGCCTGATTGTCATGACGGGCATGGTGGTTTTTGGGGCGGGATTGATCAGAACTTGGAACGAAATTCGCCGTCCACGGGAAAATGACCCCGCCCGCAGCCCGGACAATCGCCTCGCTTTTTTTCTCGGTGCGTCCGCCGGTTTGTTCGCGCTGGCGGTTCATTCGGTGGTGGATTTCAACCTGCATATTCCAGCCAATGCGATTCTCGGAGTGGCCTGGCTGGCGTTGTTAAGCGACAACCGGCAATGGGCAACGGAACGTCGTGGGTTGACGGCAGGACTTCCGGTCAGGGCCTTAATGACCCTGGTGTTGGCGGTGGGCATGGTGTATTTGGGGTGCCAGGAATGGCGGCAGGGTCGTGAACAACTGTGGCTGGCGCGTGCACGGGAGCTGCCGGATTTTTCATCTGCCGGGACCGCGGCCTTGGAAAGGGCGTTTGACGCCGAGCCGATGAATGGTGGGACGGCTTACGATATTGGCGAGGGATATCGCACACAAAGTTTCAACGGCGGTCAGGATTATGAGGACCTGGCGAAGACGGCGATGGCATGGTATGCGCGTGGCATGAAGCTGGATCCGTATGAAGGCTACGATTATTTACGCTACGGCATGTGCCTGGATTGGCTGGGGCGCCACACCGAAGCCGGGCCCTATTTCAGCCGGGCCGAGGCGCTTGACCCGAACGGCTATTACACGGCGGCCAACGTGGGTTGGCATTACGTACAAGTGGAGGATTACGCCGCCGCCCGGACATGGCTGACGCGTTCCATGCGACTTTACTGGCAGGATAATGTGATTGGCCGTTCTTATTTGGAAATAGCCGAGCGCAAGCTGATTGAAAACGCCTCTGTCAAAAGCCATTTGCCCGCAGGGTTTTAGGAGTCGCTGTTCTGTAATTACCATTTGACATTTGCCCGCCAGGCTTTATAGTTTGACAAACGAGTACAGTTCTGAAAGGGTAGCTTTATGAAATACATACAAACGTTGATCGCTATGGCGGTAGGCGGTGCTGTGTTGGCACTCGGAGGCAGCATGGTTGCCCAGACCGTCAAACCTTGTATGGTGACGGTGGTGCGCATTCAAGGCGTGGCGCGATATTCCCTGGGTGACAATGCCTGGCACCCCTTGTTGGTCGGCAAGATTCTTGGATCTGGCGCCATCATTCAAAGTGCTGCCGACTCTTCGGTGGATATTGTGCTGAGCGGTGATCCTGTGGCGATGCCCCAGGCCGTTTCGGCTCCTGACGCGATTGCTCCCGCCGCCGATCCCAATGTTCGTGGATTGGTTTCTTATAAACCCATGGTTGAGCAAAATGTGATCCGCATGTCGGGAAACACCGTGTTGGCCGTTGACAAATTGACCCAGTATGATACCGGCGTGGACACTGTCAGCGACACCGAACTCGATTTACGCACGGGCCGCATATTCTTCAACGTCAAGAAAATGTCCGCCTCCTCGCAGTTCATCATCAAGATTCCCAATGGTGTTGCTGGTATTCGCGGCTCCGCCGGGTGGCTCGATTACAAGGGCGTCATGGAAATGATCGAAGGTTCGGCTGTGGAATCTTGCCTGATTAATGGACAGCCGTTCACCAGCGTGATCAACGCCGGGTTTCAATCCAACCCGCAGGGTGGTGGTCCCATACCCATTCCGCAGGATATCCTGGATAATTTTAGAGTCACCCTCACCTCTTTGGTGACCTTGTATCAACCTCCCAACGGTGTGCCCGAATCCAATCACCACGACGAGACGCGGGTGCGCACCTCGAGAACCAGTTGTAATTGATTTGTATTCGCCCGGGTGGCGAATGACAAAGCCAGAGCAGCCTTGAGTTGCTCTGGCTTTTCGTTTAATCCGGCGGGATGCAGTTCAAACCCATCCAACGAACACCGGCCCTTTTGGCGGTGGCGATCCTTCTGTGCGTTTGCGTTGTTCGCTGGTTGCAACTCGATTTCTTTGAGCGCTACGAGGGGGTAACCTATGACTTGCGCGTGCGAACGGCCCTGCATTTTCCAGTGCCGGTGGCGACCAATCTCGCCTTTATCGCCATTCAGGATTCCAGCATTGCGGCCGTGCAAAGCGGCCGCCTGGGATACACTTATGGGCTGAAATGGCCACGTCAGGTCTATGGCCGTCTGGTGGAAGAACTCTCAGCGCAGGGCGCCAAAGCCGTTGCCTTCGATGTCCAGTTCGGGGAATTGCGACCGGACCATCCCCCCGTGGAAATGGCCGATCACAGTTTCACAAACTCCGACGATTTTTTTGCGTTGCAGTGCCGGCTCGCCGGCAACGTCATCCTGGCCGCGACACCCGACTTGATGCCGCCTGGTTTGTTCGCCACCAATGTGCTCGCGCTCGGGGACATCACGACCGAGAAGGATTCCGATGGTGTCTTACGCAAGGTGAAAGCCTTCCGTTCGGTCCGCCGCTGGCATCCGCTCATAGAACGTGTGGCACAGAAGTACGGTGTCACTTTGAGTGACATCCTGATTGAAAAAGACCGGATTGTCCTGCCATTGGAGCATGAACAAACGCTGGAAATCCCGCTCGATCACAATGGCGAAATGGACGTAAGAAGTGGAAAAGATTCGACGGAACCACCTGCAAAAGCCAAACCATTCACCGATGAGCGCGTCTGGCACATGGGCATTGTTCTCGCCGCCCAGGAATTGGGATTGGATCTGGCTCATGCCCAAGTGGATTTGCCCAATGGCCGCATCACCCTGAATGGCACTAATGGCCTGGTGCGGGTAATTCCGGTGGATGCCGACGGTTATTTCTATGTGGACTGGCGGTTGACACCAACCGATCCACGCCTTACCTGCGCACCGATTGAAAACCTGCTTTGGCAGGACAAAGAGCGTTTGCTGGGCGAGACCAACGACCTCAGCGACACCTTCCGGGACAAGCTGGTCGTGGTCGGCTCCGCAGCCCAAGGCAATGACCTCACTGACCGTGGGGCCACGCCGTTGGAGCGAGACACCCTGCTGGTCAGCAAACACTGGAATGTCGCCAATTCCATCATCACCGGACGATTTATCAGTCGCATTTCGCTGAACGCGGAGCTGGCCCTCATTGTTTTTCTGGGTGCGTTGACCGCATTTCTTACCTGGCAATTGCGTGCGGACGCGGCATCCTCGGCGGTCTTTCTGCTGGTGCTGGCTTACATCGCCGCCGGCTTCTGGGTTTTTGTGGAGTTCCTCGTCTGGCTGCCCCTGGTGTTTCCGGTGGCGGGCATGCTGGTCGTGCACCTGAGCCTCGTCACCTATCGCGTTGCCTTCGAAGAGAGTGAACAGCGCCGGGTCAAATCCGTCTTCTCCAAAATTGTTTCGCCAAACGTCGTAAACGAACTCCTTAGCGCCAAAAAGCTCTCGCTGGGCGGCGCCCGGTGCGAGGTGACCGTGTTCTTCGCGGACATTCGCGGGTTCACCGCGATGACCGACGAAACCCAGGAACGTGTGGCGGAATTCATGCGCAAACATCGATGGGACACCGCAACGGAAGAGGCCTATTTTGATGAATCCGCCCGCGAAATCCTGAATACCGTAAATCTGTACCTCGCCGTCGTTGCCGACGCGGTGAAAAAAAACAGCGGCACCCTGGACAAATACATCGGCGACTGCGTCATGGCGTTCTGGGGCGCGCCGACCCCAAACGAAAAACACGCTCTGGCCTGCGTGCGCGCGGCCATTGACACGCAACGCGCCGTTCATGAACTGAATCAGAAACGTCTGGCCGAAGCCCCCGCGCGCGAAGCCGAAAATCGGATGCGGGTCTCCGCCGGCCTGCCGCCCTTGCCGGAGTTGGCCGCGCTCCAATTGGGCACGGGCATCAATACCGGTCTGGTGACGGTCGGTTTGATGGGTTCGGATGCGCATATTTTGAACTACACCGTGTTTGGCCGCGAAGTGAATGTCGCCAGCCGTCTGGAAAATTTTTCCGGCAGCGGCCGCATCATCATCAGCGACACCACCTATAAGTGTCTGTGTCGCGACGATCCGGCCCTGGCGGCCACGTGCGCCGAAATGTCCCCGGTCACGGTCAAGGGCATCCGCGCCGCGGTGCGGGCTTATGAGGTGCCGTGGCAGACGCCAGGGACCAGATGATTTTTTCTTCCTCGTCAATTTTGACCCGCGTGCTAAAGTGGCGGTGATGCGCACGGTGATTTATCCCGGCAGTTTTGATCCGCTGACCAACGGCCATCTGGACGTGATTCAGCGCGCGGCCAAATTGTTCGATCGCGTGGTGGTGGCGGTGGCGAAGAACGAGGGCAAACACCCGCTGTTTACCCTTAACGAGCGGTTTGCCCTGGTGAAACAGGCGGTGGGCCAGGTACCGGGCGCCGAAGCCGACTCGTTTGACGGCCTGCTCATTGAGTATGTGGTGAGCCGGAAGGCGCAGGCGATTGTGCGCGGACTACGGGCGATATCGGATTTTGAATTTGAATTTCAACTCGCCTTGATGAACCGCAAGCTGAATGAAAACATCGAAACCATTTTCATGATGCCCAAGGATACTTACACGTTTTTGAGCTCGCGCATTGTGAAGGAGATTGCCCGGTTGGGCGGCGACGTAAGCGCGTTTGTGCCCGCGCACGTGCGGGCCGCCCTGGCCAAAAAATTTCCCGGAGCAGGAAAATCTTGAACGAGGTGAGTCATGCCGCTGACCGTCAATCTGCGCCACCTGGAGGAGCACAACGTATCGTTGCGCGGCGAATTGTCCGCGGGCGAACTGGATCTGGACCTGGGCGACGAAATGATTCAGGTCATCCGGCCGCTGCGATATGACCTTGAGGTTCAAAAAATGGACGACGGCCTGCTGGTTCGCGGCTCGCTGCGGCTCAGGCTGGAATGCCATTGTGTGCGGTGTTTGGAGCCCTTCACGCGCCCCCTGGAATTGAAGGAATGGGCGTGCCTGCTGCCGTTTACCGGCGAGGATCAGGTGGTCGTCGTGAATGATTGTGTGGACTTGACGCCATTTGTGCGTGAAGATATGCTCTTGGAGTTTCCGCGGCATCCGTTGTGCAAACCGGAATGTGGCGGATTGAAAACCAAGACGGGGAAGGTCCGAAAAAGCGTCGATGGCATTGACCCATCCACGTGGGCTGAATTGGATAAATTAGAATTGTGAATTTTTATTATGGGTGTTCCAAAACGCAAACCATCCCACAGCCGGCAGCGCATGCGCCGTGCTTACAACAGCGTGTTAAAGCTGCCGCAATTGGGCGTCTGTCCGCAATGCGCCGCGCCGTATGTGCCGCATCGGGTTTGCCCCGCCTGCGGCTATTATAAAGGCCGTCAGGTATTGACTGTTACGGCCGGCGCTTGATCGGCCGTTTGTTGGCGGGAAATTTCCGCGTTCTCTCATCTATGCGAATAGCAGTGGATGTCATGGGCGGCGACCACGGGTGCGGCGTGGTCATTGAGGGCGCCCGCCGGGCACTGGAAGGCAACAAGAAAATCACCGCCTTGTATCTGGTGGGCAACCAGGACAAAATTCACTCCGCCCTGCCGGCCCGGGGTTTTCGTGACCATCGGGTACGCGTTGTTCACGCCAGCGAGGTCGTGGAGATGGACGACAAGCCGGCCAGCGCGCTTCGAAAAAAACGCGACAGTTCCATCGCCCGCGCCGCGGAACTGGTCCACGAGGGCAAGGCGGACGCCTTGGTTTCACTCGGCAATACCGGCGGCATCTTCGCCGCGGCCACGTTCAAGGTCGGCCGCATTCCCGGGGTGGAGCGCGGTTGTATCGCCACGGTCATTCCCCGTCAGGGAAATGAGTTCGTCCTGCTGGATGCCGGCGCCAATGTCGAATGCAAACCCATTCACCTGGCGCAATTCGCCGTCATGGGCAGCATTTATTCGCGCGAGGTGTTGCGGCACAAAAATCCCCGCGTCGGCGTGCTGAGTATCGGCCGGGAGGATTCCAAAGGCAATGAGCTGACCCTCGAAGCCTTCAAGCTTTGCCGGCGGCTGGATTTGAATTTCATCGGCAATGTCGAGGGACATGATTTGTTCAAGGACCACGTGGACGTGGTGGTTTGCGACGGCTTTGTCGGCAACATCGTGTTGAAGACCTGCGAGAGCCTCGCGGTGGCCATGTTCTCGATGCTCAAGCGCGAGCTGATGAACTCGGCCCAAAGGCAGATCGGCGCGTTTCTCGCGAAGGGCGCGTTTCATACCATCCGCAAGCGGATGGACCCGGAGGTTTACGGCGGTGCGCCGCTGCTCGGCTTCAACGGGCTCGTGTTCAAGGCGCACGCTTCGGCGCGCGAACGCGCCGTCGCCAGCGCGTTGCAGGTCACCGCCGAAGCGGTGCAGCATCAAGTCAATGAACTCATCGCCCGCGAAATCGCGCGCGCCAATGAAAAATTGGAGGCTGCAGAAATTCCCAGTCCGGTTTCCGCATGAGTCCAAAATTCAAAAATCCCCGCGCCCGATTTAATTTCCAGGGACGCACCTGTTCCATTTCCGGCGTCGGTTCGTATGTCCCGGCCAGAATTCTGACCAATGCGGAACTGGAAAGGATGGTGGATACCTCCGACGAATGGATCACCACGCGCACCGGCATCAAGGAACGGCGGGTCGCGGCGAAGAATGAATTTACGTCGGACATGGCGGTCAAAGCGGCGCAACGGGCGATGAAAATGGCCGGTGTCACCGCCGAACAAATCGATCTGATTGCCGTGGCGACCATCACCCCGGACATGCCGTTTCCCTCCACCGCCTGCCTGGTGCAGCAAAAACTTGGCGCCCGCCGCGCCGCCGCCTTCGATCTGGAAGCGGCCTGCTCGGGCTTCATTTATGGCCTGGAAATCGGACAGCAATTCATCATGTCGCGTACCTATGACACGGTGCTGGTCATCGGCGCGGAAAAACTTTCTTCGATCGTAAATTGGGAAGACCGCAACACCTGCGTCCTTTTCGGCGACGGCGCGGGCGCGGCGGTCCTGCAAAATCGTCCCAATGTCCATGGTTTGCTGACTGCCGTAATGGGCGCCGATGGCGGAAAGGCGAATCTGCTTTTCATGCCTGGCGGAGGCAGCCGTTCTCCCGCCAGCGCGGAAACCGTGGCGGGGAAACTGCATTACCTGCAAATGGAGGGGCGTGAGACATTTAAGAACGCCGTCCAGGCGATGTGTACGGCGGCGCAGGAGGCGCTGCGTCGTTGTGAGCTGGACATTTCCAAAATCAAGTGCGTCATCCCGCATCAAGCCAACCGCCGCATCATTGACGCGGTGGGCGAACGCCTGGGCGCTACGCCCGGGCAATTGTTTGTGAATGTGAACCGCTATGGCAACACGTCGGCGGCCTCGGTGGCCATTGCCCTGGATGAAGCCGTCGCCTCGGGAAAAGTCCAACGCGGCGACTTGATTTTGCTGGTTGTTTTTGGCGCCGGTCTGACGTGGGGCGCGGCCGTCATTGAGTGGTAGAGACTAATTTTGAGAATTTAGGGTGCTAATTTGACGTTTGGAGTTTGCGTGCTAGTTTGAATGGACTTTATGAGCGCTAGAAAATTCGGGAACGTTGGTTCACTTCGGCAGCAAATCACAGTCGCAGCGCGGCAAACCCGCCTTGAACTTTCCACCGATGCGGTGGTGATTCATAAAAGTGGCGTTGAATTCCGCAGTCCGACGGCATTCAATCTGTGGACGGAAATGACGGTTGCCCTGCAATCGCCGCGTGAACAAAACCCCATCCAGTGCAGCGGGGTGGTCATTGCCTGTTCCGGCAACAAACACGCCGGCTACCACGTTTCGCTCCTGTTTACCGGCATGTCCAAACAAGCCCAGTCGCGGCTGACCTCCATGGCCTATTCCGAATTGGGCGCGGCCTGAGTGGTGAAATTTCAAAACCTGCGGCGTTTTTTTCATCTGCCTCCGTAACTGGTGCGGAGGCTGTTTTTCACCCTGAAACACCGAAATCTCCTGCCAGCGCACGGCGTTGCCAACCTCGATGACCCTCGGTAACTTGGGCTGGAAATTATGCTGTATTTTGAACGTGGCTGCCCCAAAGACAAATTGTCGGTGGACGATTTGAAGGACGGCCTGTTCAAGGCGCTGGCGGACCTCGGCCCGCGCCGGCGGGTGCTGGTCGTGCCCCCGGATTTCACGCGGCTTCATTCACAGGCGGGTATTTTGGTGAAGCTCATCCACGATTATTACGGCCCGCGTTTGACGGATGTGTTGCCCGCGCTGGGCACGCACACGCCGATGACGCCGGGGCAGATTGCAGAAATGTACGCGGACGTGCCCCCTGGGCTGTTCCGGGTGCATCATTGGCGCACGGGCGTTGCCACCGTCGGTGAAGTGCCGTCGGAGTTTGTGCGCCAGGCGTCCGGGGGCGCGGTGGATTTCCCATGGCAGGCGCAATTGGCCAATCTCATCTGGACGGGCAAACATGATTTGATCCTGTCCGTCGGACAGGTTGTCCCGCACGAAGTGGCCGGCATGGCCAGTTACAATAAAAACATCTTCGTGGGCACGGGCGGCACGGAAAGCATCAACAAAAGCCATTTTGTCGGCGCGACCTATGGCATGGAACGGATGATGGGGCGCGCGGACACGCCGGTGCGGCGCATTCTCAACTACGCCTCCGAACACTTCACGAAACATCTGCCCATCGTCTATGTGCACACCGTGGTGGGAAATGACGCGGGGGGTGAATTGGCCGTACGCGGCCTGTTCGTCAGCGATGATGGTTCCGGTTTTGACAAAGCCGCGGCCCTTTCGCTTCAGGTCAATTTTGAAATGCTCGACGAGCCACTCAAGAAAGTGGTGGTTTATCTGGATCCCGGCGAGTTCAAAAGCACGTGGCTGGGGAACAAGAGCATTTATCGCACGCGCATGGCCCTGGCCGACGGCGGCGAATTGATTGTGCTCGCGCCCGGCCTGCAGGAATTTGGGGAGGACAGGGAAATTGACCGCCTCATCCGTAAATACGGCTACCACGGCACGCCGGCCACCCTCGCGGCGGTCAAGGCCAATGCCGAATTGCGCCACAATCTTGGCGCGGCGGCACATCTTATCCACGGCTCCTCCGAAGGCCGGTTCACCATCACCTATTGTCCCGGCCACCTCACACGGGAGGAAATTGAAAAGGTCAATTTTCGTTATGCCGATTTGAAACTAATGACGACACGTTATGATCCGGGCAAGCTCAAGGACGGTTGGAACCTCATGCCCGATGGCGATAAGATTTTTTACATTTCAAACCCGGCCCTGGGATTGTGGGCGTACCGGGGCCGCTTCAAGGACTGAAACTTCCGTCCAACCCTTTCGGTCCGGGTACCAGACCTTGCGTCGCCGCTTGCGCTTGTAATGAATGCCCGTCCTCTCAATACTGGGCGTATGAAAACACCGGCGGAATTGTTTTCCCTCAAAGATCGTGTCGCCGTTGTCATCGGGGGCACGGGTGAATTATGCGGCGCGATGGCCGAAGGTCTGGCGTCGGCGGGTGCGGCGATTGCGCTGGTTGGCCGGGACGCGGCCAAGGCGCAGAAACGGCTCGACAAAACTTCCAGGGCCGGCGGCCGCGCGGAGTTTTTCCCGTGCGACACAACGTCCAAACCCGCGCTGCAACAACTGCTGGCGGACGTGCTCGCCAGGTTCAAACGCGTGGACGTTTTGGTCAATGGCGCTGGCGTGAACTCGCCGACGCCGTTTTTTGAAATTTCCGAGGCGGAAATGGACCGCATCCTCACAGTAAACTTGAAGGGCTTGATGCTGGGCTGCCAGATTTTCGGGAAGCACATGGTCGAACGCGGTTCCGGCAGCATCATCAACGTCGGCTCTGTTTCTGGACTAAATTCGTTGTCGCGTGTGTTTACCTATTCCGCCTCCAAGGCCGGCGTGCATAACATTTCCAAAAACCTTGCGCGCGAATGGGCGACCAAGGGCGTGCGTGTGAACATTCTGGTGCCGGGCTTTTTCCCGGCGGAACAAAACCGCAAGGTTTTAAGCCCGGATCGGGTTAAAACCATTCTCGCCCAAACGCCAATGAACCGCTTCGGCGAGGCGCATGAACTCATTGGCGCGGCGCTGTTGCTGGCCTCGGATGCCGGCAGCTTCATCACCGGCGCGGAGATTGTGGTGGACGGCGGATTTGATGTGATGGCAATTTAATGTCAAATCTTGCGATGCCTTGCCGTGTAACGCTCCACCCTGATTTGATGTATACATAAACATGAATCGTTTTTTGCCACTGGGCAAATTTTCCTTCGGCATGGGTGACGTTTCGGTCATCAGGGCAAGGCGGCTTCGCGCGTGCATGCTGGCGACGGAGCTTGGCGCCCGGTTTGTGCCGGTTTGGAACAAATCAAACCGCGAACACAGTTTCACCGGCACCGAGCCGTCCAGCCTGCGCGCCGAGGCCGACGCGGCGGTAAAAGCGCTCGGCTGGAAAGACCTATCACGTGAACGCCGACCACATCCGGCTCGAAACGGTGGACCGTTTCATCGCACCGTCGGACTATTTCACGATTGACGTGGCCGACAGCATCGGCAAACCCGCCGGCGCGGCGGACGTGAAAGCGTTTGTGGATCGCCATCCCGAACTCACCGGCACGGTTTCCATTCCGCACATTGCCCGTCCGTTTGCCATCACGCGCGCGGAAGTCGGGCGCGTCGCCAACACATTTTTGCTTGCCGCGCGGGACGCGGGGAAAATTTACCGCCACATCGCCAGGGCCAAGGGCGCGGAAAATTTCATCACCGAAGTTTCGATGAATGAAACCGGCAGTCCGCAGACACCGCCGGAACTTTTGATCATTCTCGCCGCGCTGGCGGATGAAAACATTCCACTCCAGACCATCGCGCCGAAATTTACCGGGCGCTTCAACAAAGGCGTGGATTACATCGGCGACGTGAAACAGTTTGAAAAGGAATTCAATGACGACCTCGCCGTTATTGCGTTTGCGATCAAGCAATACGGCCTGCCGCCGTCACTCAAATTAAGCGTCCATTCCGGCAGCGACAAATTTTCCATCTACGATCCGATGCGCCGCGCGTTGAAAAAATCCGGCGCGGGCGTCCACCTCAAGACCGCCGGCACGACGTGGCTGGAAGGCTGGTCGGTCTGGCGGAGGCGGGCGGCGCCGGATTGGAAATCGCGAAGGAGATTTACGTTTATGCGATGGAGGCTGACGAATTTTGCGCGCCGTATGCCAGCGTCATTGACATTGACCAGGCCATGTGGTCAGGTGCGGCAACGGTGAGCGGCTGGAGTTCAAATCAATTTGTCTCCGCGTTGCGCCACGACCGGGAAAATCGTCCTATAATCCAAGTTTCCGCCAGTTGCTGCACGTGAGCTTCAAGGTCGCGGCCAGGAAGGGCGACCGCCTCTTGACCGACGCGCTCAAGCAGCATGAGGCCGTGATTGCCAGAAACGTGACGGAAAATCTTTTTGAACGGCACATGAAACCGCTACTATTGGGCCGGTAGCCTATGGCCTTCATCCATGGAAGATTTTCTGTTGTCGAACGGCGTTGCCCGCCAGCTTTACCACGGCACGGCGTCGAAACAACCGATCATTCACTACCACTGCCATCTTTCGCCGAAAGACCTCGCGGAAAACCGGCAGTTCGAGAATGTCCACGAGCCGTGGCTGGGCGGTGACCATTACAAAATCGCGCGCGATGCGGGCAAACGGCGTGCCGGAACCGCTGGATTACCGGCAACGAAACGTCCGCGCGCGAAAAATTTCAGGCCTGGGCGGCGACCGTTCCCAATACCTTGCGCAAACCCGTCGTTCCACTGGACGCATCTGGAGTTGCAACGTTATTTCGGCATCGAGAAATTGCTGGAGGAAAGCACGGCGCAGGAAATCTGGGAATGAAACCAGCGGCTTGCTCGCGCAGCCGGCTCGATTCCGCGTTTGACTCGTTGAGCGCATGAACGTCAAGGTGATTTGCACGACCGACGATCCCGCGGACCCGCTCGAATATCATCAAGCCATCAAAAAATCCGGCTGGAAGGTGAAGGTGTTTCCAGCGTTCCGGCCCGACAATGCGCTGCGCGTCAGCCAGCCGGAGCGGTTCAAGAAATGGGCAAAGGCCCTGAGCAACGCGGCGGGAAGAAGCGCAACCACCTTCAAAGGTTTTCTCCAGGCGCTAGAAAAACAGCGGCATGATTTCTTCCACGCGAACGGCAGCCGGCTCTCCGATCACGGTCTGGAACGGATGCCGTCGCTGGATTGCCCGGAGCGAACGGCCGGCGCGATTTTCTCGGCGGCGCTGAGTGGCAAAGCCGCCTCGCCTGAGGATGCGGACCGTTTTGCCTCGTTCATTAGGTATATTTTGGCGTGCCCGACGCGGACAAGGGCTGGGTGAAGCAGCTTCACCTCGGCGCGCTGCGCGATCCGAATTCGCGCGTCGCCGCGAAGCTGGGTGCGGACACGGGCTGCGACACGATTGGCGATTTCACGCAGGGCCGTTCCCTGGCGCGTTTTCTGGACCGGCTCGACCGCATCGGCAAATTGGGGAAAACCATCATTTATAATTTGAATCCGGCGGACACATATCTGTTCGCGGGAATGCCGGGCAGTTTTCAGGACGGCGCGGTGGCCGGCAAATTGCAATACGGCGCGGCCTTATGGTTCCTCGATCAGGAAAATGGCATCCGCGCGCACTCGATGCGCTTTCGGACCTCGGCCTGTTGAGCCGGTTCGTCGGCACGTTGACCGATTCACGCTCGCTCCTGTCGTATCCGCGCCATGAATATTTCCGGCGCATCTGTGCGACAGCTCGGGGCGGACGTGGAAAGCGGGCGGCTGCCTGACCGCCGCGAGTGGCTCACGAGTCTTGTCAAAGACGTTTGCCACCGGAACGCGAAGAATTATTTTCCGTTTCCGGTTTGAAACCGGCACACTTGAAAGCCATTGAGGTGTTCACCGCCTCAACAGGCTTTTGATCTCAATGCCGCTCAAGCCGCTTTGATTTGGACTTGTTCATATTTCGGCGCGCAGAGGTGGTTGAGGCCAAACGCCGCCAGATAAACAAACGCGCAGATGCTCAAAAGCAAATATAGCCGGCGGTTTCATTGCCCAAGGTGGTGAAATGGTCCAACACCTTGCCGCAAATATACGGGAACAGAAACCCTCCCATTGCGCCCGCCAATCCGCCAGTCCCAATGACCGACGCGACGGCTTTCTTCGGGAACATGTCGGAAACGGTCGTAAACAGGTTGGCGGAGCAGGATTGATGCGCCGAGCCGGCCAGACCGAAAAGCAGGACGGCCGTCCAGTTGCCAACATAGGTCACCCGAGCATCGGCAACAGGCACAATGCGAAAACGAACATGCCGGTTTTGCGGGCACGGGTGATGCTCCAGCCGAGTTTGGCGAGATGGCCGACCATCCAGCCGCCGAAAATGCTCAAGACCGTGATGATGGTGTAAATGGTGACGCGCTGCGGCCAGCTATGTTTGATGTCCAAGCCGCGGGTTTTGTTAAAATAATCCGGCAGCCAGATGAGGAAAAACCACCAGATCGGGTCGGTCAGGAATTTGGCGATGATGAACGACCACGTTTGCGGATAGGCGAGCAGACTTCCCCACGGTATTTTCTGCTGCGTCATCTGCCAGGCTTCGTCGCGGTCGCTCAAGATATGCTCGCGTTCCGCGGGATTCAGTCGCGGCATCTTTTCCGGCGCTTGATAAAACCGCAGCCAGCAAACAAGCCAGATGAAACCTGCGGTGGCCGAGGCCACGTAAACGCCGCGCCAGCCGAAATTCAACGTCAAGGCAATGAAGGGAACCATGGCGGGTCCAATGATGCCGGACACATTGGAACCGGCGTTGAAAATGCTCGTCGCCAGCGCGCGTTCGCGCTTGGGAAACCATTGGGCGGTGGCCTTGATTGAAGCCGGAAAATTGCCTGATTCACCCAAGCCCACCCAGCCGCGCAGCATGAAAAATCCGGCCATGGTGGTGACGAACCAGTAAGCGCCGGCAGCCATGCTCCAGGCGATGATGGAAACCGAGAAGCCGATTTTTGTCCCGAACCGATCCACAAACCAGCCGAAGGCCAGCATCCCGAAACCATAGGCAAATTGAAAAGCGGAATTGACGAGGCCGTATGCCGTATCGTTCCAGTGCAGTTCATGGCCGATCATTCCCTTGCACAAGCCGAGGATCTGCCGGTCGGTATAATTGATGGTGGTGGCGAAAAACAACAGGCCGCAAATGATCCAGCGATAATTATGAAAACCCGACGGGCTTTGAATGGGGGGATTCACGCGATTGATGAAAACTCTCCAAAAAATGAAGGTGATTCAAGCGCTAAATCCACCTTTACAAACCACGG
>CAWACS010000053.1:0-77341 GCA_963780535.1 uncultured Verrucomicrobiae bacterium
TACCCCATCAACCCTTCAACGCGGCGGTCCGAGACGGCACCGTCGGCGCGAAATTGAACCGCATTCTGGAGGCCATCAAGCCGGAAGCCGTTTACTTTACCGAACAAGCCGGCCAGCGCGGAGCCGTATTGATCGTGGATTTGCCGGACGCGGCCAAAATTCCCGCCCTGGCCGAGCCCTGGTTTCTGACCTTTCAGGCCGACGTTGAATTTCGCATCGCGATGACGCCGGACGATTTAAAGCGCAGCGGCATCGACGGAATGGGCCAGCAGTGGATTTGAAGCTTCGCATTCATTTTCCAATACAACACCGGCTGAAAATCGGATTGAGCAAATCTTCCGCCGCCGGCCGGAGTCTAACAGCGGCTTTTCCCGGCTTAGGGTGCAAGGCGGACCCATTGGGTTTGCGTGCGGTATTGAAGTCCATCAGCCGTCACGACTAGGGCGTAAAACGGATGCAACCCGGCCCATAAATGGGTTCCATCCACCTGAAAAATTGCCGTGGACACGTTGGTGGCCGTGTTCAGCGCTCCACCCGTGCTGAACAGGGTGATCAGGCTGACATCATTGGTGTTGGCCACAACCTGAATATGGTAGGTGCCCAGGTCCGACGCCTGGTTGGTTAAATCGAGCAACGTCATCGTCGCGCTCAAGGACGTGTTTTGGATTTGGACCGCCAAGGTCACCTGCGTCTGAACTCGCGCGTCAGTGCCCTCGTAGGCGGCGACCGTCAGGTCATGATACCCATCGGCCAGGGTCGTGGTGTCCAGGGGGAAGGTCAGGGCCAGGCTGCCAGCGCCGGCGGTGACGTAAAGATGGTTTCGGGGTTGGAGGTCGGACAGGTTCTGCGTAAGGGTGCTGCCCAGCGCCGTGAATGAGGGAACCTGAACTGATGACACCGCGGGGTTGACTTGGATTGCCGCCGCCTGGTAGCCGGGAGTCCGGGCATATAAATTGAAACCGGTGTAGTGGAACGTGCCATATTGGTTCACCTCGTAATCCCCGGTCATAACACCGTCACTGCCTTGCAAGGCGGGATTCGCGTTAATCGCATTGTACAGTTGAGCGGCAAGCGTAACGGAATCGCTGGCCAACTGGTTGGTAACGGCCACGATCACCGCCTGTCCATTGGTCTTGGTAATCGTAAACTGCATCCAGGAATTGGCCGGAATCGAATTGCTTCTCTCCGAATATCCCTGAATCCCAAGGGCTTCGGAGGCCAGAAGTTTGGGCTGGCTGGCGCGTAGAAAAGTCGTAAGTCCGTCGCCACTGCCAGCGGCACTGGTGGCGGTGGTCTGAATTTGGCCAAGCGCAAAATTGGTCACCAAGATCGTCCATTGACCGGAGTTGGTGGAAACCCCAACCGTGTAAGGCCGCAGGGCGCTGTCCACCTGAACCAGGCTGAGGTTGGTTGCCATATTCAGCACCGTGAAGCCGGGCGACCCCGGTGGCACCAACCAGGCCCGATAAAATTGGCCGGATGAATTCGTGGCACCCGTATCAGTGAAATCCATCGCCCCGCCGGGTTGGTTGGTGAACACAGACGTCCAGTTGACGAGATCGGTCGATGATTGAACAGCCCATGGCTCACCGGGCACCCCGGCGACGTGCATCTGAAACGCCCCCGGCCCGGCAAAGCCTGGTGCGGACAATTGCGGAGGCTGGTCCGGCGCCGGCCACGACATGCGGTAAAAACGCGCGGGATAATTTGTGGAGTCGTAATCAACAAAGTCCAACAACCCGGGCGCCATGTTATTTGTGAAGATGGCTTGCCAATTCACCAAATCGGTTGAGGCCAGAATGACGTAGGGCAAGGTGCTTGGAATCCCCACCTGCATCGTGAAGGCCCCGCCCTCACCGGGACTCATCGGCATCATTTGGGGCGGAAAAGAATCAGACAGGTAGTTCACGCCATACGCAAGACCGGCGGTGTTCGTCGGGGTGCCATCGGCAACATAGAAAGGCACAGTCATCAGATTGGCGGCAATGGATTGCAGTTCGATGCGGTCACCATGAACCAACGCCTTCACTTGAGTGGCGTTGGTGGCGGCGTTAATCAGGCCGGCCAACCCCGACGCCACGGTGCTCAAGGACGAGTTGGTCGGGACCGTGTAAGTAATGGGATAACCGTTCAGGGTGACGGTCAGCAGGTTGCCGGGGTTCGGAGCCAGATTGGTCAGCGTGCTGTAATACTGGCCGTCCACAAACAAATCGACCTGCTGCAGGGGATGGTTCCCGTCCCGGGCAAAGAATTGCGCAGAAAGCATGGCGGTGCCGCTTAACACGGTGCCCGGGGAAAGGTTGGTATCCCACTGTCCATAACCGGCTGCGGCAAAAGGGGCCGCCAACGGTTCGGCGACGATGAGCCCAAGATATGGGGCGTTGATACTTTGGTAATAGCTTTCAGCCAGGCTGAAACCGCGGGCCTGGTAAAAGTAAACCATGGGATTGGGAAACTTCTGCGTATCGTTGTTGGGCTCCGCCACGGTGCCATAACTGCCTGCCGCTCCGGCATTGATAAATGCGAGCAGGTTCGTCTGGCTGTTGGTCCCGAAGATGATGCCGCCGTAAGACGTCATGCTATCAGCGATGGCGCCGGGAATAAAAGTGCTCTGCGGAATACTGAATTGCGCCAGTCCTGTTTCATAACCCAGGCACGGCCCCGGCCACCAGACGGAATCAGTGTTGGTGCGCAGAATTGAGGAGCTTCCGAGGATATTTGCATCGAAAATGGCATTGTCAAAAAAAGGATAACGGATATTGCGAAGTGGATCTGAACTCTTTGCCAGGATCACGGGTGGTTGGGGGCTGGTTCCGTCACTGGCAACGCCTTGGTCCACCAATTGTTCCGCCTGGGTCAGCGAACCGCCGGTGATCATGGTGGTCAGAAAGGAATAGCCGGGGGCCCCAACCGGTGTCGCCTGGCCAAAGATTGCCTCGCTCCCGGCATAACTGTTGGTAACCCCAAAACTATCGCTGCCATTGCCCAATCTTGAGCCATAAAACAGGGCCGAGGTGGTGCCGTTGACGGTGGAGCCAAAGCTGGTCTGAAACGGGATGTCCATTGAAAGGACGACATAATCAATCTGGCTGGTCAACTGGCGGGCTGCCAGCATGTTCAGCAAGGGCGTTACCAGGTTGGTTTGAAAATCGTCGCTGGTCCACAGGGTGTTGCCACCCGGCCAGCTGATATACAAAACGTTTTGGGGCGGCACCTGCCGCTGTTCGCAGTAGTAATTGCCCAACTCGCAGGAATTGGAACTGGTCTGATTAACAATGACGACAATGTTCAGTCCACTGCCGCCAGCCTGTAGTTTGCAAGCCAAGGTGCAGGTCAATAAAACCAACCCCAGCATTCTGAAACGACGACTGCTGTGCATACACTTGGCCCATCAGGCAAACCAGATGCTTAGTGGTAAAGCCCCGCCATGATAAAGCTTTCATGCACGCCAGTACAGGAAAAAAGCCGGTCATCGACCGGCCCTTATCTGCCACACTGTTGAATTAAACGACGGAATTTCGTTCTCAGGACAACTTGCGTCGGAGTGACAATGCCAGCGCGCCCACCCCCAGTGCACTCAGCGCCACAGTTGACGGTTCAGGAACAAGTGAAATAGACAACCCCTTGTCCTTGGTGATGTCCAACGTGTCAAGGCGGTTACCGGATGAATCAACTGTGCCGTTTGCTTGAAGCGTTGTGGTCCATTCAAACGCCCATGTCACATCACCCGGACCCGCCGAGGCATTGTCATTCAGCGTATAATAACTTGGCCCGTTCAATTCACCCAGCGTCTGTCCGGCCAACGCGGCTTCACCATAATTTGCCAAGGGCGCGTCGATGACCTCCGCAATGCCGTTCCCGCCAGGCCCACCGGTCGTTTGCAAGGCCCCGCTGTACCCGCCAGACGTGCTGGAAAGACTGACGCTATTCATATTGTTCTGAAACAAATTGAAATTGGAATATTGATAGAAGCTCAGCGTGATCGAACTTGCGGTATTATTCACGATGGACAAGCCCTCCATCATGTCAGCGCTGCCAGAATTGGGGCCGTTGCCTGATAGAATATATTGAACCGTCACCCCCACTGTTGAGTTTGCATATTGCACCCCAACGTTGTCAATCGGGGTTAAAGGAGAACTAAAGTTATGAACAGTGGCCGCGCTGATTGTGTCAATGGACTGCTGCGGATCGCCATTAATTGAATACCAGAACCATTGCTGGTTCAGTTGGCTCCCGCTAACGCCCCCCACAGTCCAACTGTTCATCCCGATGGTGCCAGTGCCGCCGCCAACATTCAATGTCGCCGTGGACCCCCCGTTACTCATTGTTATGTCTTGAGCCGTGGCGCTGCCGGGCACAAACAGGACTCCCACCCCGGCCAAGGCCGCGCATAGCGACACCAAACACTTCACACTAAAAACAGCCTTATAATGGCAATTCATAAATCCTCCGATTGTCTAACTTCCCCGTCGCCATTCCCTGTCGCCGGGCACTTAAAACCAAGCCTAACATTCCCATTCCTATCGCCGCCGAAATCAAGGCCGCGGACGAAGGTTCAGGCACCGGAGACGGATAAGCCGCATTTTCACTGACCGTCAGAAGGTTGCCCGAAAGCACACTCCCGGAAAATTCATAGCCAAAGACCGCAAAGGTATTGATGGCAGCCAAAGTGGAGTTGTCCAAATTATTACCCGACCCGATAAAAGCACCAAATGGAGACCCGCCCGAATTGGCCTGCACCAAGGTAGTGAAGCCGGGGGCGTCCCCCTGCCAAGTAAGGGTGTACCCCCCCCCGCTCTGATTGGCAACCGCATATCCGCCACTCACTGGAGCCGGTGTCATATTGACAGTTTGACTTCCCGCCGCAGAAGAGCCCCCAAGGACAAAATCCGAATATTGAAACAGGCTGATGTTCAGCCCACTGGCGCCCAAGTTGTCGAACTGGATGGATTCGTTCAACGTATTGCCGTTGATGGTCAGTGTGTCCGCGATGTCTCCATTTGGAATTGAAAACGTCGCTGTGATGTATTCTGAAGTGAAACCGGAAGAACCCGTGTTAACAATCGCGCCGGTTAACTCGCTTACCGGCCCACCGTTGACACTGTAGTATAGCGATTGCAAAGCCAACTGATTCACGCCGCTCCCCGACCACGTCGTAAACCCGTTTTGCGAAGTGTCGTAGCCCGCTGTGTAAGCACCGGAACTGACCGTGTAAATCGTCGCTTGGCTTTGAACGAGCGAAACCGAAAGCAAAATCGCAACGGTAGTATGATGAAACCACCGCCCCAAGCTCGCAAGAGACTGATTCAGAATCTGCATTGTTTTTTGGGTTTCTGGCACTTTTATCTGATATGTTATGGGACTTTTCGAATATAATGTCAAGACATTTATTGCCACAAAGTTGCCAAAAAATGGGGAGATAGTGATTGCTCGTCCGGTTCTGGTCCGGCTGGCACCGTTTATCATCATCCGTGGGGTTGCCCAAACCATACGGCCACAATCGATCACGCGGAATTCGCGGGCCTACTTGCCAATGCAAAACTGGCTAAAGATGGCGTCAAGCAGATCTTCCGTTGTTGTTTTGCCGACAATTTCGCCGATGGCGTTGACGGCAATCCGCAAATCCAGCGCGGCCAGTTCCAAAGTCACCTCGCCGCGCAACGCGTCGATCGTCCGCTGCGCCGCCGCCCGCGCGCGTTTCAGCGCGTCCTGATGCCGTGAATTGATCATTACCTGCAGCATCTCGGCCCGGATTTCACCCGACCAGATCAATTCCTTGATCGCGTCCCTCAGCGATTCCATCCCCTGCCCGCTCAGGCAACAAACGTCCACGATTGGAGCGCCGATCCCCGCCTCGGCACGTCGGGTGGTAGCCGGAGATTCTCGCCGGGACGGTGTCCGGCGCTCTGAAGGCAATTCCAATTTAACCGGCAAATCCGTTTTGTTCCGCACCAGAATCCTTTTCTTGTTGGCAAACTCGCTGAGAAATTTTTCGTCCACCCCTGTCAGCGGTTCGCTGGCGTCCAGCACGTGCAGAATAAATTCGGCCCGGGCCAGCGTTTCATGGCTGCGGCGGATGCCTTCCAGCTCGATCTCGTCGCGCGCCTCGCGCAGGCCCGCCGTATCCACGAACACCACCGGCAGGCCGCGAATGTTCGCCGTCTCCTCAATCGTGTCGCGCGTGGTGCCGGGAATCGGTGAGACGATGGCGCGATCATGCCCGAGCAATTGGTTGAGCAGGCTGGATTTGCCCACGTTCGGCCGGCCTACAATCGCCGCGCGAATGCCGCGGCGCAAAATCTGTCCTTCGTTTGCCGTCCGCAACAGTTCATCCATGAACTTCACGCCGGCCTCCAGGCGCTTCAGCAATTGGTGTTTGGTGTCGGGCGCGATGTCTTCGTCAGGGAAATCAATGTGCGCCTCAACGTGCGCCAGCGTCTTCACCAGCTCATCGCGCAATTCATTGATGCGCTGCGATAATTTGCCGGCGAGCTGTTCGTTGGCGGCGGCCAGCGCCAGTTCCGTGCGCGCATGAATCAAATCCGCCACCGCCTCAGCCTGCGCCAGATCCAGGCGCCCGTTGAGAAACGCGCGCCGTGTGAATTCGCCGGGTTCAGCCGGCCGCGCGCCATTTTCCAGAAGCGTATCGAGCACCAGCTTCGCCGGCAGGATGCCGCCGTGACAGGTGATTTCCACCGTGTCCTCGCACGTGTAAGTCCGTGGCGCGCGCAGGACCGCCAGCAGCACCTCGTCGATGATTTTATCGCGCCGAACGATCTGCCCGTATAAAATCGTGTGCGATGCCGCCGCGGAAGGCTTCAGTGAATTTGCTCCGACAGGCCGAAAGCTTTTGTCGGCGATGGCGAGCGCCTGCGGACCGGAAATCCGGACCACGGCCAGGCCGCCCTCACCGAGCGGCGTGGCAATGGCGGCAATGGTGTCGTCAGGCATGACCAAAGTGTGAAGGGAGAAGGTCGAAGTGAGAAGCCGGAATACGCACGCACCCTGGTCTTTCGGATTCGACTAATTTACGTGGCGGCAATTCCCGGCCGCATTCTCGGCCTCGCGGCCCTGCAAAAAGAGCCGGGCTTTCTGATAACTTTTCTTGTGCAGATAATGCAGCAGGACCGGGTCCGCGTCGCGCGGCAATTCCTTCGCCAGCTCGTCAATCCGCGCAAACAGCTTGAGCAAATCCAGCTTGGGATTGGCCGACGGCATGGCCTTGACCGCGACATCCAATTCCACCAGCGTATTCAGCAAATTCCTTTCCAAAGTCATTTCCACAGCGCGCAGTAATATCTGTTTTCCAACGATTTGGCAATAGTCTCACCGCCGACCTGCAATTTGTTCCCAAATCCAGACGAAACCGGCGTCAGTTCCGTTTCAGATTTTTTGCAGTGCCGAGCCGTGACTTGAAATCGACACCATTCCCGAACCACATCCCTTTGGTTGCTTTTGACCATCGACAATGCAATTTTAATGTCATGAACCGGGCGGTTTTGACTCTGCTGGCAATTCTCCTGCTCGCCGGGTGTGTCACGGAAAAAGTGGACTGGGGGGCGCGCATCGGCCAGTACACCCATGACCAGGCCATCGTGGAACTGGGGCCGCCGGATAAATCCGCGAAATTGTCCGATGGCACCGTTGTGGATGAATGGCTCACGCAGTCCAGTCAGATCATCGTCGCGCCGGAACCGTATTTTCTGCCGCCGGGCGATTATTTCGGTCCGGCCACGCCCAGCTACACGGAGACCTACGTGCCGGCCTACTTTCTGCGGCTGACATTCGACCCCGACGGCCGGCTCAAGTCGTGGAAAAAATTCGCCAAATAAATCTGCTTCCGCGCACATGATGCTCGTGCTTAACTCGCCGGGTGAATGTAAACCTCGGTATTTGGAGCCTGTTGACGAAAGTGGCTGTGGCCCTGGTCGTCGTCGCTTTTGCCTTCCTGATTGGCATGTATTACCTGCCGCTCCTCCAGCAAAACGAGCGGATGCGCTCGGACATCCTGCGGCTGCAAACCCAGTTGCAGATCGAGGAAGCCAAATCCCGGGAACTCCAGGCCCAGATTGACTCCTTGCAGAACGATCCCGGCGCCATCGAACGCATGGCCCGCGAAAAACTCGGCTACGCCAAACCCGGCGAAACCATCATCCATTTTGTCCCCGCCACCAACAGCCCGACCGGCCCGTAATTTAAGATTTATGATTTTCGATTGATGATTTACGATCGGCGCTTGAAATCGCACGCTTTTTTCAACTAAATCAGGTTAGTGCAATTTAGTGGTGTTGGTTTCAATCAGGTTTTTCTGGGGATGCGCTTGCATGTATCGCATCCTGTCATTATAGGCGGCCACCATTTGTTCGATCTGATAACGAAGGGGGTAGTTCTTCGGATAATACTGCGGGAACCAGATTTCGAATGGGCCGTCATTTGTGCCCGAGTACTTGGTACCGTCCTGCTCTCCTGAAATCACGAAAAGCCGGAGTTTGCCTGACTGAAAATCATGCGACGCCCGTATCACCCCTTCGAGATAAGACTGACGATCTCCGGCGGCTTGCTTTCTGTTGCTCCGCTGCCACCCATATGCCCAGGGATGATAATCCAGAACACCACTGACATAACGCCCACCCCATAGGAAAATGGCAGAAAAGCAGCGGGCACCGCTGCGATAGCGTACATCAATTTAGTGCGACGCGAATGAGTAATCATGGCACGGCCCTGAACCACTTCAGCATTCCGCGTTCCGTTCCCCACCGCAAAAAAACCTCTGCCGGGCGCGCTGACTATTTCCCATTCCCGATTCAGAAACAGCAGCGCGATCTCTGTTTCAAATAACAATCGTAAATCATCAATCGTAAATCGTAAATCCCGTCAGACGGTCATGATTTCCTTTTCCTTGTGCGTAGCGTGCGTGTCGATCTTGCCGCTGTATTGATCCGTCAGCTTCTGCAAATCCTTCTCCGCCTGCTTGGCCTGGTCCTCGGTGATGCCGCTGTCATGCCCGTGTTTCTTCAGCAGCTCCATCGCGTCGCGGCGCACGTGCCGGATGGCCACGCGCCCGTCCTCCGCCATCTTCTTGATGAGTTTGACGAACTCCTGCCGCCGTTCCTGGCTCAATTCCGGAAACGCCAGCCGGATGATTTTGCCCTGGATCGTCGGGTTCAGGCCCAGATTCGCCTTCTGAATCGCCTTCTCAATCGGATGCAACGAGTTCACATCCCACGGCTGGACCACCAACATGCGTGGTTCCGGCGTGGTGATGCCCGCCAATTCCCGGATGCGCATTTGCGAGCCATAGACCTCCACCATGACGTTCTCAACCAGCGAAGCCGATGCCTTGCCCGTGCGCACGCCGGCGAATTCGTTGATGACCACCTGTTCGGTCTTGATCATCTTCTCTTCCGCCTCCAGCAAAATGTCGTCGGGTGTCATAATGGGTGCAAGCTAGCAACGGGAACCCGCCGGGTCGAATGAAAATTGACCGCGCTCGAAAGCGCCGATACCCTCGCTTGCACCTTTTGAAGCCAACCATCATGCGCAAACAGTTCATTTTCCTAGCCGCCGTCGCCGTGTCATTGATGGCCAGCACTCACAACGTTCGCGCCGGCTGGCCGGATCGGGTTTTTGCGCCATATATGTATGTTGGCGCCGGCGACCATTTCAAACTGACCGATTGTGACGATCAGTGCGGCCTCAAGTATTACACGCTCGCCTTCATCATTGCCCGCCAGGAAGGCAACCGGACCAATACCGTTTACCACCCGGAACCGTCGTGGGACGGCCGCATTTCCATCGATCAGAACTTTTACCACGAACAGATTGATGCCATCCGCAAACGCGGCGGCGATGTCATCATGTCCTTTGGCGGCGAGGCCGGGAAGGAACTCGCCAACGTCATTGACGACCCGGCACAGCTTGAAGCCGCCTACCAGAAGGTCGTGGACCAATACAAATTCACCTGGCTGGATTTCGACGTTGAAGGCAACAATCTCGACCAGGGCAAACTGGACAGCGAACGCCGCAACACCGCCCTGGCCAGCCTGCAAAAGAAAAACCCCGGACTGATTGTCTCCTACACCTTGCCGGTTGATCCCCAGGGCATTTCCGAAGCCGCACAGGCGCTCCTCGCCGATGCCAAAGCAAAAGGCCTCAAGGTCCATTCCGCCAACCTCATGGTCATGTTTTTTTGAAAAGATTTCATCAACCATGGAAAATCCGAAGGCCGGCTTGGCATTGATTCTGCCAACGCCGCCCACGCCCAACTCCAGAAAATTGATCCTGCCATTCAGGTCGGACTCTGCCCCTGCCTCGGCAGAAACGGCTCCGAGGATGAGGTCTTTACCCTGGACGACGCCAGAATTCTCAAAGCCTTCGCCGACAAAACCCCCTGGGTCTGCTCGCTGCACTACTGGTCCATCAACGATGACGCCGCCCGCCCCCGCAAAAAAGGAAACGCCGGCACCAGCGCCGTCGCCGTCCCGAATTCGTCAAAGCCCTGGGCCTTCGCCAAAATTTTTCAGACCTTCACCGCACCCTGATTGGATAAAGCCGGAGGCTCGACGTTCCCGTTGCTCATGGCTAAACTGTTGAACGTGGCGGACATCGTTTTAACCACACTCAACGCGAAGTACATCCACGCCGCGTTCGGCCTGCGTTATCTGCTGGCCAATCTGGGCGACTTGCGCGAGCGCGCCGGCCTCGCCGAGTTCGACCTCAACCAGCGTCCGCTCGATATCGCGGAAACGTTGCTCGCGCAAAACCCCAAAGTCATCGGCTTTGGCATTTACATCTGGAACGTCGAACCCACCACCGAAGTCATCGCCGCCCTCAAGCGCATCCGACCGGCCATCAAAATCGTTCTCGGCGGACCGGAAGTCAGCTACGAAACCGAAAACCAGGCCATTGTCCAACTGGCGGACCACGTCATCACCGGTGAAGCGGACTTGAAATTCGCCGAAGTGTGCCGGGGGTTGTTGGAGTGCCGAGCACCGCCTCGGCGCAATGGACCATTTTCGCAGCACGCCGAGGCGGTGCTCGGCGCTCCATTGCCCAAAATCATTCCCGCAGAATTGCCCGAATTTTCCCAACTCGTCCTGCCGTACGATCTTTACACCGACGACGACATCGCGCATCGCGTCATTTACGTCGAGGCCTCGCGCGGCTGTCCGTTCACGTGCGAGTTTTGTCTGTCGTCGCTCGACCTTCCCGTCCGGCAGGTTCCCCTGCCCGCCCTGCTTGATCAATTGCAGCGCCTGCTGGACCGCGGCGTGAAGCAATTCAAATTTGTTGACCGCACGTTCAATCTCAACGTCCAGGTCAGCCGGGCAATCCTCGAATTTTTCCTCGCGCGTTATCAGCCTGGCCATTTCTTCCACTTTGAAATGATTCCCGACCGGCTGCCGGAATCGCTGCGCGAAATCATCGCCCGGTTTCCGCCCGGCGCGCTGCAATTCGAGGTCGGCATCCAGACATTCGACAAGGAGGCCAGCCGCCGGATCAGCCGGCGGCAGAATTACGAAAAGCTCGCCGATAATTTTCATTTCCTGCGCCGCGAAACCGGCGTTCACATCCATGCCGATTTGATCGTCGGCCTGCCGGGTGAAACGCTGGAGAGCTTTGCCGCCGGCTTCGACCGGCTCATCGCGCTCGGCCCGCAGGAAATCCAGGTGGGCATCTTGAAACGGCTGCGCGGCACCCCGATTTTCCGGCACGACGCCGAATGGCGGATGGTTTACCATCCGCATCCGCCCTACGAAATCCTCCAAAACAAGCTGATCGATTTTGCCGCGATGCAGAAGTTGCGGCGTTTCGCTCGTTATTGGGATTTGGTCGGCAACAGCGGCAATTTCATCGAGACCACACCGTTGATTTGGGACAGAGCTTTTTCCTGGGAAGAGCGTGACTCCGGGCAAGCCCAAGTCAAGAATGAGTCGCGGCTCGCGGGGACGCCCGCCCCGCCATCGCCATTTCATAGTTTCTTTCGTTTCAGCGAATGGCTTTACACCCGCGCCGGCCGCACGGACAGCATTGCGCTGGTGCGGCTGATGCAATGGCTCTTTGAATTCCTCACCGGCGAACTCCGCGTCGATGCCCGCCGGACCGCCAACGCGCTCTGGCACGATTACCAGCGCGGCGGTCGCCACGACCAACCGGGTTTTCTGAAGGATTATCTGCCGGCGGACAAAACCGTGATTCCGCTGCCGAAGGCCAAACCCATCCCGCCCAAACGTCAGGCCCGGCATCTGGCGTAAACTCGATGGCGGCGAATAAGCTGTTAGTAAATTCCCTCCGTTTTTCCTTTATGCGCCGGGCGCGTCTGTTACTGAGATACTCAAGACGACGAATTATGATACCAAGAGTCAGGAGCCAGATCGGCAATATCATCACCGTGATATTACTGGGGATCATTGTCTGCTCGGCGGTCCTGCTGGCGGTCTATTTGTTTCTCTCGCCGACACTCCATTAGTCCGGCATTGTCTCAGTGATAAAATCCAGCCTCCCTCAGACCGGCAGGGCAAAATCGCCCCCCCCGCCCGTTCTCCTGATCATCCAAGTGCTTGATTCCAAATTAACTCCGACGACAAGTCCGCACTTTCAACCCGCCAAATTTAGCTTGCAACAGGCCCAAGATTGGTTATCATTTCTTGTCTCTTTACGGTCATGGTAAATCTTCAAGTGAACCTGGTTCAGTGATGATTTGAAACCCGGCAGTCGGGAACAGTCCGAGAAAAGCAGATAATTCAACAGTAAATCATCAAATGAGTACGAAATTGTTTGTAGGAAATCTTTCCTTCAACACGACAGAAAATGACCTGCAAGAGGCGTTCGCCGCCCACGGCACGGTCGTCGAAGCCAACCTCATGATGGATCGGATGAGCGGCCGCTCCCGCGGCTTTGCCTTTGTCACCATGTCCACTCCCGAGGAGGCGCAGAAAGCCATCGCCGCCATGAACGGCGCAACCCTCGCTGACCGGGCTCTTACGGTAAACATTGCCCGTCCGAAAGAAGAACGCCCGCGCGGCGACCGCGGCCCGCGCCGTGAATTTCGCGGCGGTGCCGGGGGCGGGGGCGGCGGTGGTGGCCATCGGGAACGTTATTAATTGTAGATAAGCCGTCCGACCGGGGCGACGTTCAAACTGAGCGTCGCCCCGTGTCATTCCGCCTCGTAACCGGTTTTTCATGGAAGAACATATCGAAGTCGAAGGACGTATCACCTCGGTGCTGGCCGGAACGATGTTCCGCGTCGAATTGGACAACAAGCATCAGGTGCTGGCGACCATTTCCGGCAAAATGCGGAAACGCTTTGTCCGCCTCACCATCGGCGACCGCGTGAAAATGGAAATGTCGCAATACGACTTGAACAAGGCGCGCATCGTCTGGCGGTTGGGGTGACGGCGCCCGGCGCCGTCGTTTGAATTCCTCCATCCACTTTCCCTCCGCTTCCTCATTCGAGCATCGGCGCCGGTGCGCCTGACCCCGTGCCCGCAACCGGCGGACCGGCCCGGTCCGTTTTCATCCGACGCCCGGTGTCTTCGGGCAGTTCAAAGCCCGGCCGATTCGCCAATTGCGCTGAGTTAATCCCAAAAACCGAAGTTAAATTTCTGCGTTAGCGGAGTGCGGCCGTCCCGGCCGCAGCAACGTGGGATGAGTGAGCTGGTGGAAACCATTCTGTGGCTGAAAAGAAGCCTGTGGCTGCGCCCGAGGACGGGCGCACTCCCGAAAACCGAAGTTAGATTTCTGCGTTGGCGGAGTGCGGCCGTCCCGGCCGCAGCAACGTGGGATGAGTGAGCTGGTGGAAACCATTCTGTGGCTGAAAAAAAGCCTGTGGCTGCGCCCGAGGACGGGCGCACTCCCGAAAACCGAAGTTAAATTTCTGCGTTGGCGGAGTGCGGCCGTCCCGGCCGCAGCGACGTGGGATGAGTGAGCTGGTGGAAACCATTCTGTGGCTGAAAAAAAGCCTGTGGCTGCGCCCAAGGACGGGCGCACTCCGAGGCGGCCTCAGCCTACCCGCCACGACCGGCAGCTTCGGAATTCGGGTTAATGAAATTGTCAACGGGCTGCGACGCCGATAGCTTGTGGGCCGCACTATGATGCCCGCCCAGCAAATGGCCACGTTGAACGCGGCAAATTGCGAGGTCGCCTTTGACAATCTGACGCGGCAGCTCTACGCCACGGACGCCTCGCCGTACCAGATTGTGCCACTGGCGGTGGCCTTTCCTAATGGCGCGGCCCAGGCCGGTTCCATCATCCAGGCGGCGGCGCAGGCGGGCGTGTCGGTCATTCCCCGGGGCGCCGGCACGGGACTCGCCGGGGGAGCGATTGGCGATGGGCTGGTCATCGATTTCGCCCGGCACAACCGGCTCATCAGCAACTTTGACCCCGAACGCCGCACCATCCGCGTCGGCCCGGGCGTCGTGCTGGATCAGTTGAACGATTTCCTCCGGCCCCAGGGGTTTTGTTTCGGCCCGGATGTGGCCACCAGTTCGCGGGCCACGCTGGGCGGCATGATCGCCACCGATTCGTCGGGAGCGTATGCGCCGTTTTATGGCACGACCGGCATGCATGTCAACGAACTGAGCATCGTCCTGGCCGACGGAGAAGTATCCCGGGTCGGGCCCGGCCAGGACAGCCTGCTCCGCCAAAAAAACCTGATTGAAGACCTGCTGGCGCTCAACGAACTACAAATCGCCGAACGTTTTTCCCCGGGCCTGTTGAAACGCTGGCCCGGCTATGCGCTGGCGCGCGCGGCCAACGAACCTGGCAATCTGCTCCCGATTCTCTCCGGCAGCGAGGGCACGCTCGCAGCGATCATCTCCGCCGAATTGAGAATTGTCCCCCTGCCGGCCGAGCGTGGCGTGGGCCTGCTTTTTTTCGGGTCCGTGACCGAGGCGATGCAGGCCACGATGGAACTGCTCGATTTGATGCCGGCGGCGATTGAACACATGGACAGCCCCCTGTTTGAGCAAACCCGCGGCCAGCGCGAGTTCCAGGCCGCGCGCGATCTGCTCGAACTCGACGTCAAGCCCTGCGAGGCCATTTTGATGGTCGAATTTTTCACGGAACGTCCAGGACCGGCTCGCGTATCTGCAGAAACGCAAACTGGGTCTGCGCCAATTGATATTGCGGACACCGGCCGAAGCCGACCTGGTGTGGGCGATGCGCAAGGCGGGGCTGGCATTGCTGACCGGGTGCAAAGGCGCCGCCAAGCCCGCCTGTTTTGTGGAAGACACGGCGGTGCGGCCGCGGGATTTGCCGGCGTACTTCAACGGCCTGCAGCGGTTGATGGCCCGGGCCGGCGTACAGGCTTCCTACTACGGCCACGCCGCGGCGGGTTTGCTGCATTTGCGCCCGGTGCTCGATTTGCACAGCGCGGACGATCTGAACAAATACCGCCAGATCGCCGACGAAGTGGCGGCGCTGATCAGGCAATTCAAGGGCACGCTGGCGGGCGAACATGGCGTCGGCATCGCCCGCACCGAATACCTGAAGGACCAGGTCGGAGACGAGCTGTACCAGCTCATGCGTGAAATCAAGCAGTCCTTTGACCCGAATAATTTGTTCAACCCGGGCAAAATCATTTCCGACGGCCGTTACCAGATTGACCGGCATCTGCGCCTGGGCGCCGGTTATGCGTTGAACCTGCCCTTTGAGCCGCGGCTGGCGTTTGCCGCAAAGGACAACTCGTTCACCGCCAACCTGGAACAGTGCAACGGGTGCGGCGGTTGCTTGAAACAGACGCCGACGATGTGCCCCACGTTCATCGCCACTGGCGAGGAAATCATGTCCACCCGCGGCCGCGCCAACGCCATCCGCGCGGCCCTGGAACTGCGCGAAATCAAGGGCGACCCGCTGCACTCCCGGGAACTCGAGACGGCCCTGGGCAACTGTTTGTCCTGCAAAGCCTGCACCACGGAATGCCCGTCCAATGTCAACCTCGCCCTGTTAAAGGCGGAGTTGCTCCACGCGCGCATCCACCGCGACGGCTTGAAGCTGCGCGAACGGCTGTTCAGTTCGGTGGACCAGTTGGGCCGCTGGGGTTGCAAGCTGCCGCGGCTGGCCAATGCGCTCCAGGAATTCTTTCCGGCTCGCCTGATCCGAAACCGGCTCCTGGGCATCACCACCAAGCGCCCGATGCCACGGTTTGCAAACATACGATTCGATCATTGGTTTTCCAAACACCAGCCTGCGGCGCCCGCGACCCGCGGCCGGGTCCTCCTTTGGGACGACACCTTTACGCGCTACTACGAACCGCACGTGGGCATGGCGGCGGTGACGGTGCTCGAAGCGGCGGGTTTCGACGTCACCCTCGTGGCCCAGCGTGAATGTTGCGGACGGCCCGCCTTCAGCCAGGGCAACCTCGACGAAGCTGCCCGGCTCGGCGGGCACAATCTCGCGTTGCTGAATGCCGACACCGATGGCGCACCGATTATTTTTCTCGAACCTTCCTGCTTCTCAATGTTCGTGGAGGATTACCGGGAGTTGAAACTCCCCAATGTGGAGGACGTCGCGCGGCGCTGTTTCCTGTTCGAGGATTTTATCGAAAATTTCCTGAGCTGGGAACCCGACGGACTCAAATTCAACAATCGGGCCGGGCGATTGATCATTCATCCGCATTGCCATGCCAAGGCGCTGACCAATACCAACCTCATGCGCCAGCTGGCCGGGCGGCTGCAGGAAAAAACGGTGACGTTGCTGGACACCGGCTGCTGTGGCATGGCCGGCGCGTTCGGGATGCTCGAATCGAAATACGAACTGTCGCTGAAGGTCGCCGAACCGCTCATTCAAAAAATCAGGAACCAGCCGTTCGGCACCACCGTCGTGGCTTCCGGCGCCAGTTGCCGCCAGCAAATTCAACATCTGGCGACCGTCCGGCTGCGGCACATGGCCGAAGTGCTGGCCGAATCACTTGCTGATTAAAATTGCAGGAGCCGGGGGTAACGAGGCTTGAGACGCTTTGAGACCTCTACAAAACGGGCGTAGCGGCTCCTCGGCAGAGAGCCGCATCTGTAATTTCATTTGGAAATGCGGCGGTCTGCCGACGCGCCGCTACGATCGCTGGGAGTTTTGCAGAGGTCTCACTTTATTTTTTACGGGTTCATCCCTGCTCCCAACCCGCCCGGTTTCCAACAAAACATCGAACATTCAACTTCGAAGTTCAGCGTTCGATGTTGAATGTTCGATGTTCCTCTCCGTTACCCATAAATGTCTCTCAACGCCCCGCGCAATTCGGAAAATTGGAACTTGAAGCCGAGCCGGAGGCACCGCGCGGGCCGGCAACGCCGCCCGGTGAGCGCCAGTGACGGTTCGGTTTGCATCAAGCGCGAGCCGAGCCGCACCGCCCAGGCCGGCGCGGGCGGACACCACGGCCGATGCAGCGCCCGGCGCAATTCGCGCATGAATTCCGCGTTCGTGACCGGGTTGGGACTCGTGGCATTGAACACACCGATCATGTCGTCACGTTCGATGGCGTCCAGAAACATTTGATTCATGTCCGCCAGGTGAATCCAGCTCATATATTGCCGGCCGCTGCCCGCCGCGCCGCCCAGAAACCATTTGGTCAATTTTCCCAGAACCGAAAGCGCGCCGGCATCGCGGGCCAGCACCAGGCCAATTCGCAGCAACGCCCGCCGGGTGTAGGACAAGGGCACGATCTTGAACGCATTTTCCCAAAGCCGGCAGGTTGCCACCGCCGTCCCCTGGCCCGACGGAGTGCTTTCCTCGCACCATTGATCTTCCAAATCGCCGTAAAACGCGAGTGACCCGGCCTGCACCCACACCCGCGGGGGCTGCGCCACGTTGTGAATCGCCGCGGCCACGGCGTTTACGGAATTGATGCGCGATTCGTTGATCTCACGGAGATTCTCCGGCGTGTGCCGGCAATTCACGCTGCGGCCGGTCAGATTGACAATGGCCTGCGCGCCCTCCACGCACTGCACCCAGTCGCCGAGCGACTTGCCGTTCCACGCCACTTCCGCAACGCCATCGGCGCGCGCGCGCGGTGACCGGGTCAGCACCACCACCTCGTAGTTTTTCAACAGCAATTGCGCGGCGAGCGCCCGGCCGAGAAAGCCGCTGCCGCCCGCGAGCACTACCCGCTTTTTGCCAGTACCTTTCACTTTCGTTTCCTCGACACTCATTTCCGGGAGCGCCAGCATCTTGCCGGCGAGAGTTCAAGCTTTGTGCCGCAACCCGCTGGCGAGATGCCGGCGCTCCCGGTGGACATCCTGAAATTCTTAACTTTCATGCGCTTCCGACTCCAATCTCAGCGCCGGCGGGTTTTGATCGGTCAAGGGATTGACTTCAAACCGGCCCTGCTCCAGTTGTTCCAGCCATTTCCGGGCCAATTCACACGTGGCTGCCAGATTCAGGCTTTCATGGACGCCCGGGTATTTCTCGAGGTTGGTGAGGGCGAGCTTGAACAGCGCGGCGGCGGGTCGCAGCCGGTTCTTTTGCAGGTGCACAAACGCCCCGGCCAGTTGGATCAGCCCCTTGTAAAACGCGCCGTTCGGCCCGTATTTGTCCTTAAGCCAGAGATGCTCCAGCACGTCGTGCGCTTCATAATACTCGCGCCGATTGAAATAGTCGAAATAGCCGAGGTAATGCGGATCCCGCTTCTGCCCGTGGTGCTGGGCCACCATTTCGGCGACGCGTTTGCTCTTGCTCACGGATTCAAGGTAAGGGCCGGGTAACAAGTTACAAGAGACAAGTGACAACCCATCGTAGCGGCGTCTCGGCAGAGCACCGCCATTGTGCCCCACTTATGTTTAGTTTGCGGCGGTCTGCCGACACGCCGCTACGGACACAATTTGAGAATGCGATCCCTGTTCATGCTATTGGTTCATTGAATAAGGAAGGCAAGAAGGCAGGAACTGGTTTTTCCTGATTTCATGTTCTCCTTATTGAATTCAAAGCGAGCGTGCCCCTGCCAAACATTGACAATTCCCCTCCCCTGCGACACTCTGCGCGCATGGCGAAACCTGCTTTGGGACGCGGCCTCGGCGCGTTGTTGGGCGGCAGCCCGGTTTTGGCCCCGCCGGCCCCGGCGCCCGCCATTCCGTCCCCTGCTCCGCTCCCGGTGACTGCGCCCGCGCCCGACCCGCACGAACGGGTGCAGCGCGTGCCGCTGGGCCGCCTGCGTCCCTGCCCGCTCCAGCCGCGCAAGGATTTCTCCGCCGAGGCCCTGAGCGAACTGGCCGATTCCATCCGTGAACAAGGCATCGTCCAGCCGCTCATCGTACGCGAGCGCGACGGTTATTTTGAATTGATCGCCGGCGAACGCCGCTGGCGCGCCGCGCAACTCTTGCAATTGCCGGAGGTGCCCATCATCGTCCGCCAGGCCGATGACCGCGCCGTCCTCGAACTGGCGCTCATCGAAAATCTCCAGCGCGAAAATCTCAACGCCATCGAGGAAGCCCACGGCTACGCGCAACTGGCCGAACAATTCCAGCTCACCCAGGAGGAAATTGCCGGCAAGGTCGGCAAAAGCCGCGCCGTGGTGGCCAATGCCCTGCGCCTGCTGAAACTGTCGTTGCCCATCCAAAATTTCATCCGCGCCGGCCGCCTGTCCGTCGGCCACGCCAAGGTCATTCTGGGCCTGGCCAATGAGAAAGACCAAAAACTCGTCGCCGAGCGCGTCGTCAAGGAAGGCCTGAACGTGCGCCAGACCGAAGGGCTGCTGGCCCGGCTGCAACGGCGCGGTTCGCGTCCGGCGGCGCCCAGGCCGGAAACCATCGCTGGATCCGCCGGCGACCCGCACGTGGCGGACCTCGAAAGCCGGTTGCGCGAAGTCTTCGCCACCAAGGTGCAACTCCGCTACACGGAAGGCAAAGGCACGGTGGAAATTTCCTTTTTCAGCGATGAGGAGTTGGAACGGATTCTGCAAATTCTTGGCGTTGCCGCCGATTAAAAATTGCTTGCGCCGCCCGGTTTCTGCAGAATTTCAAATCGAATGAACACTCCTGAACTACGGGAACAGTGCGCCCAGCGGTTGCTCGCCGGCGCATCCGCTGCCGGCCGCATGACGGCGTTTGTGGGACTGGACGGCTTTGTGGATGAAATCCTCCACGTCGTGGACCAACGCGATGGCGCCGATTCATTTCAACGGTTGGCGACCATTCCCCAACTGGCCAAGCGCGTGGCGGCGGCGGCGGGCAAAAGCACCAACATCGAAATTGTCAACCGCGTCACCAAACTCGGCGGCAACGGCCCCATCATGGCCAACGCCCTCGCCGGCTTCGGCCTCAAGGTCACCTACCTCGGCAACCTCGGCTGGCCAAACCTCCACCCCGTCTTCGCCGACTTCGCCAAGCGCGCCGACGTTCATTCCATCGCCGAACCCGGCCACACCGACGCGCTGGAATTCGATGACGGCAAGGTCATGATCGGCAAAATTTTGTCCCTCAACGACGTCAACTGGGCGAACATCCAATCCCGTTACGGCCGCGACAAATTTACCGCCCAATTCACCGGCGCCGATCTGGTCGGCTTTGTAAACTGGACCATGCTGACCCACATGGGCGAAATCTGGGAGGCGACGCTCAAGGAAATCTGCCCCGCCATCAAAGGCAACCGGCGCGTCATGTTTTTTGACCTCGCCGACCCGGAAAAACGCAAACCGGATGACATCCGGCAGGCCCTCAAAACCATCGCCGAATTCGGGAAATACTTCGATGTGATCCTGGGGTTGAATGAAAAGGAAGGGTACGAAATCGGCGACGTGCTGGGATTGGACACCCGCGACCATTCCGCGGACGGGCTGGGCAAGCTGGCTGTGGAAATCAACCGCCGCGTTCCCGTCGGGACACTTGTCATCCATCCCGTCAGCTACGCGCTGGCGGTGAGCCAGGGCGTGGTCTCCATCGTGGAGGGCCCGTTCACGCCCAAACCCGTCATCACCACCGGCGCCGGCGACCATTTCAATTCCGGTTTCTGTCTCGGCAAACTGCTGGGCCTGGACAACGCGCAAGCCGTCCTGACCGGCGTCACCACCAGCGGCCATTACGTCCGCACCGCGCAAAGTCCCACCATCCCGGACCTGGCCAAAATGCTCCGGTCATGGCCGAAGGAAAGTGACAGGTGACCAGCCTTCGCTCAGAAGCTTCGGCTCGGCAGGCGCGTGGCGGTGACAGGAAATGAAACAGAAAGGTGACAGGTGACAAGTGGCGAGTGGCGGTAAATTAAACAGAAAGTGACAGGTGACGAGTGACAAGTGACAAGAAATCAATCGGCTTGGCGGATGCGGATCGGTTGGAATCTTTTGGCATCTATCAGCTTGCGCGCCGGCTTTTCAAAGATTTTTGGAACGACTTGGAAATTTTGAGCCGCGACTATCGCGGGCGTGAGTTGAGCAAGCAACAAATCCGTATCCTGGATTCCATCTGCGCAAACATGGAGGAAGGTTTTGGCCGGGGTTTCGGCAGGGAACTGCCGCAACACCTAAAGGTTTCCCGAGGCGAAGCCAGAGAAAGCCGTGGACGTTACGAACGTTGCAATCACCTGCTTCCCTCCGAAACCATCGCCCAACGTGTTGCCGCTCTCACGCACATTATTGGCGGCTTGGGCAAAACCATCCAAACCATTGAGTACCGTGCACGCGCGAAGTCCTGATCCTGTCACTTGCCACTTGCCACTTGGCACTTATCAATGATTTTAGACATCGTCAAATACGGCCATCCCGTTCTACGCCAAAAAGGCGAACGCATCGAACGCCTCACCCCGGAAATCAAAAAGCTGATTGCCGACATGCTCGAAACCATGCACGCCAGCAATGGCGTCGGCCTGGCCGCCCAGCAAATCGGCCGCGCCTTGCAGTTGACCGTACTCGACGTGCGCGAAGCCAAAGACCGCCCGTCCTGGCTCGAACTCGACGGCCAGCCCGCCGACGTGAACAGCCTCATGCCGATGGTCCTGATTAATCCCGAAATCAAACCTCAGGGCGACGTTGTTACCGCAGGCGAAGGCTGCCTGAGTTTTCCCGAAATTTTTGGGGAAATCGCCCGGCCCGGTTCCGTGGACGTGAAAGCGTTGAACGAAAAAGGCAAATCGATTGAATTCCGTTGCGGCGGATTGCTGTCGCGCGCCATTCAGCACGAGCTGGACCACCTCAACGGCATCCTGTTCATTGACCGGATGGACAAGGCCACCAAGGAAGAATTACGTCCGCAACTCGACGCCCTGCAAGCCGCCACCAAAGCGGCGTTGCAAAAAATATAACCTCGGATGCTCCCTCTCCGCCATGCCCAGCAATGGGGAGAGAGTCCGGGCTGAGCTGTCGCCGTCTGGTGATCCTGCGAGTCGGAGCAAAACCGTGGCAGCCCCACCGGCGTATGGATTCGCCGCCGCCGTTGTGAAACAGCGCAAACCAATCCCTCCAATCCCTGAACGTTGAATCCTCATCGATAACCGGCAGCGATTTACCGCCACAGGTGCTTCGGATATTTGCGCTGCAACTCGGATTTGAGGCGCGGATAATGTTCACGCCAGAAACCAGCCAAGTCCTGCGTGATTTGGACTGGCTTCATGCCCGGGGTCAGGATGTGCACCAGCACCGGCACGCGGCCCAGCGCAACCTTCGGCGTCTGGTTCACGTCGTACAGTTCCTGAATCCGCAACGCGATGTGCGGCGATTTGCCGTCTTCGTACACGACCTTGGGCGTGCGACCGTTGGGTAGCGTCAGCCGTTCGGGCGCGTGTTTGTCCAGCAACTCGCGTTGCGTGCCTGACAGCCAAGACATGACCAGGGGCTTGACTTCGCGTTCCTTGATGTCCTTGTAACTCACCGCCCCGTGGCAAAGCTGCTCGATGATGTCCTTGCGGTCGTCCTCGGTGAGGTCCGGTAGTTGCAGCTCCGGGCAATGCCGGCAAAGCAAATGCAGCCGCGCCAGCCATTGCTCGACGCCGTGGTCCCAGTTCGGCAACGGCAACCGGCCAGCCAGAATTTCACCGGCCAGCAACCGCGCCGCGGCTTCGGCGGGCGGCGGGTCCACGCGTTTGGCCGACAAGGCCAGCCCGCGAAAGCTCATCAATTCGGCGGCCTGCACGCGCTTCGTCGTGGAATCGAATTCAACGTGCAAATCCGACGCCAGGTCCTCCGGAAACAATTCGCGCAGCCAGTCCACTTCAATCGCCGTAGCCAGCGAAAGAATGGTGTTCATTTCCCGGTCGCGCGTTTCCACCTCGCGGATTTCCGCGGCCACGAAGAGTGGGCTGTGTTGCACGACACTTTCGCGTGCCAGCACACCGCGCCGGTTGTGAACGAGTTCGCAACGCAACGTGCCGGCATCCAGCCGGCGCGCCACCCGGTCGCTGAACCCGGTGAGAATGCATTTCTGCAACGCCTCGTCCTTGATTTCACGCGGCGCGGTGTCAAGGCCCTCGCTCTTGGCGATGCGCAGAAATTGTTCAAACAGCGGTCCGACCTGGCGCGCGGTGACGGCGTGAATGCCGAGTTTGCGGCAGGCCTCGAGGCGGAACTGGCTCTTGGCCGCATACGTCCACGCCCGCATCAGAACCCAGAAATCGGACGACGCCTTGTCACCGAACAAATCTTCGCGGGCGGAGACCACTTCGCGCCCGACGTTACGCAGCAGCAAGTCGCGGCCTTGCGTGAGCGCGGCGACGAGGCAGGCCTGATGGACGCAGCCGTGTTCCTGCGCCGCCAGCAACATGCGCGAGTAACGCGGATGGACCGGAAATGCCAGCATCTGACGGCCAATGGGGGTGATAACCGTAGGACAGGCGTCGCGCCTGTCTCCGTCTGTTTGAACCGTTTGAGCGGACAATTGATTAGAGACAGGCGCGGCGCCTGTCCTACGTTGAAGCGCCCCCAAATCCAACAACAACTCCTCCGCATGTGTCAGCGAGATTTCATCCGGCTTCTCCAGCCAGCGGAAGGCTCTCAGGTCCCCCACCCCGGCGGCCTTGAGGGTCAACACGACTTCAGCCAGGTCGAGCCGCTTGATCTCCGGCAATTCGCGCGGGGCGCGTTCGTCATGCTCCGAGCGCGACCAGAGCCGCACGCAGACACCCGGCGCCGTCCGGCCCGCGCGACCGGCGCGTTGGTCCGCGCTGGCCTGGCTGATTTTTTCAATCAACAAGGTATTGATGCCCCGGTTCGCATCGTAACGCGGAATTCGCGCCAGCCCGCTGTCGATCACCAGTCGCACGCCATCAATGGTGATGGACGTCTCGGCGACATTCGTGGCGACGACAACTTTGGGCTGGTCGTAACGCGCCACCGCGGCGTCCTGGTCGCGCGGCGGCAGCTCGCCGTGCAACGGCAGGAGCAGGCAACCCTTTGATTCCGGTGTGTGGCGAATGGCCTCCAAAGTCTGGCTGATTTCAAAGCCACCCGGCATGAACACGAGCACGTCACCGTGTCCACCGGACCGAACGTGACCGGCAAACGCTTCCGCCGCCAGTTCCCAGACCGGTGGCGCACCCGCACCCAACCGGCGCGGCAGGTATTCGATTTCAACCGGGAACGTGCGGCCTTCGGAGGAAATGACGGAACAACGGAATTCGGAGGTCGGACGCCGGACGTCGGAGGCCGGGATGGGAAGTTCAGAATTCGGTCGCGATACGCAATTCAGACCTCTGACTTCTGACTTCTGACTTCTGACTTCGCCAAGGTATTCCTCCAACTCAGCCGCATCCAACGTCGCCGACATGACCGCCAGCTTCAGGTCGGGTCGCTGTTGTTCCTGCACATCGAGCGCGCGGGCCAGGGTGACGTCGCCGTACAAATGGCGCTCATGAAATTCGTCAAAAATGAGAACGGCCACGCCTTTCAACGCGGGGTCATCGAGCATTTGCCGCAACAACACGCCTTCGGTCACAAACCGGATTTGGGTCCGCGGTGAGGTGACATTTTCAAAGCGGATCTGGTAACCAACCTCCTCACCGAGTTTCACGTTCAGTTCCTGCGCGACCCGGGCCGCGAGCAACCGCGCCGCCAGCCGGCGCGGCTGAAGCACCACCACCTGGCCGGTGCGCAGGAAATCGTGCCGGAGCAACATTTGCGGCACCTGGGTGGATTTGCCGGAGCCGGTGGGCGCGGATAAAACCAACCGCCCGCCGGATTTCAATCGGGCGACAAGCTCGCGTTCGATGTCGTAGATGGGCAGACGGTCGGCCATGTGCCACCCATCGTAACGGGACGGATGAGCCCGACGCCAAGAAAAATCAGGCCGCCGGCGCGTCCTTGGGGGCACGATAGTCAATCACCCGCACCTTTTCCAACGTCACCAAGCCGCCGCCGACCATTTCGTCGAGCACGGGCAGGAAGGTGTTGATCTTGTCCTCGGCATCCACGATTTCGATGACCAGCGGCAGGTCCATCGAGAGCCGGAGAATTTTGGCGGTGTGCAGCCGGCTGGCCTTGCCGAACCCCATCGGCCCGCGCAGGACGGTCGCGCCGGCGAGATGCATTTCACGCGCCTTGAGGACGATGGCCTCGTAAAGAGGCTGGTGCTGCCAGCGGTCGCTTTCGCCGATGAAAATCCGCAGCAACAAGGCTTCATTTGGAATTTGCATGTCAATTGCCTTTCATTGAAGTGAACATCGAACCAAGGAGGTAGCCAAGCCAGACGCCCACCAGGCAGAGAATTACGGACAAGACGGCGTTGCCGCCGGCGTAAAGCCATTCGCGGTCGCGGATTAGATTCAACGTTTGCAAGCTGAACGAGGAAAACGTGGTATATCCGCCGCAAATGCCGATCATGAAAAATTGCGTGACGAAGGCGCGCGACGCTGAATCCAGCCGGCCTTCGGGCATGGCCAGCGCCGCGATGACCCCGATGATGAATGAGCCGGTGACATTGATGGCCATGGTGCCCCACGGGAACGTTTCGCCGAAGCTGCGCGACACCATGCCATTTATCCAAAAGCGGCCCACACTGCCCAGCGCGCCGCCGATTGCCACCCAGAGATATGCGATGTTCATAGTTCCTGCTCATCCCGCAGGGCGGGACTCGTAGAAGTCATCGGCACTGTAATCGTCAGTCCCGAAAGTTTTCGGGGCAGCGCGGTTTTCCCGTGCGGGACGGCAAACTCCATTGCCGGAAAACAGTAAAAAGCCAATCCTGATGGGTCGCAAGCACTTTTCACGGGCATTTCACCCAAAAACCCGTCCCGTCCGGATTCGGGTGCTTCATTTTGGCATTTCGGATTGGGCGGCTTCGCTTTAGGTTTGGCCTGTCCGCAAAGCCAAATGAACACACTGCACCAATATCTGACCCGCCAGGTGCTCGCCTCCCTGTTGCTGGGCATGGCGGTGTTCACCTTTGTGTTGCTGATCGGCGACGGGCTCAAGGAAATTCTCCCCCTGCTCATCGGCGGTCAGGCGGGGCTCGGCGTGGTATTGGAAGCCATCGGCCTGCTGATTCCCTTTTTCTGGGTTTACGCGCTGCCGATGGGACTGCTGACGGCCACGTTGCTGGTCTTTGGCCGGTTCAGCGCCGACCAGGAACTGACCGCCGCGCGCGCCGGCGGCATCAGCCTGCTTTCGCTGGTCACGCCGATTTTGCTCCTGAGCCTGTGTTGTTGCGCCCTTAGCGCCTGGATCAACCTGGAACTGGGGCCGCGCTCGCGTGTGCTGTTCAAGGAACTGCTGTTTAGCGCGCGAGCTGATCTGGCAACCTTCCAACTGCCTGAAAAACAGTTCATCCGCGACATCCCAGGCTACATTGTTTACGTGGACAAAAATGACCACGGCGATTTGCAAGGCGTGATGGTCTTTGTACTCCAGCATGAAACCAATGTGACCACCACCATTCGCGCGCCGGAGGGACGGCTGACGGCCGACAAGCAAAACAATCAACTGATTTTCGATTTGTTGAATCCGCAAATGGTGACGCTGATGCCCAACGACCGCGTTAGGATTGATTCTTCCAAGGGTTGGACTCGTTATCTGTACCCGTTCCCATCCACGGAAAACCACCCGTACCACCCGGCCATCAGCGATATGACTTACTGGCAACTGCGCGATGAACTGAACGATCTGAACCAGAAGCTGAGTCTGCCGCCCGGCAAGGACGCAACGGCTTCCGACACGCGCCCCGGACCAACGGACGAGGTGGCCAAACAGCGGGCGGACCTGACGGAACCGCTCCGCGTGGAGATGCACCGGCAAATTGCGTTTTCGTTCGCGTGTTTCAGTTTCACCCTCATCGGCATTCCGCTCGGCATCCGGGTTCACCGGCGCGAAACCAACGTCGGCGTCGCCATCGCCTTGATCCTCGTTCTGATTTATTACGCCTTTGTCATGCTGGGAGAATCGCTCTCCGCCCGGCCGGAATTTGCCCCGCACCTGATTTTTTGGCTGCCCAATTTCATCTTTCAGGCCGTCGGCGCGGTGCTGCTCTGGCGCGCCAACCGGGGGATTTAAAATTGGATGAATGGATTGTTGGATTGATGGATTATCGGGAAAAGCCTGTATCCTTCGCTGCATCCACCAATCCATATATCCACTAATCCATCAATCCGCTTACGTTTTTGTCCTCCGGAACACCTTCCCCACCGCCGCCTGGTCAACGGGCTTGACGATGAGTTCGTCAATGTTCACGTGCGGGGGGCGGCCGGCAATCCAGACCAGAATCTCCGCAACGTCCCCGGCCGTCAGCGGACGGGTGCCTTCGTAAACCTTTTTGGCGCCGGCCGCGTCGCCCTTGAAGCGCACCAGCGAAAATTCCGTCTCCGCCAGGCCGGGATCCACGGTGCCGACGCGAATGCCCGTGCCGAGCAATTCGAGCCGCAGGGCGCGGGTGATTTGCAGTTCGCCCGCTTTCGCCGCGCAATAGACCGCGCCGCCTTCGTAGGCGGTGTGGCCCGCCACCGAGCCGATGTTGATGATGCTCGCGCCGGCGTCGCACGGCATCAACGGCAGCGCCGCGCGCGTCATGCGCAACACGCCAAGCACGTTCGATTGAATCATCGCCTCCCAATCCGCGTCCTTGCCTTCGACGATGGTATCCAGGCCATGCGCGCCGCCGGCGTTGTTGATCAAGACGTGAAGGCACGCCGGCTCTGACGGCAGGGGTCCGGGGTCTTGGATTTTGGATTTCGCCCAGGCAATGAAAGTTTCGACGCTGGCGGTTTTGCCGACGTCCAATTCATGAAAAAGCGCCTCCCCGGCCCCGGCGTTCTTCGATTCCGCCGCGACCTGCTTCAAGCGGTCAACGCGCCTCGCACCGAGCAGCAGCTTTGCGCCCTCCGCGCCAAACGCCCGCGCTGCCGCCGCGCCAAATCCGCTCGAAGCGCCGGTAATCAAAATCCATTGGTTCTTCAGCGAACTCATGCGGCAGAATCTTCATCCTCACCGGCCACGGTTCAAGGCAAAACTGAACGCATGTCGATTTTCCCCCTCTCCGCCACGAAGTTGGGGAAGCGGGACGGGGCGAGACGGCACGTTCAGATTCAAATCCCGTTTTGAAAATCGGCGCTGGTTTCACAAACCGGCGTTTGAATCCCCTCGCCCCGACCCGCTTGTATCTGCCTTTCCCTCCAACCTTGTCACTAATTTTTGCAAGTGCAGGCGGGCGGCGCATCTTTTATTGTCACCCGCGCTGATTCCTATGAATACCCGAATATTGTCCATTTTCTTTGCCGCCCTCGTCCTGCCGGCCTTGTGCGGCCGGGCCGGCAATTACACCAACTTCGACGTAGCCATCTATATTCCGGTGGGCGTGGTGCGCAGTTTTGAGGATCCGCAAAAGTTGCAGGACGATTGGGACCGGATCAGCGCGCAATTGAAGGTGGACAAGGTTTATATCGAGGTGCAACGCAACCGGGATCTGGCCGGCGACGAATTGCTCGAACGGGTCAAAAAATTCTTCCTCGACCACAACGTGCGCGTGGCGGGGGGCATGGCGCTGTCTGACGGCGGGAACGGGCAGTTCAAGTCGTTCTGCTACACCGATCCGCGGGACCGGCAGTTCATTCAGAATGCCGCGGAACTCGCCGCCAGGCATTTTGACGAAGTGATTCAGGACGATTTCTGTTTTGTGAACACCAAGACCGATTCCGACATCGCCGCCAAAGGAACAAACAGTTGGACCCAGTTCCGGCTGGCGTTGATGGACGAGGCAACGGAAGATTTAATCGTCAAACCGGCGCGCGCGGTGAACCCGCATGTCAAGCTGGTCATCAAATTCCCCAACTGGTACGAGCATTTTCAAGGGCTGGGCTACGACCTCGATAAGGAGCCCAAATTATTCGACTGCATTTATACCGGCACGGAAACGCGCAACCCCGTCATCACCGACCAGCATTTGCAGCAGTACGAGAGCTACGAAATCATCCGCTACTTTGACAACATCAAACCCGGTGGTAATGGCGGCGGCTGGGTGGACACCTACAGCCTCCGGTATATCGACCGCTACGCCGAGCAGCTTTGGGACACCCTGTTCGCCAAGGCGCCGCAAATGATGCTGTTCGAGTGGTCGGCCATGAGCCGGCCCATTCCGGCCGGCGACCGCCACGCCTGGCAAGATCTGCCCACGAGTTTTGATTACAACCGGATGCTGGCGGCTTTTGATACCAATCCTCCGGCGGGCTTGACGAACCCAACCATCGCCTACGTCGCCAGTTATAGTCTGAACGAAGCGGACTCCTTCCTCGCCCAGCTCGGCAAACCGGTTGGCATCGCCAGCTACAAGCCCTATCAATCCACCGGCGAGGATTTCCTGCACAATTATCTGGGCATGATTGGCGTTCCGATTGAGCTCTATCCGTATTTCCCCACCAACGCGGTATCTGGTGTTGCTGACCGAATCGGCGAAGTTCGACCCCAACATCGTCGCCAAAATCAAACAGCAACTGGCCGCCGGCAAATCCGTCGTCATCACGTCCGGCCTGCTCCACGCGCTGGCAGACCGGGGCATCAACGACATCGTGGAACTGCGCTCCACCGACCGCAAACTGCTCGCGCATGAGTTTTACGGCGGGTTTGGCGCCGGCAATGGGATCGATCTCGGCGACGATCCGAATGCGGCCATCCTGCTGCCGGTGATTGAATTCCTGACGAACGATGCGTGGCCCTTGGTGCGCGCGATGGCCAACGGCGGCGCGTGTCCTGTGTTGCTCATGGACCGCTATTCCAAAGGCGTGCTGTATGTCCTGACGATTCCCGACAATTTTGCCGATTTATACCGGTTGCCACCTGCCGTCACGGGCGCGCTCAAGGATTATTTAATGCGTGGTTTTCCCGTTCGTCTGGACGGCCCCAGCCAGGTGGCGCTGTTCGCCTACGACAACCACACATTCATTGTGGAATCCTATCTGCCCGCGGAAACCGATGTGAAGGTTTCCGTGACCGGCGATTTCACCAAACTGCGGAATCTGGTCACCGGCGAAGAGATTGCCGGTCGGAAACCGGAACGGCCGACGGGTTTGGGCCCGCGCCGACAAATGCCCGTCGAAAACCGCGAGGCTTTCAACGTACATCTCCTGCCGCACAGTTACGAGGTTTTTGAAATGGAGAGGTAGGCTGGCCACGTTACGCTCACAAAAATATCAGCACGTTTACAAGTATCGCCAGACCGGTCAATCCAATCGCGATGCCCACCACGACACCCGACTCTTTGCGCCAACACCAGATGCACCATATCAATGAAGCAATGGCCAGGCTTCGGCAGGCGATGGCCAGCACGCTGAGCGGAAAGTCAAAATTTTGAGAGAGCGAACGGCGAACCCATTCGGGAATGGCGCTCGGACTAAGAAAGCGGCCCAAAGTGCCGTCCATGAGAAAATAAACGTACCAGACAAACACCGAGAAACATGACAATGCGATACACGCAATTGATCTCGGTGAACCATGGAGCTTGCTGGCAAATGGTGTAAACGCGAATTTGGTTTTGTGCATGTTCGGATTCGGATAATGCCGCCAAACTGGAATTACCTTATCACATTATACTCCTTCTGTCCATTAGGTGTAATAACACGCACAAGCTTCCCCATGGAAACAGCAAGACCTCACCAACTTGTGGCGCTGGCGTGGGATTTCGGATTTAGCCCGGGAACCAGGAAAAATTATTGGGCAAACCCCGGCCGTTCGGGAAATTCGCAGCGGACGCGGTGCTCGTCGGGAGCGGAACCGGGTGATTGTTCAGACGGTTGTAAACCGGCCACGGCGGCAGACCCGGACCATTCGGATCACTTCAGCCGCGCGGAGGCTGCGGTGTCATCCGCGGCGGCGGAACGGACGGCGGAAACGGCGAGGGCGGCGGGGATATGCCGGCCAAGGTGTAGGCAACGGTTTCACCGGTGGAATTGAAAAAGGTAAAATCCTGCATGCTCTTGATGGTGCTGCTTCTCACCAGCCTTTGAATCGCCTGCAGCGTGTCTTCCCTCGTTTCATGAATGTGAAGAGCGATCTCACTGGCACGATTGGGCGCTTTCGTATCATGGAGAAAATTGATGATTTTGGCTTCAATGTGCTCGCGCAATGCTGTCTTCATTTGTCACCTCATCTTCGATGCCGGCACCCGGGCCTGATTTTGGTCCGACCCATGGAGCACTCCGGCAGCCTTTTGATTCATGACCAGAAACTGAGCCACGCCGGGCCGGCGATGTCAATTCTGATTTGTCGGGGAACGCAGCGGCCAGGCGGCGCTATCGGAGGTCGCCTGCGCGGCAGCCTTCGCCCTCGCCGAGTTGCTGTGAATAAAAAGTCTGGCCTGCCGAGTCGTAGCTCGGAGCACTTTGAGAGTGGGTGTTACTGAGGCCCGCCTACGCTACGCTCCGGCGCGGCAGTCTTCGCTCTCCGCGTTGCTCCGAGCGAAGACTGGTGGAGCCGAGGGGATTCGAACCCCTGACCTTCTCATTGCGAACGAGACGCTCTACCAACTGAGCTACGACCCCAGCCTTGCCGTCCGGACAACCATAGCATTGACACAAATAAACGCGCCGCGCAATTCCTAAGTCATTCCTCACAAAGGAGCGCGGACTGTCTGTCCCCTGGGAGCGCCGGCATCCTGCCGGCGAGTTCATGGTTTTCGACAACAAAACGCCTTCAATAAAACCGCCGCTCCCGGGAACAGCAGGAACTCGCGGACGAGCCGTCCGCGCTCCCATGACGCTTCAATTGCCGATTGGCAATTCCCGCCACGCTTGCTACCTTCCGGGCGCATGTCCGACACGCCTGCGGCAGCCCAAACGCCTTCAAAGGCACAGGTGTTTCTCCGCCGGTTGATCACCACGGTGATTCTCTGGACGGTGATCCTGGCCGGTTTATTGTCCAGCAGCGCCCTGATTTCCAACGGGCTTTTTCTGCTCATCATTTTCCTGCTCGCCCTGGCCGGTCTCGCGGAATTTTACGGGCTGGCGGAAAAACGCGGCCTCGCCTGCTTCAAATGGTGCGGGTTGCTCGGCGGCGCGCTGCTCATGGTGGGGACGTTTCTGAATCTGACCGGCCACCTCGGCACGTCCGGTTCGCCCGCGCGGGTGAATGATTTTGAAACCGGCTTCATCATCCTGTTCGTGCTGGGCCTGTGCGTGCGGCAGCTCGTTTCACGCAACGGCGCCACGAGCATGGTTGCCATTGCGACGACGCTCCTGGGCCTGATGTACGTGCCCTGGCTCCTGAACTTCATCCAGAAAATCAACTTCTTCCCCGGCGTGGAGGGCCGCTATTTCCTGCTCTACTTCGTGCTCATCACCAAATTCAGCGATACCGGCGCGTATGCCGTCGGCTCGCTCATTGGCCGGCACAAGCTGATTCCGCGCATCAGCCCCGGCAAAACCTGGGAGGGTTTTGCCGGCGCGATTGTGCTGGCGACGGCGGCCAGCCTCGTCTTTGTGCACTTTTTCAGCGACCGGATGGCGGGCATGAACTGGTTTCACGCCGTGGTGCTTGGTGTTTTGTTGAGCGTGACGGCGGTCATTGGGGATTTGATCGAATCGCTGTTCAAGCGCGAGGCGGGCGTGAAGGATTCCGGCAAATTTTTTCCCGGCATCGGCGGCATTCTGGATTTGCTCGACAGCCTTTTGTTCAACGCCCCCATCATGTATCTCTATCTCAGACACATTTTGACCAGCCCCTGATTTGGCCACAGATGAGCACAGATGAAACACAGATTTTAGCCGAGGCGAAGGACTTTTCCTTGCAACCCGTCTCGCAACAGCTCATCGGCGCGGCGTTTGAGGTTCATAACGTGCTTGGTTTTGGGTTTCTGGAAAAAGTTTACCAACGTGCCATACAGGTCGAATTGCAACGGCGCAATATCAAAGTAGAGCTTGAACCAAAACTCCAGGTTCAATTCAAGGGCGTCATTGTCGGCGATTATGCGGCGGACCTACTGGTCGCGGATAAAATTATTGTCGAGTTGAAAACCGACGCCGAATACCAATCCGCGCACGAGGCCCAGTTATTAAACGAACTGCGTGGCACGGGAATGAGGCTTGGGTTTTTGATCAACTTCGGACGTGAGCGAGTTGAATATAAACGCATGGTGTTTTGATTCCCATCTGTGCCAATCTGTGTTCATCTGTGGCTAAAATGAAGAATGTTGTCCTGCTCGGTTCAACCGGTTCCATCGGCACCAGCACCGTCAAGGTGGCCGCGGATCTGCCGGATCGCATTCGGCTGGTCGGCCTGGCCGCCGGCAACAACTCCGAACTGCTGTTCGAGCAGACGCGCAAGCATCGCCCGGAAGCCATCTCGATCTCCGATCCGGCAAAGGCCGCGGCGCTCGGCAACGCGCTGGGGGTTTCCACCAAGGTTTATTCCGGCGCGGAAGGTTTGTTAAAACTGGCCACGCTGCCGGGCGCGGACATTGTTCTAATTGCAATTGTCGGCACGGCCGGCCTGCAACCCGCGCTGGCGGCGATTCGCGCGGGCAAGGACATTGCGATTGCGTCCAAGGAAATCCTGGTCATGGCCGGCGAGATTGTCATGGCCGAGGCGCGCAAACACGGCGTCCGCGTGCTGGCCGTGGACAGTGAACATTCGGCCATTTTTCAATGTCTCGACGGCAAACCGCCCGCATCCATCCGCAAACTCTGGCTGACGGCCAGCGGGGGACCCTTTCGCAACACGCTGATGGAGGAATTTCCCAACATCACCGTCGAACGCGCCTTGAAGCATCCGTCATGGGTCATGGGCCGGAAAATTACGATTGATTCGGCCACCCTGTTCAACAAGGGACTGGAAATGATCGAGGCGCGCTGGCTGTTCGACATCGGCATGGAGCGCGTCGGCGTGCTGGTGCATCCGCAAAGCATCGTGCACTCGATGGTGGAGTTTGTGGACGGCTCGCTGCTCGCCCAGCTTTCCACGCCGGACATGTGCCTGCCGATCCAGTACGCGCTCACGTATCCCGATCGCGCGCCGAGCGGGCGGGTGCAGACGAATTTCGCGAAGCTCGGCAGCCTGACGTTCGAGGAGCCGGATGTGGAGAAATTCCCGGCGCTGAATCTGGCGCGCCGCGCCGGAGAAACCGGCGGCACCCTGCCGGCGGTATTGAACGCCGCGAATGAAATCGCCGTCGAAGCCTTTGGGAATCATCAAATCAACTTTCCGCAAATCACGGAAACCGTTCAACGCACGATGGATGCGCACAAGGTTGTTCCGCACCCGACGCTGGAACAAATTTTGGAGGCCGACGCCTGGGCGCGCCGCCACGCGACCGCCATTTAATCATCATGCGCAAAGATTGCGGGCAGGCTTTTTGCTGATATAATCATCCTGTCCCAATACCGGGGCTGACTGTTGCATGACAATTTTGACCATTATCTATGTTGTTGCGGCCGTGTTCGTGTTGTTCGGCGCGGCCATCTTCATTCATGAGTTCGGCCATTTCTGGGTCGCGCGGAGGCTGGGCATGAAGGTCGAGGAATTTGCCATCGGCTTTGGCCCGAAGTTGTACAGTTGGAAACGCGACGGTATTGAGTACTCGTTGCGCTGGATTCCCGCCGGCGGCTTCGTGAAGCTGCCGCAAATGGTCACTGCCGAGGCGCTCGAAGGCGAGGCGCGTGAGCACGTGCCGCCCGCGCCGCCGTTGCACAAAATTCTCGTGGCTTTTGCCGGGCCATTCATGAACGTGGTTTTCGCCTTCGCCATCGCGACGGTCATTTATTTTGTCGGCCTGCCGGTACCCGTCAATCCGCCCATCATCGGATACGTTGAACCCGGCTCGGCGGAGGCCAAATTGGGCATTCACGAAGGCAACGTCATCAAGTCCGTGGACGGCAAGCCCATCGATTCCTGGCAAAACGTGGTGATGGATACGGTGGTGGCACGCACCACGACGCTGCCGGTCGTCATCGAACATGACGGCCAGGAACATTCCTACCAACTCCAGGCGACGACGGACAATGCCGTCGGCCTCAAAATGTTGAATCTGGATCCGCGCGATCATCCACAGGTGATGCAGGTGCTTTCCGGCACGCCGGCGGAAAAGGCGGGACTCAAACCGAGGGATGTCATCACCTCATTCGCCGGCGTGCCGGTGGCCAGCCGCGAACAGTTGATTGACCTGATTCGCAAGCGCGGCGGGCAGGCGACTGAAATACGCGTTCAACGCGACGCGGAAAAACTCACCTTGAAGGTCACGCCGACGCTGGACCCCGAAACAAAGTTTGGCCAGGTCGGCATCATGCTCGGCTCGGATTCGACCCAGGTTTATATCGTGCAGCAGCCGGGGCCGACGCCTTGGGCGAATATCAGCAATGTCCTGGACCAGACGTTCATGGTCATCAGCGCGCTCGTCCATTCCCATGAAACCGGGGTGGGCGCCAAGGATTTGACCGGTCCCATCGGCATCCTCACCATGCTCGCCGTCTGGGTAAAAACCGACTACCGCCTCGCGCTCAATTTCCTGGTATTGTTGAACATAAACCTCGCGATCATCAACCTGCTGCCCATTCCCGTCCTGGATGGTGGCCACATCCTGATGGCCCTGGTTGAAAAAATCCGGCGCCGGCCGATGAACGTGAAATTCGTGGAATACGTCACCACCGGCTTCGCGGTCATGCTCATCTCCTTCATGATTTATATTGCGTTTTTTGACATCAAACGCATCCCGCTTTTCCACGCCATGTTCAACACCAACGCGCAAATCGAGCAAACCACCGCTCCCGCCACGCCCCCGCCGGCATCCGCCAAATAATCCATGCGCTATTGCAAATCACCGTACTTCTTTCAACGGCGCCAAACGCGCGAGGTCGTCATCGGCGACCCGAACCACGGCGGCGTCATCATCGGCGGTGAGCATCCGGTCGTCATGCAGTCCATGCTCACCTGCGACACCATGGACACCGCCGAATCCGTGAAGCAAACGCTCGAACTTGTCGCCGCCGGCTGCCAGCTCGTGCGCATCACCGCCCCGACGGTCAAGGACGCCGCCAACCTGCAGAACATTGTCGCCGAATTGCGCCGGCAGAACTGCTTCGTCCCGATTGTCGCCGACATTCATTTCAAGCCCGAAGCCGCCCTGGAGGCGGTGAAATGGGTCGAGGTCGTGCGCGTCAACCCCGGCAATTATGCCGACTCGAAAAAATTTGCGACCAAGGAATACACCGACGGGCAATACGCCGCCGAATTGAAGCGCATCGAGGAGAAATTCACGCCGCTCGTGCGGGAAAGCATCCGCTTGAAGCGCGCGCTGCGCATCGGCACGAACCACGGCTCGCTCAGCGACCGCATCATGAACCGTTACGGCGACACCCCGCTCGGCATGGTCGAAAGCGCGCTGGAATTCGCCCGCATCTGCCGCAAACACGACTTCCATAACTTCAAATTCTCGATGAAGTCGTCCAATCCCAAGGTGATGATCGAGTGTTACCGGCTGCTGGTGGCGCGGCTGGAACAGGAAGGCCCGGATTGGAATTATCCGATTCATCTCGGCGTCACCGAGGCGGGCGAAGGCGAGGATGGCCGCATCAAATCCGCCATCGGCATCGGCTCGCTGCTGTGCGACGGACTGGGCGACACCATTCGCGTCTCGCTCACGGAAGATTCGCCGCGGGAAATCGAGGTCTGCCGCGATTTGCTGGCGCAGATTGCTTCATTGACCGTAGCAGCGGACGTCAGTCCGCTCATACTGAACGAAGATCAGAGCCGACTATCGTCGGCTGCTACATTCCCGTTCGACCCTTTCCATTTCGAGCGCCGCGAGACGCCGGAGATTGAATTGAACGAAAATTTCAAGTGCGGTGGCGAACAAACTGTACGCGTCGTCGTCACCCGCGCCACCTGGGACAAGGTCGCGCACAAGATCCGGCCCAAGGACGACGTGAAGCCGGAGGCGATTTACGAAGATTTGAACGTGGCGGAACTTGACCCAACGGAGGATTTTGAAATCAATTGCGAAACCCAGCTGGTCACCGTGAAGGATGGCGTCCAGTTGCCGGCCATCACCGCGTTTCGGTTGCTCGCCGCGAAATTGAAACGGTTGGGTCGGAACAATCCGATTTTGCTGAAAGATTGCTTGGATTGTAGGACAGGCGTCGCGCCTGTCTCTAATTCATCTTCAGATCAAAACAATATGGAGACAGGCGCGACGCCTGTCCTACTGGAACCCAAAATCGCCCTGCTCCGCGCGTCGGTCGTCATCGGCTCGTTGCTGGCGGATGGCATTGGCGATGCGATTCTCATTCGCGGCGAGTCCGGCGGCGGCCAATCGCTGCGGCTGGCCTATAATATTTTGCAGGCGGCCGGCTGTCGTTCGTTCAAGACCGATTACGTGGCGTGCCCGTCATGCGGCCGGACGCTGTTCAATCTCCAGACCGTGACGGCGCGCATCAAGGCGCGCACCGAGCATCTCAAGGGTGTGAAGATTGCCATCATGGGCTGCATCGTCAACGGCCCGGGCGAGATGGCGGACGCGGACTTTGGTTACGTGGGCGGCGCGCCGGGCAAAATCAATCTCTACGTCGGCAAGCAGGCCATCAAATTCAACATCCCCGAAACGGAAGCCGTGGAACGCCTGGTGGACCTCATCAAGGAACACCACAAGTGGGTCGAGCCGGAGGCTCGGGAAACGGTGGCAGTGCACTGATTTCTATTTTTGAAGTCCTATGTTGCGCCGACGGCGCTCGACGGCGCTCGACGCGTTGAATTCGTCCAAAGTTCTATTCCTTACCGACAATCCGTTCCACATCCGCCAAATCTTGGGACGAACGGTGGTCAGTTTGTTCTGTCCGACCCGGTCTTCAATCTTCTTGGAGTCTGATGATGCGGCCAACTCTTTCAATCCTTTGCTCGATTCCACCGGGATTTGCGCTGGCGATCAATTCTCCAAGAATATCCAGCCGTTGTTCCGGTGTGAACGATTGGTAAGATTCGCGATCAGCCTTGTCGGCTTCAGCAAAGGAGCGGAATTTGCGGGCGACCTTTTCCACACCCAGAGTTTACCATCTGCCAGCGCCGGTCGACAGGAAATTATAATGCTCAGCAAGGCCCATATTGCCATTCCATCGCCGTGGCACAACGGATTTGCGATCCATTTACGGCATGAAACTGGCTGTCAGACCCGGAGTCGTATGAGACGAACTCTGATTTTTTTAACAGTCGTGTTGATTTCATCTCTGGCAGCCGGACTGGCCATCGCCGCACCCGGCGCTCCCGGGATCGGCGACCGGTTGTCCCTTTCCGTCACCAACAAGTACGGCAACGTCCTGGCCAATCCGGCGGTCGGCCAGATTCTTGGCGACGGACTGGTTCTGCAAAGCGGGACCATGGCCATGAAAATCAAATATGAAGACCTGCCCCCGGACATCCGCCAGAAATACCAGCCCCTGGCCGCCGGGGTGATGCAGAAGGAGGAAAAACAAGACGCGGCCAACGCCGCCTATCTGGTTTACACCCGGCAATTGCAGGCCGAACAGGCGATGCACCTGGCGGCACAGCAGGCACAGATTGATGAACAGGCGAAGGAGAAAACACAAAACCAGACCGGCCCCCTGCCCTTGCTGGACATTCCCATCCCCAATCAAAATTGGAAACTCACGATTGCCAATCTGGGATTCAGTGACTGGAACAAGGAACAGGACAACAAGCAATTCAGACTGCGCGGGCTGCCCGGGCCAAGCGGTTTCAATCTCGTCCTGCTGGTCGAACCGCCGGCGAACAACCTGCCCGGCAACGATCCGGCGTACAATTTCTACTGGTCAAGCATGGGGCATGATTCGGCCATAGACGCGCAATCGGTAAAAGTTGACAAGCGGGACAAGTTTACCAAAGTCTCCTATACCGCGCAGGGCCAGCCCAACGTGAATTATTTCTTTGCCTATCAGGGGCAATGGGTGGACATCCACCTGTCCAAGGGCTCGTCCGATCCCGGAGACCAGAATATGCTCGTTCAATTCGACAACGACCTGGCCTACGGTCAATGACCGCGCCCCGGCCGGTCATATCCCGATTGAACCCGAATTCCGAAGTGAAATTTCCGCGTTAGCGGAGTGCGGCCGTCCCGGCCGCAGCAACGTGGGATGGACAGACGATTGGGAAATTTTCCACGGCTTGAAGATAGCCAAGTTGCTGCGCCCGAGGACGGGCGCACTCCGGAGCAGCCTCGTCCGCCCTGCCATCGTCGGCAACTTCGGAATTCGGGTTGAAAACCGGAGCGCGAGTTGTCCCAACTCGCAGCCAGGCGGACTGCCAAAAACGGTTAAAAAAACAACGCGTTTCTTTTCCGATGGAACCCGCTGCGGTTTGTGACAAATCGCGCCCCGCCAAAGGGGAACGCCGACGCCGACCGATAACGCTTGCCCAAAGGCGTGCGCTTGCTTAGAGTGAGCGACCACTTTTCAGGATATGCACTTAAATCATCTGAATGAAATCCTGGCGCAGGCCGCGCCGGCCCAATCGCAACAGCCCGTCTGGATGACGTTTGCCCCGATGGTCCTGCTGATCGTCGTGTTTTACTTCATCCTCATCCGGCCGCAGCAAAAACGCGCCAAGCAGCAGGCCGAGCTGATCAAAAACCTCAAGTCGGGCGACAAGGTGGTCACCTCCAGCGGCATCGTCGGCCTCGTCATCACGGTCAAGGACAAGACCGTTTCCCTGCGGTCGGCGGATGCAAAGATGGAAGTCACCAAGGCATCTGTGACGGAAATTCTTGAGTCCAGCAGCAGCGGCAGCCCGAGCGATTCCTAGCCGTCCATGAAAAGCAACGATTTCTGGAAGTTCATCCTGGTCGCCTTCATCATCTGTTGGTCGCTCTACGAAGTTTACCCTCCCACCAGCCGGGACCTGGTGCAGCAGTTTGAATCGCGCGCGACGGGCCGGGACGCGACCTTCGCCGGCATTCTGTCGCGGCTGGAACCGCTGCAACAGGCGCGGCCGGACCTCGAATTCGCGAATCTGCTGGAGGCCATCGGCACGAACGACATCCAGCCTTACTTCCGGTTCGTCGAGGCAAAGAACCAGCCGGACCCGAATACGTTCATCTTGAACCAGCTTCAGCGCGATGCGGCAGGCAAAATCAAGCTCGGCCTCGATCTGCAGGGCGGCACGTCGTTCCTGGTCCAGATGAAAACGAACGATCTGGCCAATGTGGAGGATGCCGGTGGGGCGCTGTCGCAGGCCGTGGAAGTGCTGCGCAAACGCATCGACCGCTTCGGCGTGGCCGAGCCAGTCATTCAACCGGAAAGCGGCAACCGCATTTTGATCCAGTTGCCCGGCCTGTCGGAAGCCGTCAAGGACAGCGCCCGGGCGCAAATCACCAACAGCGCGTATCTGGAGTTCCGCATGGTGAAGGAGGACAGCCAGCAAATCATCGAGAACCACCTGCCGATTCCGCCCGGCTACGAATTGCTCAAGCCAGTCGAAGCCCCGACTGACAGCCAGAACCCGGTCGGCGGAACCCCCCGTCGTGGTAAAAAAACGGCCGGAGAACGGTCTGGCCGGCGATATTATCAAAAACGCGCAGATGGGTCGGGGCAACCTGGGTGAACCGCTCATCGAATTCAAGCTCAACGACAATGGCGCGAAACGGTTCGCCGAAGTCACCCGCAACAACATCGGCCGGCAACTGGCCATCGTGCTGGACGGCCGGCTGTATTCCGCACCGGTCATTCAGGGTGCGATTGAAACCGGCAGCGGCCAGATTACCGGGCATTTCACTCCGGAAGCGGCGCAACAACTGGCGAACGTCCTCCAGAATCCGTTGCGCGCCCCGCTCGAAATCGTCTCTTCCAGCGACGTTGACCCTACGCTCGGCAAGGATTCCATCCGCAGCGGCATCAAGGCCTCGATTTACGGCGTTATTTTTGTGTCCGCGTTCATGCTGGTTTACTACCTCGTCGCCGGTCTGGCCGCCAACATCGCGCTCATCACCAACATCATCATCCTGCTGGGCGTCATGTGTTCCATCGGCTCGACCTTCACCCTGCCCGGCATCGCCGGCGGTGTGCTCACGGTCGGCATGGCGGTGGACGCCAACGTGCTGATTTACGAACGCATCCGCGAGGAACTGGCCAAGGGCAAATCCTTGCGCGGCGCCATCAACGCCGGTTACGCCCGCGCCTTCGGCACGATTTTTGATTCGCACGTCACCACCCTCATCTCATCCGTCATCCTGATTTTCATGGGCACGGGCGAAATCAAGGGTTTCGGTGTCACGCTCACCATCGGCGTGGCGGCCAGCCTGTTCACGGCCCTGGTGGTGACGCGGTTGATCTTCAATTTGATGCTCGACCGCAACTGGTTGCGATCGCTGCCGATGCTCCACATCATCAAGAGCGCCAAACTGGACTTCATGAAGGTCGCCACGCCGCTGTTTATCATCACCTGGTCGTTTATTATCCTCTCGCTCGGCTACGGCGCCTTCGGTCGCGGCCAAAAACTCTTCGGCGTGGACTTCCTGGGCGGCGACAGCACCACGTTCAGCTTCGCCCAAAAAATCGGCGTGGACCAGGTCCGTTCCGCCATGACCGGGATCGGCGAACAGGATGCGCAAATCCAATACCAGAAGGATGTCGGCGGCGGCTCGGAAACCTTGCGCGTGACGTCCTCCAGCGGTTCGGAGCCAAAGGTGGAACAGGCGCTGGCCCGGCAGTTTCCGCAATCGCATTTCAAGGTCATCGGCAGCCAGCAGGTCGGAGCGATTGTCGGCGAGGAAATCCGGCAGTCCGCCATCGTGGCCTGCCTGTTGTCCATGTTCGGCATCCTGGTCTATGTCGCGTTCCGTTACGAATTTTCCTTCGCCGTCAGCGCCATCGTGGGCGTGTTGCATGACGTGTTCCTGACGCTCGGCTGTTATTGCATCGCCAACGCCGTTTCCGGGCGGCAGTTCAACGCCACCGTCGTCGCCGCCGTCCTGACCATCATCGGCTTTTCGCTCAACGACAAAATCGTCATCTTCGACCGGATCCGCGAGAATCTGAAGCTGGGCGTGCGCGGCTCGTTTCGCGAGGTGATCAACCAGGCATTGAACCAGACGTTGAGCCGCACGATCATCACGTCCGGCACGGTGTTTCTGGCCACGCTGTCGCTGTTCGTCTTCGGCGGCGGCGTCATCAACGACTTTGCCTTCACGTTCCTCGTCGGCATCATCACCGGCACCTATTCGAGCATCTACATCGCCAGCGCGCTGGTCCTGTGGTGGCACAAGGGCGAACGCCCGAACATCGGCGCATCGCAAGTGACCATGCAGCGGGACGCGGTGCCGGCCAAGGTTTAGAACCATTTGCGATTTGCGATTTGCGGCTGACGAATCCATTTGCAGTCGGCGCGTAAATCGGAAATCGTAAATCGCAAATGAACCCGGTCGCAATCACTCCCTGGCATTGGGCGGGTTTCATTCTCTGCGTCCTGTTTTTTCTCGCGCTGGACCTGGGGGTGTTTCATCGCGGGACGCAGGTCGTCAAATTCAAGGAATCCCTCGCCTGGACCACGCTCTGGTTTGCGCTGGCCATGCTGTTCGCCGGAGCCATGGCGTTTGCGCGCGGGCCGGAAGAGGCGGTCCAATTTGCCACCGGTTATGTCATCGAGCTGTCGCTCTCCCTCGATAACGTCCTGGTCATCGCCCTTATCTTTGCCTGGTTTCACGTGCCGCCGGCATTTCAGCATCGCCTGCTCTTCCTGGGCATCCTTGGCGCGCTCATCATGCGCGGGGCCATGATCGCCGTCGGTGTGGCGCTCATCCACGAATTTGCGTGGGTACTGTATGCTTTCGGCGCGTTCCTGGTGTTTGCCGGCGTCCGGATGCTCTTCGCCGGGGAAAGAATGGTGCGGCCGGAACATAACCCGGTATTGCGACTCGCACGCAAATGGTTTCCGGTTACGCCGGATTTCGTGGGTGTGAAATTTTTCACCCGGCGGGATGGCCGCTTCGCCCTCACCCCGCTGGCGCTGGTCCTGTTGCTGGTGGAGGCCACCGATCTGATTTTCGCCCTCGATTCCGTGCCAGCGGTATTTTCCGTGACGCGCAAGGCCTTCATCGTTTTTACCTCCAACGTCTTCGCCATTATCGGTTTGCGTTCGCTTTACTTCGTGCTGGCCGGCGCCCTGGGCTATTTTCGCCATTTAAAAATCGGCCTCTCCCTCGTCCTGGTGTTCATCGGCATCAAAATGTTGATCGAGCCACACACCCGGCCGCCCCAATGGTTCCAAATTCAAATCCCCACCGGAGTTTCATTGCTGACGGTGGCCTTGATCCTGTTCGTCGCCATCGCGTGGTCCATCGCGGCCGCCCGCCATGAAAAAAAATCGAGCCACAAATGAATACGAATGGATACGGATCAAATTCAACTTTTCGTCTCCCCGATGAAACCCCAGGCACTGATTTTCAGTCAGATTTCAGGTCGTTTCATCCGTGTCCATCCGTGTCCATCCGTGGTAGTCGAATCTTTTGCAGTTTTTGGTGGGGCGAGCATCCTCGCGAGCCGGCTCGTCAGCAGCCTCACCCCACCAAAATGTACCAGCACCCCGTCCGTGGTTGAAACCGCATGAAATTCCGATGGTCCCTCGCCCCGCCACAGCCGTTGCTGGCCGGCCAACTGGCGGCGCAGTTGGACATTTCACCGCTCCTGACCCAATGCCTGCTCAATCGCAACTACAGCGAACCGCCCGCCATCGAAAAATTTCTGCAGCCACGCCTTAAAAACCTGGTCGACCCGTTTCTGCTGCCAGACATGGCCGTGGCCGTGGAACGATTGTTCCGCGCCCGCGAACAAAACGAACCGCTCGTGATTTTCGGCGACTACGACGTGGACGGCGTGACCTCCACCGCGCTGCTCCTGGAGGTGCTCCGGTCCCTCGGCTGGCAGGTGGATTTTTACCTGCCGAACCGCATGGACGAAGGCTACGGCTTGAGCCCGGAGGGGGTCGAAAATTGTCTCAAACGATTTCCCGTCCCGCTCCTGCTCGCCGTGGATTGCGGTTCCACCGCCGTCGAAACCATCCACTCGCTGCGCGCCCGCGGCGTGGATGTGATTGTGCTCGACCACCATCAGGTTTCAGACCCCGCGCCGGAAGCAGTCGCGCTCGTGAATCCGCAACTTCGCAGGACGGGCGTCGCGCTTGTCTCCAGACAAACGGAAAATGGAGACAGGCAGGATGCCTGTCCTACATTCACTGAATTGTGTTCCGCCGGACTGGCTTTCAAACTGGCGCACGCGCTGGTCAAACGCGGACGCGAAATGAACCTGCCCGGCATGGCGGAATTTGATTTGCGACCGCTGCTGGACCTGGTGGCCCTGGGCACCATTGCCGACCTGGTTCCGCTCGTCGGAGAGAACCGCATCCTGGTCTCGGCCGGTCTGCAACGGTTGAACCTGACCCAGCGGCCCGGACTCATCGCCCTGAAAAAGGCCGCCCAATCACCTCCCATGCTGGGCACGCACGACGTGGCATTTCAACTCGCGCCGCGTCTCAACGCCGCCGGCCGGCTCGAAACCGCCGAGGAATCCCTGCGCCTGCTGCTGGCCCGTAATCTGCCCGAGGCCGCGCCGCTCGCCGAAAATCTCGATGCCCGGAATCGCGAGCGCCAGAAAATTGAGCGCGGCATCGCCGAGGAGGTCACCGGCGCGATCCGCGCCAAATTCAATCCGCAGACCGATTTCGTCATCGTGGAAGGGCAATTACTCTGGCACATCGGCGTGGTGGGCATCGTGGCTTCACGGGTGTTGCAGGCCTTTTACCGGCCCACCATCATCATCGGCGGTGAAGGCGACGAATGGCGTGGATCGGGCCGCAGTATCGCCGGTTTCGATCTGGCCGCCGCGTTGCGTGAGTGCGATGATTTGCTGGTGCGCCACGGCGGACACGCGATGGCCGCGGGTTTGAGCATCCGGCCGGACAAGATTGACGCGTTGCGGCAGCGGTTGAACATCCTGGCCGGCCGCGCACTCAGACCGGAGGATCTGCAACCGCCGTTGCGCCTCGATGCGGAAGTGGGGCTGGAAGAAATGACCCTGGCAGCGCTCCACGAGTTTTCACGTTTGAGTCCGGCGGGCCAGGGCAATCCCGGCGTGCAGTTCTGCGCGCGCCAGCTCACGCACGCCCGACCACTGCAACGTATCGGCGCGGAAAAGCAACACGTCAAAATGTGGGTCACGGACACGCCTTCGCCGCCAGGTGGCTACGGCGCTGCAAGCGGCGCAACCATGCTGGAGGCTATTTGGTGGAACGGTGGCGCCGAGTCGCTGCCGGTCGGGAAATTCGATCTCGCCTTTGCGCCGCAGGTCAATCTGTTCAATGGCAAGCACACCGTGCAATTGAAAGTGCTGGACTGGCGGCCCGCACGTTAGTTAACAGTCCCAAGTCCGAAGTCCAAAGTCTTTGAGTTGCAGCGGGGTCTAATTTCAATATTTGGATAGGGCCGGCAGCCCTCTGCCCGCCGCAAACACCGAAAGCGGCGCGCCCGGAGTGACGCGCCCTATCGAAATTGGAACACGCCGGGGTTTTTTGGCCTTGGACTTTGGGCTTTGGACTTTAGACTGGAAAAAATGAACGCGGCCATTCTCGTTGCTGCCGGCAAGGGCGTCCGCATGGGCGCGGGCCTTCGCCTGGCCGGAGGCGCTTCGCCCCCGCAGGCCGGGGTCGATAAATTGTTTCTCGAGGTGGCCGGCCGCCCTGTCGTGGCCCATGCCTGGCGGCGATTCGCCGACGCGAAGAGCATCGGCGAAATCGTGGTCGTCGTGCGCGACGGAATGCAAAATGCGTTCACGGAACTCGCGTCGCGGTTTTCCCTGCAAAAACCGTTTCGCATTGTGGTCGGGGGAGCCGAACGGCAGGACTCGGTCTGGAACGGTCTGGAGGCCCTGTCCGCGACGGCGGAGATCGTGGCGATTCAGGACGCCGCCCGGCCCTGTACCAGCGATGAGTTGATTGCGGCAACCGTTCAGGCGGCGGACGAAACCGGCGCGGCCGTGGCGGCCCAACCGGTGACGGACACCCTCAAGGAATCCGCCGACGGCCGGTTGATTCAACGCACGCTCGACCGGTCAAAATTATGGGCGGTGCAAACACCACAGACGTTCCGCGTGGAGGTGATCCGCCGGGCGCTGGCCGAGGCGCGCCGCCGACACCTGGTTTTCACGGATGACACGGCGGCCTGCGAACTGATCGGCCAGCCGGTCCGGCTGGTGTCCAGCATCGCCCCTAATCCCAAGGTCACGGTTCCCGGCGACCTGCCGTTCATCGAAATGTTGCTGCGGAACCGGGCATGATTCACAATTCGGCCAGTTTGAAACCACTGTCAAACCGGAGCGCCGGGCACCGTCCCGGCATGGTCCTGGATTTCCCCAACAAGCCGGGACGGCGCCCGGCGATCCGAACGTCCGGGAAACGGGTTTTGCAGAGGTTCCAGTTTGTGTTAATTTCCTCCTGCTTATGAAACGACGTTCTGATTTACGGGTTGGTCATCGCGGTGTTGCTGCTGAATCTGGTCATTGGCGCCCGCATATATATGAGCTCGGCCAACGCGGCCGAACAAAAGGATTCGGTTTACCCCAACCTGGAGCTGTTCGCCAATGTGCTGGAAAAGGTTCGGACGGAGTACGTGGACGGCCAGAAGCTGACGTATCACGAACTGGTTTACGACGCGCTCAAAGGGATGATTGACGCACTAGATCCACACAGCGAATTCATGGACCCGGACGAGTATCAGGAATTACAGAGCGACACGGAAGGGGCGTTTGGCGGACTCGGTCTGGTGGTCAGTTTGAAGGACAATTATGTCACGGTGATCACACCCATGGATGACACGCCCGGATTCCGCGCGGGCATTCTGGCCGGCGACCGCATCATAAAAATCGACGGCAAGGGCGCGGACAAACTGTCCCTGCAGGATGCGGTCAAGGAGCTTCGGGGCGAACCCGGCACCCAGGTCACCGTGACCGTTCAGCGCCCGTCCACCGGCGTGACCCGGGATTTAACCCTGACCCGCGCGATCATCAACGTGGACATGGTAAAGGACATCAATGGCAAAAAGGAATTCCCGCTCGGCCCGGACCGGATCGGCTACATTCGCATCACCCAGTTTGGCGACAACACCAGCGATGAACTGGAGGACGCGTTGAATAAATTGAAGGCCCAGGGCATGAAGGCGTTGATTCTCGACTTGCGCGGCAATCCCGGCGGCCTGCTGGATGAAGCGGTGGGCGTTTGCAGCAAATTTCTGCCGCACGGACAACTCGTGGTCACCACGGAAGGCCGCGATCCGGACCAGAACTCAACCCGGCGGGCCGACGGCCGCGGCGACGAACTGAAAGGCATGCCCGTGGTGGTGCTGGTCAATCTCGGCAGCGCGAGCGCGTCGGAAATTGTCACCGGCTGCCTGCAGGATTTGCACCGCGGGATCGTGCTGGGCGAGAAAACGTTCGGCAAAGGCTCGGTGCAGAGCATTTTCCCGCTGGACGACGGCTCGGCGCTTAAACTGACAACGGCCAAATATTACACGCCCAGCCACCGGGTCATTCACGAACATGGCATCACCCCGGACGTGGTCGTGCCCATGACCGATGAGGAAGAGGCCGCGCTGATCTTCAAGCGCTCCCCCGGCGGATTGTCCACCCTGTCTCCGGAAGAACGCGCCCGGATCGAAAACATCCGGGACGTGCAGATGGATCGCGCCGAAGACCTGCTCAAGGGCATTCTCCTTTACAGCGAGTTCTCGAAAGCCGAGAAGGTCGCGGTGAAATGAAGTGACCCGTTGAACCATTGATGGAATCTCAACCAAACAGGCGTAGCGGCTTTCGGCAGAAAGCCGGACATTTCGCCTTTCGTGAGTTTGCGGCGCTCTACCGAGTCGCCGCTACGATCAATCGGGACTTTTACAGAAATTCACTTGAAGGTTTACGAGTCAACGTCCCATGACCTTGTTGGCCATAGAAACTTCCTGTGACGAAACCAGCGTCGCCGTGGTGCGCAACGGAAAGGTGTTGTCCAACACCGTTTCCTCGCAAATCCAGATTCACGCCGAATATGGCGGCGTCGTGCCGGAGCTCGCCGCGCGGGAGCATTTGCGGAACCTGATACCCGTGACGCAAGCGGCGCTGCAGGCAGCGCGGCTGCAGCCGGACCAGCTCGACGCCGTCGCCGCCACCCAGGGACCGGGACTGCCCACCGCATTACTCGTGGGATTCAGGGCCGCGCAAGCCATCGCCTTTGCCCTGCGAAAACCGTTCCTCGGCATCCACCATCACGAAGCCCATCTCTATTCACCGTGGATTGTGGGAACAGATTCGCCCCTCGCCCCGCCGAGCGGGGAGAGGGGGGTCCCGTCTCCGCGGAGCCAGGAAAGGAGTACTGGCACAGTTTGGTGGGGCGAGGCTACTGACGAGCCGGCGTCGGCAGGTCAAAGCGAAGCGACGACGGTTTGCGGGGACGCTCGCCCCACCGAAAACGAAGAAATGCACCACGCCCAGGCGAGAAGTCGCGAGAATCCGAAACGATTCACCGCCGACTTTTCCGGTTTTCAACCCAACGTGTCGCTTATTGTCAGCGGCGGACATACGCTGCTGGTGCTCGTGGAATCGGAGTTGAAACATCGCGTGCTGGGCTCGACCACCGACGATGCGGCGGGTGAATGCTTCGATAAAACCGGCAAGCTGATGGGGCTGCCCTACCCTGCCGGGCCGGAAATCGACCGGCTGTCAGAACAGGGAAATTCGAAGGCCTTCGACTTTCCGCGCCCGCTGCTCAACGACGGGAGCGATGATTTCAGCTTCAGCGGTTTGAAAACCGCTGTGCGCTACTTTGTCCGCGACCATCCGGATTTACTGAAGGAAGCGCAAACCGTGCGCGATTTGTGCGCCAGCATTCAGGCGGCGATCGTCGAGGTGCTGGTGACCAAAACCCTGCGTGCCGCGAAACGCAACGGCGTCCGGTGCGTGACGGCGTCCGGCGGCGTGACGTGCAACCGCGCCCTGCGCCGCGAACTGGCGCGGGCCTGCGCCAAGGAAGGGTTTACGCTGCGCCTGGCGGAAAAAGAACTTTGCACCGACAATGCGGCAATGATTGGAATCCTGGCGGAGCGAAAACTTTTGGCCGGCCTCAAACCGGCCTCATACGACGAGGAAATCAAGCCGAGCTGGATATTGGAGTGAGTGAGGCGACCTGCCACCGGATTCAAACCCCGCGCCGTCTTCAACTGCCTGATATTGTCGTAAACAAACACTACAATACCAGGAACCGACCCGTTCACGAAGGTAGTTATTACCCCGATTGTAACAAAGTGTAGAAGCGATAGTTTCATAAATAAGCGGGAATGACCTTTTGTAGGGACATTTGTCACCTCACTTGCATGAGCACACATCCATGCGCGGGCAATTCAGCGATAAAGTTTTTCTGCCGGTCCAGGTCTTTTCGCAGCCATAAATTGCGAACGTTCGGCACGGAACGAAACCCCAGATTCCGCCAGAGCACATCGATTTTCACCGGCTGGTCCGAGCGGTTGAAAAATCCGACCGCGACCGAGCCGTCAGCCAGTTTCTTCACCCAGGTTTCGGCGGGCACAGCAGGATTCACCACTCGTTGCGCCGACAGGCCGAGCGGATCCTGGTTGACCGCGAGCACTTCGGGATTGGTCAGCAGGGCCAGCGTCCAGTCATCGTTGTCCGGCAGGTTCGCGCCCACCATCAGCGGCGAGGGCAACAGGCACCAGAGTGAAAGGTGCGTGAGCTGTTCGTCGCGCGTGAACCGGGTGAACCGGTCAGGGCCAACGGAGCGGTTGCCCACGGAAAGATGGCCGAGCGGCAGCATGTCCGCGTCCGGCCAGTGTCCCGGCCCGACCGAATCATGCCAGCGGGCGCCGAGCGCAAACTCGTGGTCGAGCGATTTCCACTCGTCCCAGAAATCGCCGGAAACTCGCCAAAGATTGGCATTTGTCGAAATGTGCGCCGCGTGGCCGGGCGACGTTGGTCCGGGCGACGTGCTGAAGACAATGCTGCGGCCGCATTGGTCGATGGCGTGCCGGATCATTTCAATTTCCGCCGCGTGATAAGGCGACGAGAGGTCGTCCACCTTGATGTAATCCACGCCCCACCCCGCCCACAGTCGGGCACAGGAATCATACCACGCCTGGCCGGCGGCATTGTTATTGACGCCAAACATATCGGGGCACCAGACGCATTTGTCGTTGGTGTTGGCGGCGTCGGCGGCGGTGAAATTGGAACCTTGGATGGGCAGATTGGTATAGACGGAATTACGCGGAATTCCCCGCATGATGTGGATGCCGAATTTCAAACCCAGCGCGTGGACCGCATCGGCGAGCGGCTTGAAACCGGCGCCATCCACCGCGGAGGGAAAACGGTTGGGCGCGGGCAGCAGCCGCCCGAAATTGTCGGCAGCCAGCGGCGCATTGGCGCGGGCATTGCGGTTGTTGTCATGGGCACCGGGGTCGGACCAGCAATAATCCACGACAACCGTGTCCCAGCCCACCGGCTGCAGCTTGTCCGCGACATAGCGCGCATTCGCGAGGACCTCGGACTCGACGACGTTATCGCCGAAAGCATCATAACTGTTCCAGCCCATCGGCGGTGTAAGGGCGAGGCTGTCGCCGCAGACAATTTTAACTTTGGCCAAGGCCCTGCCGGCAGAATTTTGGGCAGACGCGGCAAAGGTGAAGGTTCCTTTTTCCTTCAGCACGCCGGTAATGATGCCGGTTTGGGGATCGAGCGTGAGCCCGGCGGGCAGTTTTTTTACTGCAAAAGCGAGTGGGCGCGCGCCGCTCACAGCCAGCGAATGGAGGAACGGTGTGCCGGGACGGATGCCGATGACGGAAGGGCCGTTGAAACGCGGTGCAGCGGCAGGTTTGGCGGCAGCGATGATTTGTTCCTCACGCGCGGCAAGGTTGGCGCCGGTTGCACCATCCTGCGCGTGCAGGCAAACCGCCGTCAGCAGCAACCAGGCAGCCGTACATGGCCCAACAAACTTTTTCGCGATCATAAATAAAAAAAGGCTGTGGCCGGTGTGGCGCCCACAGCCTTGAAGCGAATCATCAAATCACCAGAACTTGACGTAGAACAGGACGACGCAGCCGATGACAATCAGGCTCAGGACGACATCCATGGCATTCCAACTGGCCCGGGTGGCGGCCTTTTCCTCCGGGGTGGCGCCATACCAGGTGTATTTGATCGTCTTCGGGTCCGGCGCCTTGGTCATGAGACTGATGACGACCATCAATACGGCGGTGAGGACAAACAACATCTGACAGTAATAGAGCCAGTTGATGGTCCACAAATCATAAATCAGCCCGTATTTTTGCTGAATGGGTGCGATAATCGCCTTGTATTGATCCAGGGTAATCAGACCGTGATAGAGATTATTTTTCGCATCACCAACGATGGTTTCCTGACTTCGCATATAAATATCCGCAGCCAGACGGGCGAAGCCGCCGACCACACCTATCGAGAAGGACCACAAGGCGGCCGGGGCGGTGGCCCGTTTCCAGAAGACTCCCATCACGAAAAGCACGGCGATGGCCGGCGAGAGATAGCCCTGCACGCTTTGGAGGTAAACATACAGGTTGGAATGCAGGCTCTTGATCACCAGCACCCAGCAGATGCCGAGAAAAACAATGGCTGCGGTCGCCAGCCGGCCGACGAACACTTCAGTCCGGCCGGAGGCGTTGGGAAACCATTCCCGGTAGAAATCCATGGTGAACAACGTGGCCGAAGCGTTGAATTTGGAACCGAGTGACGCCATGAGGGCGACGATCATGCCGCAGGCCACCATGCCGCGCAGGCCGTGAGGCAGAATCTGCGCCACGAGCGAGGTATAAGCAGCGTCACCGTTGGTGCTGAAACCGACGCCGGGCGTCTTGGTCAGCGCGAAGGCAATCATGCCCGGCACGAGGAAGATGAACACCGGGGTCAGTTTGAAAAAACCGGCGAGGATGGTGCCGCGCCGGGATTCCTGCTGGTTCTTGCCGGCCAGCACGCGCTGGACGATGTACTGGTCGGTGCACCAATACCAAAAACCGATGATGGCGGATGCCGGCAAGACGGCAGTCCACGCCCAGACCGGGTCATGAACCGAACGAATCAAATGCACATTATCACCGACCGTGGTGAGGGTGGCATGCCAGCCATCAATGAGGCTGCCGTGGCCCAGAACGCGAAGCCCCGTGTAAAGAATGCAGACCGACCCGAAGATCAGCACCGGCGCCTGAAGCACGGCGGTGTACATGATGACCCGCATGCCGCCGAAGATGGTGTAAAGGCCGGTCGTGGCGGCCAGCCCCAAGGCAATCGCCCAAAAGACGTCGATCTGGTGTCCGAAAAGGTTGATGTGATCCACATTCAACAGCGTGCGGATGACGACGTCACCGGCGTAGATGGTGGCGGCGATTTTCGTCAGCACGAGGCTGGCCATGGTGAGCAGGCTCAAGACATTGCGCGAGCCCCGGCTGAAGCGCAGTTCGAGGAATTCCGGCATGGTAAAGATCTTCATGCGGTCGTAGATCGGCACGAATGCCCAGCCCAGAATGATGATCCAGTAGGCGTGCATTTCCCAGTGGGCCATGGCCATGCCGGTGAGAAAGCCGGCGCCGGCCAGGCCGACGAGATGTTCGGAGCCGATGTTGGAGGAAAAGATCGAGGAGCCGATCTGCAGCCAGTTGGCGTCGCGACCGGACAGGAAGTAGTCCTTGCCGGACTCGTTCTTTTTCCGCATGGAATACCAGACGGTGATGATCATGCCGATGGCAAAGGCGATGATGACGGCCAGGTCCAGGCCGTTGAACACGGTGCCGTTCATTCCGCCCGCCACGGACGCCGTGGCGAGGGCGTTCGTCGCCACGTCCAGGTTGTTGGTTGCCGCCAGCACGCTGTTGGTTATCTCATTCATAGCATTTAGGAGTTTTCAGGCTGATTATTTGACGCTGAATTTATACTCGATGGTGTTGTGATAGGTTTCGCCCGGCTTCAACTCGGTCGAGGGGAAGTCGGAATGATTCGGCGAGTCAGGATAGTGCTGCGGCTCCATGCAGAACGCGGAACGGCGCTGATAAACCTTGCCGTCCTTGCCGGTGAGCGTGCCGTCGAGGAAATTGCCGGCGTAAAATTGCAGGCCCGGCTGGTCGCTCCAGACTTCCATCACCCGGCCGCTGCCCGGATCCGTCACACGCGCCATCAGGCCAAACTGGCCGGGCGGCTTGTTGATGATCCAGTTGTGGTCATAACCCGGACCGTATTGCAAAATGGTGTCGGGATCATTGATGCGCGCGCCAATGGCGGTCGGCGTGCGGAAATCAAACGGCGTGCCGGTCACGTCGGCAAACGCGCCGGTTGGGATCAACTTGCTGTCCACGGGCGTTGTTTCGTTGGCGTTGATATAAACCAATTCGTCGAGGATGCCGCCATTCCCCTGCCCGGCCAGATTGAAATAGGAGTGGTGCGTGAGGTTCACCACCGTCGGTTTGTCGGTGGTCGCGGCGAATTCCAGTTTCAAGGCGTTGTCGTCCGTCAGCGTGTAGGTCGCCGTCACATCCAGGTTGCCGGGGAAGCCTTGCTCGCCGTCTTTGCTCAAATAATTCAAAACCAACCGCGGCCCTTCGGGGCCGACATCGGCTTTCACTGCCGTCCAAACAACCTTGTCGAATCCCTTTAGTCCCCCATGCAGCGTGTTGCCATGGTCGTTCTGCGGCAGCGTATAGGTTTGCCCTTCGAGCATGAACGTGCCGCCGCCGATGCGGTTGCCGTAGCGCCCGATGAGCGCGCCGAAATACGGACAGGCTTTGACATAGCCGTCCCGCGTGTAGCCATCCAGGCTGTCGAAACCGAGGACGATGTCGTCAGACTTGCCATTCTGGTCCGGCATGACGAGCTTTTGGACGATCCCACCGTAGGTCATGATGCGCGCCATGGCGCCTTTGGAATTGCGGAGGGTATAGATTTCCACCGGCGTGCCATCCGGCATTTTGCCGAAAGGAGCTTCCGTGATGGTTTCCCGGGAGGTTGAACCCGATTGTGAAACGGACGCACAACCGGTCAGGCAAACAGTGCCCAGCGCGGCCAGCGTCAATGCGGTTGATTGGAGGATTTTATTCATAATAGTTGCCCGATCATTTTTGTCCGTAATAGGCGTTGGTTCCGTGTTTGCGAAGAAAGTGTTTGTTCAACAGCGCGGATGCCATCGGCTTTGTCTTGGGATTGATCCTTAAGGTTTCACCCGCCAGCCGCGCAACAAATTCCAAAACCGCGGCATTGTGAACAGCCGCATGCACATCCTGGCCCCAGGTGAACGGCCCATGACCGGCCACCAGCACCGCCGGATGCTGCCCGGGATCCAGCCGCTTGAACGTCTCGACGATGACCTGGCCGGTGTTCGCTTCGTAATCATTCCTGATTTCCCGCGGCGTCATGGCGCGCGTGCAGGGAACCTCGCCAAACCAGTAATCCGCCTGGGTCGTGCCGTAGGCCGGGATTTTCCGCCGCGCCTGCGCCCAGGCCGTGGCGTAAAGGCTGTGCGTGTGGACAATGCCACCGATTTTGGGAAACGCGCGGTACAGCACCAGATGCGTCGCTGTGTCGGAACTGGGTTTGAGTTTACCCTCGACCACCTGGCCGGTTTTGAGTGAAACCACCACCATGTGTTCGGGCTTCATCCCGTCATACGCCACGCCGGAAGGTTTAATGACGACCAGCCCGCGCACGCGGTCTATGGCGCTGGCGTTGCCCCAGGTTTGAATGACCAGCCCTTCCTCGACCAGATTCAAATTGGCCCGGCAAACAGCGGCTTTGAGTGTTTCGAGCATCGGCAATTCGTCGCAGAAAGTCTACTTTAATTCAAGCACCACCACCGATTTCGGCGGCAACATGGTGACAAACCCGCCATCCGTCAGTGTGAAATCACTGAACCCAACCGGATGAACATTCTCCGGGTGATCGAAGGTGTTACGTGCGTTCATTTCGGGCGCCGTCAGGATCCGGCCGGAGATGACGTTAATCTTTACCCCCTGCAAATCGCAGGCGACCTGGGCCGGCTGGTTTGGATTCAAATTGCAAAGCGAGACATGAATTCTCCCGGCCTGATCGCGGGAGGCGGAGACGCTGACCGCGGGAATTTTCTGGCCGTTGAAATCGTAATCCGCGCTGTGCAACTCGCTCGGCAACAGCGTGGCGTCGTGGTGGACCGTGTACATTTCAAACACCCAATACGTGGGCGTCACGGTCATTTTTTCGTTATCGGTCAGAATCATCGCCTGCAGCACGTTCACCATTTGCGCGATGCAGGCCATCTTCACACGATCGGCATGGTTGTTGAAGATGTTGAGGGTGCTTCCGGCGACCAGCGCGTCACGTAACGTATTCTGTTGGAACAGGAAGCCTGGATTTGTGCCCGGCTCGACATCGTACCATGCTCCCCATTCGTCCACCATCAGTCCGATGCGCTTTTGCGGATCGGTCTTATCCATGATGGCTGAATGTCGGCTGACCAGATCTTCCATTTGGAGCGCGTAACGCAAGGTCGAGAACCATTCCGCCTCGGTGAATTGGGTGGCCGATCCCTTGCTGCCGCGCCAGGTGCCCGTCGGGAAGCTGTAATGATGCAGCGAGATTCCATTCATGCGGGAGCCGACTTGCGTCATGATCACTTTTGTCCAGTTGTAGTCGTCGTCACTGGCCCCGCAGGCGATGCGGGAAATGGTATTGCCCGAATAATCCTTCACGAAGGTGTTGTAGCGCCGGTATTGATCCGCGTAAAACTCCGGCGTCATGTTCCCGCCACAGCCCCAGGACTCGTTGCCCACCGCGAAATAAGGCAGCCGCCACGGCTGGTCGCGCCCGTTCTTCCGGCGAAGGTTGGCCATCGGGGTATCGGCATCCGATGTCATGTATTCGATCCATTCCATCATTTCCTGGACCGATCCGCTGCCGACGTTGCCGCAGATGCACGGATCGGCGCCGATTTGTTCGCAGAAATCCATGAATTCGTGGGTGCCGAAGGAATTGTCCTCCGTGACGCCACCCCAATTGCTGTTGATCATTTTCGGCCGCTGGTCGCGCGGCCCAACGCCGTCCATCCAATGATATTCATCGGCGAAACAGCCGCCCGGCCAGCGCAGCACCGGCACCTCGATCTTTTTCAAGGCGGCGACAACGTCGTTCCGAATACCCCGGGTGTTGGGGATCGGGCTGTTTTCGCCAACCCAGATGCCCCCATAGATACAATGGCCCAGGTGCTCGGAGAATTGGCCATAAATGTTTTTGTTGATGATGTCCCTGCCTTGATCGGCATGAATCACCAGCACGTTGGTGGTCGGCTCTTCCGCTGCGGCGGCGGTCACAGCCATCAGGGTGGCGGCCATGATCGCGAGTTTCGCCGGCCAGCCGGAGGCGTGATTCGTAAAGGTTGTGATAGGGTTTGTGATTTTCATTTTGACCTCGCCCGGTTGCGGATTTCAATCAGTTTTTTCATGACGTCGTGCAGGTTGCCGGTCCCTGTCTTCGTGCCGAAGGCGTCGTGCAATTTGCGGTAGAGCGGGTACAGCTTGCGGTAAACCGCGTGCGATTTCGGGTTCGGCCGGTAAATTTTCGCCTTCAATCCCGTCATAGCCTTCTGTGCCCGGGCAAAATCCTTGTGCGCGCCGGCCACGACCGCGCCGGCGATGGCCGAACCCAGCGCACACGTCTGCGCCGAACGTGACACCTTCATCGGCCGACCGGTCACATCGGCGTAGATTTGCATGGTCAACGGGCTTTTCTCCGCGATGCCGCCGCAATTAATGACCTGAGCGATCTTCACCCCATACTCTTCAAAGCGGTTGATAATGGTCAGCGCGCCGAACGCCGTCGCCTCCACGAGGGCCCGATAGATTTCCACCGGTGACGTGTAAAGCGTCTGGCCAACCAGCAAGCCGGTCAGGCGTTGATCCACTAAAATGGTGCGATTGCCATTGTTCCAGTCCAGCGCCAGCAGGCCGGATTCACCGGGCCGTAATTTTGCCGCCGCGCGATCCAGTTCGGCATGCGACAGGGGTTTCTTTCCGCCGGGCTGAATGTAATGAACCCACCAGTTGAAAATATCGCCGACAGCCGACTGGCCAGCCTCGAGTCCATAAAAGCCGGGCAGGACGCTGCCGTTCACGATGCCGCAAAGACCCGGAATATCCGCGAGTTTTTCCGTGTCCGGCCAGACGGCAATGTCGCAGGTGCTGGTGCCGATGATTTTCACCAAGGCACCGGGCGCGACTCCCGCACCGATGGCGCCCAGATGCGCATCAAACGCGCCGACGGCGACGGGAATCCCGGCACGCAAACCGGTTCGCTTCGCCCAGGCGGGGGTCAGCCCGCCTGCGGCGGCATTCACAGCGCGCACCCGCGGACAAAGTCGTCCCCGCAAGGCGCCGAGTTTGGGAGCCAATTGTGAAAGGAATTCGGCGTCCGGATAACCGCCCCAGTTTTCATTAAACATCGCCTTGTGGCCGGCGGCGCAAACACCCACGGTCAATTGATCCGGAGCTTCCGTGCCGGTGAGCGCGGCGGGAACGTAATCGGCCAGTTCCATCCATGAATGCGCCGCCGCAAAAACCTCCGGGGCGGTTCGCAAACAGTGGAGAATCTTGCTCCAGAACCATTCGCTCGAATAGACCCCGCCACATTTCGCCAGATAGTGCGGCCGGATTTTTTCGGCCAGGCCGGTGATTTCCGCGGCTTCCGTCACGCCGGTGTGATCCTTCCACAACCATGCCATGGCCGCCGGGTCTTTCGCGAATCGCTTGTCGAAGGCCAGCGGCCGGCCGGCGTGATCCACGGGCAAGGGCGTGCTGCCGGTGGTATCCACGCCGATGCCGATGATTTGGTCGGCGCTGAAACCTTTGACAGATTTTTTGGCCGATGCGAGCGATTGCTTGATGGTGATTTCCGCGCCGGCGACGTAATCCGCGGGATGCTGACGGGCGAGGTTCGGGTCGTGCGACAAAATCACGCCTTGCGTGCCGTGGGCATAATTCCAGACCGCCGACGCGATTTCCGCGCCATTGGCGACATCGACGATGAGAGCGCGAACAGAGTTCGTGCCGTAGTCCAGGCCGATGGTGTATTTCGCTGGCATAAATTTATGATTGGGCTTGCGCTGATTTCACGCGCAAGACGCGCAAGCCCGTCAGTCCGGCGATAGACTGGCCTGAATGGACGGCAAACTTCACGGTGACGCTTTGTTTCCCCTGCGTGAGCGCCGGCGCCAGAGGAAACACCACGTCATTCGCGCTGACGGAAGCATCTCCGACCACAGGCTGCGGCGCCACGATTTGCCCATCCACGAGCAGATCAAAATTGGCGGCACCTTGTCCGCCGTCACGAAATGAAGCGACGAGTTCCACTGGCTGTCCGGGCAATACTTTGACCTGGTAGCTCAACCAGCCGGCGGCCTGCCGCCATTTGAAGCCGTAGGAATCGCCGCTCTGGGTTTGTTCACCCTGCATCTGGTGGTCGGTCTCGGACTGCTCTTCGCCGGGATGCACGACATCCACCACGCGGGCTTCCTCGGTCATGCGCCGCGCCCCGGCGGCGGCAAATTTGGCGGCCTCCGCCTGCCATTCGGCCTCGGTGAGAAGTTTCCAGTAAACCGTGTAGCGTTGGCGGTGAATTTGATAAAACGGCTTCAACGTCACATCTTGCGGTCGTCCAATGCCGCGCGTGCGAAACGTCAGCGGCTGGCCGGAAACCGGCTTGACCTGCTTGAGCACATCATCCGTCGTCGTCACCAATACCGGCGCGGCCGGGTCCGGCACGTTGTTGAATTGAGTCTGGGTGGTGGCCAAAGGCTCCGGCATATTATTGGTGCCGAGTTCGCCCGCCAGCACAATCGGACCGTAAAGCAGCGCGACCTCGTTGGTGGAGTCCGGCAAGGATTCAGTATGCAGCCGCATGGGCATCCGAATTTTGACGATGTCGCCGGCGTGCCATTCACGGTCGAGGGCGAAATAGCTGCCGGGAATGGATGTTACTTTCTGTTTTCGGCCGTTGACGGAAACGTTCACACCATCCACCGCCCAGGCGGGATGGCGGACTTTCAACGTGAATGGAACAGGCTTCCCGGCCTTGATCATCAGAACGGTCGTGTCACTTTCCGGGAATTGGGTTTCCTGCCGGACGGAAATTCCCTTGTCCGTCCATGACAGTTCCGACGCGATGAATAAATTGACATAGAGCGAATCCTGCCCGTGATAATAAATCGTGTTGCCATATTTGGAGTGGTTTTCCATGCCGGTGCCGACGCAGCACCAGAAGGAATTTTCCGGCGTCGAATAAACCTTGAAGTGTCCGGGCTTGAGCGACATGAAATAGGTGAACATGTCGGTGTCCGGGTCCTGCGAGCCAAGGATGTCGTTGTAAAGCGCGCGCTCGTAAAAATCCATCTTCGCCGCGTCCGGCTCCAGCGCGAACAGATCGTGTGTGAGCTTGAGCATGTTGTAGGTGTTGCAGGTCTCGCACGTTTCCGGGCCAAGGTGCAGGTCAAACAGATTGGTGGGGAAGAAATGCTCGCGGTCACTGTCGCCGCCAATCACATAGGAACGGTCCAGCGCAACGGAGTTCCAGAACGTGTTGGCAGCGGTCAGAAATCGCGGCTCGCCGGTGAATTCATATTCGCGGGTGATGCCGACGATCTTGGGAATCTGCGTGTTGGCGTGCAATCCATTCAGCCGGTCGTCACCATGTTCAAGCGGGTCGAGCACCTGCTGGTGGTTGAACGCCTCGGCCAGTTGCAGGTAATTGGGGTTGCCCGTCGCACCATATAGATTGGCCAGCACCTCGGTCATGCCGCCCTGTTCGGTGTTGAGCGTCTGTTGCATTTGCTGCGGCGTCAGGCGGTCCACGCGGGACTTTGCCCAGTTGGCCATGTTGGTCAGCACTGCCAGCGCCTGCGCATTGCCGCAATACTGGTTGGCATCAAGCAGCCCGGCCATGATCTTGTGGAGCGTGTACCACGGCGCCCAGACCGGCTTGCCCTGCTCAAGCTGGTCAATCATCGTTTCGGGAAACGCGGACAAATAACCCTCGTGAAAACCCGCCGCCGGAGAGTTGCTCTGGCACTCGGCCAGTCCGGCGACGAGGTAATCCACCCGCTGCTTGAGCCGGGGATCGCCCGTGCTGGCATACATCATCGAACACGCGGACAAATAATGCCCCACCGCATGCCCGCGCAACTGGCAGTCCGGCGCCTCCCAGCCGCCATACGGTTTCGCGTCCGTAGGCAGACCGACGTTGACGCGGAAGTTTCGCAACAACCGGTCCGCGTCGAGGCTCAACAAGTATTGCTGATCCCGTAACATCGCGTCGCGAAACGGACTGTCGAGCAAACGCACCTGCGAAAGCGGAAACGGTTGCGCTGGCAAGGCGACCACCGGTTCGACCTCACCGCGCGCGCCCCACGCGATCATCGCCAACCCCAGAAAGATGGAGAGTTGTTGGGGCTTCATATGTTGATATTGTGCCTGTTGGTGGCATTGCTCATCAGGGGGTAAACAAAATCTGCCCCGTAATCAAGGCCGATGGCGTCTTTTACACTCATTGATTGCTTCCGGGTTCCGTCCGGCTGCTTAGACCGCCCAGCCTTTGTTCAAGGCGTGATAAACTTCGTTCCAGCGCAGTTCCTTCTTGAAATCGGAGACCGTCGTGTTCCCGTCAATGAGCAGAAATTCCAGATCGGCGATGGCCGCAAAGTCCTCGAGCATTTCAGCGGTGACCGCCTGGCTGAAGCCGGTGTGATGCGCGCCGCCGGCGTAAATCCAGCAGGTGCAGGCGTCTTCGAAATTGGGCCGGCATTTCCAGACCGCCTGGGCCACCGGCAACCTGGGCATCGGCCGGTCGGGTTTGACGACATCCACTTCGTTGACGAGCAAGCGGAACCGGTTGCCAAGGTCGATCAGCGACGCATTCAATGCCGGGCCGGCAGGCGTGTTGAAAACCAGCCGCGCCGGATCGGCCTTGCCGCCAATGCCGAGCGGATGGACTTGCAATGAAGGCTTGCCGTCGGCAATGGAGGGGCAGATTTCCAGCATGTGCGCGCCGAGAACTTTTTTGCCCTTCGGATCGAGATGATATGTGTAATCCTCCATGAACGAGGTGCCGCCGGACAGGTCGCCGGCCATGACCTTCATCGCCCGCAAGAGCGCCGCGGTTTTCCAGTCGCCTTCGGCGCCGAAGCCGTAGCCATCGGCCATGAGGCGCTGGGCGGAGACGCCGGGAAGCTGGGCCAGCCCGTGCAAATCCTCGAACGTGGTGGTGAAACCCTTGAAATTTCCGGCCTTCAGGAACGCGCGCAGGCCGAGTTCGATGCGGGCCGCTTCGCGCACGGACCCGTGCCGGGCGCCGCCTTTGCGCAAATCAGCCGCCATCTGGTAGGTGTCCGCATATTCCTGGACCAGCTTGTCAATGGCCTTCGAAGAAATGCTGTTCACCGATTGGACGAGGTCGCCGACGCCGTAGCCGTTGACCGCGTAGCCGAATTTGAACTGAGCGGCCACCTTATCCCCCTCGGTCACCGCCACTTCGCGCATGTTATCGCCGAAGCGGGCGAACTTTGCGCCCTGCCAGTCGTGCCAGGCGGCGGCGGCGCGGCACCAGGCGCCGAGTTTTTGCTGGACGGATTTTTCCTGCCAGAAACCGACGACGACCTTGCGATTGAGGCGAAGGCGGCTCCAGATGAACCCATGTTCCCGGTCGCCGTGGGCGGCCTGGTTCATGTTCATGAAATCCATGTCGATGGACGGCCACGGGATGTCGCGATTGTATTGCGTGTGCAGGTGCGCCACCGGCTTGCGCAGTTGCTTGAGACCATTGATCCACATCTTGGACGGCGAGAACGTGTGGCACCAGGTGATGAAGCCGACGCATTTGGGCGCATTGTTCGCCTCCTGACAAAGCGCGGTGATGTCATCCGGCGTGGTCATGACCGGTTTGAAAACCACCTTCACCGGAATGGCCGGTGCGGCATTGAACGCCTTCGCGATCTCCTGCGAATGTTTCGCGACCGCCTTAAGGGTTTCAGGCCCGTAGAGATGCTGGCTGCCGGTGACAAACCAAACCTCAAGCTGTTTCAAATCAAACATATGAATACCTTGTGCGTTATATCCCGCAAGCCCAAACCATCACCCACAGGCTGCCGTCAAAGTGACCACCTTGACGGTGCTCGAATCCGAGCCTCGACAATTCTTTGCCGATTTGCGGATGTAATGGTTGAGTGCGGTTCACAGTTCTATAACATGGGCGTGGCCGTGCAAAACGCCATTTTGCGCAAATAAATCACCAAAATGCGCACAGGCCGCCGCAACCGGCCGGTAGAGCCGGTTTCAACCGGCGCGTCTTCCGTAGGTTCTGCGGAAGGCGAGCGGGCTGGCCTGTTTGACCGCGCGGAAGTAGCGGGCAAAGTGTTGCACATCGGAAAACCCAAGACCTTCGGCAATCTGACCGATCGGCAGATCGGTTTCGACCAGCCATCGCACAATTTGATCCGTATGCACGCGGCCAATGTGTTTCCGGATCGAACACCCCATCTCCCGCCGGAATTTTATTTCCAGAGCCCGGCGGGACAGGCCGGCGGCACGGGATACGTCCGCCACCATCACGTTTTCCCGGGCATGGTCGCGAACGAATTGCAGCGCCTTGACCAGATGGGGATCGGAAGCGGCCGTGACATCGGTCGAACGCCGCGCCACCACATGGGTCGCCGGCACGGTGATTTTTGACGGGACCCGCCGATGGTTGCGCAACAGCCGGAACAACACCAACCCCGTGTCATAACCGGCACGCTCGAAGTTGATGGCCACACTGGACATGGGCGGGTCAGAGAGACCGCAAACCACCTCATCGTTGTCCGCCCCCAAAACGCCCACGGCATCCGGCACCGCCAGACGTGCCAGTTTGCAGGCTTCGATCACCTGCTGGCCGCAGTCATCGTTGCAGGCCATCAATCCCACCGGTCGGGGCAGGGATTGCAGCCATGCAGCCATCTTGCGATGCTCCTCGCGCCAGGCATGGGACGCCGGCGGCAGGGTCGTGTAAGCATGAACGTCAAATCCCGCCTGGTGAATGTGTCGCTGAAAGGATTTCCGACGCAAATCGGACCAGGTGAACGCTTCCCGGCCCGCCGTCGAGGAGGGCACCGCGCCATAACCGCAATAGGCAAAATGCTTGAAACCACATTGCAGCAGGTGTGCGGCCCCGATTCGACCGATGGCGGAGGAATCCGTCACTACATTGACCATGCTGGGAATTTCAGTTTTGCTGTGCCCGATGACCACGGCGGGGATCCCCAAGGCCGGCACTTCCGCCAACTTGTCCACGTCCCGCAAGATGATTCCGTCCACGTCCAACGCCTTGAGTTTGGGCCAGGCCTTTTCCAAACCCCCGGGCTCCCAATAAAACGCCCAAGGACCATAGTGATGCGCACATTTTGCAATCCCGCACAACAACGCCCGCCCCGAGGCCCGGGAGGACTCCACCAGAAGCGCAATGGTGGGAATTTTTTTTAAGGGACGCTTTAAGACCGGTCGCAGCGTGGTGGTTTTGGAATTCGCCATCGGGAAACAAATAGGCGGAATTTTCGCCAAAAGCAACGGACAAGCTGTCCGGCCGTTCAACGGGGTACGAAGTGCTGCTTTTCCTCCATCCGTTTGCTTGCGTCTTCCAGAAACGCTCAACGAGACGGAGCGTCCGCGATTCCCGGCACCGCCTAGCCAATCAGCACGGCCGCCTTGGAAGCCAGCCAGTCACTTAATGAGGACGGCAATCCGGAATTCTTATGGCGGGTATCAACCCAACCCATCCGGGCGGACCCGGGTCGCGGTTGCAGGCCGGGTGCCGGCAGGAAACTCCGACTGCCATGGCTGCCGCTTTCATTGCGGTTGCTTTCAGGGGCCCACGTTTCCTTTGGGCATACTGAATGAGACGAAGCAACGAAAGACCCGACTGCGATTAGCGTTTTCATTATTTCGGGATTTCAGGTTATAGTTGGTTTGCCATGAATTTGACGTTAGTCTTGCGGATGGACTAGCGGTTGCTATGCCAACATGGGTATTCGGTGATTTTCCGCCGAAATTCCTGAATTTGAAGGCAATCCGCATTAAAATGAAAGAGACAGGTGAAACAATTCCTGCCATAGGTGGCACGCCGCGTGCCAGTTCCACGCTGGCCGCAAAGCTGCGGCTGGCGGGCCTGATCCTGATCGCGCTGCTGGGTTCCATCCTGGTCATCTGGGTAAGCCGCACCACTTGGGAACGGGTGGATCATTTGCAACGCGAGTTTGACGGGCTGAAGGCCAAGGATTTCTATCTGGCCGTTCACATGAAGGGTGAAATCCAACGATTGAACGACAGCCTGCTCCGCTACCGTCTTCGCGGCGAGCCGGCCGATTATGACCAGTTCGAGAAGAATTCGCAGGAATTGACCCAGTGGTTTGAGGCAAACCAGAGCAATGCCGTCACCCCGCTGGAACGCGAATTCTTCAAGCGGGTGGGTGGCGCTTATGACGACTATTTGACGGACAGCACCAATTTGCTCGCGGCCAAGCTCGGCTTCCTTGAATCAAAGGCCGTCGCCTTTCCCACCAGTTACGAAAGGGTCCAGCAACAATCCCAGCGCCTGCTGGATTTGTGCGACGCGTTCATCCGCGACCAGAGTTCGGCTTTCGACAATTTCCTTCAGGAATCGAACCGCACCCTGGCCACCTTCCAGCGGTTGCTCAAACTCTCGGTGGCGCTGTTGTTGTTGTTGATCGCCTGGCTGGCCGTTTTGGTTTACCGTGGCGCCATCGCGCCGCTCCGTCTTCGGTTGACCGAAAGCCAGGCCACCATCGTGCGGCAGGAAAAGCTCGCCTCGCTGGGCGCGCTGGCGGCCGGCGTCGCGCACGAAATCCGCAATCCGTTGACGGCAATCAAGTTCCGTCTCTACAGTCTTAAGAAATCACTGCCGGCCAGCATGGCCGACAATGAAGATGCCGTCGTGATCGGCGACGAAATCAGCCGGTTGGAGCGGATCGTCAAGGATTTCCTCCAATTCGCGCGCCCCTCCGAACCGGAATTCGTTGCCATTCCCACCCAGCGCATTTTGCAGGACGTGCATGATTTATTGAAACCACAGTTGAAAAAGGCTTCGATTGAGCTGAAACTGGAAACATCCGGGTCGGTCTGGGTGCGCGCGGATACACAGCAAATCAAGCAGGTTCTGATCAACCTGGTCCAGAATTCAGCCGACAGCATCGGCCATGATGGCGTCATTACCCTGCGAGCACGCAACGGCACGGGCAGTCTTGCAGTGATGGAAGTCATTGATACGGGCCGGGGAATCTCATCGGAAACCCAGAAGCGCCTGTTTGATCCGTTCTTCACCACCAAGGAAGGCGGAACGGGGCTCGGCCTGCCCATCGCGGCGCGAATTGTCGAGAAACACGGCGGCGAACTCCGTTACCAAACGCAGCTTAACCATGGCACCACATTCTCCATCGTGCTGCCGCGGGTCAGTGAACATGAAGCCTAAAATTTTATTGATCGAAGACAACGTCAGCACTGCCTCCTCCCTGCAAAAAGTGCTGCGCGAGGAGGACTATGAGGTGGACATTTCCGGCCGGGGCGATGCCGGTCTGGAACAGGCCTGCCGAGAGCAATACAGTGTGGTCATCACCGACTTGCGATTGCCCGGCCTGGGGGGGCTGGATCTGGTGGCCCAGCTTCACGCCGCCAAACCGAAACAACCCATCATTCTGATGACCGCGCATGGCACGACTGAAACCGCCATCGAAGCCACGAAGCTGGGCGCGTGCGATTATCTGCTCAAGCCATTCGAAGCCGATGAATTGCTGGACCTGGTGGCCTCCGCCGTCGCCAGCAGCCGGCTGATGTCCGAGCCGGTGGCCATGGGCGAAGCCCGCATGAACCGCTCGGCCATCATTGGCCAAAGCCGTGCCATGCAGGCGATCTACAAGGAAATCGGCCGGGTCGCCGCCACGCCCGCCACGGTGCTGATCCGGGGCGCCACCGGCACCGGCAAGGAACTGATCGCGCGCGCCATCTATCAACACAGCAATCGCGTGGACAAACCGTTTATTGCCGTCAATTGCGCCGCCATCCCGGATACCCTGCTGGAGAGCGAACTGTTTGGTTATGAACGCGGTGCGTTCACCGGCGCCCAGGGTCGTCGCATCGGCCGTTTCGAGCAGGCCCACGGTGGAACGATCTTTCTCGACGAGATCGGCGACCTGAATCCCAGCACGCAAGGCAAGCTGTTGCGTGTGCTGCAGGAGCACAGCATCCAGCGACTCGGCAGTGAAATCGATATTCCCGTGGACGTGCGGGTGCTGGCCGCGACCCACCGGGACCTGGAGACCGCCATCCGGGAAAAAGAATTCCGTGAAGATCTGTTCTACCGCCTGAGTGTTGTGACCATCAGCCTGCCTCCCCTGAGCCAGCGCACCGAAGACATCTCGGAATTGGTCAAATATTTTATCCATCGCTATGGCAAGGAACTCGGCCTGGATGCGCCTTCCATCCAACCGGAAGCCATTTCGTTCCTGCAAAGCCAGCCGTGGCCGGGCAATGTGCGTGAGCTGGAAAACGTCGTCCGCCAGGCATTGCTTCTGGCGCGGCCGTTCGGCATCAGCCTGGATCACGCCCAGCGCGTGCTGGCCAAAAGCCGCAAACCGACGGAAATCAGCCAGCAGACCCACGCCGCTTATATCGCCGAACTGCTCAACCGCGCGCAAAGCGGCGACCTCCAGGACGCCTATGCCCGCATGATCGCGGATTTGGAGCCCGAACTGTTCAAGCAGGCCATCCAACTGGCACAGGGCAATCAATCCAAAGCCGCCCGCTGGCTGGGAGTCAGCCGGATGAAAATCCGGGAACGGCTGATTCAGTTCGGACTGGATCCCCGGCGCGAGGAGCGAAACAAGTAAACTCAGCCGCGCCGGCCACCGGAGTTGGCAGAATTTATTCCATCGTTGGTTTCAAACATTCCAATCGAAGGCCTGATGAAACCCAGCTTTTCCCCAAAACCCCTTAATTGAAGTCTTTTTCACGGGAGGCATGGAACTTGCCAAGGGTGTCACAGGCCGACCGACAGGTCGCCGGCACATCCGATCGCGTGTTAAAATTAAACCCGCGGGTGTGGCAGCGCAGGAACCCGCAGGCGGGTCTGATTAAAAACAGGAACACTGGCTATGGAACAAAACGGAACAAGGAAAAGGGCGTTGACCCGCGCGGCAACCGTCGAGCATTGACGCGCGCACAACCTGGCCGAACCCGGCAGGTTCACAAACAAATGGAAATATAAAACGCGGACCCACACCACATCGTTTAACCAGACAAAAGGATTCAATCAATATTATGAAAAAAATAATTCCACTGATCGCCCTGATGTTTCTCGCCGGCTGCGGAAACAATGCCCCGGAAAATCAATCAGGTTCCGCCAATCCGGCAACGAGCGAACCGGCGCCAGGCGCCGCTGACACCAACGCACCCGCTGCCAGCGGGGAGTCCGGCACCAACGGCAGCCCGGTCAATGAAACGAGCACCAACAGCACCACAACCAATTCCAGCATGATGGGCACAAATGGCCCCGCCGGCACGAATCAAAATTAAGGCCATGGAGTTGAACCTTGCGAACTTTTCCCGGCAATTACGCCGGGCGCTGCAAACACAACGTTGATGCGTGATGGACTCACCGGCAGCATCGGCTTTCAGCCATGACACCAGGGAGGTGGGGTGGAACTGCCAGCGCCTCTTTGAGTGGTCTTTCCGACCCATTCAATTGAGGCGCTGGCAAACGGCGGGCGCGAAACCAATATCAGGTCTGCACTGGAACCGTGAACTTTGAATCGACCATGAAAAATTTGCCGGGCCTTTGCATTCTGATAATCTTGGCCGTGAACGCCCCGGCGGCAACCTGGTACGTGGACGGCACGGCAGCAGGTTCGCACAACGGCACCTCCTGGGCCAACGCGTGGACGGGTCTGTCCCAGGTTTCCGGTGTTAGTGCCGGCGACACGGTTTATATTTCCGGCGGCGCCAGCGGCGGTTCCCAGACTTATTCGGTTTCCAGTTGGAAGCCTGCTGGAGGCCCTTCAGGCCATCCGATCACCTACCAGATCGGCCAGGATTCAGCCCACAACGGGACAGCCATCTTCAGCGGCAGCGGCACCTGGTTCGGCGGAGCCAACAATGTGGTTATCAGCGGTAATGCCGGCGACGGCGCGATGCATTTCTCGCTGTCGGGGTACAGTGCAGCGGTAAACAACGGCGGCACCACGGGACTGCGGATATCGTACGTGAACCTGGGCAGCAGTCTGGGCGACGGTGTGGATGGACAGGGAGTCACCGCGTTCGAGTTTGACCACAACTACTGTTACATCGTCGGAACGGTTGACCATTTCCTTTCGTGCGGGTTCACCGACCCGGCGTTCGACGGCACCAGGATCCATGACAATACTGTTTTCGTGCCCAAGCAGGCCAACAGCGCCAACGGGGCTGACGCCTTCCAGATTTCAGGCTCGGGCTGGAGTCTCTATAATAATACCATCCAGGGATACAACATGTCGTGGAGTGGCGGGGTAATTCAGCATCAGGACGGTATTCAGACCCTTGTTGGCAGTTATATCAAGATTTACGGAAACGTGTTCGCGGACCTGGCCAACACCTCGGTATTCATGGACGGCTACTACGGTGCGTTCAACCACATCTACATTTACAACAATGTTTGCCAGCAAACCAGCTCGGCGGACAGCAACGGGCCGGGCGGGATTGAGGTGGGCGCGGATGGCGCGCCGGCGGTGGCTCCATCCTTCAACGACGTCATCATTGCGAACAATGACATGATAGATCAGAACCCCTATAACGGGACATGCATCGCGTTCGGCAACTGTTCGAGCTGCAATGGCGGCCAGACCACTCCGTATACCGCGTGCTACATGATCAACAACATCGCCATCAATTCGGGCACGATGACGACCTACAGCAGCCCGATCAGCACGGCGGACAACGTGACGTTGACCACGGCCCTGGGCCTGGTGTATTTCGTGTCCTACGTTCCGCTGTCGGCGAACAACAACTATCACTTGACAGCGGTGGCGACCGCGCTGATCGGCAAGGGCGCCAACGAGTCGACGTATTTCACGACCGACAAGGATGGCAATGCCCGGCCGGCGACGGGGAATTGGGACGTTGGGGCATACCAATATACGCTGGTCACCAATACGACGCCGGTAATCCAGGTGACGCCGGGAAGCATGACCTATGGGACGGTGTTAACCGGGACGAGTGTGACGAATAGCATCACGGTAAAGAACGCAGGGAGCGGGGTGTTGAGTGGAACGGCCAGTGTGGGTGCGCCATTCAGCGTGGTTTCGGGCGGGAATTACAGTTTGGGAGCGGGACAGACGCAGGCGGTGATGGTTGCGTTCAGTCCGATGGTGGCGAGCAATTACACTCAGAGTGTGACGCTCACGGGCGGCGGGACCAACGTGACGGTAACGGGAAGCGCAACCAACGCGCCAGTGTTGGTACCACCCATTACAAATTCCACGGCGGGCTCAACCTCCGGGATTATCACCGAAAAAGTGACGGCCAACACAACCAACCTCGTCACTTTGCAGTTCACCACCAACCTGGCCGCTCCCAACTGGCAGACCATCGCCGCTTTCACCGGGTCAACCAACCTGTCCTTCACCAACCTGCCCGCGGTTTTCTTCCGGGGCGTTTGCAGCAATCTGACCGGTTCGGTCACGCTGACGTGGCTGCCCAGTTCGGCCTCAAGCGTCAAGGGCTACATGGTTTATTACGGCCTGGCCAGTCACAACTACACCAGCTCGGTTAACACAGGGAAGGCGACGACGGCAATCATTTCCAACTTGATCGGAAACCAGGTTTATTACTTTGCGATCGATACGTACGGGGCTTTGGGCAATGTAAGCCCGTACCTGAATGAGATCAGCGCCACCCCTCAAGTCAACACCTTCAGCTTCTCGCTTGCGCTCGGAGGCCCCTGACGGTCCAGGTTCATCGCAAAACGGAAATGTTACGGCGGGCAACCGGCAGGTTTTTACGAATTCAAAGCACGTGTTCACAGGTAATGGTGGCTGGAGGCGGAATCGAACGTCAAATGTCGCCTCAACCCGAGCCTTAAAAGCTCCATGCCATTCAAGTCAGCAAGCCCATTCCCCGGTTGCTCTCAATGTTTCAAAGCCCCCATAAAATTCAAGTGGAGTCCTCCGAGCTTTGCCAACCCACGATGGCACGATAGCTCCACTATTTTTTGCGGGAGAGGTATTGGCAGGTTCTGACCAATTGCCGCCATTTTTTAGGCAATTCACCCATTAAATACGGCAGGCCGTCCCTGATTCGTTTCGCTTTGGTCCGTTTCAGGTTAAATGATCTTCATGATCTGGCAAAATAATCCATCCCGCGTGCGGTCAGGCAATTGCACCCGAAAGGGCGCAATCCGGCTCGTCTTTTTTTGGAACAATACTGTTTGTCTGACACTCCGGTTTTGATAGCGTCACCCAGTCTGGGCTGTGAATAACTTGTGAATAAACACTCTTATAACACGGTTGCGGCCCTCGGCATAAGAATTGCGAGGGTGGCTTGTTTAAGTCGTAGGTTTTCCCTGATAAGCATGAGCACACGGTGTCATAACCTGAATCGTTCGTCGTTTCGGCGGCGAGGTTGCTGGATTTTCATTGTTTTGTCCCTGCTGGTTGGAAATTGGGAAGCGGCGGCGCAAAATTATTTGTTGCGCTATGGAAATACGACCGCCGGGGCCGTGACATTTACCGGCAACACGCTGGGGTTGAACAAGGCAAACAACGTGAATGGGCCCGGCAATGATGGTTCAATCGGAACCTTTATCACCCTTAACACCAACTCGACCGGGGGCACCTTTGGGCCTGGGACGACGCTGAACTGGTCGAATGATTGCTCGGCGGCGGTGCTGCGAATGCCAACGAACAGCACGGTGCTCTACGCTGAATTGATCTGGTCGGGATCGGCAATGCTGGGTGCCAATCCCCCCGCGAATTCGGTCAGCAATATTCTTAACTACATCAATCTGACCAACACGGTGCAATTCGTCCTGCCGAACGGTTCGACGAACAGGGTGGCGCCTGATCCAGCCACGGCAAACCTGGTCTCAAACGGCACCCAGACGGTCTTCTATACCCGGTCAGCCAACGTGACCGCACTGGTGCAGGCCGGCGGGGCGGGGACTTATTCCGCAGGTGCCATTCCGTCGACCCTGGCGCCATTGGATAATAACGACAACTGCTGCGGCTGGACGTTGGCGGTGGTATATCAGAATTCCTCGTTGCACTCGCGAAACATGTCATTGTTCGTGGGCAATTCCCTCGCGGCCACTGGTGTGTCAACCCCGCCGGTGGGCGTGAGCGGATTTTGCTCGCCGCCGACCGGGCCGGTCAACGGGTATCTTTATGTCAGCGCGGTCGAAGGCGATGCGCAAATCGTCGGTGATCAGATGTTGTTCGGTACGACCACGAATAATCTGGCCGTGCTTTCAGGTCCAAACAATCTGTCCAACAATTTTTTCGCCAGTCAGATCAACTATTGCCAACCGGACTATTCCATCTGGGCGCCGACTCTTACCAACGGTACGATTGACATCTCAGGCACTTTTGGCACGAACAATTCGACATCCCTCGCTGCCAATGGCACGGAACCCATCTCTGGCGCGCGACAAGGTTGGGATATTACCTGTGTGAATGTTTCGTCCGCGTTGACCAACGGCGTCACGAGTGCCTTTGCGCAGAACACTTCGTCGGGGGATGCCTATGTTGTCAACGCGCTGGCGCTCCAGATTGATGTCGGGTCCCCGGTATTGACCACGACGCAAAGCGTGAATCACGCGAGCACTTTTGTCGGCGATACGTTGACTTACACCGTGACCGTCACCAATTCGGGAACTGCCGACGCAGTGAATTTGATTTTCACCGACCCGTTGCCCTTCGGCACGAGTTTTGTCACCAATTCATTTACGACCAACGGCGTGATGGTGACGGGAGCAAATCCGGTCAACGGCGTGTCCATTCCCATCATCCGGCAAAATGCCAGCCTGACGATTACTTACCAGGTTCTGGTGAATCAAATCCCGCCCTCGGCCCAGTTTGTCACGGCGGCGACGATCACTTTCCAATATGCCGGAGCTTGCGCCCAAAGCCCGATCATCAACGGAACGCTCGTGAACGCCAACGTGCAAACCTTGGCCCCCCTCCTGAGTGCCAACAAGGTGTCGAGCCTGACGAATATTATCCCGGGCGCGGCGTTGACTTATACGATCAACGTCCCGAATGTCGGAACGACGAATACCACCGATACGACACTGCTTGATCAGATTCCTGCGGGCGTCACTTATATTACCAACACAACCATGTTGAACGGGGTGAGTGTCCCCGATCTCGGCGGGACCAACATGCCGTACACGGTGGCAACCGCCATCAACGGGCCCGGCAGTCCGTCCGGCGTCATCGCCACGGGCGCTACCGCAGTCGTCACTTTTCAGGTCAGGATCTCCACGAATCCCCCGACCCAAATTAACAACACCGCGACGATTTATGAGGATGGCAGCCAGCCGACGACCACACAAAACGCCGGGTCGACCGTCGCGCCGGTTTACTGCGACCTGGCCGTGGGAATCATCGGCAGCCCCAATCCCGTCGCCGCCGGCGCGCCCATCAGTTACACCGTCAGCGTCACCAACAACGGGCCGGGTTCCCTCGGTACCGTCACGAATTTCATAACGCTTTCATTGCCGCTGTCGGCTTCCGTCTTGTCGCCGGTTTACACCCCGAGCACCGGCGCATTCAACCCGCTCACCGGCGTCTGGTCGGGCATCAATCTGCCCTCCAATGGCGTGGTGACAATGACCATCTCCGGCCAGGTTTCACCCAGTACCGCCGGGAGTGGCCTCGTTTCATCCGTCACCGTCACACCACCAACGGGAATCATCAACACCGTCACCAACAACAACTCGGCAACAGCTTCCAACTCGGTTGTGCAAGTGGCGGATTTGGCGATGACCATCAGCGATGGCGTGACCAATGTGCATCAGGGCGATACCCTCATCTACACCATCACGGCAATCAATCTTGGGCCAAGCACGCTCACAAGTCTCACCGTCAGCAATGCCCTTTCTTCCTTCCTGACCAATTTCATTGTTGCGCCCAGCCAGGGATATTACAATTCCGCCAACGGAGTTTGGAACGGTTTGAACCTGTCGGCGGGCAACGCAGTGACGTTGACGCTGCAGGCGACGGTTTTGAACAACGTCACCGGTCCGTTTACCAATTCCGTCACCGGGTTCGTTCCGTCGGGGGTCACAGATCCGGTTCTGACAAATAACACCGCTTCGGATGTGAACGTTGCCCTCGCAACTCCGGACGTGGCAATTTTCAAGACCGGGCCGGCCAGCGTATATGCGGGAACGAATTACACATACACCATAACCATCACAAATTCCGGATTTGCGACGGCGAGCAATGTCGTGGCCGGCGACGTGTTGCCGACCAACGTGACTTTTGTGAGTGCCAGTGGAAACGGCACCAACAACAGCGGAGTTATTTCCTGGAGTCTGGGGAGCCTGGCCAACGGAGCAGTCAGCAACGTGACTATGACCGTTACTGCGCCGGCCAGCGGCAGTGTCACAAATGTGGCTACCGTCACATCGAGCACCCCTGATTCAAATCCCGGCAATAATACCAGTTCGCCGGTTGGGACAACCGTGACCCCGGTGGCGGATTTGGCGGTGGGCAAAAGTGGACCGGCCTCGGTCGTCGCAGCGAGCAATTTTACCTATACCGTGTCCGTCACAAATTTTGGTCCCTCCAGTGCCAGCAGCGTGGTCGTGACCGATACCCTGCCCGCTTCCGTAACCTTTGTCAGCGCCTCGGGTGGTGGAGCCAATGTAGGCGGAGTCGTCAATTGGAGTTTGGGTACGTTGGCCAATGGGGCCGTAAGCAACCTCACCTTGACGGTAAAAGCCCCGGCCAGTGGGTCCATCACCAACACCGCCAAGGTGAATTCTGGAACGTTGGACACCAACGCAGTGAATAACACGAGTCCGCCTGTAATCTCTACGGTAACAACCTTGGCGCTTTCAGCAGATGTTGGTGTCGTTAAAGCCGGGCCGACCAGTGCTTTTGCCGGGACGAATTTCAGTTACACGATTTCGGTGACCAACCTTGGACCGTCGACAGCGAGTAACGTCGTGGTTAGCGACGTGTTGCCGACGAACGTCGTATTCGTCAGTGCCAGTGGCGGCGGGACAACCAACGCCGGAGTTGCAAGTTGGACTTTGGGAACTCTGATCAGCGGTGGGACGACGAACGTGACGATAACAGTAAAATCCCCAACCAGTGGGGCTGTGACAAACAGCGCAACTGTGACTTCAACGACAGCCGATCCGAATCCAGGCAATAACATCAGTTCTCCGGTTGTTACGACGATCACCCCGCTGGCCGATGTCGGTATTGGCAAGACCGGCCCGGCATTGATCAACGCCACCAGCAATGTGGTTTACACAATCAGCGTGACCAACTTCGGCCCTTCCAGCGCCGTTGGCGTGGTGGTCACCGATTCCCTGCCGGCCTCCGTCATCTTTGTCAGTGCCACCGGCGGTGGCGTCAACAACAGTGGTACCGTCAACTGGACCCTGGGCGCCCTGGCCAATGGAGCGGTGAGCAACGTCACCGTGACCGTGACCGCCCCGGCTTCCGGAACCCTGACCAATATCGCCAGTGTCAATGCGTCCACGGGTGATCCCAACCCGACCAACAACGTGACTCTGCCCATCATCACGGCGGTGACCCCGCTGGCCGATGTCGGTATTGGCAAGACCGGCCCGGCATTGATCAACGCCACCAGCAACTTGGTTTACACAATCAGCGTGACCAACTTCGGCCCTTCCAGCGCCAGCGCCGTGGTGGTCACCGATTCCCTGCCGGCCTCCGTCATCTTTGTCAGTGCCTCAGGCAGCGGTGTCAACAACAGCGGCATCGTCAACTGGACCCTGGGCGCCCTGGCCAATGGAGCGGTGAGCAACGTCATCGTGACCGTGACCGCCCCGGCTTCCGGAACCCTGACCAATGTAGCCAGTGTCAATGCGTCCACAGCCGATCCCAACCCGACCAACAACGTGACTCTGCCCGTCATCACGGCGGTGACCCCGCTGGCCGATGTCGGTATTGGCAAGACCGGCCCGGCATTGATCAACGCCACCAGCAATGTGGTTTACACGATCAGCGTGACCAACTTCGGTCCCTCCAGCGCTGTTGGCGTGGTGGTGACCGATTCCCTGCCCGCCTCCGTCACCTTTGTCAGTGCCTCAGGCAGCGGTGTCAACAACAGCGGCATCGTCAACTGGACCATGGGCGCCCTGGCCAATGGAGCGGTGAGCAACGTCACCGTGACCGTGACGGCCCCGGCCTCCGGAACCCTGACCAATGTAGCCAGTGTCAATGCGTCCACAGCCGATCCCAATGGCAGCAACAACACAAGTGTACCGGTGGTCACCACCGTCACCCCACTGGCCGATGTCGGTATTGGCAAGACCGGCCCGGCATTGATCAGCGCCACCAGCAACCTGGTTTACACAATCAGCGTGACCAACTTCGGCCCTTCCAGCGCCAGCGCCGTGGTGGTCACCGACAGCTTGCCCGCCTCCGTCATCTTTGTCAGTGCCTCAGGCAGTGGCGTCAACAACAGCGGCATCGTCAACTGGACCCTGGGCACCCTGGCCAATGGAGCAGTGAGCAACGTCACCGTGACCGTGACCGCCCCGGCTTCCGGAACCCTGACCAATGTAGCCAGTGTCAATGCGTCCACAGCCGATCCCAACCCGACCAACAACGTGACTCTGCCCGTCATCACGGCGGTGACCCCGCTGGCCGATGTCGGTATTGGCAAGACCGGCCCGGCATTGATCAACGCCACCAGCAACCTGGTTTACACAATCAGCGTGACCAACTTCGGCCCTTCCAGCGCCAGCGCCGTGGTGGTCACCGATTCCCTGCCGGCCTCCGTCATCTTTGTCAGTGCCTCAGGCAGTGGCGTCAACAACAGTGGTACCGTCAACTGGACCCTGGGCGCCCTGGCCAACGGAGCGGTGAGCAACGTCACCGTGACCGTGACCGCCCCGACGAGCGGCTCATTAACCAACCTGGCAAAGGTGAGTTCATCCACAGCCGATCCCAATGGCAGCAACAACACAAGTGCACCGGTGGTAACCACCGTCACCCCGCTGGCCGATGTCGGTATTGGCAAGACCGGCCCGGCATTGATCAACGCCACCAGCAATGTGGTTTACACAATCAGCGTGACCAACTTCGGCCCTTCCAGCGCCAGCGCCGTGGTGGTCACCGACAGCTTGCCCGCCTCCGTCACCTTTGTCAGTGCCTCAGGCAGTGGCGTCAACAACAGCGGCATCGTCAACTGGACCCTTGGCACCCTGGCCAACGGAGCGGTGAGCAACGTCACCGTGACCGTGACCGCCCCGACGAGCGGCTCATTAACCAACCTGGCAAAGGTGAGTTCATCCACAGCCGATCCCAATGGCAGCAACAACACAAGTGTACCGGTGGTCACCACCGTCACCCCACTGGCCGATGTCGGTATTGGCAAGACCGGCCCGGCATTGATCAACGCCACCAGCAACCTGGTTTACACAATCAGCGTGACCAACTTCGGCCCTTCCAGCGCTGTTGGCGTGGTAGTCACCGACAGCTTGCCGGCCTCCGTCATCTTTGTCAGTGCCTCAGGCAGTGGTGTCAACAACAGTGGTACAGTCAACTGGACCCTGGGCGCCCTGGCCAATGGAGCGGTGAGCAACGTCACCGTGACCGTGACGGCCCCGGCCTCCGGAACCCTGACCAATGTAGCCAGTGTCAATGCGTCCACAGCCGATCCCAATGGCAGCAACAACACAAGTGTACCGGTGGTCACCACCGTCACCCCAC
>CAWACS010000054.1:0-61981 GCA_963780535.1 uncultured Verrucomicrobiae bacterium
GGTGAAAAGCTAAAGATGAATCCCCCTCCGCTGCCGCGACGAACCGCGCACCGGATGTTTCAAACCTCTCTCACCACGCCCCAATGAACATCGCGACGATTTCCGGGGCGAATTTTAAAAGAACCTTGCGCGATGATCGACCCTTCGTCAATCGCATCGAAACGTGGTGCGCGGCGTCCGCGGTCTTCGGGCCGCCTTCGCATGCCCGCGGCGAGGCGGCGGGCCGGGGAAACACGGGAGTAATGACGGGTGAAGGTTGATGATCCGGTTTTTGAACCGCCACACGAAATGGGGCGGGAGGATTATTATCAACCGTGCGAGCGCCAAAATGAATCGCAGGCGCTTCGGCCCGCGCACGGGCGCTCTGTGGGAGGTGGGCGAGCGGTGCGTGAACGGGGCGATTGCCCGGAACGAGCACGGGTTGGCCTTGATTTCACGTCGACAGGGTGAGACCATGAGCGCTTTGAAGTTGTGCGGTTTCCGGATGGCCTCGAGGGCGAAACGCCGGCGGGCGATCCGGTCGGAAGCGCCGGAATTTGATTTCCGGCGGAGTTGCCGCGCCAGCCGGTCCAACCCGGCGCGCACGCCGGCGGCATGGCAATCGCTTGCAACCCATGAGGCTTGCAGCGTCATCGTAAACCGGCCGCGGGCGGCCCGTTCCTTGAGCGTTTCGATGCCGGCCCTTTGCTCGATCAGAAAGGTGGTAACGCGCGTAAAGCCGCCGGTATTGTCACGACCGATGACAGTGATGGCGGCGGATTGCCTCATTTTTGGTCGCATAGAACGTTGCAGGTTTTTAACGCGCGGAACGCAACTTTTTTTCATGATGGTTGTTGGTATAACCAGGTAAAAACTGAACAACTTAAATGGGTTTTAGCTCGGTAAAAAATCTGGTGGCGTCGGTCGCCGAGGCAACGCCCGGTCAGTTTGACGACTGGCGCAAGGCGTGGCGCGCGGCGGCAGACAATGGCTCAGCGGAGTCGTTGCTGTCGTTCATTGCGCGCGAGCGGGGCCTGGCGGAGGACGTCTTTCTGCAACGGCTGGCAAATGCGCTCGGCTGGCCCTATGTGGATCTGCACAAGCACACCATCCCGCCCGAGGCGCGGAACAAACTTTCCACGAAGGTGGCCTTCCAATATTTCGTCCTCCCCACGGCCGTGAGCGACGACGGGTTGCAGGTGGTGGTCAGTGATCCGTTCGACGTGGCGATGATGAACGCGGTGCGGTTTGATGCGCACAGTCCGGTGCAATTCGCGCTCGCGCCGAAGACGGAAATCGAAAAGGCGCTAAAAAAATACTACGGCGTCGGCGCCGAGACCCTGGACGAACTCGGTGAGAGCGAACCCATGGAGCTGGAAATTGCCAGTGACAAGGAAATCACCGAGGACGACCAGGAAGCGAGTGTCATCAAGTTCGTCAACCAGATCATCTGGGAGGCGCACAAGGACCGCGCGACGGACATTCACTTTGAACCGGCGGAGGATGAACTGCGGATCCGTTACCGCATCGACGGGATTTTGCATCAGACGCCGATGCCGCCGCAGTTGAAGCGGTTTCAGGCCGCGCTCATTTCGCGCATCAAGGTGATGAGCGGCATGAACATCTCCGAAAAGCGCCTGCCCCAGGACGGCCGCATCAATGTCCGCATCAAGGGCGAGGAAATTGACATCCGCGTCTCGACCGTGCCGACGGTTTATGGCGAGAGCGTTTCCCTCCGCCTGCTCACGCGCGGGAAAATATTTCTAAGCCTCGACAAGCTCGGGTTTGCTCCGCAGGACGAGGCCATCATTCGCGAAATCATTGTCAAGCCGCACGGGATTTTTCTCGTCACCGGCCCGACCGGTTCGGGCAAGTCCACGTCGCTGTACGCGTTTCTCAGCGCCATCAATTCCGTCCACAAGCGCATCATCACGATTGAGGAGCCGGTCGAATACGAGCTCAAGGGCATCAATCAAATCGCCGTGCGGCCGGACATCGGCCTGACCTTTGCCATGGGTTTGCGCCACATCCTGCGGCAGGATCCCAATGTGATCATGGTCGGGGAAATCCGCGATCTGGAGACGGCGGAGATCGCGATCCGGGCATCGCTGACGGGCCATTTGGTATTCAGCACGCTGCACACCAACGACGCGCCGAGCGCGTTCACGCGGTTGATTGACATGGGCATCGAGCCGTTCCTGGTGGCATCCTCGGTGGAAGCGGTCATGGCGCAACGCCTCGTCCGCACGATTTGTCCATCGTGCAAAACGGAGCAGAAGGTGGAGCGCAGTTACCTGCAAAAAATCGGTTTCCCCGAAAATGAGATCGACACCGCCAAATTCTGGCTGGGCGCCGGATGCGAGGAATGCCGGCAACTCGGGTATCAGGGGCGCAAGGGCATTTATGAATTGCTCATTCTGAATGAAAACATGCGCCCGTTGATTTTAAACCGCGCTCCGGCTTCCACCATTGCGGCCAAGGCCATCGAACAGGGAATGCGCACGTTGCGCACCGACGGCTGGAACAAGGTGAAAGGCGGCGAAACCACCATCGAGGAGGTTCTGCGCGTCACCCAGATCGAAGAACACATGGACGCCCTTATTGGCGATACCAAAACCGAAATGTGGGTCAAGGGGTGAGCTGGACCCCGCCCCGGCGAAACGATTTCTGATATGGCCCGCTGGCAATACTGCAACATCCTCCACGTCGGCCCCGACGCGTGTCACCTCTGGCAGTTTGATGCCAAAGGTGACGGCTTCGCGCTCAACCGCGAGCACTCGGGCGCCGCCGGTGAACCGCTGCCGTTCCATCTGGCGGCCAAGTCGTGGCGCTCCCTGTGGCAACCCCGGTTGAACATCGCGTGGCTGCCGCCGGAAAACGTTTTTCTGCGCGTCATCGAACTGCCCCGGAGCAACTTTGAGGAGACGCTGGCCATGGTGGAGTTGCAGCTGGAAAAGCTGTCACCGCTGCCCGTGGCGCAAATCGCGTGGATGATCCACGTGCTGCCGCAAACGGCGGGCTTGCCGCGCCAAAGCGAAGCGACGGCGGGCGATTTGCAAACGGTCATCGTCGTCATTGCCGCCCGCCACGCGGTCGGGGAATTTCTCGGCAAACTGGAAGGCCAGGGTTATCTGGCCGACCGGCTCGAGGCGCCCATGTTGGATGAATTGGAGGTCATCCCGACGACGGAGGACGGCGCCTGGATTTACCCCGCCGCTTTTGCCGGGCAGAATGTCGCGCTGGTGGCGTGGTGGTTCGGCGGCACCTTGCGGAATTTAAGCTTTGTGGTTTTGTCGCAGACCGGAGACCGCGCCAAAACCCTGCAGGACCAACTTGCGCAACTGACCTGGGCCGGCGAATTGGAAGGCTGGCTGCCGGCCAAGCCAAACTGGCATCTGGTGGCCGACGGCGGGGTGGCCGACGAATGGGAGGGCCTCCTGCATGCGAGCCTGGGCGAGCCGGTGGCGGTGACCCGGCCGCTGCCTTTTGTTGAACTGGCCGCGCGCACGGCCCGGCGTTCCGCCCAAAGCGAAGCCCGGGTCACCCTGTTGCCTCCGGAGTTTTCCGCCCGCTATCACCAGCAGTTTGTGGATCGATTGTGGCTGCGTGGCCTGGTGACGGCGGGAATTTTGTACGTGATTGGCGTGATGATTTATTTTTGCGCGGTGGGTTTTCTTTCCTTTCAGACGGGCCAGGCCGAGCAGGTGGTCGCCGGACTCAGCGGGAGTTACACCAACGCGCAGCAACTCCAGGCGCGTTACGAGGTGCTCCAGGAACGGCAGGATTTGAAATACGCGGCGCTGGATTGCTGGAAAATCGTCGCCGAACAGTTGCCGGCGGGAATTTCACTGCAGCGAATGAGTTTTGCCGACGGCCGGCAATTATCCCTCAGCGGAACGGTTGCCTCGGATCAAATTACCCAAATTACCGATCATTTTTATGACGCGGTCCGCAAGGCAAAGCTGGATGGTCAACCCATGTTCGATACTGCCGGCGGGGAAGACCTCACCTACCGCCAAATGGCGAATGCGGTGAACTGGCAGTTCTCGCTCGTGCTCCGGCACAAGCAGGAACAGGAGCAGGAGGACGCGCCATGAAAAAATTCTTCGCGCAATTACGTCCATTGGAACGCCGGCTGGCGGTGGCGGTCCTGGTTGCCTTGTTTCTCGTGTTGAATTACATTTTTGTCTGGCCGCACTTTTCCGATTGGAGCCAGTTGAAGTATCGCCTGACCGAAGCCCGCCGCAAACAATCACTGTACCAGACCACCATCGCGCAGGCGGCCGGTTACCGGGCCCTGGTAGCCAAAATGGAAGGCGAAGGCGGTGCGGTGGTGCCGGAGGATCAGGCCATCAATTTTCTCCGCACCATTCAGTCCCAATCCACGCGCAGCGGCGTGGGCATTGTCAGCATGTCCCGACAACTGACCCGGACGAATGAATTTTTTGTCGAGCTGACGCAAAACATCAATGTCGTGGCCGACGACCAGCAGCTGGTGGATTTCCTTTACAAGCTTGGTTCCGATGCTTCCATGATTCGCGTACACGATCTGGAACTGCAACCCGACCCGGTGCACCAGCATCTCAACGCCAACATCCAGCTGATTGCCAGCTATCAAAAAGGCCCGGCCAGCGACAATTTGAAGAACACAACCGCACAACCGAAATGACTGTGAAAACGACCACGCTCACCCTGCTCGTCCTGTTAACCGGCCTGGGCCTCCCCGCGCAGATGCCGCCCACCCCGCGCCCCCCCGGTTTGGCGGCGCCCAACCCTGCGGGCGGCATTACCGCCAACCCGTCGTCGGCGCCGTCGCCCGCGCCTGCGGCTGCCGGGGCGCCCCCTCCGGCCGCGGCGGCGGAGCCCATGGTTCAGCCCGGCGAGATCAATTTTCAAGGGGTGGACGTGGATCAGGTTCTTGACGTTTATTCGCGGTACGTGGGGCGCACCCTGTTGCGGGCGGGTCTGCCCCAGGTAAAAATCGTCCTGACCACGGAAACTCCGCTGACTCAAAGTGAAGTGATTCAGGCGTTGCAGGGGGTGCTGGCCCTCAATGGCATTGCGCTGATCAACGTTGGTGACAAATTTGTAAAGGCGGTGCCGGTGGCGCAGGCCGCCACGGAAGGCGCGGCGTTTAGTGACCAATCCGCCAACCAACTGCCGGACGTTGGCCAATACGTCACCCACATCGTCCAGTTGAAATATATCAAGCCGAGTGAAATGGCCCCCGTGTTGCAGCAGTTTGCCAACATTCCTAACGGAGTTTTCCCGATCGACAGCAATGGAATTTTGATCATTCGCGACTATGCCGAAAACGTCAAACGGATGCTGGAATTCATCAGCAAGGTGGATGTGGTGGTGCCGGAGGAATTCGTCTCGGAGGTGATTCCGATCAAATACGCGATGGTGGACGACATTGCCAATGCGTTGAACAGCCTGGGCGGCTCCAGTTCGTCCATCGGCAATGCCACCACTCCCAGTGGCGGGGGACGTCTTGGGCGGCGGTGGTGGCGCCGGAAACCAGTATCAGCCTGGTGGCGGCGGTGGTGGTTTAAACCAGTCAGGTCTAACGCGGCCGTTTGGATCGGCCGCGGGTGGCGCCGCCGGTTCGGGCAACACGTTTAGCCAGCGATTGCAGTCCATTATTCAACGGGCTTCAGCGGGCGGGGGCGGCTCGGATCAAATCCAACTGCTCGGCCCGACCAAAATCATCGCCGACGAGCGGGCCAATGCCTTGCTGGTCTATGCCACGCAGCAGGATATGAAGACGATCAAGGACATCGTGGCCAAACTGGACGTATTGCTGCCGCAGGTGCTGATTGAGTCGGTCATCATGGACGTGAATTTGAACAATGGCTGGAATTTCGGCGTGTCGGTGGCGCAAAATCCGAAAAATTTCAGCGGTGGCACGCTGCCCAACGCTTATGCCGGCGCCGGCGGTTTCAACAACGGCCAGTCGTTCTTCGATTTTGTGAACAGCACCCTTGGCACCAATGCGACCTCGACTGCAAGCACGGCTTTCGGCAACAGCCTGGGCAGCGGCCTCAGCTATTTCGGAAACATCGGCCCGACGTGGGACGTGGCCATGGCGGCGGCGGCGTCAGACAGTTCGGTCTCCATCATCCAGCGCCCGCGCATTCAGACTTCCCAGGCCAAGGAAGCGCAATTTTTCGTCGGCGAGACGGTGCCTTACGTCACCAGCGTTTATTATAACAGCGGCATTGGCGGCGGCCCCAGCTCCTCGTATTCGCAATTGCAGGTGGGCATCTCGCTGGACGTCACCCCGTTCATCAACCCGAACGGCTTGGTGGTAATGGACATCAGCCAGGAAATTGACGACCTCAATGGCAGCACGTTCATTCAGGGCGTGGGCAACGTCCCCAACACCGACAAACGCCAGCTTTCCTCCGAGGTCGCCGTCAAGGATCGCGACACCATCATCCTCGGCGGTTTCATCCGCACCGAAAAGGACAAGAGCAAGAACGGGGTTCCTGTGTTGCAGGACATCCCGATCCTGGGGAGTCTGTTCAGCAGCCGCAACAGCAACCATACCCGTGAGGAGTTGCTCGTATTAATGCGTCCGACGGTTTTGAAAACACCGGAACTGGCCGCGGCGCAGACCATGACGGAAGAACAGCGTTTGCCCGGTATTTCCGGGGCCGCCGCGGACGAAGAACTGGAACAGCACAATGCCGAACAGGCGGAGCAAAGGCGGGAACGCTTGCAGTCGCGGAATGCATCGCAGGAGTCCGCGCCTCCCTACGTTGCCCCGGCCCCGGCTGCGGTGGTGGTGCCTGACTCGGGCCCGGCCCCGGCAGTCGTGTCGGAGCCACCCCCCGCCGAACCGCCGCCGAGCCCGCCGGTGTCGCTCCCGCCTCCGGCCCGGAACAATTTATTCCAGCCGGTCACGCCGGAAGGCTACCCGCAAACCAACGCGCCGACCTATCCCAATCCGTAGCGCGCGTCGGGGATTTTACTTTAACGGCAGCGCGCTGTTGCCGGTGCCGCTGGAAAGGATGTCCTCCAGGGTGCGGACGGGGTGCAGCGGCGTCAGCAGAAATTTGGGAAGGTAAACGGGCTCGCTCCGCGGCTGCTGCAAGGTGCCGGTGATCTTGTATTCAAACAGTTTGCTCACCGGCCACAATGCGGTGCTCAGGAGCGGGCCGACCACCCAGGTGTCGCGGAGCAATTGGGCATTGACGCGGGCGTTCACGCGGCTTTTCAAGTCCACCGTGCCGGCATACTGCATCCGCATCATCGTGGAACGGATTTCCAGATCATCCGAAAAGATTACGCCGTTGGTCATGCCAAATTGCGCCGCCGCATCCGTCGCGCGACTGCTGCCCAGGCCGGGCATGAACGTGTTCAGCACCGGTGACAAAATGCCGAAAATGGGGACATCCCAAAGCAACCCGTCATGCAGGTTGGCCTGACCATAGCCATTCCAGGTGCGCCAGTCTTCCGAGTTGGCGCTGGTCATCACAAACCGCCCGCTCAACACGCCCTCCAGGTGATTGGTGGGCGACGCCAAGTCCGTTGCCAGCCAATGCACGCTTGCGTTTCTGACGCTGGCGATAAATTCAAAATCCGCCCCCGCCTTGGGACGAAAATCAAAACTGGCAAAGCCGGCGGCGTCCCCGCCGTAAAACGCTCCCGCCAGATTTGTCAAAAGCAACGTCTGGCCCAACCAGTGGATCTTTCCGGTCACGCGCGAAGTTTTGAGCTTCAGGCATTCAAGCGGCACCCCTTCCGCTTCAAACCATAAATCCGCGTCGCCGGTGCCGCGCAAGGGCGCATAACCATTCACCTGCGCCGGGCACGGCAGCCCAAAGCGATACGGTTTCATGATTTCGCCGACTTTGGGCCCGATGGCGCGCGCCACCGCGCGCGGGTCGGCGGTGCTGAAACCGTTGGTGAAGTAAATGCGCCACGAATTGAAATCCACCGCAATGCCATCGGCGGCCATCTTTTGCCCGCCGGTTTGCAGGCGCGGTTGGAAAAATTCAAGAAACCGGTTGGTGTACTGAAAGGCGCTTTCGACGCTGCCCACGGTCTCACCACGGATGGTGAAGTTGGTCAGCGCCAGGTGTCCCGTGGCGCCCAGGCTGTCATTATCGTACAAACGCCCCCATACGTCCGCCTGCAACGACAAGGGTTGGGTGAAAGTGAAGAGTTCCGAAATCCGTTTGACCTGGTTGGAGGGCAGCAGCGGCCGGAGGGCATGGGGGTCCAGCACCCCCTGCACCTGCCAGTGATAACTTTTGGTGGCATCGTCCTCGACGTCGGCCAGCAGCAACTTCCCTTCCGGGCGCGCCACGGCCAGGCGCGGCAACCGCCAGACGCGGTTGGAATAGGAAAAATTTCCCTGCGCCGAGTCCACGGTGATGCCGCGAAAAGCGCCGTTGGTCGCGGCAAAGGCGCCGGCAAGCCGCAGGGTGGGTTGCACCTCGGCGCGCCAGTCGGGCTGGTGGTTCGTCCACGCCGGCAAAATCAGCAAACCCCCGGCCTGCAAGGCGGGCGGCTGTTCCCAGGAAAATTGCGCCAGCCAATCCTGGGTCTTGTCGGTCAACAACGCTGCGATCGCGCGGGGATCGAAACAGGATGAATTGGTGAAAGTGAACTCGCGGGTGCCCACATTCAATTGCAGGCCGGCATCCAGCCGGCCGCCCCCCAATTCAGCGGACAAATTGCTTATGGCCAGATTCGGTGCGTGCCAGGATCCGGCGCACCTGACCGTCCGGGCCTTCAACGGTTCCGATTCCAAATTGGCCAGTTGGGCGGTCCATTCGATGCGATAGGGTTGCACGTTGGTCCACCAGTCCCAGGACGGGTCGGAATGGGCCGGCGCCCCATTGAACGCCATCAGCTTGGCATCCAGTTGGATGGCGCTTGCCCGACCCCAAGGGGTGTCGGCGGCGGGAGCCTTGGCCGTCAAATAAATCCTGAACGAACGGGGATCACGCGCGTCGCCGGTTACGGCGAGGCTCAGTTGGGGTGTGCCGGCAAAATGGATTTCGCGCAGCGTGTCGGCGATTCGTTGCCAGTGGACCTGCCACCCGGTCGCGTTGGTGGTCCCGCGAAAAATTGGCCACTGGCGGAGGGCCGGAGCGTGAGCGACATCGCCGGACAGCGTGAACCTTGCGCCCGCGAAGCCGGCCTGGAAATTATCCAGCGACCAGGTGTCGTTGGCCTGAAACCGCAAATCGGTCTGAATGTGGTCAAGGGTCAGCGCGTTGGTTGGGGAAAGCGGCCAGACCAATGTGCCCTGGCGCAAAGCCAGTCCCTTGATCTGCAATTGACGGCGCAGCAACGCACGATAATCCAGCCGTAACTGAACCTCCCGAAGAGCGAGCGTGGGGCTGTTGGTCTCCTGTGTCCGGCCAATACTGACATGATCGGCGACCAATCCGTGCCGGAGACTCAGCCGCAGGCGGACAAATTCCAGTTCGATTCCACGGGCACGGAGGGTTTCCACCAACGGCTGTTTAAGAAAACCCGGCACCCCAATTTGATTAAGCCAGACAACGGCGCAAATCAGGACGAGCAGCGCGAAAATAACGAGGCGACGCAGCTGGCGGAACAGCGTCCGGCACCTCCGCCAGAAGCCAGTTTGAGTGCGCATATCAAGGAACGTTCTCCGGAATGGAGAGATAACTCAAGACGAACTGATAAAGCGCCGGCGGGAACACAAAAACCCACTGCTCGCCGCCATCCAGCGTCACGGCGGCCAGCGCGGTTTGCGTACCGGAAAGCCCAAAATCTACGGTGTGTTTCTGGCCGTCTTTAAGCTCGAAGGTGACGGAAAGATTCCCCGGTTTCAGGCCGAATATTTGGGGTTCGGCCGGGTTGCGGGCCAGCCAGGCGGCGGCGGCGAGCTGGCCAAACTGATGCGCGGTTTCCTCGATGGCCGCCGGGATAATGATGCCCTGAGAACCCGGTGCGAGCGACCATTGGTTCAAGCCATTATGAATGATTTGCCGGGTCTTGCCGTTCTGGTGGATGGTGATCTGCGCCACGTCCGCTTCCGAAAAATTCCAGATCTGGCGCTCGCGCAGTTCCCAGCCGGCTTCCGGCAGTTGGTTGAAATCCTCCAGGGAGACGGCATAAACCGGATCCTCATCGGCGCGCCGCACAAAAACTTGATTGGTTTGCGCCGTGCCGAACAGCAGTTGCGCGATGACGGCATTGGTATCATCCACCGTCGAAAACAAGGTGATCTGCCGTGAGGGCGTGGCCAGTCCATAGGCCGGCAGGTCCGGCGTGGTGACCACATCTTTGACGAATTCCGCAACCCGCAGGCTGGCCAGGAGTTTGATGAACTGTTGCACGCTTCCGGTGTCCACCGGGAAATTTTCGCCGACCACGCGCCAGCGGTTGGTGTCCCGCCGTTGCAAGGTGAAAGGGTTGGTGCCGCGGACTTGAATCTCGGCGACCGGGGCCGACAGCTCCAGCAGATAGGGGTCACGAAAGTCATTCACCGTGCCAAACCACGGCGACAGCGGGGCCTTGGCGGCGGTCACGATGGTGTTCCAGCCCTCGCGCCGGGCATAGACCAGCGAGGCATCGTTGGTCGGGCTTTTGCCGGTGTGGATGGCCGTCACGAAATTCGTTCCGTGACCGACCCACAAATCAAGTTCGGCGGGTTGCAGATCGAATGCGGTCAGGTCCGCCTTGGGATTGTCGGTCACAAATTGTGAGACTTGCGCGGTCTGCAAACGCTGAAGTGCCTCGGCGATTCCGCTGCTGTCGGCGCGCGCCACCAGCGGACGGGCCATTTGCCAGAGGTGATGGGTGGCCTGGCGGCGGAGTTCAATGACCTTGGCGCCGTTGGTCAGGATAATCCAGTCAGGTGCGCCGTCGCCAAAATCCATCAACGCCGTGGTGCGCCAATCGTCGGCCGAACGGGGAAGATACTTGAGCCAGTCGGCGTCAGCCACATACGCACCGTCGGTTCCCACGATGCGGAGAAAAACCTGATCCCCCGGGGCGGTTCGGTTGCCCACCTTTAACTGCCAGCGCTGGTCGCCGGCTTCGATCACGAGTGAAACTTGTGGTGTTTCAAAGCCGTAATCCGCCTCGGCATTGCGTTGTTCGCGAAGCTCGCCGGCGCTGATGCGGATGGCGGGCGTGAGCTTCTGCAACGCCGTCAGCAGGGCCTCGATTGCCGCGGACTGCGCGGGATACTGGACCGGTTTGGTCAGGAGCCATGTGTCATTTGTCCGATCGGCGCGGATTTCGAGCGCATTGGCGGGAATCACCTGGACGCTCGTGACCGATGCGGGTTGCAGGTCCGTCAGGATGGCGCCGGGTTCCACCGGCGCCGGCCGGAAAAAATGTTCAAACGCATAAATGAAGGTGAACAGCGCCGCGGCCACAAACAGCCAGAACCAGGTGTTTTTGGAATTCATTATTTTCTCCGTCGCAGCCAGACCAGTCCGCCCAATGCCAGTACGCCGCCGGGCAGCGCTCCGAGCAGCGACCAGCGGACATTGCGCTGCTGTTGCTGCGTCATGATGAGCCGGAATTCAACGACCGGACGCGGGCCGATGCCTTTCAGCAAGGTGGGCCGGTCCAGCAGCCAATTGACCGCGTAACCGGCAAAATCGCGGTTGGCGCCGTTGTTAATCAGTTGGTTGTCGAGAAACAAGGAATCGCCCGCCACCACCATCCGGGCGCCGCCGCTGGCGGCGGCCACGCCCTGGACCCCCTTTTGCGCGACGGCCACCATCAGCGGATAGCTGCGGGGCGGCAGGCCCCGTTCGTTCATGAGCACGGAATTGGGGCTTGAAGCCGCCAGTTCATCCACCTGGGGCGCGTCGGCGGGCGGGCTTTGCTGGATGATGCGGCCGACCGGGCGCGGCAGGATGAGTTCCAGTCCCAAACCCGTCAAGGGATCGACGACGGGATGCTGGCTGAAATTATAGACCAGCACGTCCTGGCCGTTGATCGTATTCTTGGGTTCCTGCACCACATCAGCGCCCACGTTGACGTCCCATTGCCGGAGAATGTCTTCCAGGCCCGTGGGGTGTTGGATGGAAGACCAGTCCAGCAGCAAAAACAGCCGTCCGCCCTGCGACAGGTATTTTTCAATTTTTTGCAGTTCCAGATTGGAAAACCGGGTCCTGGGCCCGGCAATGATGAGCAGGTTGCAATCCGCTGGAACCGGGTCGTCGCCGAGCAGATTCAGCGGTGTGTTCGCAATGTAATTTTGCTCCAGCAACGCGTTGAATTTCAAATAGCCGGCTTCGCCGCTGTCAGTCAGCGACGGTTCGCCATGGCCCTGAAGAAAATAGGCCTGGAACGGCTTGGGATTCGTGACGGCAATCAACATGGAAGTGAACATCACCTCGCCGCTAAAGGCCACCGGCTTGCGGCGGAATTCACGCTCCTTGTCGTCCGGAATCTGCTCCAGGGTGTACTTGGTGAGCGCGTCGCCGGGGGCGATTTTGGTCCGCCCGTCGCACTCGAAGATGATGAGGTTTTTGGCGGTCGGGGAATTGAGTTGGTACTGCTCCTTGATTTTTTCCGCCGCACCGGCGTCGCGCACATAATCCACCGTATGGATGGAAAGATTCGGGTTAACGGCGCGATACTCGTTCAACAAGGCGACGATGGTCGGGTAAAAATCATCCTGGGTGTCGTAATACAATGTGACCACGACATGATTGGTCATGGACCGGAGGACATCCACCGTTCGGGGGGAAATACGGATGCGCGTCTGCGAACTGAGATAAAACCGTCCGGGAAAAAGGCCGCCCAGATAATTGGCCATGACCACCACGGCCAGCACCAACACCGTTCGCAACACCACGTCGAATCCGATTCTCCACCGGCGTCCGGACGAGAAACTCAATGGGGGGGTGGCGGCCATCTTATCTCCAGCGCCGGCTTTCCACCACACGCAGGGTCAAAAACAAAAAAAACAGCGTGAGGCTGGCATAAAAAATCACCGTACGCGTGTCCACCACGCCCAGGGTGAAATCCTCCATTTGTTTGAACAAATTAAAATAATACAACACGGATTCCACCTGCCATCGGCCGGTCGCAGGAATCACCTGGGCATACGCCAGATAAGCCACAATCAGTAAAATCACGCCGATCGCCAGGCTCATCATGGCGGCGGCCACCTGGCTCCGTGACAGGGCGGATGTCAAACACCCGATGGCGAGGAACATGCCGCCGCTCAGGAAAATACCCAAAAACATCCCGCACGCCATGCCTCGGTCCAGGGCGCTGGCCTGGTTGGTGAAATGCGCGACAATAAAAAGGCAGACCAGCGTCGGCAGCCACATGACCATGTAAAAAATCAAGGCGGCGGTAAATTTCGCCAGGACCACCTGCAAGTCGCTGACCGGCGTCGTCATGAGGTTTTCAAATGTGCCGGAGGCCTTTTCCAATGCGAACAGCCGCATGGTGATTACCGGTGCCACCAGGATGACGATGATCCAAAACAGCTGGCTGTTGAAGAATAATTCCGTCACCGGCATCAGAAACGGCTCGGAGCCCATGTTTTTGATAAACATGACGAAACTGGAGCCAATCAACAGGGTTACCGCCGAGATGATGACGTAACCCGTGACGGAGACAAAAAATGCCGCCAATTCCCGTCGTGTGAGCGTCAGAAAAATTCGCATCAGTTGTTTTCTTCCTCTTCGCCGGGTTGCGTGACATGGACGTAGATGTCTTCCAACGAATGACGGTTGCGCGTCAACTCACGCAAAACCCAGCCGTTTTGCAGCGCCAGGGCAAAAACCACCGGTCGCAAATCCAGACCATCCCGCGGCGTCAGCGCGCAACGCTGGTATGCGCCTTCGCTGGCGGAAACGTCAAAGTGCTCGATTTCAGGCAGTTGCGACCAGCAATCGCGCAGCGCGTCGGCGGGCGCGGCCAGCTCCACAATGATTTGATTCTTTCCCGCCACGAGCCGCTGCAGATTTTCCGGCGTGTCGGCGGCCAGGATTTTACCGTCGTACATGATGAGCATCCGATTGCACATCATTTCCGCTTCCGGAAGAATGTGCGTCGAGATGAGGACGGTGTGGAGTGGCGCGAGACTTTTGATCAGCTGCCGGACCGTGCGGATCTGGTGCGGGTCAAGGCCAATGGTCGGCTCGTCGAGGATGATCAGTTCCGGGTCGTGCACCAGGGCGTCCGCCATGCCGACGCGTTGCCGGTACCCTTTTGAAAGCTGCCCGATGATGCGCCGGCTCACGTCCGTCAACCCGCATTGCTCCATCACGGTGCTGACCCGTTCGCGCGAACGCCGCCAGCCCAGCCCTTTCAGCCGCGCGCGGAATTTCAAGTATTCCCGCACGCGCATTTCGAGATAAAGCGGGTTGTTTTCCGGCATGTAGCCGATCCGGCGGCGCACTTCGGCCGATTGGTGAAAAACATCAAATCCCCCCACGCGCACGGTGCCCGCGGTTGCCGGCAGGTAACACGCCAGAATCCGCATGGTCGTGCTTTTCCCCGCCCCGTTCGGACCCAGCAGGCCAACGATTTCCCCCCGCGCGACCGTGAACGAAATGCCCGCCACGGCGGTGCGGCCGGCGTAGCGCTTCGCCAAATTGGTCACTTCAATCATGGCATTTTCGTTCATCGCAACTTCGTGGAGTGTAACCGGAAAAACAGGGTTTCGACCAATAAAAAGTCTTCCCCCGGCCATGCCGGTTTCCATATACTGGCAAGCTGGCCACAAGCTGCGTTCAATTTTTTTTGCGTGCTGGCTTGACTTTGCGCCATTGCCGGCGCAAAAGCAATTTCAAGATGCCTTCGCCTTCCGAGAACTTCTACACCTGCTGGCGCGCCCGGTTGGGAGCGATGAACCTCCTGCACGATGAAAACGACCTGCCGGCGGAGCGCCTGCTTCAGGCCGTCTGGCGGCATCAACGCCTGAAGCGGGATCAACTCCGGACGGCGGACGGGAAAAAGGTCCAGGTTTTTCATCCCGGCTTCGCCAGCACCGAAGGCGGGCCGGATTTTTATGGCGCGGTGATTCAAATTGGCGACGCCGCGCCGCGCTCCGGCGATGTGGAAATCGATTTGCGCGCTTCGGGTTGGCGCGCGCACGGCCACGACCGGAATCCGAATTTTAAAAATGTCCTGCTCCATGTTGTTTGGGATGACCCGCGACCGGTGGCCAACGCGCTGCCGCTGTTGTCATTAAGCCGCGTGCTGGATGCCCCGTTAAGTGAGCTCGGTTTGTGGCTCGAAAGTGAATCGGCGGGTTCGTTTCCCCGGAATCTGCGCGGCCAATGCTGCGCGGCCTTGCAGGATCTGGACGATCTGCAATTGACCGGCCTCCTGCGCGAAGCCGCGAGCGTGCGGTTTCAACATAAAACCGCCCATTATCGCGCGCGTGCCCGGCACGTTGGTTGGGAACGGTCCCTGTGGGAGGGATTGTTCCGGGCGCTTGGCTACAAACAGAACGCGTGGCCGATGCAAACTCTGGCTGAATCACATCCGCGTTGGGCGTGTGGCGTGGATTCGGTGTTCGGCTTGCAGGCGCGGTTGATGGGGGTCAGCGGTCTGCTGCCGCTGGAGTTGTCCCGGGCCCAGCCCGCCGGGGATGGTTATTTGCGGCGGATTTGGGATCGCTGGTGGCGTGAACGCGATGAATTCAACGATTGCATTTTGCCGCGGACGGCGTGGAAATTTCGCGGCCTGCGCCCGGCCAATCATCCCCAACGCCGATTGGCGCTCGCGGCGCACTGGCTGGCGGACGGCGACACCCTCCCACAACTGGAACGCTGGTGTGCCACGGACCTGCCGGACGCCAGATTGCTCGATTCGTTGCGGCGAATCTTCGAGGTGAGGCGTGACGAATTTTGGTCCTGGCACTGGACGCTTCGTTCGGTCCGGTCGCCGAAACCCCTGCCGCTATTGGGGGGTGCGCGGGTAACGGACTTGGCGGTCAATGCGGTTTTACCCTGGCTCTGGACCCGGGCGGTTGAGGGTAAAAACCGGAAGCTCCAACGCGTCATTGAAAGACGTTATTTTGCGTGGCCACCCGCCCAGGAAAATTCGGTCCTGCGGCTGGCGTGCCAGCGTTTGCTGGGGCCGGGGCGAAGACATTTGTGCCGAAGTGCCGCAGGGCAACAGGGTTTGATCCAGATTGCGCGCGATTTCTGCGGGCATTCCAACGCCTTGTGCGAACCTTGCCGTTTCCCTGAATTGGCGTCTGCCTGGCGGACTCAGGCCGCTACTCAGCCTCGACCTTGGCGAACGGGTTGTTTGTAAAACCGCCGGTTTTTGGCCCGGCCGATGCGGGCGGCTCGGGAACATGATCGTTCACCGGCGCGGGGGCGTGGCCACCCACCTCCGCCCGGGGATTTTTTGCGCGTTTGTTGCGCGGCAGCGGGCTGACCATCACGTTGATGCCGCGGCCGATGAGTTTGGGTTCAAAGTCGGGATGGCCGTAGGGCGCCAGTTCGGCAAGAAATTTGCGGATGACCTGGAATCCAAATTCGGTGTGCGCCATTTCGCGTCCGCGGAATTTCAGCGCGATTTTCACCTTCATGTCCTCGCACAGGAAATCAACCGCATGGATGACTTTGATGCCCAGGTCGTGCGGGTCAATGCGCGGGCTGAGTTGGATTTCCTTCACCATCGAAGCGTGCTGATGCTTTTTCGACTCCTTTTCCTTTTTGGCCTGCTCGTAGCGGAACTTGCCGAAGTCCACGACCCGGCACACGGGCGGGGTTGCACTGGGGGAAATTTCCACCAGGTCCACGCCATGTTGCCGAGCCAGCGCCAGCGCGTCATTGAGCGAAAGGACGCCGAGGTTCTTGTCGTTGGCGTCAATGACCCGGACTTCACGAGCGCGGATTTTGCCGTTGACCCGGACGAACGATGCGGAAGAGAAAGCGCGTGGGGCAAAAGGGCGGCTCAAGAAACCCTCGTCGGTTGTGACTTTACTGAATGGTTCTGCATCAAAAAAACCGGCAACAGCCAAAACAGATTACAGCGTGTAATTAAGCAATTCGGGGGCCTTTACGCAAGAAAAATAAACATGATTATTCCTTTGCCCGGATGGCCCGGATGGCGGCTTCATAAATCCGTTTTAACGGGGTTTTTGCCCGTCCCGCCAGTTTCTTGCACGATTCGAATTCGGGTGTGGCATGAACGACTTTTTTGTTCAATTTGCCCAGTTTAACGGTGATTTTGCCGAAGGGTGTTTTGACCCTTACGAATTCACGCCGCAGTTTGCGCCGCTCCGCCGTGGTGCGGCGCACGCCAAACGCGCTGGTCTCGCACAGAATCATTTCGCTGAATTTGTCCGCTTCCGCTTCCCCGCACAAAACCGTGAGCAGCCCGCCGGGCCGGTTCTTCTTCATTTGGATCGGGGTGTAAAAAACGTCCAGCGCACCCGCCGCCAGCGCGGTTTCGACAAAGTGGCCGAGAATTTCACCGCTGACGTCATCGAGATTCGTTTCCAGCACGGCAACGCGGTCCGTTTCCCAATCCGTGGTTGGAGTCCAAGCTTTAGCTTGTTTCAGGCGGGTGGCAGCCTGAAGGCTGAACTCCAACCTCTTGCCGAGCACGGCGCGCAAAACATTGGGCCGCGTTTGGTTCTCGCGCGTACCCAGGCCGAAACCGGTCCGTTCGGCGACCAGATTTTGCATCGGCCCGAAACCTTCGGCGAATTCAGCCAGCAACGCCGCGCCCGTGGGGGTGACCAGTTCATGCGGTTCATCACATTGGGTCAGGCCGATGCCGCGCGTGCCGAGAATTGCCAGCGTGGCCGGCGCGGGCACCGGAAACCGCCCGTGCGCACAATCGATCCAGCCGGTGCCCTCAATGACCGGCGACGCGAGCACGCGCGGCCGGCCGAGCATCTCCAGCGCGACGCAGGCGCCCACGATGTCCACAATCGAATCCACCGCGCCAACCTCGTGGAAATGCACGCGGGCCGGTGGCAGGCCGTGGATTTTTCCTTCGGCCACAGCGATGCGCTGGAACACGGCAATGGATTTTTTCTTCACCCACGCTGACAATTTGCTGCGTCCGATGAGTTTTTTGATTTCCTCAAATGTCCGGTTCTCCCCGTGGTGATGAGGGTGGTCGTGATGCGTGATGCTTGATGCGGGATGGGATTTGTGCGCGCGGCGAGGTTCATGGGAGTCGGCCAGATGGACATCGAACTTCACACCGGCGATGCCGGATTGTTGCCGGCGCGCGACGTGAAGATGATAACCGCCGAGTTTCAATTTTTTCAGCTCGCGCTCCAGTCGTTGCGGATCCACGCCCAGGTCAATCAGCGCGCCGAGGAACATGTCCCCGCTGATGCCGCTGAAAAGGTCGAGATAAAGCGTTTTCATATGTTTCATCCTGTAGCGGCGGTCTGTGACCGCCGCATTCCTTCGTCAAATCTCAAAGCATGAATTTCTCCCTGAAATGGCCAGTCCGTCCAGTCTTTTACCAGACCGGCTCGAACACAGTTTTCAACCACGTAAAGCCATTTTTCGGAGTAGGATTCGCTGGAACGAAGGACGTGATCAAAGAAGCCCTTTTGCCAGTGTGGCGATGGCACGCCTTTTTTTCTCAATTCCTTGGATAGATAATTTTTCAAGCTTTTGACCCAGTCAGAAAGATTTTCCGCAGGCGGAGGAAGTTTGAGAAACAAATGAATGTGATCGGGCATCACAATATACCGGCCAACAAAAATTTCTCTTTTGAGCGCTTCCGCGAAAAATCCCATGCAGGAAGAATGTATTTGCTCGTTGGCGAGGACGGTCATCCGTTCCTGTGTGCAAAAAGTGATGAAATAAACTGGGTTTTCAATGTGCAACCGTTCCAAACGATGCAGGCGTTCCATAAAATTTGCGGCGGTCACAGACCGCCGCTACAGAGGGCATTGATCTGGCTTGCGGCGTAACCGGCCCCAAAGCCGTTGTCGATGTTTACCACGGTCACGCCGCTGGCACAACTGTTCAACATGGCCAGCAGCGCCGCCACCCCGCCAAAACTTGCGCCGTAACCGATGCTGGTGGGCACGGCGATCACCGGCCGGGAAACCAGACCGGCGACGACGCTGGGCAGCGCGCCTTCCATGCCGGCGACAACAATGAGCACGCTCGCGCTTTGCATCGTTTCCAAATGGGGGAGCAGCCGGTGCAGGCCCGCAACCCCGGCATCCCGGACGCGCGCGACCCGGTTGCCCATGACTTCGGCGGTTACGGCGGCTTCCTCAGCCACCGGCAGGTCGCTCGTGCCGGCGCAAACGACGGCGATGGAACCGGGCCGTTTCGGCAGCGGCTTTTTCTCGATGGTCACACAACGGGCGACCGGGTGGTGAACGGCCCGCTTGAATTTTTTACGCAGGGCCCGGGCCTGTTCGGGCGTGGTGCGGGTGATCAGCACCCGTTGTTCCAAGGCCAGGATTTTCGCGGCGATGTTGACCACCTGATCCGGGGTTTTGCCGGCACCAAAAATCACTTCGGGAAACCCCTTGCGCAGGGCACGGTGCGTGTCCACCTGGGCAAAGCCAAGGTCGGCCAGCGGCGCGGATTGAAAGGCGCGGAGGACCCGGCCGCGGGCGACGTTTCCGGCGCGGAACGCTTCCAAAAGTTTTATGGCTTCACCGGTGGTCATAGACGGAGGATGGCTGGTTCGTGGCGGAATGGGAATTGGGAAATTTCAGGCGAATTCAACCGTGGTGCCGGAAAAGCCGTTGCCGGTTTTTAAGCAGATACCAGACGATCAGCACATTCAACGCCAGCACGATGGCCAGTCCGATTTTGGGATGGGCCAGCATGGGTCGTATTGGGCCCGTCAATTCCGGCCGGCGATGCACCAGTTCAAACACTTCGATGGGAATGAAAAAGGCTGATTCGCCAATGGCCAGCCAGATGGCCCATTTCGCGCGAAACGCCAGCCCCAGGCCCTCAACGCACAAAAACAGTCCGCAGAGAAACATGCCCAGCGCCACCGCGCGCATGTTGGTTGGCGTAACCGTGTTCAGCCAGTCAGCAATGGCTGTGAAAAAACTTCGTTCGGGATCAAGATGCACCCACTGTAGAAATTGGTTGAACATGTCCGGCAAATCCTTGTTCGCCACGGAAAGAACGCCCAGTGCCAGCAGAATGAGCGCCACGCCTTTGATCAGCTTGACCGCGATGATGAAGTAAAGCGTCGGCGCGGGCTTCTTCGGAATGGATGAATTTGCGTTTCCAGTCATCAACGGATTTTCGGCAGCAACCAATTTAACAGTTCCCCGATGGCCAGCCGTTCCTGCCGGCCGTCGTCGCGATAGCGCACCGTGACCGTGTCCTTCAGCTCCGGCTTCTCGCCGAGCGTGTCAAAGTCAATCGTGATGCAGAACGGCGTGCCGGCTTCATCCTGGCGGCGGTAGCGGCGGCCGATGGCGCCCGCATCGTCGTAATACACATTCATCCAGGGACGCAGCCGGTCGCGCACGGCCTGCGCCTGCTTCACGAGTTCGGGCTTGTTTTTGAGCAAGGGCAGCACCGCCGCCTTGATGGGGGCGACCCGCGGATGAAATTTCAGCACCACCCGCGTCTCCAGCCTGCCTTTCTCGTCCGGCATCTGGTCTTCACTGTAAGCGTTGGCAATCAAGGCAAGAATGAGACGATCCACCCCCGCCGAGGGTTCAATGACGTGCGGAATATATTGGCCCTTCGCCAGCCCGTTGGCATCCTCGGTGGCGTCCTGGGCGGCCGGTTCCTCCGCCACGCCCATTCTGAGCAGATATTTTTTGCGGTTTGCGTAATAGCGCCGCCAGAGTTCGTCCTGCTTTTCCTTCGGCAATTTGCCCCAGGCGGCGCGGAGTTCCTCATCGAACACGCCCAGCGGCTTGCCGGAAAAGCGTTCGTGCTGCGAGAGATCGAAATCGCTGCGGGCCGCGATGCCTTCCAGCTCCTGCGTGCCAAACGGGAAGGTGAACAGAATGTCCACACATGCCCGGGCGTAATGCGCCAGTTCCTCCGGCTTTTGCCAATACGACACCAGCGTGTTTCGCGGCAAACCGATGCTTTCATAGAACCGGAGGCGTTCCTCCACCCAGTATTTGTGCCATGCTTCCCAACCCCAGTCGGGTTTGGGAGTTGGAAGTTGGGAGTTGGAAGTTGGGGTGGCAATGTTCCCGCTAATGGCTTCAACGACTTCGTCCGGCTTGATGAAAAATTCCAGTTCCATCTGCTCGAATTCGCGTGAGCGGAAGGTGAAATTGCGCGGCGTGACCTCGTTGCGGAACGCCTTGCCCACCTGGGCGATGCCAAACGGGACCTTTTGCCGGGACGTTTCGAGCACGTTCTTGAATTGGGCGAAGATTGCCTGCGCGGTTTCGGGACGGAGATAAGCGATGGCTGAATCGTCCTGCACCGGGCCGACGTAGGTCTGGAACATCAGGTTGAATGCGCGCGGAGGAGTTTTTTCACCGTGGCACTCCGAAACCATCTTGCTGGGCTTTTGCGGGCAGGGGATTTCGTGAGTCTGGTCGGCGCGGAACCGTCCCTGGCAGGTTTTGCAGTCAATCATGGGATCACTGAACGTGTCCACGTGGCCGCTGGCCTTCCAGATTTGCGGCGACATGATGATGGTGGCTTCCAGGCCGACCACGTCGTCGCGCTGGCGGGTCATGGCGTTCCACCAGAGTTCTTTGACATTGCGCTTGAGTTCCGCGCCCAGGGGGCCGTAGTCCCAAAAGCCATTGATGCCGCCGTAAATCTCGGAGGATGGGTAAATGAACCCGCGTCGTTTGCACAACGACACGATTTTTTCCATCAGGACATTTTCTTTTGATTCAGCCATCGGGTTGGCCAGTGTTTGCGATGAACGCGCGGCTGTAAATGAGATTTTAGCCGGTCCGGACGCGTGCCGGCGCGTGGTTTTCACGCGCGTTGCGTGAAAATTTTGCGCGCAACCGGGGTTTGGTTCCGCGGAATTCGATTTTCAAGGCGGTTTTGCAATTATTTTATTTGGCACCGCCAGTGCTAAAGATTTTTCCGTAAAGTGTGTTGACAGTCTGTGCAATTCCGATAATTTTGGTCAACTGTCACTCTCGAACGAAAAACAAACATCCAGTCAAGTTATGAAAAGAATTCTGAAACGACAAAAGGCTTTCACCCTGATTGAACTGCTGGTCGTGATCGCCATCATCGCCATTCTGGCGGCCATGTTGCTGCCGGCGCTGGCCGCGGCCAAACGCAAGGCGCAACGCATCAGTTGCGTCAGCAATCTCCGGCAACTGGGCATTGCCTTCCGGGTTTGGGGGGACGATAACAACGGATATCCCATGACGATTCCCAATTCCAGTGGCGGGGCCAAGGAGTATGTTAATAGCGCGGGAGCCACGACGATAACTGCTACCTACAGCCCGGCGATGGTTTTTGCAGTCATGTCGAATGACGTCAGTGATCCCAAACTCATTAACTGTCCGTCAGACGGCGTTCGCAGCACCGCAGCCACAAATTTCGATACGGAGTTCATTCAAAATCCTCCCGGTAATCCACCGGTAAAGGCAAATGCTCAAAGTTACACTTATATCAGTTACTTTGTCGGCGGTGATGCCATTGATACCCAGCCCCAGTCACTCCTGACGGGCGATCGCAATATTTGTACCACTGCCAATCTCACACAAATGTTGGGCGGCTCAGGCAATGGTAACGTGGATGGTGCCGCTCCAATACAAGGTACCTCGGTTGCTGTACCGACGGGTTATTCATTTCCAACTTGGTCCTATACTCAGGGGGACCTGCACTTGGGTGCGGGCAATGTCGGTATTGCCGACGGAAGTGCGCAGCAGGAAACCCCGGCAAGCCTGGTAAGCGCCCTGGAGCAGGCTACCAACAGCATGGGGATTGTCACGATGTGGTACAATTTCCCGCAATAAACGGTTTCATTTTTACAATTCAAACATTCACAAGGCATCCCGTTGGGATGCCTCGTTTTTTGGGGCGTGCCGGTCCGTTGCGAATGGCTGAATCCGATGCCATCCGTGATCGCCATTGATTCCAGGAACAACCGGCATTTCATTCCTGCCGTTCCCGGGGAACGTCGGGGACGTTCCTGGGTTTCGGTAAAAGCCGTTGTGCCGCGAAAAAGTTTTGCAACAGCGCGCGGCAATCCGCCTCGCAAACGCCCTGGGTGATTTCGCAACGATGGTTCAGCGTGGGAAACTGCAACAGGTTTAGCGCGCTGCCGGCCGCGCCCGCCTTCGCGTCGCTCGCGCCGAACACCACGCGCGCCAGCCGCGTGTGCACGATCGCCCCGGCGCACATCGGACACGGCTCTTTCGTGACATAAAGCGTGCAATCGGTCAGCCGCCAGTCGCCCATGACCTCCTCCGCCTGGGTGAGGGCCAGCATTTCCGCATGCGCGGTCGCATCCTTGAGCAGTTCGACCTGGTTGAACGCCCGGGCAATGACGCGCCCCTCGCGCACGATGACCGCGCCGACCGGAACCTCGCCCGCTTCGCAAGCCCTGGCCGCCTGGCGCAGCGCCTCGCCCATGAAATATTCATCGCTGTGCAGGTCGATGACAGGTTCGTCCATAAGTCAGCCGCTGGTTGAGGGTCGAGGGCCGGGCGCACGACGCGTTGTGCCGGGAAAATTCTTTTTGGCCCTCGACCCCCGGCCCTCGACGTTCGACTCTTCGAGGGTCCACTCGTTACGCCCATCCGGGCGGCAATGGCAATGCGCCGCAAAAAAGCCGCCGCGATGCTGCCAGAACCAGGGCCAGATTTGTTCGCGGTCGGTCTGGGGAATTTTCAACGAGGCCAGCATCGCCCGCGGGAAAAACTGAAACCGCCCTTCGGCGTGCGGCGGTGGCAGTGCGTTCACCTTCACCTTCACTTCAAACAGAAACATCAGCCAATGCGTCCGGCCTTGATAACCGCGTTCGCTGACCAAGCCGGTCAAATGCAAATCCGCAGTCCGGATGCCGATGCCCAGTTCCTCCCCCGCTTCCCGGCAGGCGCAGGCATAAGGCGATTCACCGAGGCCCATTTTCAACTTGCCGCCGCAGGGGCTCCAGAATCCGCGGTTCGGTTCCTGCGCGCGTTCCAGCAACAGCACCGCGTCCCGCGCGTTGAAGCAATAAAGCAGCGTGGCGACCTTGTAAGGCAAAGCCATGGCGCGGATTTTGAATTCCCACCGCGAAATGTCGAGCGCGTAAAATTCCGTTGTCACCGCGCGCCAAAACCGTAGCATCACGGTTCCAGAATCATGAAGCAGTTCAACATTGCCGCGTTGGCCGGCGACGGCATCGGGCCGGAAGTGATGCGCGAGGCGGTCAAGGTGTTGCGCGTCACGGAAAAGAAATTCGGTTTCCAGCTCGACCTCGCCGAAGCCCCGGTGGGCTGGGCGGGCATTGATGCGGCGGGCCGGGCGCTGCCGGAGGCCACGCTCGCGCTGTGCAAAAAATCTCATGCCATTTTATTCGGGTCGGTCGGGTTGCCCGACCGGGACCCGACCCTGCCCAAGGAGGAACGCCCCGAGCGCGCCGCCTTGCTGCGCCTTCGCCAGGAGTTCGGTTTGTTCGCCAATCTCCGGCCGGTGCGGTTGCCGAAGGCGCTGGCGCAGGCGTGTCCCTTGCGGCCGGAACGGCAGGGTGACGGCATTGACATCCTCGTGGTGCGCGAGTTGACCGGCGGCATGTATTTTGGGCAGCCGAAGAAAACCGAGGACGTCGCCGGCGGCCAACGGGCGATTGATACGATGGTCTATACGACGCCGGAAATCGAGCGCATCGCCCGGGTCGCGTTCCAAACGGCGCGGTTGCGCCGGAAAAAGGTCACCAGCATCGACAAGGCCAACGTGCTGGAAAACGGCGTGCTGTGGCGGGACGTCGTTACGCGCATTGGCAAAAATCATCCGGACGTGGCGCTGGAACACATGTTTGTGGACAACGCCGCCATGCAACTCATGCTCATGCCGGCACAGTTTGACGTGATGTTGTGCGAAAACATGTTCGGCGACATTTTAAGCGATGAAGCGGCGGCGCTGGCCGGTTCCCTCGGCATGTTGCCCAGTGCGAGCCTGGGTGCAACGAGCGGCGAAACGACGTTCGGTTTTTACGAGCCCGCCGGCGGCACCGCGCCGGACATCGCGGGCAAAAACCTGGCGAATCCCATCGCGCAGATTTTGTCGGCGGCGCTGATGTTGCGCCATAGCTTCGGGATGAATGACGCGGCGTCGGCCATCGAAGGCGCCGTGGCCCGGGTCATTGAAGCCGGCCACCGCACCGGTGATATTTTCAATCCCAACGAAGCCGGCGCCCGCAAGCTCGGCACGCGCGAGATGGGCGACGTGATCGCGGCGGCGATTTGAAGCGGGCATGAAGAGTTTGACCGGGCATCTTTGGTTTGAGACAGCGCATCGCCGCGATGACTTCAATATCACGGGCCAGATCAAGGTGTTGGTGCGAAAAAGCGGCGTGCAAGAGGGCTTTGCCTCGTCAATGCCATGCACATAACGGCGTCAGTGTTCGTAAATGATGCCGAAGACGGGCTGTTGCACGATTATGACAGCTGGCTCGAAAGACTGGCGCCCCACGCACCGACATCACAATACGAGCACAATCGCACCGGCGAGGACAACGCCGACGCGCACCTGAAACGCCAGATCATGGGGCGCGAGGTGGTTGTCGCCATCACCCAAGGCAAACTCGACTTTGGCCCGTGGGAACAGGTTTTTTACGGTGAATTTGACGGTCGCCGCCGCAAGCGCGTGCTGGTGAAAATCATCGGCGAATAATTCCACGGATCACGGCCGTTTGATCCGGTAAAATTGTTGCGAGCTGTTCTTCCCGCATACGGCGCGGAAATGCCCCGGACTGGTTTGTGTGATGGTTGCACCGGCATCGCCGTACGCGCTCGGACACTGGCCGGCGCATTGCAAGCTGAAGGCGGACGGGCCGTCGCCGGTATCGCCGGTAAAATCGATTTGTACGCTGCCGTTGGTGAGGATGATGCCGGTGATGGCCGGCTGAGTGGCCGGGGTGCCATTCGCCTTCCAGGACAGGGAAAAGTTGTCGATGCCGAAAGTGGCGCGCAAGTTTGAACCGACCGCCGCCGACAGGGCGGCGATGCGAATCCAAACATTCGAGGACAGGTTGTTGGCATTCGTGCCAAGATTGTAGGTTTGAGTCGTCGCGCCAAAGACAGTTGAATTGGTATAGGTCCCCAAGGTGGTGAAGGAAACGGGTGCATTGCCAACGGCAGATTGAATGGTCCAGGTGGTGATGTATCCGTTGGTTTTCAACAGGCAGAGGTCCAGGCTGAAGGTGAGGTTGCTCAGGCCAATGGTGTTCGCCAACTGCAACACAAAGGCGGCCCCGGGATCGCCGAAAGAGCCGGTTTGGCGTACGGCCAGCGCGCGATTGAGGCAATTGGTCTGGGTGCCGGTGGGTTCGCTGCCGTTAAAATTCGTGCCGGCGTCGCTCCGGGTGGAGGCGCAATTGCCAAATTCGCCCTTGGGATCTCCCCAGGTCTTGGGTGCGGCCGGAAAATCCACGTTGGTTCCCAGGTTGGTTGCCGTGGCACTGAGCCTGACCGACCAGCCGGTGGGCAGGCCATTGCTGATGGCGTCGAAGTTTTGGGTGTAGTTGGTGCCGCTGAGTGACAGTTGCGCTTGAACGGAGAACAATGCCGCGCCGAGAAACAGTGCCACGCCGCAAATGAACGAATTTCTGGTTTTCATTTTTTCGCGTTTTGGGTTTGATGGTTTAGGGTGTTTGGAGTGTTTGGATGGAAATGGATAAAACCTCTCCGCGGAAAGCTTTTCGGAATAAGCACAATTGAAACCCGCGCTTTGCCCGATGCGCCCGCAAAACCGAAGCTGCCCTGGCCAACCTTCTCCGCTATTTCCATTCAACCCTTGCTTTTGTGAATTAACCGAGCCGCGTAAAAAACGTATAAAACTTAAAATATCTAATAATACTTCACCATTTCGGCAAGCTGCCTTTTGGGGAAGCTTGCTCGCCAATTCTGCACAGGCTGGATAAAGGGTTGCCGAAGGGGGGTTGGGCTGTAAAAATCGGACATGCAAATGAAAGCACTATCCTGGCTTTTGCTTACCGGACTGGCCGTCAACGTCGGCGCGGCGGAGATGACCAAGACGAATGCCCCTGCCGAAGAAACCAATGCGGCTCCGAAAAAATCCGAACTGGCCACCATTCCCGACGCAACGCACCAACCGGTGCTTACCACCAACACGGTGGTGATTGCCGGCCAACGAGTGACCTACGTGGCCGAAACCGGCATGCTGCCCATTCTCAAGCCCGATGGCACATCGAGTGCCTCGGTATTTTACGTCGCTTACACGCGCACGGGTCAAGCCGATGCCGCCACGCGGCCGGTGATGTTTTGTTTCAACGGCGGTCCGGGTTCTTCCTCGGTGTGGCTGCATCTCGGCGCGCTGGGTCCGCGCCGCGTGAAGATGAACGAGGACGGCACCCTGCCCAAACCGCCCTTCAGTCTGGCGGACAATCCGTATTCGATTCTGGACGGCAGCGATCTGGTTTTCATCGACCCGGTGGCCACGGGTTTCAGCCGCGCAACCAAGGATGAAAAGGCGGACCAGTTTTTCAGCCAGTCCGCCGACCTGGAGTCCGTTGGTGAATTCATCCGGCTTTGGACGACGCGGCATGAACGCTGGCTCTCGCCGAAATATCTCTGCGGCGAAAGTTACGGGGTCTTTCGTGCCGCGGGGCTGGCGGAGCGCCTGCGTTCAAGGTACGGCATGTATCTTAATGGATTGGTTCTGGTATCGGGCGTATTGGATTTCGCGACCATTGACAACGGAGCGGGCAATGACCTGCCGTTTGAACTTTTCCTGCCCAACTACACGGCCACGGCCTTTTACTTCAACAAGCTGCCGCCGGATTTGCAGGCGGATTTGCCCAAGGCGCAGGCCGAAGCCCGCGAATTCGCCGGGGGTGAATACGCCTCCGCCCTGCAACAGGGCGCGGCCCTGCCCGACGATGAGCGTAAAAAAATCGTCGCCGAACTCACGCGGCTCACCGGCTTGAAACCCCAGGTGGTCGAAGACAACCATCTGCGGATTGACAGTGGCCTCTTTCGCAAACAGTTGTTGCATGATGAGGGCTTGATCCTCGGCGCCTACGACGCGCGCATTACCGGGCGTGACGATGACCCGGCCTCGCCGTATCCTGATTTCGATCCGTCCTATGCGGCGACCTACGGACCGTTCGCGGCGGCGATGAATGCTTATGTCCGCGAGGAATTAAAGTTTGAAGACGATTTGCCCTACGAAATCATTGCCGGCGTGCAGCCGTGGAATTACGGCGCGCATAACGATTACCCGAACGTGAGCGACCAGCTGGCGTCCGTGATGAACCAGAATCCCTACATGCGTGTGCTGGTGCTGGGGGGGATGCGGGACCTGGTCTGCCCTCCGGACACGGTGCGTTATGCGCTCGACCACATGCCGCTCGACCCGGCCTACCGCACGAACATCACCTACGCCACCTTTGAAGCCGGCCACATGATGTACGTGAATCGGCCGGATTTGAAACAACTGCACCGGGTTTTGGAGGATTTTCTGAAATAATCCGGGGCCGCCGCCGTACTGGCGGCGCTGATTTTGAGACGGCAACCTGCCGCCCCTCCCGCTTCATTCCTGGACGCGGATCAGGGTTTTAATGGCGTGATGGCCCGCCGCCATCGACTTGAACAGCTCCGGCAGTTGGCTCAACGGACATTCGCCGTCCACAAAATCCCGCGCGCGGACCACCCCGGCTTCGATAAAGTCCAGGGCGCGACGGATGGTACGCGGTGTATGATGAAAACTCGCCAGGAGGGTGAGACTGGAATAATGAATCAATTCCGTGGGGAATGACACTTTGGCGCCGGCCGGGCAGCCGCCGAAAAAATTTACCGTGCCGCCTTTGCGCACGAGCTGCGCGGCGGCCTCCCACGTTTCCGGTTTGCCGACCGCTTCAATCACGGCATCGAAACGCGTCGGGGCCGCCCCACGGATTTGGGCAGCCAATTCCCGGCCGTCGCCAACGTCAATGACCTGTTCCGCCCCAAGCCGCTGTGCGGCTTTCAAGCGCACCGCGCGCCGCCCGGCCACGGTCACGTGGCAGCCAAGATTTTTTGCCAGCGCGACGAACATCAAACCAATGGGACCGGCGCCGACGACGAGGACGTTCTGTCCGACGCGCAGTTTTGTGTCTTCCACTCCCTGGACGACGCAAGCCAGCGGTTCAACGAGCGCGGCGTCGCGAAAATCGGTTTCCGGTTTAAGCCGCAGCAGGTTTTTTTGCACAAGCCGCGCCGGAATGACGATGGACTCGGCGTAAGCGCCGTTCAGAAACAACAACTGTTCGCAGAGGTTTTCCTGGCCTTCCCGGCAGTGGAAGCAGCGGCCGCACGGCGCGGAATTAGCCGCCACGACGCGGTCGCCGATTTTCCAGTCCCAACCCCGGGTTTTGGGCCGGGGGTTGTGCGTTTCGCAAATGACGCCGGCCAGCTCGTGCCCGAACGCGGCGGGCGGCACGATCATCTTGGCGTGATATCCGCGCTTGAAAACCTTCAGGTCGGTGCCGCAGGTGAGCGTGGCTTCGATGCGGACACGGACTTCACCGGGTTTCAGCGGCGCCGGCGCGACGTCCTCGATTTGAATATGTTCCCGGCCGTGAAGAATGGCGGCTCTCACGCTCCCAGCATACCAGTGCAAATAATCCGGCGGAAGCAGGTTTTCGCTTTCCTGCAACCCGGGTCAATAAACACTCCACGTTTGACGGAAGATACTTGGTGACCGTTGGAGTGAGTGGTGGCAGTCCGTTGTTACTTTGGAAATTAAGGTCAAAGGCCCAGGCGCGATGGGGGGCATTGTAATAATTGCCGGTTGCCTGCCATTTGTTGGTTGCGTATTGGCTGGGGAACATGACGACGATGGAGCCGTTATAGGTCAGGGTCGTGGAGCTGCTCCAGTTTTCCAGCAAACGAATAAAGTTTTCGACACCACCGCTGTAATTGGCGCCATAAGTCTGAACAATGCCTTCAAATGCTGCGGCGTTGACAGTGGTAGCGCCAGGATTGCGCGAACTCAGAGCGGTGCTCGAGGTGTAACTATCATTCCAACTGGTGGAAAGGGCGGTAATGGAGTCGCCGAAAAGCGCGGCGGGAGCGGTATTGGCCACGTTGGTGCCGTTATTGAGCGATGTGCCGCTGGCATTGTAATTGCCCAGCACATAGAGTGGATCGGGCGTAACCACGGTCAGCCCCTGGGTCGGCAACACGGAGCCATTGGCCATGCGTACGGCGGGGAGGCTGGAGCTGCTGGACGGGGCATTGTTATAGACATAGACCGAATCAATATAATGCCCGGTGTCGTTGTAGAGTTGAGTGTTAAGCGTGCTGCCGTTCGTGCTGACCATCCAGTTGGTCAGTGCCCCCACGTTGAGCTGAACGGCGGCAACGGTCTTTCCCTCGCGGTAATCATAGAATGTGGTGTTGGTCGCAAACGAGTAAAAGTTGGTCACCGTAATGTTGGCCGTGGTGTTGGTGATCACGGTGGTGACGGTATTGGTGGTATAACCGGTTATTTTAGTGTGACCACTGTTCCAATTTGTCGTGACAGTCTTGGAGGTGTTGGTGGTGTAACTGTAAAGCAGGTTGGTGATGGATTTTGTCACATCCGGGGGGATATAGGTCAGGGGCGTGACATTGTTCGAATCCTGAAGATAGGCTGAAATGGTGCCACCGGGTGAATTGGAAACGATTAAATCGGTTTGGTTGATAAAATACAATTGGCCGGTGCTTGAATATGGAGCGGTGCCGGCGGGTGGCAGGTTCAACAATGCCCGGATAGCCGTGGGATCATTGGTCTGACCAATGGGCATGGCCAGGGTGTCCTGGCTGATATTCGAGGAAACGAGATAAGAGGAGGCACCGCTGCCGGTGTAATTCGTGGCAAAAGGATCCGAATTGGTATTATAGATGTTTCCGGCCGCACTGACCGTGGAATTGAACGTCAAAACGGTTGATCCGGACCAAATGCCGCCATTGGAGTAAACCGGGCCGGTCACGGTCATGGTGGCGCCGGGATCAATCTCCATGTTCAGGTCGTAAAAAATGGCATACTGGAAGATGGGGATGGACGCCAGTTCAAAGGTTTGCTGGACCGTCGCGGGAACACTATAGGGTTGATTGGAGGCGGTGGCGGTGGAAATAACGGTGCAATTGGCGATGTAAGCATGCATCCCCGAATAGTTGGTGGCGAACAGGGTTCCCCAGTTGGTGGTCCAGTTAATAGGGTTGACACTCACATAGGTTGGACTGCTGTTCGAAGGATTGCTGAAGGTGAACTTGACCGGCCAGTTTGTGGTTATGGGAAGCAGGTTGATGCTGTTGGTCGTATAAAAATTGCTCCCGGACGCAAATTGCTGGTTAAAAAAATCAAACGTCATCTGGGCAATCATGCGCTCGGTCGCGGCCTCGGCGGCGGCCGAGCCCATGCCGAACAAATTGTTCCGTTCCGTTTGTTTGGCGCTGCTGTTGCTCCAATTCATGACGCTGACCAGTAACAACAGCGCGACGCCGATGAAGATCATCGTCATCAAAAGGGCATAACCCTGGACGCATGGGCGAAAAAGTTTACGTGCAATTTTCATGGCTGTCTCCGTGGTTTATTTGACGTGGGCAAATTTCAATTTTGCGAGCGGGGAGTCATCTCCGTTTGGAAGGTGTAGTATTCGTAAACGTTGGTGGGGACCAGATAGGCCTGTTGGAAAAAATTCAAGGTCATCTTGATGGCATAATGTCCCAGGCCGGTGGATGAAATGTTGGTACCGCGATAATCCACCGTTTGAAACAACACCTGGTTGGTGAGGTTGGAGGCCACGGTCATCTGCTGGTTGTTGGCGCCAAAAATCTCGTAGAGCGCACCGGTGTTGGTGGACAGATAGAGAAGATTGTTCCCTCCGGTGGGAAGCGAGATGAGCAACGCGGTGCCGGACGTGCCGGTGCTCGTGAACGACGCCAGGCTGCTTCCGTTTCCAACCACCACCGTGCTGGCGCCACGGACCTGGGTTTGGATCTGGTCCAGGGCCTTGAGGCTGAAGGCCGTGGCCTTCAACTTGCTGGTCGTGAGCGTGTTCATCTTGAACCCAAAGATTTGCACTCCGACCATCGACAGCACCAGAAGCATAAAAATGGCCATGGTGACCATCAGCTCCACCAGGGTGAACGCCCGGATGTTCATGGCCCTGACCGATGCGTTTTGCGACGAGCTGTTTGACAGTGGTTTCATTAGCTTCCCCCGCGATAAGTAATTACGGTGTTCGTGAACCATTTTCCAGTGCGTGGAAAGTACCACGTGGAATCGGAGCGAATCTGGCAGACTGCCGGAATGGTGGTGATGGAGGTGATTTTCAGAATATTTGTGACGGTCAGTGTTCCGTTTGTGCCACCCAGTGATCCGCCGGTTGAGGGAAGCACAATCGCGTTGATGAATATATTCGTGGTGTTGCCCACGGCAAATTGATTGGTTCCTCCGTTGGCGGAGGACGAATAAACATCCCATTGCGCCGCTCGGGCCTGTTCAACTGATTGAACGGTCAAGGCTTGAACGGCCAGCGACATCGAACTCCATTCGGCCTGATAGTTGGTTTGCACATAGCCGTAAATCATCCCTGACATCGCCAACACCAAAATGCCGATGGCCACCACTACTTCCACCAGGGTAAATGCCGCACTGCCCTTTGACCGGGCGGCTTTCTTAATGCTCGTCACCATAATCGATTAACGCGTTATTTTGAAATGAGGCCAATTGCCTGTTGTGAGTCAAAATACAGCAAGCGTTATACCACTATTCGGCCGTTCGATTATACCTATCCGCCGTGCTGTCAATGGGTTGGTTCCGCCCTTTGTTACCGTTACCTGGAAATATGACAAAATCGGCAGGCAACCGCGTTAATCCGGTGGGACGCCAAACGGGCCCGATTGGCTCATTTTGAGAATCTGCACGGCCGGGGGCGCTTTGATGAATTTTGTCTCCCGCAGGTAAATCGGGGTCAAGTTGTCGCCACGCACGAAGTCGTTTCGCCCGGCGGCAAGCCGTCCCAGGGTTGACGCCGCCGGAAACAGGCTTTTCCCTTCCGGCAGCCACCGGGTGATTTCCGGACCGGCCCAGATGCCACCGGCGTTGGCGCGCGTTTGGAGTCCGGCCAACGGCACGATTCGCAGCGACTCAATTTCCGTCCATCCCTCCGGTGAAATGTCGTATGCTGCCAGGTAAAATTCGTTCCGCTGCGCATCGATCACCACGTTTACCCGGCCAAATATTTTTTCCGCCTGGGCCTGCGCCGCCAGACATTCGCCACTGCCAATGCCCAGCAATTTCACCCCGCGTGCCAGTTGCCAGCCCTGCGCGACCGAAATCGCCACGCGAACGCCCGTGTAGGAACCGGGACCCAATCCGACGGCCAGCCACTCGATTTGTTCACGCTCGACTTTTGCCCCGGCCAGGGCTTTTTCAACCAGGCGAAAGGCATTCGTTCCGCCCGCGCCGGTTTCAACGGCTTCCGAAGAAGTTTGCGGGCGGCCCGGGCGCACGACGGCCACGCTGCGTTGAGCCGACGAAAATTCAAGCGCCAGAATCGTCATAAACAATTTTTCGTTCCGTCTCGCCGATGATCTCAAACTCCACCCGCAGCCAGTTTTTACCGGCACCCGGCTTGCGGCCTTTGACCTTCGACAGTCTTTCCGCCCATTCAATCACCGTCACGCCGTCGGGTTGCAAAAATTCTTCGAGCCCCGCCGCCACAATTTGCCCGGGCAGCTCAAGCCGGTACAGGTCCAGATGAAACAACCGCAACCGCCCGCCGCCGTATTCGTTCACCAGCGTGAACGTCGGCGAATGGACGCGCGCCGTGGCTCCCAGTCCGCGGGCAATGCCTTTCACCAGTTCCGTCTTGCCCGCGCCCAAATCGCCCGACAACGCGATCACCCGCCCGCGTTCCGCCGCGCGTCCCCACGATTCGCCGAGCGATTGCGTCTCTGCCGGATTATGCGAAATGAACGTAGCCATGAGCCGTCAGCGGTCGCACGCCATTCTGGTCGCGAAGGGTGACGCCGGCGCCCGGGTTGATCTTGCCGATACAGCTCAGGCGCAGCTTGGGAAATTGTTGCTTCCAGGCATCCAGCAATTTCACCGCGTCACCGGCCGCCACCGTGAACAACAATTCAAAATCTTCGCCGTCGGCGAGCGCGGCGGTCAACGCTGTTTTCGTGAATGGATTTCCGCGCGCGCCTGCCTTCGCCGCCCGGCTGATGGGAATGGCCGTTTTCAAAAGCTCCGCGCCAACCCCGCTGGCATCCAAAATATGGCGCAAATCGCCGGCCAGTCCGTCGCTCAGATCAATCATGGCGTGAACGGGGAAATGCTCCGCCAGCCAGTGGGCCTCGGCCAGGCGCGGTTCAAAATCTAGATGCTTGCCGGCGGACGAACCGCCCAGCTCACCGGTCACGAAAATGGCGTCGCCGGCTTCGGCGGTCGAACGGAGGATTTGTTTGTCCCGGCCGACGGTTCCCAAGAGGGCCACCGAGATAAAAAGGCATTCCGGGTTCGCCGTCGTTTCGCCGCCGACAATGGCCACGCCGTGCTGGTTGGCGAGGCCGCTCATGCCGTCGTAAACGGTTTCAATGGCTTCCGGTTTGAAAGATTCCGGCAGTCCGAGGGTGACCACCGCGGCGGCGGGTGTTCCGGCCATGGCCGCAATGTCACTGAGGCAGCGCGCGAGCGCCTTGCGGCCGATTTTTGCCGGCGGCGTGTCTTTGCCGAAATGGACGCCTTCCACGACGGCGTCGGTTTTGAACAGAAATAGTTTGTCCGGCAGGCCGAAATCCAACACGGCGCAATCGTCGCCCGCGCCGGTCACGACGGTTTGATTGGCGGGCAGCCTCTTGGTCAATCTGGCGATGAGTTCAAACTCGTTCACGTTGGCCCCGGTCTAAGTTCGATTTGAAAAAGAACGAGCAGGAGGAGATTCACCGCATTAAAGAACGCGTGCGCCCCGATCGGCACGAGCAAATTGTCGGTCTTTTCGTAGAGCCAGGTCAATACGAGCGCCAGCAGGAACAACGGCACGAACGCCGCCGCATCCCAATGGATCAAGGCGAACAGAAAGCTGACCCCCAACCAGGCCAGGCGCGGACGGCCGAGCTGCTTGACGAACGGATACAACATGCCACGAAATATAAATTCCTCGGCCACCGGCGCGATGACCACGGTGAACAGGCCCAGGTAAGCACGCAACCACCATGTCTTGGCGCTGGTCAGCACCGTCACGGCGGTCTCCGCCTCGGGCGGCCAGCCCATTTTGGTGAGCGTGAGAATGGACACGGATTGCAACAGTAACACCACCGGCGGCAAAAAAACAATCACCACGGTCACGGCCGGAAACCAGGCGCGGTTGAATTCCGACCCGTGCCAGCCAAACGCGTCGCGCCAGGTCACTTGATGCAGCCGCAAAAAAATGAAAATCAACACCCACGTCATGCCCTGGAAAGCCAGCGTGCCGAGCAACACCGCACCGGGCCCCGACGGCGGTTCAAACGCGGCGAACCCGGCCTTTTGCAGCAACCCGATGATGGTCAGTCCCAGGCATAGACTGACCAACTGCGCCGCGCAAAACCAGATGACCATTTCCCAACGCCAGGGTTTGGCGGATAACATGCCGTCAGTCTAGCGCAACCGTGCCCGGCTGACGACGTAAAATTGGCCTCGCTTTAATTTTGCCGCCGCTTCCGCCGCATCCTATCTTTCGGCGAATGGCCGTCGAACGCACCAACCGTCTGGCCCTCGAGAAATCGCCCTATCTGCTCCAGCACGCCCGCAATCCGGTGGACTGGTTCGCCTGGAGCGACGAGGCCTTTGCCCGGGCGCGCGCGGAAAACAAGCCGATTTTTCTGAGCATCGGCTATTCCACCTGCCATTGGTGCCATGTCATGGAACGCGAATCGTTCGAGGACGAAAAGATTGCCGGCTTTCTCAACCATCATTTCGTCAGCGTCAAGGTGGACCGCGAGGAACGTCCGGACGTGGACAAGATTTACATGACGTTCGTCCAGGCCACCACCGGTGGCGGCGGCTGGCCGCTCAATCTCTTTCTGACGCCGGATTTGAAACCATTCTTCGGCGGCACCTATTTCCCGCCGGACAACCGTCACGGTCGGCCGGGGTTGCTGCAGTTGCTTCGCCAGATTGCCGGACTGTGGCGGGAACACCGGGGTGAGCTCACGGACTCCGCCGATGAAATTCAAGCGCGGCTGGCGACGGCCAACGCCGGCGCGACGATTTCCAATCTCGTGCTGACGGCGGACGCCTTGCGCCACGCCGCAACCGTTTTTAAGTCGGCCTACGACCCGCGCCACGGCGGGTTCGGCGGGGCGCCGAAATTTCCGCAACCCAGTGTCCCGCTGTTGTTGCTTCGTTGCGCCAGCCGCTTTCACGACGACGAAGCCGTGCGGATGGTTTTGCACACGTGCGAGCGCATGGCGGCCGGCGGCATTCGCGATCAACTGGGTGGTGGATTCGCACGCTATGCGGTGGATGCCGAATGGCGGGTGCCACATTTTGAAAAGATGCTTTATGACAACGCCCAACTCGCGCAGCTTTATCTCGACGCGCATCTGGTTTCCACCGCCCCGACGCCGGACGCCGGGGCGGAAACCCCGTTCGCCGACATCGCGCGCGACATTCTCGACTACGTTTTGCGTGACCTGACCCATCCCGACGGCGGCTTCTATTCCGCCGAGGACGCCGACAGCGAAGGCCATGAGGGGAAATTTTACTGCTGGACGAAAGATGAACTCTCCCGGTTGTTGACCGTCGGGGAATTCGATGTGGTGGTCCGCGGTTTCGGCATCACCGAAAACGGGAACTTTGTTGACCACAGCCATCCGCACCCGCTGCCGGGACAAAATGTACTGAACCTGGCAGATGCAAATTTGACCGGCGCTGAAAAACACCTGTTCATTTCCGCCAGGGCCAGAATGCTGGAGGCGCGTAACCGGCGCATCCGCCCGCCGCTCGATGATAAAATCCTCGCCTCCTGGAACGGTCTGATGCTGGGCGCCATGGCACGCGCCTCGGTCGTGCTCGGCGAAATAAAATATCGGGCGGCGGCTGAGAAAAATCTGGCGTTTCTACGGGAGAAATTGTGGGACAAAAAAACCAGAACGTTGTTTCATCGCTGGCGCGACGGCGCGCGCGATCAGGTGCAATTGCTCGAAGGCTACGCGTTCCTGCTGGCCGGGGTGGTTGACCTTTATGAAGCCACGCTGGAACCCGAGCCGCTGGATTTCGCCGTCGCGCTCGCCGAAGCGTTGATTATGAAATTTTACGACGCGGCCAATGGCGGTTTCTGGCAGGGCGCCGCCGAGGCCAAGGATTTGATTCTGCGCGTGAAGGATGATTACGACGGCGCCGAGCCGTCCGGCAATTCCGTCGCCACGCTGGCTTTGTTGAAGCTTGCTGCCATCACCGGCCGCGAAGATTTGCGGCGGCCGGCGGAAGCGACCTTGCGATTATTCGCGCATCGGTTGCAGAACTTTCCGCAAGCCATGCCGTTCCTCTTGCAGGCGGTGGATTTCTGGCTGGAGGAACCACGGCGGGTCGTCGTGGCCGGCAACCCGGCGGATGCCGGGACGCGGGAATTGCTGCGCGCGGCGCATTCGGTCTATCGGCCGAACAAAATTGTTCAGGGAAATTCGGGCGCCGTCGGGGAATTCGTGAGGACTTTACCCGCCAAAAACGGCGCGGTGGCCTATCTTTGCACCGGTGCCGCGTGCCAGCCGCCGACGAACCAATCGGAGGAACTGCGCCGGCTGCTTCGCTGACCACGGAATGGATTGGGGCTGAATTGTTTTGGGACAGTTTTCACGGCCATTGTCTGTGTCCATGGGATCCGGGTCCTGTTCTTACCCGCAAATTTTCACGAAAAGCGACGCTCGCATTTAATTTCAGGGACGGCATGAAATTTGCGCGGCAGCCAGAGTCACAAGACGTATATCTATGAAGTTCTCTTTTGAAGTGGGCGAATTGGAAAAACACCATGTCGAATTTAACTTCAACCAGCTTTGCGGCACCCTGCTCATCCGCGTGGACGACAAGCCGGTTCGCCGGGCCACCCGCCTTTTAAACGAGCCGATTCACGAGGTTTTTGACTTCATGGTTGGCGACGCCGAGCGATGGCCGGTGCGGATTGAGAAGCGGCGCAAACCCCTGTTCGGCTCCCGCAACGTTCTTTACGTAAACCATCGTCTGACGCGGGTGGTGGAGGGGTTTTAGTCGCCACCGGGGTCGCCGCCGGGTTCGGGTTCGTGTGTTGGCTCCTTGTGGCGGCGCGGTGGCTGGATTCTTTGCAAGGCCCGGCGCAGCGAGTCAATTTCGCGCTCATCGCCGGATTTCTGGCGTTCCGCCAGCTCGACCAGTTCCAGCACTTCTTCCATTTGTTCCAGGGCCTGTTCGAGTGATTCAACAATCTGCCGCACTTCATCAGCCGCCCGGCTGATGGCGGAAACATCCTTCCCGGCCGGAACCGCGGCTGGAGGTTGAGGCCCGGGCGCGGCGGTTTCCCCGGCAGGCGCGCCCGCGGGCTGATCCCGGTGCGCGGTTTGCGCGGAGGGGCGTGGCCCGCGCCCGCGCCCGCGCCCGCCGCGGTGGCCCCGCCGCCGTCCGCCACCCGGACTTCGCGGTGGCGCGGCAGCGCTCGATTCGGTCGGTTGTTCTTCCGGTGAAACCATTTCTCCCGCGAGCATGACGTGTCGGCGGGCCGAAAGGCAATCGCGAATTGTGATTACTTTTTCACAAACAGGGCGAGCGAGGCGGTGTAACCGTGGAGGAAATTCTTTTCACCGACCGGTCCGATTTCGCCATTGCAAAAAAATCCGGCGAGGCCAAGCGGGCCGATCTGTTGTTGCACCATCTCGGCGTCATGGTTCGGCCGGCCAAAGAGGTTCTGGCCGCGCCCGTTGCAGGAACAAAGGCAACCGCCGTAAATGACGGTGCTGGCGAGCTGGTTCCGGACACGGACCAGGAGTTCATTCATGTCCTCGGTCGCCGCCGCCGCGTCACGCCGCTGGAATTGCATGGTTTGCCCCGCCCGGGGCATGGCGCCGACGGATAACACTCCGGAGTTCGGGTCGCCCCCGATGAGGTTGCGCACGAGAAAGTCGCCGCGATGAAAATCCTCGAGGTACTCGTTGACCACAAGGCCGATGAACAGGTTGCCGCGGGCCTTTTGCTGTTCGGCGGGAGGAAGTTTTTGAAACGTCTCCGCCAGCACGGCGTAGGCGGGGCGATTGGCGATTTGACGGATTAAATTATGTTCAACGCGCGTGAGCGTCCAGGTTTCGCCGATGGGCGTACAGCCCTGGGAGATGACGCTCGCCAGCTTCACGCCGCCGCCCACCGAAATGGCCACGCCGCCATCTTCAAAAACATCACCGTTCAAATAGACCTGCGTGGTCTGGTCGGAAAAAACCCCGCTGGCCAGCCCGCCAAGCGCGGGCAGCGGGGCGTAGGTCTGGTTCCAGGAACGGAGCCAGCTTTCCGCGTCAAGATGGAACGGATCAATAAACACCAGCCAGCCGTTGGTGTCCTTGAGTTCGACGCCGGTTTCCAAACGCCAATAGGTCGCGTCATGGGCCTCTTCGACCTGTTGCTGCGTGAAACGAAATCCCTTCAATTCCGCCCACGGCAGGGAAAAAAGCGCCAGCACGAAACCGGACGCGCCTTCGATTTCGTTTGCCCCGGCGATCAACCCGGTGCTGGAACAGCCCGCCAGCAATGGGATCCGGGCATGAACGCGCAGAATTTCCAGCGTCTGACGGGCGTGCGGAAAAAATTTCGGCGACATGAAAACAAGGCCCAGCGAGACCTGCGGCGCCAGCAACTGGGCGCGCAGATTCTCAGCCCACTGGCGGAGCCCGGCTTCATCGAAACCGTCCGGCCAATGCGCAGCGATGGAATATTCCGTATTCACGACATCACCTTAACCATGCCACAATTTTCTCGCCCGACCAAATTTCTTCGACCGGCTGGCGTGGCCGGGCGGCGGCGGCGTTTTGGCCATTTACCAGCACCTCGGCTGCCAACGGCCGGGTATTGTAATTTGACGCCATCACAAACCCATAGGCGCCGGCGCTTAACAGCGCCAGATAATCGCCCTCGCCCACCCGGGGCAGCGGGCGGTCCTTGCAAAAGTAATCGCCCGACTCACAAATCGGGCCGACAACGTCCGATTTGACGGAGGGCCCGGTCCGGCGTGTGACCGGCACGATTTCGTGGTAGGCGTCGTAGAACGCCGGACGGATCAAATCGTTCATCGCGGCGTCCACGATCACAAAATTCTTCCGGCCGGTGCGTTTTACATATTCGACGCGCGTGACCAGAATGCCCGCGTTGCCGGAAATGAAACGGCCGGGCTCCAGCAAGATTTTCAAGCCGAGCGGCTGCAACAGCGGCAGCAGGCGCGCGGCGTAACTCGCCGGCGTCAAAATGCCCTTCGCCGCGGACGATCGCCACCATCCGGGCGAACCACTCGCCAGCGCGGGCTGATAAACGATGCCCAGTCCGCCTCCGATGCTCAGGAATTCCAGGCTATACTTTTCCACCAGCCGTCGCACGAGCGGCCGGACCTTGCGCACCGCCTGTTCAAACGGCGCCACGCTGGTCAGTTGCGAGCCGATGTGCATCTGCAATCCGCGCAGACGCAGATTTTTCAACCGGGCTGCCCGGGCGTAAACACCCTCGATCTGCTCGAACGCGATGCCGAATTTGTTCTCGTAGGTGCCGGTGGTGATCTTGGCGTGCGTGTGCGCCTCGACGTCGGGGTTCACGCGCACGGCGACGGGCGCAATTTTCTTCAGTCGCGCCGCGACCCGCTGGATGCGCTGCAACTCCGCCTCGCTCTCGGCATTGAACGAATAAACGTTCTGCCGCAGCGCAAATTCAATTTCATCCCCCGTTTTTCCCACGCCCGCGAACACGCACCGGCGCGGGTCGCCCCCGGCCGCGATCACCCGCCGCAATTCGCCGCCGCTTACGATATCGAACCCGCTGCCCAGCCCGGCGAGCACGCGCAACACGGAAAGATTGGAATTGGATTTGACCGCGAAGCAAACGAGATGCTCCACCGGCGCCAGGGCACGGTCGAGCTTTTGAAAATGGTCCGTCAGCGTATGCTGCGAATAGATGTAGAGCGGCGTGCCGAACCGGCGCGCGAGCGCGTCCACGGCGGCACCTTCGCAGAACAATTTTTTGCCGAGGTAACGAAAATCATGCATGACGACGTGCCCAGTCTAAAGTTGGCGGCTCTGAGTGGCAAAGAAAAAGCCCGCCGACGGGAGCCGGCGGGAGCCGGCGGGCGGAAAAGCGGGCGGCTCCTAACGGGGTCCGGCCAGAATTTTGACACGCTCGGATTGATATTGCACCGCCGAGATGGCGTTGTTGTCGTATTGTTCAAGCAAAGCCTGGAGCTGCGCCTGTTGCGTGGCGGAAATCGGGAGCGGCGGCGCCACCATCGGTTGCAATCCCAATCGACTCGCCGGGATGGCCGCGCTGTTGTTGTTTTGCGACGGTTCCGTGGGAACAGGCTGGATGACAACCGGCGTTGGGGTTTGCGCGGTTGTGGGTATAGTGGCCGTTGATGGCGGCAGGCTTTCCTCCAGTGCCGCGCCCGGTGTCATACTGCTGCCTGAAGGTGGCGGCACCGGGACAAAAAAACCATTCCCCGAACTTGAAGCCATCGGCTCGGAAGTCGTCGTGGGCGGTGTCGTTGCCGGCAAGGTCGCTGCCGGGGGCGGATTGGTTGGCTCCTGCACGGTCCCACCGGAGGGGGTAACCGCCACTGCCGGCGGTGGCGCCGTGGACGCGGGCGGTGCGGCAGCGGGCTGAACGGGCTGCGAAGATGTCGCAGGTGCAGGCATGGCCGCAGGCGGAGTTTCTGCGGCCGCAGGCGTTTGCGCGCCAGCCGGTGCCTGCGGATTTTCCGTTGGCGGGGGAGTCGCAGGCGTGGCGACCGCGGCGGGTGGAGCCGGTTGGACCGGTGCTGCGGGTGCAGCCGCTTGCGCGCCAGCCGGCGCCTGCGGATTTTCTGCTGGAGGCGGAGTTGAAGGTGTGGCGGCGGCGGATGGAGCCGGTTGGACTGGAGCTGCGGGTGCAGCCGCTTGCGTATTTGTGCCCGCCGACTGCATGTCCATCGCGCGCATCTGTTCCTCCATCGCTGCGCGGGCGGCAGCCTGGGCAGGATTGTCGTCGGCGCGCACAACTGCGATGCTTGTACAAAAGGCCGCCGCGCAAACCACGGGGTAAAACTTGGAAAGTCGCATGGCTTTTCCTTACCTCAATTTTTCGCGGGATGCAATAGCATTCCGGCTCATGGCAAACAGCTTTCGCCACACGCCGGGCAGCGGATACACCAGCACCGAACGCAGCATGATCCAGCGAACTTTGCCGCGGGAAATTTTGATGCCTCGACGCAGTTCAAGGACGTTGGCGGCGCGCAACCGTTCAATCGTCCTGGCGCCGATCAAAATCGGCCAGGCACAGGCCAGCCGCAGACGCACCTGCCCGCGGGGCAGCGACTGGGTGTAGTTCCAGCCAGCCTGCAGATGTGATTCCGCCAGGTCGAGGTAGCGGTGGTAGATCGGGCGGAATCGGGATTCGTTGACTGGCGACAACAAGACGGACGGTATCAGTCCAACCTGGTCCAATTCCAGGGACGGCAAATAACAACGGCCCTTGTGCAAATCCGCCGGCAGATCGCGCAAGATGTTGACCAGCTGCAGGCCCTTGCCAAAACGAATGCTGTCTCCGAACAGTTTTGCGTCCTCCAGTTCCGCGTACGGAAACAGGTGCGCGCGGCACAGCTGGGTCCAGAATTCGCCGACGCAGCCGGCAACGCGATAGGTGTAGTCATCGAGTTCGATGCCGGATTTGAGCGCGAGGATGTTCTCGGCGGAGGCGCCGGTAAATCGCTGCAAATCCAATTCCTGGCCGCCGATGATGATTTCCAGCACACCGCGGACCCGTTGCAGGTCGGCCGGCGAAAGTTGTGGCAGCAGCGCGAGGCTGTCTTCCACCTTTTCCAACAGGAGACGCTCGGCTGGCGAGGCTTGTTGCCTCGCGAGTCCACCCAAATTCAGGGGGGCGGCGGATTTGCCGCGGATGCGTTCGCGCAGCTGGTGCAGCGCGTCGAGCCGTTGCGCCGGCGGGACAATTTCCGTGTCGGCGATGGTGTCGGTGGTGCGCGCGAGCAGATAGGCCAGGCCGATTTGCCGGCGCACGGGTGCCGGCAACACGCGCAACGTCAGATAAAACGAGCGCGACGTTCGCTTCAGCAATTCTTTGAGTGCCGCGTTCACGGAATCAAGAAAGCTGCGCCCGCCACCTGGCCAGCTGTTTCGCAACCTCCCGGGTTCCCGGGGCGCCGGTCAGGTTCCGTTTGGCCATCGCGCGTTGCAAATTGAACACGCCAAGCGCGTCGCGGCCAAAGGCCTTGTCCACGGATTGCAATTCCGCGAACGTGAGCCGGTTCAGCGGTTTGCCAATTTTTTCCGCCAGCGCCACCACCGCGCCGACCACGTGATGCGCCTGTCGGAACGGCATTCCCTTTTTGACGAGATAATCCGCGAGGTCGGTCGCCAGCAATGCCGGGTCGCTCGCGGCGGCCGCGCAGGCGGCGTGGTTCACCTTGATGTTCCGCAACATCGCGGCCATGAGTTGCGTGGTGGCGCGAACCGTGTCGGTGGTGTCGAACAGCCGTTCCTTGTCCTCCTGCAAATCGCGGTTGTAGGTCATCGGCAGGCCCTTCAACAGCGTGAGCAGCGCGACGAGGTTGCCGATGACGCGGCCGGTCTTGCCCCGCGCGAGTTCGGCGATGTCGGGATTTTTCTTTTGCGGCATCAGCGAGGACCCGGTGGTGTAGGCGTCGGCAAGCTGGATGAAATTAAATTCGGCGCTTGTCCAAAGGATCAAATCCTCCGCGAGCCGCGACAGGTGGACGGCCAGCAGCGCGGCGGCGGCGCAAAATTCCACGGCGAAATCCCGGTCGCTCACCGCATCCATGGAATTTTGCGTGAGTTGCGGTTGGCCGCTGGCATTCACGAAGCCAAGCAGTCTGGCGACGAACACACGGTCGAGCGGCAGCGTGGAGCCGGCGATCGCGCCGCTGCCCAGCGGGCAGACATTCACGCGCGAATAACCATCCCAGAACCGTTCACAATCGCGTTCCAGCATTTCAACGTAGGCCAGCAGATGGTGCGCGAGATAGACCGGTTGCGCCCGCTGCAGGTGCGTGTAGCCGGGAATCAGCACCCCGGCATTTTTTTCGCCGAGGCTGACAAGCGCGCGCTGCAGGTGAACGATTTTACCGAGCAGCAGAACAATTTCGTCGCGCAACCAAAGGCGCATGTCGAGGGCGACCTGGTCGTTGCGCGAACGGGCGGTATGCAGTTTTGCGCCGGCGGGCACGCGCCGGGTGAGTTCGGCCTCGAGGTTCATGTGAACGTCTTCGAGTTCGGGCTTCCAGCGGAATTTTCCGGCTTCAATTTCACGGGCGATGGCTTTGAGGCCATGCACGATGGCATTGCGTTCGGCGCGCGAAAGCACGCCGATTTTGCGGAGCATCTCGGCGTGGACCAGCGATCCGAGAATATCATGCCGCCAGAGCCGCCGGTCGAACGAGATGGATTCGGTGAAGTGCGCGACGTCCGCACCGGGGCCGCGGGCGAAGCGTCCACTGCGGGAGACGGGAGGTTTTTTTTTCATTCGCTTTGACCAAACCGCGCGCTGGACGCGGATGCGCACAGATTTTGAGATACGGCGGTAAAATTCAATCCCAAAGACGGATTAAAATCGCTTAAAATGCTGGTTGCCGCCCCGGCGCGGATGTGAAATGTTTCCCCCTGGCCATGAGCGAGTTCAAATTTGCCTGCCCGGTTTGCGGCCAACGCATGGCGGTGGATTCGAGTGCGAGCGGCGCGCAAGTGGAATGCCCGACCTGTTTTCAGATCATCATCGTGCCCAAGGCGCCGGCGGCGGGTTCAAAATATCAGTTGTCCGCGACGCAATACCTCAAACCGATTATTCTCCCGCCGTCACCCGGGGCGGCGGCCCCAACGCCCGTGGTGCATCAGCGGAAATCCGCGGTGCTCATTTTTGCGTTGATTCTGGCGTGTGCCGCAGTGACCGCCTTGTTCATCCGGGAAAGAATCATCGCGTCGCGCCCGGCGCCGGCGGAAGCCGGCACAACCAATGCGGTTTCCCCTGCCGTCAATCCACTTTGGACCCTGGATTTGACAAACACGGTCTATCCGGACGGGACTGCGGCCGGCGAAATTCATGGCAAGGCTTTTGTCTGCCGGCGCGCGGTGTTTCAAAACGGCCTGCTGGTGTTGCGGTCCAGCCCGGGCTGGGATGCGGACGCGGCGGTTAACCTCCTGGTCGCCACCAATGCGGGCCCGGGTTGGGGAGGGAAAAGTTTCGCGGTGGTTGCGAATCACTCCGGTTTCACGCCGGGAGTATCGTTGTTTTGGCGGGAAGGTGACATGCGAATCATGGAAATGTTCACCAATGGCTTCGCGATGAAACTGGAATTCGGAGCTGTTTCCAGCAACCAATTGCCGGGGAAAATTTATCTTTGCCTGCCGGACAAGGCGAAAAGCTGCATCGCCGGGACTTTCACGGCGGAGATTCGCACTGGCCGGCCGCGCTTTCCGCCATGAAGCGCCGCCGTCCCGCCGTGCCCGGATCCTTGGCTGGAAGGAAAGCCAACGCCGGGCCGGGCCTCGCGCTGGAATCGGAGGTTCTCCGCCTGCTCGCGAAACGGAGACAAACGCTCGCTCTTGCCGAATCGTGCACCGGTGGTGGCGTGGCGCACCGGCTCACGAATGTGCCGGGCGCTTCGACGGTTTTCCTGGGCGGCGTGGTCGCCTACAGCAATGCGGTGAAACGGAAGTTTCTTGGCGTCCGGGCCAAAACCCTTGCGGTGCGCGGCGCGGTGAGCGAAGCCGTGGCGCGGGAAATGGTCGAAGGCGCTCGGGAAAAGTTCGGCGCGGATTTCGCGCTGGGGATCACCGGCATTGCCGGGCCGGCCGGGGGAACCAAAAATAAACCGGCCGGAACGGTTTTCATCGCCTTGGCCGGCCCGTTCGGAACGACGGTGGAACGCAAATGGAATGCTTGTGAACGCACGCGATTCAAGGAAATTACGGCGCGACAGGCGCTGTCACTGTTGCTGGCGCACCTGTAAATCTGGCACGGTTTGCGCTTGAGGGTGGAAGCGTTTGCGTTAAACTGACAGTATTAGACGGTTTCAGTGGAATTAAACCGAACAACTAAAATTTAAATATGATCTCGACCGCTGATCCCTTGGCCGAGGCGGACACGGCCATCGCCGAAGCCGCCGAACCGACATCCACGAAGCGTCGCGGTCTGCTGTTGATCGTGGACGACGAGGATGGGCCGCGCCAGTCGTTGCGGGTTATTTTCAAGGATGAGTACGATTTATTGATGGCGGAGGACGGGCCCACGGCGATTGAGCTGGCGCAAAAACACCCGGTGGACGTGGTGGTGATGGACATTCGCATGGCGGGCATGTCAGGCATCGAAGCGCTGGAACGCCTGAAATTCGTGAACCCGGAAATCGAGGCGATCATGATCACCGCTTTCGAGACCACGGACACCATCCGGCAGGCGTTGCGTCTGCGCGCGTGCGACTACATCAACAAGCCGTTCGATATCGCAACCATTCGCACCGCCGTCGCGCAGGCCATGCAACGCCGGATCCTGGAAGGTGAAATTCACAGCAGCGCCGACAAAGTCCAGGAGTTGCTGACCGAATTGCAAAACCAGCGCATCGAAGAGCAAATCGCCAAGACGCGCGGTGACATTTATGCCAGCATCATTCATGACATCAACGGTCCCTTGACGGTCATTTCCGGTTTCGTGCAGGTGCTCAACCAGCGGCTCGGCCGGACTTCGCACCTGGAACTGGAGGATTCGGAATTCATCAAGGACCGCCTGCGCATCATCGCGCGGCAGGTGGGCAACTGCATTGAAATTTCCCGGCGCTACCTCGGGTTTCTTCGCCGTCAGTCGGATGAGCACGCCCCGCGGGTCAGCGTCAACCAACTGCTGAAGGACCTGGAGCAACTTATGCGCGTGCATCCCAGCGTACAGGAGAATGAATTCAGCATCACGCCGCTGGCTGAGGACATGAGCATCAAGGTCAACGGCACCGACCTCATCCAGATTCTGCTCAACCTGGCGGTGAATGCCTTTCAATGCGTGCCGCACAAACATCGCGTGGAGGTTGGCGGCGAAATGCTGCGGGCGCCGCTGGATCTCTCCAAGTTCAAGGACACGCCGAACGACCGGTTGCTCAACGTTGAATGCGCGGACAACACCCCACCCATGGTCAAACTGTGGGTGCGTGACGACGGCCCGGGCATCCCGCCGGAATTGCTGCCGAAAATTTTCCAACCTTACTTCACCACCAAAGGGTCGCGGCAGGGCACCGGGCTTGGTCTCAGCATCGTTCAGCGCCTGATCAAGGAAGGCAACGGCGCCCTGCACGTCCATACCCAGCCCGGCAAAGGCACCGCCTTCAGCATTTATCTGCCCGGCGCCATCCTGCCAAAATAAGCGGAAGCCGGCCGGCTGTCCGCGGGGTGCTGTTCACCCGCACAAAGAATGAATCAGGCAGCGTGCGGCTTCATCCGGCATGCTCTTCAAGTAACAGGACGGTATCTACCCGATACGCAACTTTAGGTCTCTGGCCTTTGGTTGCGCCTCGCCGGTGCTTAGAACCACCGGCGAGGCTTTGTTTTGCTTATTTTTTTTGGAAAAATTCTTTTCCAACTTTCCGAAGTTTCACCGGCAAATCTTTCGGGGCACTAAATAGCATTTTCTTACCAAACATTATTCTTTCAAGAACCCCTCGTTTCTCCAAATCAAGCAAATCAGTTCGTGCTGTTTGATAAACTATATTGTGGCTCTCCCTGTGGCCTGCGATGGTATAATGATCGTACGGATATTTTAGGGCATGGCGAATTAGCTCCACTTGACGGTGATTAAACAGATCAAGCGCTCGAATCTGAGATTCTAATTCTTTCATTTCCGAGGATTTTCGGTCAATATAGGTGTGCAATTCCTCGATTGCTTTTTGAATAACTTTGGCCTGAGCGACGATAAAATATGTTAAATCGTTATCATCCGTCTCCGTGTATAGGAATGAACGACCATATTTAACAGGTGCTTTTCTGATAATTGCCGAAATAGAAATAAACTCAAAAAGCCAGTATTTATTGTGAAGCATTGACCAATAGAAAATCGCCCTAGCTGTTCTGCCATTGCCGTCAACAAAAGGATGGTCATAAGCTAGCCAGAAATGCAGGATAATTGCTCGTACAACAGGATGAACAAATAATCCAGGTGTTTTAGCATTTGCAAAATCACACATTTCGTTAAGCCGGTTTTCCAGCTGATCAGATGGGGGGGGAGTATGAAAAACCTCTCCAAAATCATCCCCGACAACCATCATTTCGTCGGCATGGCGGAATCGGCCAGCGCCAGCGGGATCGGTAAGCGTTTTCTCCGTGACCAATTTATGAATATCGAAAACCATTTTCGGCGAAAGAGGCTCGTCTTTCAGTTTAGTAATCTGCTGCATCGTCAAATAATTACTAAAAATCATCTGTTCTCCAACATCGCGCGGCTTGCGACCAGACCGGATCATTTCTTTGGCCACATCACGAGTCGTTGCAGCCCCTTCCAATTGACTTGATGTGATCGCTTCTTCCATGAGTGACCTTATCAGATATTGTTTTTTGGTTTGGGGATTCGTAATGGGTTCAGGAACACCAATTGTTGCGCCTGCCCCCATGTCGATTTTATGAAGAAGTTCAGCAACTAACTCAGGAACGCTGAATTTAAACGAATTCCCTTTCGTATCTTTCAATGGAATCGGCTTAAGCGTCCCCATTCGTTGGAGTTTTGCAGCCGCCCATATTTCTTCAGCCGTATATCCTTCAACTTTGTGATGTTTCAATTTATCCCAGTGAAGATAATGACGATTGAAAAGCGGAGTTCTGGCCAACTGCATCAATTTCATCATCTGCTCAGTGTCCTTCCAAATGAGCGCATCTGACGGCGGTGTCGGAATCATTTTCATATAAATCATTTACTAATTTGTATTAAATTAGTATTTAGTCAAGTACTAATTTAAACTTTTTTAGTTTTATTTTAGCAGCTTAGATAAAAGCCCAACAAGTTGTGGTTGAGTAAAAATGACCACAATTAGTCGATTTCGATAACAGATTTAAGATGAATAGATCCAAGTCTCGCTCTTTTGAAGAGCCAGACTTTTTATTCTGAAATTTTTCTAGTCAGGAAGCAACAATCCGGCGGAGCGCTACCAACAGGACTGATATTGTGTTTAATTAAGATAAGATGATTTGCTGTTGCGACGCAAAAAATGCGCTGCGTTGGCCAAAACACGGGTAGTGGATTCCAGCTTCTTCACCGAACTTACTCTTTGAAATGGGTGCGAATGGTCGCACCCCAACAAACCAATAAAATGGAGCCACGACGATGAATAAAACAATTCTGCTCGCAAGCATCATCGGTTTCGCCGCCGCCGCGCTGGCGGTTTCGGCCGCTGAACCAAAGGAAACCTGGGCGAGTTCCTGCGCCCGCTGTCACGGTGCGGATGGCGCGGGCCAGACCAACATGGGCCGGAAACTGGGCGCCAAGGACTACAGCGACGCGGCGGTTCAGGCCGCGTTGACGGATGACGCCGCGTTCAAGGCCATCAAGGAAGGGTTCAAGGACAAAGACGGCAAGACCGTGATGAGGCCGGCCCCAAATTTGTCAGATGACGAAATTAAAGGTCTGGTGGCCTACCTGCGGACTTTTAAGAAGTAACGCCGTCGGAAAACGCGGTTGACGCCACGCGGCAAATGGATGAAGTCCGCGAACAAAAGGTGCTTTGACCGGCGCGGCCCGGAAATACCCGATGGCGGCGAATGAAGCCACTGCCATGACAACCAACCACCGTCACCCGAATCCGGTTTTCCGCCCCGGCGCCATCAGGAGCCGGTTCCGAATCGCCGTGACGGCATGGGTTTGTCTGCCGGTCTTCTTTTGGTTTGCGGGCGCCGCCGCGTATGCCCAGGGAACGGTCTCCACTAACACCCCGGAAAAGTTTGCCAATAGCGATTGTCTGGCCTGCCACCTCGATCCCAACACCACGCGCGTGGTCAACGGCAGAACCGAATCGCTGGTTTTTCCGACGAATGCCTTTCAAAAATCGGTTCACGCGCAACTCGCCTGCGTGGACTGTCACCATGGCATCAAGGATCTGGTTCACGACCCGCTGGGACCTCCCAATTGCACCCCTTGCCATGTCAAGGAAGCCGCTGATTACGCCACCAGTATTCACGGGGTGAGTCATTTGCTCGGGGCCTCGGGCGCGGCGAATTGTTGGGATTGCCACGGTTCGCATGGCATTCTGCCGGTCCAGGATCCGGCGTCGCCGGTGTTCAAATTGAACCTGCCCTTTACCTGCGCGAAATGCCACAGCAATCCGGGGCTGTCGAAGGAATACCAAATCGATCATCCCGAAGCGGCGGCGCAATACATGGAAAGCATCCACGGCCGCGCGCTGCTCAAGATGGGTCTGATTGTCGCGCCGTCGTGTGACGATTGCCACGGCGTGCATGACATCAAGCGCGCGGTGGACCGCGATTCGCCCATCAACCACGCCAACGTCGCCAAAACCTGCGGCAAATGTCACATCGGCGTGGAAAAAACCTACGACCAGAGCATCCACGGACAGTTGCTGGCCAAAGGGGATCCGCGCGGGCCCGTCTGCACGGATTGTCACACCGCCCACGACATCGTGAACCCCGAGGGCAATAATTTCAAAGCCGTCAGCGACGAACGCTGCGGCAAATGCCATGCCGACCGGCTGGCACATTACCGGGACACCTACCACGGCAAGGCCGTGGCTCTGGGGCGGCCCAACGTGGCCCCCATGGTGGCCGCCTGTTACGACTGCCACGGTTATCATGACGTCCTGCCGCCGTCCGACCCGCGGTCGCACCTGTCCCAAACCAACATTCTGGCCACGTGCCAGCAATGCCATCCCGGCGCCACCATCAAGTTCACCGAATACCAACCTCATGCCAATCCGCTGGACGGGAAGAATTACCCGCTGCTCCACGCGGTGTTTCTGGGCATGACCGGCCTGCTCATCGGCACGTTTGCCTTCTTTGGCCTGCACACCCTCGGCTGGCTGGTGCGCGCCATTTATCTTTACCTGCATGACACGAAGAAATTCCGCGAAGCCAAGATTCAGACGCAGGTGGACGGAGAATGGTTCACGCGTTTCTCGCCGTTTGAGCGTTTTCTGCATTTCCTGGTCGTGACCAGTTTCCTGCTGCTGGTGATTACCGGCATGCCGCTGAAGTTCTACTATACGGACTGGGCCAAAGTGATTTTTCACATCCTCGGCGGCCCGGAAACCGCGCGGACGTTGCACCGCCTCGGCGCCATCGTCACCTTTTTCTATTTTGGCCTGCACCTCACGGCGTTGACGGGCAAGGCCTGGCAGGGCCGGAAATCATTGCGCGATCCCGCGAGCGGCCGGTTCCGGTTCAGCCGTTTGTGGAAGACTTTGTTTGGCCCCGACTCCATGGTGCCCACGCTTCAGGACTGGCGCGATCTTGTGGCGCACAACAAGTGGTTCTTCGGCAAAGGCCCCAAACCCGAATTTGATCGCTGGACGTACTGGGAGAAATTTGATTACTTCGCCGTGTTCTGGGGCGTGGCCATCATCGGCGCCTCCGGTTTGATCATGTGGTTCCCGGAATTTTTCACGCGGTTCCTGCCGGGCTGGATCATCAATGTGGCCCTGATTCTACACTCGGACGAAGCGCTGCTGGCGGCGGGCTTCATTTTCTCGATCCACTTTTTCAACACGCATTTTCGCATTGAGAAATTCCCCATGGACACGGTCATTTTCTCGGGCCGCGTTTCCAAGGCCGAGATGCTGCACGAGCGCAAACGTTGGTACGACCGGCTGGTGGCGGAAGGCAAACTGGACGAACATCGCGTGAAGGACGAATGGGAGCGCTGGAAGAACATCGCGCGCTCATTCGGTTACTTTTTCTTCGGCCTCGGCATCCTGCTGCTGATTCTGATCATCTACGCCATGACCACACGCCTGACGCATTGAGGATGGCGGAAACTCCGCCGTGCGCATCGTCAAAATAGGCACAACAAATGGCAAGCCGCGTAGAGTGGTTCGATTCGCACCGTCGGATAGTGATATTATGGGCAATGGCCAACGAATGCTGAAAATGGCTTTGACCGGGTTCTGGCTGGTCCTCGCCGCCGGAGCTACGGCCGCGCCGGTGATGTCGGATGACGATTGTCTGGTTTGTCACGCCGACAACACCCTGACCACGACCAACGCCGCTGGCCGGACAATTTCATTGTTCGTGGACCAGGCCCGGCTCGCCGCGTCGGTCCACAAAACGAACTCCTGCGTCAGTTGCCACATCGACATCGCGGCAACACATCCGGACGATCACCGGCCCGTGGCGCCGGTCAATTGCGCCCTTTGCCATCCCCGGCAAACTGCCAGTTACGGTGCGAGCGTTCACGGTCTGGCGCTGAAGGCCGGCGATGAGACCGCCGCCACCTGTCAGGATTGCCACGATTCGCATGACATTCTCCCGCCCACCTCGCCGGTTTCCCAATTGTATTTTTCCAAGCAGGCTGCCATGTGCGGCCAATGCCACGTCCAGGAAGCCGCGGACTGGGCAAAGAGCGTGCACGGCAAGGCGGTGGGAGCGGGTAATCGCGACGCCCCGACCTGCACCGATTGTCATACCGAGCATAATATCAAGGCTTTGAAGGGCGATTCCGCGCTGAAAATTTCCGACGTGTGCAGCCGGTGCCACGCGTCCGTGACCCTGGATTCCCGATACAATCTCCCGGCGGACCGGGTGAAAACCTACGTCGAAAGCTATCACGGCTTGGCCGCGCAATACGGTTCCACCGTGGTCGCCGATTGCGCCAGTTGCCATGGTTACCACAAAATCCTGCCCTCCTCCGACCCGGACTCCACCATCAACCCGAACCACCTCGTTGCCACCTGTGGCCAGTGTCATCCCGGCGCCAACCGGATGTTTGTGAGTGGCAAAATCCACGTGGACCTCGCTGCTACTTCGGGAGAACGGGATCTGTCGGAAAAAATCAACTGGTGGGTGCGGCAGGTTTATTTGACGCTCATCTTCGGCGTCGTGGGCGCGATGTTTGTCCACAACGCGTTGCTGTTTTTGAGAAAAACCGCCGCGCGATATCGCGCCGGCACGCGGATAGTTTTGCGCATGAGCCTTTCGCAACGCTGGCAGCACGCCGTGCTCGCGTCCAGTTTCAGCATTCTGGCCGTCACCGGCTTCGCCCTGAAATTTCCGGATTCGTGGCTGGCCGGATTGCTCGGCGCGAATGAATCATTCCGCCGCTGGACGCATCGCCTTGCCGGTGTCGTGCTGTTGCTGGTCGGCGCCTGGCATTTCATTTACCTGCTGGCGACTCCGGATGGTCGGCGGCTGATAAAGGATTTGTTCCCGGTCAAAAAGGACTTGGCCGATATATGGTGCGCCGCGCGCTATCTCACCGGCGGGAGCCGGGAAAAACCGAAAATCGGCCGGTTCGGTTATGCAGAGAAGATGGAATACTGGGCCGTGGTTTGGGGCACCCTGATCATGGGCGTTACCGGTCTGATGATCTGGTTCAAGATGGACGTGACCGCCTTCCTGCCGCGCTGGATCGTGGACGTGGCATTGACGATCCATTACTACGAGGCATTGCTGGCATGCCCTGGCCATTGTCGTTTGGCACTTCTATCACGTTATTTTTGACCCCGATGTTTATCCGTTGAACCCGGCCTGTTGGGATGGCCGCGTCTCCGAAGAATGGCAAAAACACGAACATTCGCTGGAGGAACCGGCGCTTCAACTCACACCAGCCGATCCAAATTCTGAACAGGATGAATCCACAGAAAAACCGCCGCCGCCGGATTCTCCCGGCACACCTGGCGCGGAAAAATGAGCCGGAACTGTGCAGTAGGACAGGCGTCGCGCCTGTCTCTAATTTCAAAAACTTCCGCTTGAGCGGTTTCCAAGTGGCTTGATTTAACTCACTAATTGGTGCCGGAATCCCGAAAAGATGGAGACAGGCGCGACGCCTGTCCTACGTTGCTGGAAACGCAACCGGCTCGGTCTGAATTGCATGGATTCAGATAAGGCTCATTCAGTCTGAATTCCTAGTAGAGGATTGTTCTTTTGCCTTCAATTTTGGCAAAGGGGTTGCTGCCAGACGGGTATGAACCTCCGTTTCACAATCATTACCGCATTGGGTCTGCTGGGCGTCATGTCCGTCCGGGCCGACGAAAAACTGCCGGTGCTCCGGGCGGGCAGTGACGTTTACAGTAATGTCACCGTGCTCAGCGTCTCTGCCACCGACGTGTATTTCACCTACAACAATGGAAAGGGCATGGCCAACGCGAAATTGAAGAACCTCAGTCCCGACCTGCAAAAGCATTTTAATTATAACCCGGCCGTCGCCCGCACCATGGAACAAAAGCAGGCCCTGGCCAACGTCGCCTATCGGGCGGAAGATTATCAGCCGGCGGATATTTATGGTCCGGCTGCGACAGGGCCGTCCGACGAAACCCGCACCCGGCCGCCGGCCGTCGTCCATGCGTCGGATTTGACCTGGAGCACCGATTTTGACCAAACGCTCGCGCAGGCCAGGGCCGATAACAAAATTGTGTTGCTTCACTTTACGGGTTCCGATTGGTGTCCGTGGTGCATCCGATTTGACCAGGAGGTGCTGGACACGGACCAGTTCGCCGCCTACGCCAGGAACAAACTGGAGTTGGTGCTGGTGGATTTTCCGCGCAGCAAACCTCAGGATGACGCGCTCAAGGAGGCCAACAAGGCGCTCGCCAGGAAATACAACGTTGACGGCTATCCAACGTTCGTGCTGGTAAACAGCGCGGGCAACGAGCTGGGCCGGCAGGTGGGATACCGCGGCGGCGGACCGGGCGCTTTTATCTCCGAGCTGGACGGGTTCAACCGGCAGTAAAACGCCGGGCCAACACCACTCAATTCCCCAGATACTCGCGCGGATCCACGATCTTGCCGGCAATCGCGCTGGCGGCCACGGTCATCGGCGACGCGAGAAATACCTGTGACTCCTTGTCGCCCATGCGGCCGGGGAAATTCCGGTTCGTTGCGCTGATGCACTTGATGCCGGCCTTGTTGATGCGGCCAAACGTGTCCACCGGCCCCCCAAGACACGCGGCGCATCCGGCGTTTTCGGTCATCTGCACCCCGGCGCTCACCAGAATGTCCCAGACGGTTTGCTTGCCCCAGTAAGTCGTCTGCAAATCACGCACAATCTCCGGAGTCGCCGGCACGCCAAACGTGTCAATCGCCACGTGATGCCCGCGCAACACCCGGGCGAATTCCACAAAATCGCTCGTCTTGCCGCCGGTGCAGGAGCCGACGTAGGCGCGGTCCAATTTGATGTGCCCCATCTCCTTTGCCTTCTTGCGCTGGCCCGGGTCGGGATGGCACGCCACCGTCGGTTCGAGCTGGTCGAGATTCACCACCAGTTCGTACACAAATTTCTGGTCCTCGTCCGGTTCCACCGGCGTGTAACTGGATTTGGTGCCGTTCAATTTCACCCGCGCGTCCACGTATTCCTGCGTGCGCGAGTCGAATTCAAAGATGGCATTCTTGCCGCCCGCTTCGATGGCCATGTTCGCGATGGTCATGCGGTCGTCAATCGAGAGCGACGCTGCACCCGGACCATCGAACTGCATCGCCCGATACGTCGCGCCGTCAAAGCCGATTTCGCCGATGCAGTGGAGAATCACGTCCTTGGCCATCACGCCCGGCTGCAATTTGCCTTCGAGCCGGAAGTGCATGGTTTCGGGGACCTTGATGAGCAATTTACCCGTGCCCATGACGAAACCGGCGTCCGTGTTGCCGATGCCGGTGGCGAACTGGTTGAACGCGCCCGCCATGCACGTGTGCGAGTCCGTGCCGAACAAAATTTCGCCGGGCCGCGTGTGGCCCTTGGCTGGGAGCGCTGTGTGACAAACGCCCGCGTATTGCGAACCATATTGCCGGTTTAACATTCCCTTTTTGGGATCAAAAACCCAATGACCGTTCGGGTCGTCAATCACGTCGTAGAAATACGCGATGTCCTGCTCCTTCACGAAGTCGCGCAGGATGTCCACGTTGCGGTTCGACTTGGAGTCGGCGGTGAAAATGTAGTGGTCGGGGATGATGACGATCCTGCTTTTGTCCCAGACTTTCGCGTCCTTGCCAAACTCGCGTTTGAACACGCCGATGGTGCCCGGCCCGCAAACGTCGTGCGTCATGAGCACATCGGCGTTCACCCAGATATTGTCGCCGGCCTGCACGCGCGGTTTGCCGGCCGCCCGGGCGAGGATTTTTTCCGTCAAAGTCATAGACTGACACCATAGCCGATGCCGCCGCCAAGTTCAACTGAACATTGCCACTTGCCTCTGTGTATTCGTTCGGCAGACTTCCAGCCCGCGTGACTCCGCATGAAACATTTTCCAGCCTGCTCCGCGGCGATGCGCCGGCTTGCGGGGCCGAAACCCCGGGGCGAAGGCCTGTGCTCGCGCTGGCGCCGATGCAGGATGTGACCACGCTCAGCTTCATGCGCGTCGTCGCGCATTACGGCGGGCCAGATGCCTATTGGACGGAATACTTCCGCGTTCACGGTAATTCGCGCCTGGATAAATGGATTCTCCAATCCATCACCGACAATCCAACTGGCCAACCCGTTGTGGCCCAGCTTATTGGCAACGACATCCCCGCCCTCGTCCGCACGGTAAAGGAGTTGAAAAAATATCCTGTCGCCGCGATTGAGTTGAATCTCGGTTGCCCCGCGCCCGTCGTTTACCGCAAATGTGCGGGCGGTGGGCTGTTGCGCGAGCCGCAAAAGATTGATGCCATTCTTGGCGCGCTGCGCGACGCCGTGACGGTTCCGTTCACGGTCAAGACCCGCATCGGTTTTGAATCGCCGACCGAGTTCGACGAGCTATTACCGCTGTTTGCGAAACATCCGATTGATCTGCTCACCATCCATGCGCGCACGGTGAAGCAGATGTACCGGCCCGGTGTGCGCTACGACCTGATCAAGCTGGCGGCGCGTGAATTGAAATGTCCGGTAATGGCCAACGGCAACGTCCACAGCGCGGTGCAGGCGAAACAATTGCTCGCGGAAACCGGTGCGCGCGGGCTGATGATTGGCCGCGGCGCGATTCGCAACCCGTGGCTGTTCGATCAGATTCGCGCCGAGCTGCGCGGTGAAAAAATCAAATTGCCAACCGGCCGCGACGTGCTGGCTTACGTGCGCGAGCTTTGGGAAAGCGAAATCACGCCCAGTCTTCAGGAATCGGCGCAGGTGCAGCGAATGAAGAAATTCATGAACTTCATCGGCGAAGGCGTGGAGGGAAGTTTTTTGCACGATATCCGCCGGGTGGCGACCACCGCCGATTTCTTCCGTGTCTGCGAAAACTCCCTGGACCACGACCGGCCGCTGACGCTGGAGCCGCCGACCGCTTCAACAGCGCCCTTGGATTTGCCAACGGTGTTTTGATTTACTTGCTTTATTAGCCGCGGTTACCGTCAGGGAATTTCCCGCGGTGTTCGCCGGTCTGAGTCGGGCTTCATTTTCCTTGGTTTATCGGCAAAGCGAATGGTTTGAGGCGGCATTGTTTGTGCTCCCAAGCGGGAAGTGTTTTATTCGTACCGGGGTGCCGTTGCCTGTTTGCGTATCGATTAAACCCGTCCTTATGCTAAGAAAAATACTGGTCGTAGAAGATGATCCGGATCAACTGGAAGCGATTCGCGGGAACCTGAAAAACGCCGGCTTTGCCATCGGCACCGCCTCCAACGGGGTTGACGCCCTCACCAAAACCCGCACGGTGTTGCCGGATTTGATTATACTGGATTTGATGCTGCCCCGGTTGAACGGACTCGATATTTGCCGAACGTTGCGGGAAAATCCCGCCACCGCGTTCATTCCGGTGATCATGTTGACCGGCATGGACAGCTACTTTACCCGCGTGGCGGGATTCGAGGCCGGCATCAATGTCTTCCTCACCAAGCCGTATCTGCCGGAGGAACTGATTTTGAAAGTGGAAGAATTGCTGAAACACACCGCCCCCTTTTCCCGAAAGTCCGGCGGGCCGAAATCAAAACCCGGTAATACCGGTTCAAACAAGCGGTCTTCGCCCAAGCCGTAACCGGCGGCACGTTTCAATCCTGAAAATGCCTCACCTGGTCTTGACGTGAAATGCGCTGGCATCGGCGATTTTGCCAAGGTCGCCGTCGTAAAATTCGTCGCGGTATTCGTCGGTTTCGAGCAGGTGCTGGGTCAAATCCTTTTTGTCACGTTTGATGATGAATTTCAGCTCGTCCAAATCGTCCGACCAGCGGAACCCGTTGAAAAATTCCGCGCCGGCGAACTGCGTCTTGTACAGCGCGGTCTGGGAATAGCAGGTGCCGAGGTAAAGCTGTTTCACGCCGTGCCCGGCGAACAGCGCCACCGCCGAGGTCATCATGAACATGCCCAGGTTGCGCGCGTAATAATTCAGGTCGTAAAACGCATAATAATAAAACGCCAGCGCCCTGCCCTCAAGATAGAGCGTGGCCGCGCCGATTTCGCTACCCGTCTTCGCGTCCGTGAACACAAGCAGGTGCGAAATGATGGGCGAGCCGAACAACGCGTCGAGGCGCTCGAACGTCATCACATCCTTGCCGAATTTGATGTCGGCGTAAGTCTTGAAAAACTGGCGTCGTTCGGGCGTATAATTGTATTTGTCGCGCGGCACGAGTTTCACCTCGATGCCCGCGCCCTTGCGCAGGATCCGGCGGTTTTCGGACGAGGGTTGGAACCTGGCCAGGTTCACCCGCACCTGGCGGCACAGATAAAAACGGTCGAGATTGCGCGACGAGGGCAGGAAACCCGCGTCAAAAATGTCTGACGGCGATTCGCCGTCCTCCGGCACGGCCCAGATGGCATACGGAAACTGGTAATGCTCGTAGTCGGAGTTTTGCTCGGAGAAAAGGAGTTTCAAATGTTGATTCAGCCACAGATGCACACGGATGGACACGGATGTTGGTGGGCGGGCAGTCTGGCCTGCCTGCAGTCGTTTGCAGCCTCATACTGCTGCAAGAATCGGCGCGCACGAGAGTGAGCGCTACATGCAACAATGGTTTTTAATCCGTGTTTAAAATCATTTCGCAGCGGTGGCTAAAACAGCTCAGTTTTTACCGGCGCGGATTTGCCATTCACCGATTTGCGCCGCAGGCGCAGCCGCCAGTTGGTGAGCACGTCGTAGCTCACCGAGTTCTTCAGTTTCGCCATATCGTGCACGGTGATTTCCTCATTGCCCTGGCGGCCCATGATGACGGCTTCGTCCCACAGCTGCGCCCCGGGGATGTCCGTGATGTCCACCATCAACGCGTCCATGGCGATGCCGCCGATGAGCGGGGCGCGTTTGCCGCGGATGAGCGCGCCGCCCTGATTGCGCACGCGCGGGAAACCGTCGCCGTAACCAATGGGCAGAATGGCGATGCGCCGTTCCGACGGCGCGGCGTAACGCATGCCGTAGCCGACCACTTCGCCCGGTTTCAGCTTTTGAATCGCCGCGATGCGCGCCTTGACCGACATGACCGGTTCGATGCCGGGAATCCGGCGGCAGACCGACGACGGAAAAACGCCGTACAGCAAAATGCCGACACGCACCATATCGAGGTGGGCGTGCGGCAAATCCAGAAAACCGCCGCTGTTGCAGGTATGACGCAGCTTGACGGGAATTTTCCGTTGCTCCAGCGCTTGCAGGACTTCGTTGTAACGTGAGAACTGGAGATTGGCGAAGGTTTTGTCCGTTTCGTCCGATTGCGCGAAGTGCGTCATCACGCCTTCGAGCAACAGCGATTTTTCGGCAACGATCTGTTCGATGAGCGGCAGGGCTTCGTCCCAGCGCACCCCGTAACGGCTCATGCCGGTGTGGATTTTCACGTGCACCGGCACCTGTTTGCCATGAGCGGCCGCGATCTGCGCGAGCTTGCGGACGGCGTGAGGTTCGTTGACGCAAACGGTCAGGTCGTGCTCGACGCACCAGGGCAGTTCAGCTTCCTGCCGCTCGCCGAGCAGCAGCAGGGGCGCGGTGATCCCGGCGTCGCGGAGTTCCATGGCCTCTTCGAGCGTGCTCAGGCCGAACCCCCACGCGCCTTCTTCGAGCGCGATGCGGGCCACGTCGAGCGCGCCATGGCCGTACGCCTCGTCCTTGGTGACCGCGAGCAATTTTACGTGTTTCGGCAGGTCGCGGCGGATGAGTCGCAGATTGGTTCGCAACCGGCCGAGGTCAATCTCGGTCCATGCCGGCCGCAAGGGAAAACTGGTCGAATCGAAATTCATAAAACGTTGAGACTGTTTAACCACGAATCATGCCAAATGGCACGGAAAAACAAACTGTTCTTTAACCACGGATGAACACGGATAAACACGGTTTTCCGAAATGGATTATTGGATGGTCGGATGATGGGATTATTGAAAATCGCGAACGCCTTGCCGCTTGCCAATCCATCTGTCTATTCCTTATCCGTGTCCATCCGTGGTTGAAAATTAAACGGTACCCGGCGGCCACAAACTTCGGCCGATGTCCGTGCGAAAATAGCTGCCCACGACGCGGATTTTGCGGATGTTGGCATAGGCTTTTGCAATCGCGGCATCCAATGCCGGCGCCAGCGCAATCACATCGGCAATGCGATGGCCCGTGGAGACGAGCTGGTCATCCGTGCCGCGGGCCACTTCGTTCCACCACACGTCGCAATCGAACGGGCCGTCCACTTCCAATGGCAGATGCGGGCTGCGGACCTGCGTGAACGGATAGCCATAACCGGCCAATGTCAGCGAACAGCCAAAATTCAGTCCGGACTTGAACTGCGGGTCGAGTTTTTCGTTTCGCGCGGTTCGCAAAACGGATTCCACCGGGTTCTTCAGCATCCGCAAAATCATCGGGCCGGACGTGACGCCGATGCGGATGTTGTATTCGATGACGTGCCATTTGTCCCGTAGGACAGGCGTCGCGCCTGTCTCTTTATTTTTAGATGGAGACAGGCTGGAAGCCCGTCCGACTTTAACGGCCGTGACTTGAATCGGCCCGTGATAATTCACTTTTCGCAGCCACGGCAACAGCGGATGAATAAGCTGCCGGGCCAGGCCGTATTTGTCGTCCGGATCGCGCTCGACCAAACCGCCGAGCGGCGCCCCGGCGACGATGCCCTGGTTGCCGTTGAAGGCGTACTTGTACTCCTGATTGGTGACGAGCGAATAAATCTCGCCGCCGCTGACAAGTGCAATGTGCCCGGCCTCGGCACGCCCAAGATATTCCTGTAAAAAGACACCCTCGGCATAATTGACGTGCCGCAACCACGCCCGCGTGTCCTCGACCGTTTCGCACAGAATCGTGTGAATCGGGCTGTTCGGCGAGCAGAGCGGATTTTTGATGACAAACGGCTGCGGATGCTGCGCCAGAATTTTTTCGGCTTCGAGCCGGTTCGAGGCCACGTAAGCCTGCGGAAACGGGATTTTAAAATCGGTGCAAAGTTTGCGGGCAAAATCCCGTTCGCGCTCGATGCGCATCGCCTCGCGTGTGGGGCTGAAGATGCCGACGCCGGACTTCAACAAATCCTTCGCCCACGGTGCGAGCGCCCAGTCGATGGATTGGGGAATGACGACCTCCACGCCGTTTTTCTTGATGAGCGGAACGGGGCTGGGAAAAGCGTCGCGCGAGAAGGTCGGCCCGACCAGCGACGGCGGGAAATGGCCGTAATTGCGCGTGAGATACGTGGAAACGGTGGTACCGGCATCTGCCA
>CAWACS010000055.1:0-21364 GCA_963780535.1 uncultured Verrucomicrobiae bacterium
CACTTTTGCCGCCGGGGACGAGGGCCAGCGCAAGCTGGCGCTTAATTTCATCAACGCCGACGGCCGCCCCGTCATGCCGTCCATGGAAATCCCGGTGGCCATTGCGATGCCCGAGGATGTGTACTTCGTCACGCGCAACTTCGTCGTGAACATCCAGCAACTGAAATTTGTCGAGGCGGGGCTGTATTCGGTGGACGTTTTGCTGGACGGCCAATCGCTGGCAAGCATTCCGCTGCAGGTCAAGCTCATCCAACGCGCGGCGGCTTGATTCATTTGTGATCGGTGATTGGTGATTGTCCACCCGCCGCGTAATCAATCACAAATTGGCAATCGCAAATTCTTTGGTGACTTTGGACTTTAAAAGTTGGACTTCGGACTTTTATAATTCACCCATGGCAAACGAACCCATCCTGCAACTCGAGTTATTCGGCATCAAAAAACTCCGCAGCGGCAAGGTCCGCGACATTTTCGACCTCGGCGATGCCCTGCTGCTGGTCGCCAGCGACCGGATTTCCGCCTTCGACGTCATCATGCCCAACGGCATCCCGCGCAAGGGCGAGGTGCTCACCCAGATTTCGCATTTCTGGTTTGAGAAATTCGCGGCGCTGGTACCGAACCATCTGCTCGCCAGGACGTCCGATCCGCTGCCAAAAAATCTCCAGCCGTTTGCCGGCCAGCTGGCGCGCCGCTCGATGATCGTGAAAAAGGCGAAACCGCTGGCCATCGAATGCATCGTGCGCGGCTATCTCTCCGGCTCCGGCTGGAAGGAATACAAGCAGGCGCAGACCGTCTGCGGCATCCAACTGCCCGCCGGGCTGACCGAATCCGCCGAACTGCCCGAACCGATTTTCACGCCGTCCACCAAGGCCGAGGCCGGCCACGACGAGAACATTTCATTCGCGCAGGCGCAGAAAATTGTGGGCCCCGAACTGGCCGGGCAGGCGCGGGATTTGAGCCTGAAGATTTACCGGGCCGGACGCGACTACGCCCGCCAGCGCGGCATCATCATCGCCGACACCAAGTTCGAGTTCGGCCTGAGCGACGGGAAGCTCATCCTAATTGACGAGGTGATGACGCCGGACTCCTCGCGCTTCTGGCCCGCCGACCAGTATCAGGCGGGCCGCGGCCAGCCGAGCTTCGACAAGCAATTTGTCCGCGACTACCTGGAAACGCTCGATTGGAACAAGACCCCGCCCGGCCCGGTGCTCCCGCCCGACGTCGTCACCAAAACCAGCGCGAAATATCTGGAAGCGTACGAACGGCTGACGGGAAAGAAGTTGTAGGAGAAACGTAGCCGCCGCCGTAACTTGCAGCAGGCGTCAAACGACCGCCTTCAGATAGGCTACAATTTTTTTGTTTCAGTAGCCGAGAACACCTCAAAATATTTGGGATCGGCAAGCTTCAACTGCCTCAACGCAGCGGCCATGCCTCGGTCTGTGATGAAACAGTGGGCACAGTGAAAAGCCTCACCGGCGCGATATTTGTCCCACTCATCGTTATACTCAAACCGCCGACCGCGACACAATTGGTCGTACATGAATAGCCCATCAAGTGCGAACCAACAAACCAACATCGGAATTTTGAGCCATTGTCCGCGTTGGATGCTGCGAAGCAGACCCGTGATCTCCTTGTCTGTAACGTGTAGATCAATCAAAACTCCGCAGATCTGCTGAATAATGAACTGTTCATCCCCAAGGAGTTGGTCATTCCGCAGCTTGTTTAAATAGCCCCTGACTAGGCGAAACCACTCGATCGCTGACAAATAACCCAAGTGGCCGGCCGAAAATTCCTTAGAGACGCTAGATTTAATCGCAGACCTTTCTTTTTGGGAGAATCTGATATTGACGGTGTTTTCAAAGTTCACTTTGTCCTTCCAGATGGCCTGTGAGGAAGCTTCATTTTGAGATTCACTTGCTTTGTTGAGCCGTTGTGGAATCCAAAACGGGGATGTGTCGGTCCCGGGCCGTATCTTGGCTAGGGCCTCTAGCGCTATGATCTGCCACGGGAATCGGAAGAAGTAACCATGTGAAAGATCGGCGCACACGCGCTCAATACCTTCGCGGCGTGCTCGGTCCAGATGGACTGATTCACTAATGGTTTCGGTGGGTGTCGGACAGAGCACCGTTCTTTGTCTCACACCAACCTTTAGCAGGTCGAGAATCTCTGACCAAATGGCACTCGGTGGGAACGCCAAGTTCGAGATCGCATTTTGGTCTAACGCAATCAGTTTCATCCGAACAGTTGCCCCGAGGATACCCTTCCACTCCAAGTCCGGCGAGGCAGATTTCGGGCGACAACTTTGCTGAGTCGGGTCGCAACAGCCAGATATTTTCAAATGAACGCGATATGCTAAACTGGTTTCATGTAGGTAGAGCGGTTGATTTCAGCGCATCGCGAAGCTACTGTATTTCGTCGTCCCCTTGGCGCGCAAATTCCGTTATTCTCCTGACGTGCAAAACCTAGTCGAAGATTTCCTGCAATACCTGCGCCACGAGCGCGGGCAGTCGGATAATACGGCGAAAACCTACGCGGCGTTGCTCGGTAAATTCACCGCCTGGGCGGCGGCGCAAAATCTGACGGACTGGAAATCGGTTGAATTGAAGCATCTCATGTCGTTCCTGCAGCATGAACGTGAACGGCCGCTGATGGACGAGCCGAAAGAATCCACCAAACGCCTGAGCAGCGAGAGTGTTTATCTCGAGATCGCCGCGTTACGGGCGTTTTATCGCTTCGCCGAAAATGAAAAGTTGTTACCCGTCAATGTCGCTGAAAATCTCTCGCTGCCCCGCCGATGGAAACGTCTGCCGAAGGCGCTGTCGAACGATGAAATCACCAAACTGCTCGCTCCCGAATTGCCGGAAACGCCCGAAAGTCTGTGCGACCAGGCGATTCTGGAACTGGCCTATGCCTCCGGTCTGCGCCTGTCGGAGTTGAAAAACCTGCGGCTGGAGCAGCTTCATCTCGACGCCGGGTTCATTAATGTCATTGGCAAGGGCAACAAAGAGCGCGTGGTGCCGGTCGGGAAAAAGGCCGTGGAAGCCCTGAATCGTTATATTGGAGTCGGACGGCCGAAGCTCGTCACGCCGCGTTCGCCGGCGAATGTATTTCTGACGAAACGCGGCACGCCGTTTGCGTCGGTGACGTTGTGGTTGCGGGTCAAGCACCGGGTGCAGCGGGCCGGGGTTGCACGCAACATCACGCCACACATGTTGCGGCACAGTTTTGCCACGCATTTGCTGGAACACGGGGCGGACTTGCGGGTGATTCAGGAGTTGCTTGGCCACGCAAATATCAGCACCACAGAAGTTTACACAAATGTCACCGGAAACCGACTGCGGGAGATTCACCGCAAGTTTCATCCGCGCGCGTGATTTCTAATAGCCGCTTTAAGTAGCATAAAAATTGCTTCTTTATCTGCCGTTCACAGTCGTCGGGCATTTGACTTTATGCATACTTTAATATGAAAAACCACGCTTCTTTGCATCGCGGGCCGTTGAAGAGACGGTGCTTCCTCATCGCTTCCGTTTTCGCCGTTGCTGCCAGAATGTCGCCGGGCGCAGAAACGGCCACCAATGCGGCATTCAATGTCACCGGGACCAACGCCAATCTCGCGGAGCTGTCGGGCATGTCCATCGAACAGTTGATGAACCTCAAGGTCTCGATTCTCGGCCCATCGCAAACGGTCTCCCAAACGCCCGCCGCGGTGTCGGTGGTGACGGCTGACGACATCCGGCGCTCCGGCGCGCGGAACATTCCGGAAGCGCTGCGGCTGGTGCCGGGCATGGACGTGGCACAAATAGACGCGGCGCAATGGGCGGTGAGCGTCCGCGGCTTCAACGATCAGTTCGCCGACAAGCTGCTGGTGCTGCAGGATGGCCGGAGCCTGTACACACCGCTGTTTGCGGGGGTGGCTTGGGACGTGCAAGGAACGATGATGCAGGATATCGACCGCATCGAAGTCGTCCGTGGGCCGGGAGCGACTCTTTGGGGCGCCAACGCGATGAACGGGGTCATCAACATCATCAGCAAAAACGCCGCCGACACGCAGGGCTGGCTGGTGGATGGCGGCGGCGGCAATCAGGACCTTGGTTTCGTGGGCACGCGCTATGGCGGCAAAATCGGCGACGACGCTTACTATCGCATCTACGGGACGTACAACGCGCATGACCCGACAGACCTGCCGGACGGCGGCGACGCGCACAATTTCTGGCAGTTGGGCCGCGGCGGCTGGCGGACGGATTGGAATCCGACGCCGGACAATTTGCTCACCTTTCAGGGCGACGGTTACGCCGGCGGGGTGGATGAAATAGTCACCGTCTATGACCCGTCCAGCGCGACGCTTTCGGACACGATCCAGGATGATATGCGGGTGGGCGGGGCGAACACGCTGGGCCGCTGGACGCACACTTTTTCAGACACGGCGGATCTCAAGCTGCAGGCGTACTATGATTTCACGACGCGCGACGCGGCCAGCTTGATTGACGAGCAGCGCCACACGTTCGATTTGAGTTTCCAAAATGAATTCGCCGCCGCCAGTTGGAACAAACTCATCTGGGGTCTGGGTTACCGGTTCACCACGGACACGGAGAAGAACAACCCGACCATTTCCTTCAACCCCGACAGCCAGAGGGTGAACTTGTTTAGTGGCTTTGTTCAGGACGAAATCCCGCTGGTGCCGGACCGGTTGAGCCTGACGCTCGGCACGAAGGTGGAACACGACACCTACACCGGCTTTGAAGTGGAGCCGGCCGCGCGCCTGTTGTGGACGCCGATGAAACGCCAGACGTTCTGGGCCTCGATTTCGCGCGCGGTGCGGACGCCGGCGCGCGTAGATGAGAACATCATGCAGACACAGGCGTATTTTGTGAATCCGCCAGGCATTTACGTGCCGGTTACGACTTCCGGCAGCACGGCGATGCGTTCGGAGACCATGATCGCTTATGAACTTGGCTATCGCGCTGCGCCAATTGACACGATTTCTTTCGACGCCGCCGTTTTTTACAATGATTACAGCCACTTGCGCAGTCTGGAAACCGTCGCGCCCGGGCAGTTGGTCTTCAACAACCTGCTGTATGGCGACACTTACGGGACGGAAATTTCGACGACGTGGCGGGTGACGGACCGCTGGCGGTTGCAGCCGGCTTACACGTTTTTGAAGATGAATCTGCACACGCGCCCGGGCAGCACGGATACAACCAGTGCGTCCCTGATCCAAGGACAAAACCCGGAAAACCAGTTCTCCCTCCGGTCGTCCCTGGATTTGCCGCACGGGGTGACGGCCGATGCCGACTTGCGCTACGTGGACAGCCTGTCGGCGCTCGACATTGGCAGCTATTTTGAATTGGATGCGCGGCTGGCCTGGCGGGTCAACAAACATTGGGAAGTGTCCGTGGTGGGCCAAAACCTCTTGCATGCCCGGCATCCGGAGTTCCAAACGACGGAGCTTCAAATCCAGCCGACCCAAATTCCCCGCAGCATTTACGGCGAAATCACCTGGCAATTTTAGCCGCAGGGCGCATGAATTTAATTTTCCAACGCCTTCGATCAGGGTTTGCGAGGCTGCCGGTTCCCGCGGGTTTGGTCTTTCTCGCTCTGGCTGTGGCGCCGCTCGCATCGGCTCAGGAGGGCCCGCCGCCGGAGTATGACCTCAAGGCCGCGTTTTTGTTTCATTTCGGCCAGTTTGTCCAATGGCCGAACAAGACCTTCGCCGACTTCCATGCCCCGCTGACCATCGGCATTTACGGCACGGACCCGTTCCACGGCGACTTGGAACACATAGTCGCCCATCAAAACATCAACGGCCATCCGGTCACAGTCCGGCAAGCGGTGGCGTTGTCCGATATGAAGTATTGCAACGTGATTTTCATCAGCGCCGGGGAGCAGAAAAACGAGGCTGGAATACTGGCGGCGCTGAAGGGAGCAGCCGTGCTGACCGTCACCGAGGACATGGAGCATTTTTCACAGTCCGGCTTCATGATTAACTTGTTCGTGGAGGACGATAAAATCCGGTTTGCCATCAACGAGACGGCTGCCGGACTGGCGGGATTGAAAATCAGCCCCAAGTTATTGAGCTTGGTTCGTCAATCGCAGCCATAGCCCAAATCGAATGCCTCCCATGCGCGTTTTTTCCATCAAACATAAGCTGATGCTGATCACCATGGCCAGCAGCGCCTTGGCGTTGCTGCTCATCGCCTCCGCCTTTTTGACCTACGAATGGTTCTCGGTCCGGCGCATGATGGTCCAGGACTTGTCCACGTTGGCCGAAATCATCGGCAGCCAAAGTACGGGGGCCATCACGTTCGGTTACAATCGCGACGCCGAGGAAATTCTCAAGGCCCTATCGGCCAAAAAACACATTGAGGCGGCCGCAGTGTACCAGGGCGACAAGTTGTTCGCGGCGTATTATGCTCCCGGCCAGACTCAGGCCGGGACGGCCCCGGCCCATCCAGGACCGGAAGGCTGGAGCTTTGCCGGAGACCATTTGATTTTGTGCCGCCCCATTGAAATGAGTGGCGCCCGGATGGGGTTCGTTTATCTGTGTTCCGACCTGGATGAACTGCACGCGCGGCTGTGGAGTTACATGCTGACCGTCCTGGTGTTCATGCTGGCCTCCCTGGCGGCCACGTATTTGCTGGCGTCGCGGCTGCAACGCATCATTTCCCGCCCCATCTCCCATCTGGCGCAGACGGCAAAAACGGTTTCCGAGGACCAGAACTACGCCATCCGGGCACAGCGCGAATCGGGCGACGAATTGGGCCAGCTCATTGATGGTTTCAACGAAATGCTGGCCCAAATCCAGGAGCGCGACAACGCTCTCAAGGGCGCCAATGACCGGCTGGAAAAACGCGTCGAAGAACGCACTCGCGATTTGCGTCAGCAATTTGACCGCATCAGCCTGCTCAATCAAATCACCTATGCCGTTGCTGCCCGAAAGGATTTCAACAGCATCGTGCAGGTGGTGATCGGGCAATTGGAGGAGCGCCTGCCGATTGACTATGGCAGCGCCTATGTGCTGGACGCGCCCACGAATACCTTCCGGACCATAGTGCGCGGGCCGAAAGGAAAGGCCATTGCCGCCCAAATTCAAATGCCGGACGTTCTGCCCGTCGCCGAGACCATTTTTGGCCCTTGTGTGCTGGGTGAAATGGTTTATCACCCCGACCTCAGCCAGGTGAACATGCCATTGACCCAAAAAATGGCGCAAGCGGGCTTGCTCTCGGCCTTGGGCGTCCCCTTGGTGGTGGAGGACAAGGTGTTCGGGCTGCTGGTGCTTGAACGCCGGAACCGCGACGGATTCAGTCAGGCGGAACGAGACTTCGTCCGGGCCTTGAGCGCCCATGTGGCGCTGGCCATTCATCAGGCGCAGCTTTATCAGGACTTGCGAAAGGCCTATGACGAGTTGCATCAGACCCAACAAACGGTCATGCAACAGGAACGGCTCAAGGCCGTGGGCCAGATGGCCAGCGGCATCGCCCACGATATCAACAATGCGCTCTCCCCGGTCGTGGGCTTTGCCGAACTGATCGCCCAGACCGAAGCCGGCCTGACCGAAGACGGGAAAAAATATCTGCAATATATTAAAACCGCCGGCACGGACGTGGCGCAAATCGTCGGCCGGTTGCGTGAATTTTACCGCCCACGCGATCCCGGGGAGTCGCTACAACCGCTGGATTTGAACCGCGTAGCCGGACTGGCCCTGGACATGACCCGTCCGCGCTGGCGCGACATTCCCCAGGGCCGCGGCATTATGATCGAAGTGCGGACAAATTTTGATCCGCGCCTTCCGTCATTTTCCGGTATCGAAAGCGAACTTCGCGAAGCCATCACCAATTTAATCATCAATGCCGTGGACGCCCTGCCCCATGGCGGCGCCTTGGAGGTTCGCACGCGCACGGAAAAATCCGATTCGGGCGAACAGGCCGTTCTTGAGATCAGCGACACCGGCGTCGGGATGGATGAACAAACTCGTAAACGGTGCCTGGAGCCGTTTTTTTCGACCAAAGGCCAACTGGGAACCGGCCTCGGCCTGGCCATGGTCTATGGCGTCATGGAACGACATGAAGGCCGGATCGAAATTGACAGCGAACCGGGCAAGGGCACCACCATGCGTCTGATCTTTCCAGTGCGCAAATTGGATAAGACGCAGCAAACTCATTCTGCAGGAGACGTCCCTCCAGGACCGTTCCGGATTTTATGCATTGATGACGAGCCTTCCGTGCGCAAACTCCTCGGGAAAATGCTCGAACTCGACCGCCATCAGGTTCAAACGACCGACGGGGGCAAGGCCGGGTTGGAGGCCTTTCGTGCCGCCCACGGCCAGGGCCAGCCCTTTGACGTCGTCATCACCGATTTGGGCATGCCCTATCTGGACGGACGCGAGGTGGCCAAAATTCTTAAACGCGAATTCCCCAGCACGCCCATCATTATGCTAACCGGCTGGGGGGTGTTCATGAAAGACGATGGCTGGGAACTGACCCATGTAGATGGTATTTTAAGCAAGCCTCCGAGCCTGCAGGACCTGCGTGCGATGCTTCACCGCGTCGTCCATCGGTAAATTCATCAGCAATCTTAAACCCGGCGGTGGTTTGAAACCGGGCGCGAGCAGGAAGGAACTGCTCAAGGCAATTGACGGCCAGTCCTTACGAAGGACAGGTTGATGGAAATCCGCCGAAGAACCGGGCGAATAGCGACCTAGGCGCCGTTGTCGCCGATGGCCTCGACCGGGCAGCCTTCCTTGGCTTCCTTGCAGCGCGCTTCTTCGTCGGGCGAACCGGGCTGTTTATAGACGAATGAGTATCCGCCGTCGTCGTTACGCTTGAAATTGTCCGGCGCCGTCTCGCGGCACAGGTCGCAGTCAATGCACTGGTTGTCCACGTAATATTTGCCCGGGACATTTTCGGGATATTTATTTGCCACGTCTGCCATAAATTCGTCCATTTAATATGACCGCCGGGGCGGGCGCTGGCAAGCCCCATTTGCCATTAGAATTTGCTTCGGCCGATTAAAAACTTTTAATTGCGCCGTGCCCGCGTATGCTTTTGCGCGTGCAACGAGGAAACGTTCGCAGAACGAAAATCATCTCCACTCTCGGCCCGGCGACGGATTCGGCGGAAATGATCGGCAAGCTGATTGACGCCGGCGTCAACATCTTTCGCCTGAACATGTCGCACGCGCCGCATGATTGGGTGCGCCGCATTGTGAAAGACATCCGCGCCGCCGCCGCCGCGCGCCGGCAGTTCATCGGCATCATGATGGACACGCAAGGGCCGGCGATTCGCACCGGCGACCTCGGCGTGCCGCTCGATTTGCAACCCGGCCAGAAATTCACCCTCACGGTCCGCGGCGAACGCAACCTGGAGGAGCATTCGGTGGACGTGAATTACGAGAATTTTGTCAACGACATCAACGTCGGCGACGTTGTGCTGGTGGACAACGGCGCGATTGAAATGAAAGTCCTTGCCAAGTCCGGCAACAAGGTCGAGTGCGAGGTGCTCACCGCGGGCACGCTCGGCAGCCGGCGCCATATCAATCTGCCCGGCGTCAAGGTCAGCCTGCCCGCGCTCACGGCCAAAGACATCAAGGATGTGAAGCTCGGCCTGGAGGTCGGCGTGGACTTTGTCGCCCTGTCATTTGTCCGCGAAGCCCGCGATTTGCTGCAGTTGCGGGAGCTGTTTGAGGATGGCAAACCGACGCCGGTGGTCATCGCCAAAATCGAGGACCAACAGGCGGTGGCCAATCTGGAATCCATCGTCCGCGAAGCCGACGCCATCATGGTGGCGCGCGGCGATCTGGGCATTGAAATCCCCTACGAAGAACTGCCCATCGTCCAGCGCCGCATCGTCAAGACCTGTTTGCGCCACGGCAAACCCGTCATCGTGGCGACGCACATGCTGGAGAGCATGATTGAATCGCCCATGCCCACCCGCGCCGAGGTGACCGACGTGGCCAACGCCGTGTTTGAAGAGGCCGACGCCATCATGCTCAGCGGCGAGACCACGGTCGGCAAATATCCGATCAAGTGCATCGAGGTCTTCGACCGTATTGCCAAGCGCATCGAACGCAGCGGCAACGCGCAGTTTCATGATTCGGCGGAACTGACCAGTCCGCGGGAAAAGCTCGTCAAAAGCGCCGTGGTCATGGCCAACGAATTGAAGGCCGAGGCCGTGCTGGCGTTCACGCGCCACGGCCACATGGCGCGTTACGCCGCCTGGATGCGCCCGCGTTACTCGCCGATTTACGGGTTGTGCGACAGTGAAAAGCGCGCCAACGAACTGACGCTGTGCTGGGGGGTCATCCCGTTCGTGGTGGAATTTGATTTCATCAATCCGCAGAACACCATTGAACGGGCGCTGAAAACGCTGGTCGAACAGGGCCGGCTGCATCGCGGCACAACGGTGGTCATCGTCGGCGCCATTTCCGTCGGCACCGAAATCGTGGACGCCGTCCAGATGCGGGTGGTGTGATTTAGTTCCGGCAGCCAGCGCAAGAAATCCCGTTCCGGTGGCCGCTGTTTTTCTCCCGATTCGACCCCGCTTGACAAACCCCGCAAAGTGGGTCGATGTTAAACCGTGAAAAAGGAGCGAACATTGTTTCTGATTGTCCTGTTCGTGGCGTGTCAGGCCGGCGCCCAACAACCGTCCAACACCCCATCGGCGTCACAAACCAATGCCCCGTCCGCTTCCGCAACCTTCACCGCCGTGAAACCGAAGTTCCACTGGCTGGGTCCATCCGGACCGGTGCCGGCGGAAAATAGACCGCGGCTGATGGAGGGTCTGGATACGCGGGCGTGGACGACGGTGGCGGAAGACGATTCGGGCCGGTTGGTCTTTCCGGATGCCGAGACCCACGAAGCCGGGTTGTGTTTGTTGTGGTGGGGCGATGAACCGCGGACTCAATGAGTTTCAAGTGGTGCGGCACCGCCGAAGAGGACGGACAGGAATTTACAACGTCAATGCTTTTGCCGCTTCCGTGGCGAGGTTCAGCATCACGCTCGGAAACAGGCCGATCCAGAACATCCCGGCGATGCAGACGCAGACCGAGAATTTGACCGGCCCGGACAAGGGGATGGGCGACAAATCCGGCGCGTTCCGGCTCCAGTAAATGGCACGGATGACGCCAAAGTAGTAGTAGAGCGAAATGACCACCCCGGCGAGCGCCGTGAATGCGAGGCAATAGTAACCGTGATTGTGACTGGCCGCGCCCTGCTGGATGACGGCCTTCAGCAGCAGAAATTTTCCGAAGAAACCCGCCATGGGCGGGATGCCCGCCAGCGACACCATCGCCAGGGTCATCGTGACGGCCAGCAACGGGGAACGTTGATTCAAGCCCGCCAGGGCGGAAATATCCTCGTTGTCCAGGTGCCGCATCACCACACAAATGACCAGGAACGCCGCCACCACGGTGAACAGATAACCGGCCAGATAATACAACAGCGCCGCCTGCCCGCTCACGCTCAACGCCGCCACGCCCAGCAACAGATAACCGGCGTGCGCAATGCTCGAATAGCCGAGCAACCGTTTCAAATTGCGCTGCGGCAGCGCGCACAGGTTGCCGTACAGGATCGTGATGCCGGAAATGACGATGAGCAAATCCGCCCAGTGCTTCGCCACGTCCGGCAGGGCGGTGAAGAGCACGCGCAGCAAAAGAACGAAGCCGGCGGCTTTGGAACCGACGGCCAAAAAGGCCGTGGTCGGCGTCGGCGCGCCCTGGTAAACGTCCGGCGCCCAAATCTGAAAGGGAAACGCCGCGATTTTGAAGCCCAAGCCGGACAGCACGAACAGCACACCGAGCAGGAAAATCTTATTGGTCTCGAATTGCGCGGCGACCGACGCGAGCTCGTTAAAATTCAACTTGCCCGTGGTACCCCACACCAACGCGATGCCAAATACCAGAAACGCCGATGACAGCGCGCCGAGAATCAGATATTTCACGCCCGCTTCGAGCGAAATCAGCCGGCCGCGTTGAAAGCTCGTCAGCACGTAAAACGTGATGGTGATCAGTTCGATGGAAACAAAGAGCATGGCGAAGTCATTGGCCGAGGCGGCAAACAACATGCCGGACAGCGCGAAGGCGATCAGCGAGTAGTATTCGGTGATGCCCCCGGCGATGCGGTCGGAGAATTCCATCGACATGAAGAGCACCAGCATGGCGGACACAAGGAAAAACCGCTTGAAAAACACGGCGAGCGCGTCCTCCACAAACGAACCGTTGAAGGCCGTGCCGGTGGCGTAATCCCCCAGGTTCGTGATGAGCAGGGTCCCGAGCGTGGCAATGGCCAGGTAGGCGAGAAACCGCCGGCGTTCGGGCGCGAGGCCGAAGCCGAAATCCGCCAGCATCAGCACGACGCCAAGCGCAATCACCCAGATTTCCAGACTCATCAAGGATGCGTTCATCAATTTCGGATTTCGGATTTCGGATTTCGGATTTCGGAAACGTCAACCTGTACCACCATGTTGCCCGCAGATTGGGTCGGTGCAGCCATACTTACGACCTTTTCCGCGTCGGGCGTGATTTTCTCCGTCAGCAGCCGCGGGAAGCAGCCGAACACAAACAGACTCGCCAGCAGCAACGCATAAGGCAGCTTGCGCCAGAGATTTGAGGCATCGGCCAGGCCCGCCCATTTGTCCGGCAGCGGCCCATGCAGCACATTGCGGATGGCGCGTGTCATATAGACCGCGCCGATGATCAATCCGCCCCAGAGTGCCAGGCCGGTCACGAGCGGAAAGACTTTCCAGGCCCCAAAGAAGACCGTGACTTCGCCGACGAAATTGGCAAAACCCGGCAACCCGCAGCCGGCCATCGCCGCCATCAGCAGCGCCGTGCCGATGAACCGCAATTGCCGGCACAACCCGCCGAGTTCGCTGATCTGGAGCGTGCCGGTCTTCTGATAAATGTAACCGCTCAACGCGAACGTGAGTGCCGCGAGAAAGCCGTGCGCCACCATGATGAATTCCGCACCCGTCACGCCGATGAGGTTCAGGCTCGCGATGCCGAGGAAAACAAATCCCATGTGCGCCACGCTGGAGTTGCCGATGAGCAGGTTGAGGTCCTTTTGCCGCATCGCCACCCAGCCGATGTACAGAATGTTGCCGAGGCAGAGCCAGGCGAGGATATGCATCCAGCTTTGCGCGGCCTGCGGCACCAGCGGCAGCGCAATGCGGATCAGGCCGTAAAGCCCGAACTTTTTCAATACGCCCGCGTGCAGCATGGAGGTGGGCGACGGCGCGGAACCGTAACCCAGCGGCGCCCAGGAATGAAACGGCCAGAGCGAGACCAGGATCCCAAAGCCAAACAGCAACAGCGGGAAGATGAAATTTTGCAAGTGCGCCGACAATGGATGTTGCCGGATGTATTCCGTCAATTTCGGAATATCAAACGTGTTCGCGCCGGATTGCACGTACAGCGCAATCAGCCCGATCAGGGCGATGAGCGCGCCCAGGCTCAGGTAAAGCGTGATCTGGAACGTGGCGTAGTTCTTCCGTTCACCCCGGCCCCAGACGCCGATCATGATGAACGTCGGCACCAGCGCGAGTTCATGCAGAAAATAAAAGAAGAACAGGTCCAGTGACGCAAATGCGCCCAGAATGCCACCGCTCATTACCAGCAGCAGGATGTAAAATTCCTTCTCGCGCTCCTTGATTTCCCACGAGCAGCACGCCGCCGCGAAGGCGACAATGGCGCCCATCAAAATCAGCCCGACGTTCAGGCCATCCACGCCGACGTGATAGCTGATGCCGAGCGATTCGACCCACGGAATCTGTTGCACGAAACGGTAGCCGTCCGCGTCCACCGGCGCGTGGCCGTAGGCACAGAACATTTTCACGGCCAGCACCGCCGAAATGAGTGTGGCGAGAACGGCGATGGCGCGGATGATGACGCGGTAATTGCGCGGCACCAACACCAGTGCCAGCGCCGCCACCAGCGGCCAGCCAGAAATGTAGGTCAAAATGGACATTTTATTTTTTACCGCAGGGGCGCAAAGGCGCAGAGCGGAGATAAAGAATTTTTCCCTCTGCGTCTCCGCGTCTCTGCGGTTAAAACAGCTTTCATTTATTTTCCAAGCACGAAATACATCACCACCGCCACACCGAGCACGAACAGGAAGGCGTAGGTCTGGAGGTTGCCGGTCTGGACCAGCCGCAGCGCGCGCCCGGTCAAATCCGTGCCGCCGCGCACCAGGCCGATGCACAGACCTTCCACCAGCCAGCGGTCAATCCAATCCATCACCGCCGCAATAAAATCATGCGCGCGAATGAAGGTGGCCTCGTAAAATTCGTCAAAGTAGAACCGGTTTTTCATGACCGTCGCCAAACCGCCCAGTTTCGCGGGCAACGGATCACTGACGGCGTCGCGATACAGCGTGCGGGCGGTGAAAAAGCCTGCCGCAATGAAAGCCAGCCCGACCAGCACGCCAACGGGCGAATGCACAAGCGGCTCAACCAGGCTTTGCCCGAACGACTCGCGCGCTTCGCCGGGCAAAAACTGCGAGGCGTAGGTCTGGCTGACGCCGATGACGCCGCCAATCACCGCAAACACGGCCAGCACGCGCAACGGCCAAGCCATGACGGCGGGCGATTCGTGGACGTGCCCGGCGGCTTCCGTCTTCGGCTTGCCGAGAAACGCGACGTAGAACAACCGGAACATGTAAAACGCCGTCAGCCCGGCGACTGCCGCGCCGAGGAGGAAGAGCGCATAATTTCCCTGGCTCAACGCCTGGCCGAGGATGCTGTCCTTGGAATAGAAACCGCTGAACGGCGGCACCCCGCTCAACGCCAGCGTGCCGATCAAAAAGGTCCAGAACGTGACGGGCATTTTCTTTTGCAGGCTGCCCATTTTCCAGATGTCCTGTTCGTCGTGCATGGCATGAATGACCGAGCCGGCGCCGAGGAACAGCAGCGCCTTAAAAAAAGCATGCGTGGTAAGATGGAACATCGCCGGCGTTGGGCCGGCCAGGCCGACGGACATGACCATATAACCAAGTTGCGACAGCGTTGAATAGGCGAGGATGCGCTTGATGTCGTTTTGCTGGACGGCAATCAACGCGGCGAGCAAGGCGGTGAATCCGCCAATCCAGGCGATGACATGCAGCGCGTCGGCGTTAAGCAAAAACAGAATCCGGCAAAGCATGTAAACGCCGGCGGCCACCATCGTGGCGGCATGGATGAGGGCGCTGACGGGCGTCGGGCCTTCCATGGCGTCCGGCAACCACACGTGCAGCGGGAATTGGGCGGATTTGCCGACGGCACCGCAGAAAAGCAGAAGTCCAGCAAGGGTCGAGAGTCCGCCGAACGCAACGGTATTGACGCTAACGTCCTTTTGCAGTTCGGTGAAATTCAGAGAACCCAGTAGTGCCCAAACCATCAAAATACCGAGCAGGAAACCAAAGTCGCCGAGGCGGTTTACGATGAACGCCTTTTTGGCCGCGTCACCGGCGCTGGGCTTTTCAAACCAGAAACCGATGAGCAGATAACTGGAAACGCCGACCAGTTCCCAGAAAATGAACAGCTCGATAAAATTGTTCGCCAGCACGATGCCGAGCATCGAGAAGGTGAACAGGCTCATGAACGCGAAAAAGCGCGAAAAGCTGCGATCGGCGTGCATGTAACCGAATGAATAAATATGAATCGCGCCGCCGACGCCGGTGACGATGAGCATCATCATCAGGCTCAGCGCGTCGAGTTTCAGTCCGAAGTCCACGTGCAGGCCGCCGATGGTCAGCCAGCTGGTGATGGATTCACCGGGCGACGGCTGCCAGCCATTGGCGTTGATGAAGACCAGCGAAAGGATAAAGCCGGTGACGATGGCGCCGATGGACAGCAGCGCGCTCACGGTGCGGTAGCGCAACGTGAACAGCGTAATGGTGCCCGCCGCGAACAGCGGCAGAAACAGAATCAGCCAGGGCAAAAATTCGTATTTCATCAATTGAGCCGGAAACATTCAACATTCAACATCGTCGCCGCGCGCCGAAAGTTCGGCGTTGGGCGTTGAATGTTAAATGTTGAATGTTTCTTCATTTCTTCAAAGCTTCATCGAGGTCAGGTCTTCGACGTGCGCGGACTGGCGTTTGCGGTAGAGCGCGACGATGAGCGCCAGGCCGACCGCCACTTCCGCCGCTGCCACGGTGATGATGAAGAAGACCAGGATCTGGCCGTTCAGGTTGTTGTTGAACCGCGAAAACGAGACCAGCGCGAGGTTCGCCGCGTTGAGCATCAGTTCTAGCGACATGTAGATCACCAGCAGATTGCGCCGCATGATGACACCGAGCAGTCCCAGCGCAAACAGCAGGAAGCTGACGGTCAGATAATGTTCCAATCCCACGTGCATATTATTTCAAATCTTTTTTGCTCAACAAAATCACACCCACCATCGCCACCAGCAGCAGGATGGAGACGACTTCAAACGGCAGGACGTATTGCGTGAACAGGAGTTGGCCGAGCGCGTTGGTGCCGCCTTCGAGCTGCGGTGCGGGCAGATGGGCGCCCGGCTGCGTCGCCCTTAGTGCCCTCAAGGAAATGATCATGATGGCGCCGACGGACACCAGCCCGGCGACGGCGCCGAACAGTTTGATTTTGCGCCGCTGCTCCTCCTTCAAATCGAGCAGCATGATGACGAAGAGGAACAGGACGATGACCGCGCCGGCATAGACGATGATTTGCACCGCCGCGAGAAAGAACGCGTGCAGCAGCACGAACAGGCCGGCCATCGAAATGATGGTCAGCACCAGAAACATCGCGCTGGTGACGGGATTGCGGCTGAAGGGATTGGCGACGACCAGCACGCCGCACAACAGCGTCAGCGCCGCGAACAGGTAAAATAAAATGTCAGGCAAAATATCAGGCAGTGCCATGGTTCCCTTGCATCAAACTTTGACTGGAAAAGTTTCCTGCTCCTTCGCCTCTTCCAGTTTCTGCTTCCATTTCTGAACGCCGCCGTGGATGCCGCCGAGGGCCAGCAGCTTTTCCTTGTCGTAAATCATTTCCTCGCGGCTCAGGCCGGTGAGCGAATAATCCTTTTGCAGAAAAATGGCTTCCTCCGGGCAAACTTCCTGGCACAGGCCGCAAAAGATGCACCGCAGCATGTTGATCTCGAATTCCTGTGGCATTTTTTCCGCATTCGACCGGTCGGCGAGCCGGCCCGCCGGGCCGGGCGGGATGATTATGATGGCCTTGGGCGGGCAGACGAATTCGCAGAGCTGGCAGGAGACGCATTTGGTGTTGCCGTCCTGATCCTTCACCAGGTACGGCGCGCCGCGATAATCCGGCGGCACCGCCCATTTTTGCTCGGGATATTCCATCGTCACGGTCTTGCCGCCGAACAACGAACGGAGGGCGTGCCGGATCGTAACCTTGAATCCGCCGACAATCGCCGGCAGATAAAGTTTTTCCCAAAACGTCAATGGTTTGCGATTAACAATCATTTCAAACTTTCAGTTCACCGCAGAGGCGCGGAGACGCAGAGTTGTCAAAATTAAAATTTTCTCTGCGCCCTTGCGTCTCTGCGGTTTAACTCATCATCCACAAAACGACCGCCGTCACCAAAATGTTCACCAGCGCCAACGGCACGAACTTTCGCCAGCCCAGGTCCATCAACTGGTCGTACCGGAAGCGCGGGAACATCCAGCGCACCCAGATGAACAACACCATGAACAAAAGCATTTTTACGACAAACACCAGGATGTGCGCGATGCCCGCCACCAGCGTCGTCGCCGGATGGTCCAATCCCCAGAGCGGCAACGTCCAGCCGCCGAAAAACAGCGTCACCATGATGCCGGCCGACGCGATCATGTTGGAATATTCGCCGAGAAAAAACAGCGCGAATTTCATCGAGCTGTATTCGGTGTGATAACCGCCGACCAGCTCGGTTTCCGCCTCCGGCAGGTCAAACGGCAGCCGGTTGGTTTCCGCGAACGCCGCGACCAGGAAAATGATGAACGAGACCGGCGAATAAAGCGCCAGCCAGCCGTGTTGCGCCTGCCAGCCGATGATCTGGTTCAGATTCAAATTGCCCACGATGAGAAACACCGGGATCACCGACATGCCCATCGAAATTTCGTACGAAATCATCTGCGCGCTCGACCGGATGCCGCCCAGGAACGGATATTTCGAGTTGGCCGCGTAGCCCGCCAGCACGATGCCATAAACGCCCAAGGACACGATGCCGAACGTGTACAGGATGCCCACGTTGAGGTTCGCGATGACCATTTGTTGATGACCGAGTTGCGAGCCGAACGGAATCACCGCAATCACCAGCATCGAGGGGATCACCGCGATGGCTGGCGCCAGCCAGAAATACACCTTCCGCACGCCCGCCGGCGTAAAATCTTCCTTGAGCATGAATTTCAAACCGTCGGCCAGCGGCTGAAAAAGACCGAGCCGGATCAGGACCGGCCCGAGGCCGGGGATGGCCTTGACGAAGGGAGGCGCACAGCGGTTCGGACCGACCCGGTCCTGGATCCACGCCGAAATTTTGCGTTCGGCCAGCACGGCATACGCCACCATGCCCTGCACCACGCCAATGACGATGGCGATTTTAACCACGCTAAAGATGATGAAATTCCAATTCATTTTTCAACTTTTCACCGCAGAGGCGCAAAGGCGCAGAGTTAAGATGTAAAATTTATTTTTCATCATTCTTTCCGAACCGATACGAAATAGCTTCAATTTTATTTTCCTCTGCGTCTCCGCGTCTCTGCGGTTAAATTGGTATTGTTACGCCGGTGTCGCCCAGGCCTGCCCATGTCGAACCGTTGAATGCAGGCACGTCCTTCGCCATTTCGTTGAACAGACCTTCGATGGTCAGGAACCCGTCCTGGCCGGTGACGTTGTAGACCAGATCGTGCAAAAATTCCCATTCCGGCCGGGCGTCGCCGGGCGCCTCGACCGCCTTCATGAATTTCTGAACGCGGCCCTTGATGTTCGTGAACGTGCCGCGTTTCTCGACGTGCGCGCAACCGGGTAAAAGATAATGCGCCAGCTTCGTCGTTTCGTTCGGCAGAATGCCGCTGACGATGAGCGTGTCCAGTTTGCCAAGCAATTCGGCATCAATGCCGTTCTTGATCACGTCCTCGCCGAAAACCATCAGGGTTTTGATTTTCCCGGCGCGGATAAATTCGGCAATCGGCCGCAGTTTGATGCCGACGTTGGCCTGGCAGATGCCAATCAGCCGGGCGCCGGTCCGGTTCGGGGTCCGATCCACGTTCAGCAACAGCTTGTCGCCTTCGCCAAAACGTCCGACGGAATCGGTCATCGCGCCGAATTTGTCCGCCAGTTTTTTGAGCAGCCACAGTTCCTCGTTCGTCTGGCGGGCCGAAGCGACGATGGCCACCGAACCCTTCGGTGCCTTTTTCAGCTTTTCAGCGATTTCATTCAACGCAACTGTCCACGTGGTCTTTTCACTTCTGCCTTCTGAATTCTGCCTTCGGACTTCCGTCAGCCGGTCTTTCCGGCCGATCCATTTGTAGTTCAAACGGCCGTAATCGCACATCCAGCACGCGTTGACAGCGTCATTTTCGCGCGGCGTGTAGCGGTAAACTTTTTCCTCGCGCGACCCGACGATGACGTTGCAACCAGTCGCACAGCTCGTACAGATGCTCTTGGTTTCCTTGAGGAACCATACGCGCATCTGGAACCGGAAATCTTTCGACGTGAGCGCGCCGACGGGACAGATGTCCACGGTGTTCAGTGTGTAATTGTTGTCGAACACCTTGCCCGGATAGGCAGTGAGCGTGTTGTAACTGCCGCGATTGACGATGCCGAGCGCGTCGTCGCCGGCAATGTCCTTGGAGAACCGGATGCAACGCGTGCACAGGATGCAACGTTCGTCGTCGAGCACGATGCGCGGGCCGAGGTCCACCGCCTTGGGCTTGTGGACCTTTGGCTCCACAAAGCGGCTGGCCGACTGGCCGTAGTCCACCGAGTATTCCTGCAGTTTGCATTCGCCCGCCTGGTCACATATCGGGCAGTCGAGCGGGTGGTTGATGAGCAGGAATTCCAGCACGCCTTCGCGCAACTGCTTCACGCCGGGCGTGTTGGTGTAAATTTCCATGCCGGGCGAAATCGGCGTGGCGCAGGCGATGGCGGGTCGTGGTGATTTCGCAATCTTGGGCGTGCCGTCGGGATTCATCACCGGCTTGCGATCCGGGCCCAGCGCGGGCGTGCCGAATTCCACCAGGCACATGCGGCAATTGCCGGCGACCGGCAGTTTCGGGTGATAGCAATAATGCGGCACCTCCGTCTTCGCCAGTTCGCACGCCTGAATCATCGTTGTGGGCGTGAGTTTGCCGGACCAGTCCGCCGTGAGCTTGGGCACCTCGATTTCGCGCCCATCCACCTTCACCTTGATCTTTTCGATCACCGGTGCGGTGGGCTTGGCTTCAGTTGTGGCGGTGGCATTCACTTCAATTTAATGCACTTAAAACTTTGGTAAACCATTCCATATCACCTGTTGAATTTTCGGCTTTGCAGAAAACGTTGATGCTATAACCATCATTACGAAATTCGTTTTCTTTGAATCCATTTTTCCTGAGAGATTCTTCTATTCGAGCTTTTGCAACCGATTTAATACCTGAATCAGGATTGTAGCAATAAAACCAAACTGAAAGTCGCGGCCCAAAAGGAGCATTGGATTCATATCCAAACCATCCTGCATTATTTGTTTCTGGCTCAACAACGCTCGCTATTTTAGGAAAATCTTTTGAATCAATATTGAATCCAAAACCTTCGGCGTTGACGTCATTTAACAATTTGGCTCTAAAGCTAACGCCAAATTTCCCAAGAACGCCAATTAATATCGCCAATGGTTGTGTTGCTTGGTTTGCAAGTTTCATTTTTTTCATCTTTCGTGAAGTAAAAATGGAAACGCCAAAACGCGAAAGGCAATCATAAACGTCTTCCTCTAATTTCGATTCCTGCGAAACATCCGCCCGCAGGAATTCCTGCCACTCCATTGGAATGGAAACTAAACTATGATTCTCTTTTTCGCTTTTTGACCACGACGTTTTTTTCTCGACCGTCACGTATTTCAAATGAGCCCAATTTTCTTTTGCAGCAATTTGAGTAATTTCCCATCCATAGCCAGCACACTGATTATTTCTCGCCGGCAAATTAAACAGCGATTCAGATGGATTTTGATGTCCTGCAAGTCCAGCGCCGATTTTGAATTCAGTTACAATCAATGAATTAGAAGCCCTATGTTTTAGAACTAGGTCTCCCCAATTTTCGGGTTCGACTAAAATTTCCCAACCGTCCGCTTTCGACAAATCTTTCAAATCACAAACCTTTTCAAGAAAATGCGCTCGAAACGCAGGATCATTCTCAAGAGCAAAACCAATCATACCAACAGCAAATCGTTCCTGTTGTTTCATGCG
>CAWACS010000056.1:0-7997 GCA_963780535.1 uncultured Verrucomicrobiae bacterium
TCTGCGGGCGGCGTGGCATCCGCGGCGCGTGAAATCGTGCCCGGGGCGGACGACATCGCCGTGACAACGGCAGTGAACAGGTAAATGATTTTGTTCATGGATTACTGGACAGAAACTTCGGTCTTCAAATCATCGCTGACCGAGGAACCGCCGACGCTGATTTCAATCTGATCCGGTTCCAGCACCCACGCGTGCGGCGTCATGTCCCAATAGGCCAGCGAATCGGCTTTCAATGGAATTTCCACCTTTTTGGTTTCGCCCGGTTGCAGGGTGACGCGCTGGAACGCCCGCAGCTCCTTGAGTGGCCGCGGCACCCGGGAGTTGAGATGTTGTACATACATCTGAACGACTTCATCGCCTGCGCGGACGCCGGTGTTTTTCACGTCCACGCTCACCGTCAGAGTGCCACCGGGGGCAAGGGTGGGGGAACTGGTTCCCAAGTTGGAATACGCGAACGTCGTATAACTCAGACCATAACCGAAAGGATACAGTGGTTTGCCCTTGAAATACATGTAGGTGCGTCCGTGCCGGATGTCGTAATCCATCATGGCCGGCAATTGCCGGAGCGATGCCGGCCAGGTTTCGACCAGCCGGCCGGCCGGGTTGTAATCGCCAAACAGCACGTCCGCCAGGGCGCTGCCTTCCTCCTGGCTGCCGTGCGCCAGGTGAACAATCGCCGGCACGTGCTTCTCGGTCCAATTGATCGCGTACGGAAAACTGGATACCAACACCACGACGGTCTTTGGATTGGCCCGGTAAATCTGCTTGATCAACTTTTCATCCTCCAGCTTGATGGATTTTCGGTCCACGGCTTCCCGGCCATAGCTGGGCAGGGCGACCTTGGCCCAGTTCGTGACGTCACCAGTGGGGTGATTGCCGACACATACAATCACCACGTCGGCGGTCCGGGCGATTTCAACGGCCTCGCCATGGGCGTTATTGGTGGCAAAGTGGACGGTGATCCCGGGGCCGGCCTTGTCGATGATGCCTTGGAGTGGTGTGATTCGATAGGGCGGCAGGCCACTGTACCAGTCGAGCAGGACTTCATTGGCGCGCGGGCCGACCACGGCGATGGACTTGAGTTTCGATCGGTCCAACGGCAGGAGGTTTTCCGAGTTCTTCAGCAGGACGATGGATTCCTGCGTTATCAACCGCGCCACGGCCTTGTGTTCCGGCGTCGTCCAGGGTTCGGGTTCGGAGGCGGTTCCAATCCCGGCGTAAGGATTGTTCGTGGCGGGGTCGAGCAGCCCCAGCCTCAGATAGATGCGCAAAACGCCTTTGATGGACTCGTCCAGCTCGGCCTCGGAAAGGAGATTGTTGCTTAATGCCCCGGCCACCCCGGCGCGATAGTTATCGAGAAAATGATTGATGCCGGCCTTGATACAGCCTGCCGCCGCTTCGTTCGTGGTGGCAAAATAATGGAATTGGCTGATCAGGTTGCGGTAGGCGCCGGCATCGGTGCAAATGATTCCGTCCACACCCCATTCCTTGATGGCCACATTCTTAATCACCGGTTGAACGGTGCAGGGGATTTTATTCCAGGCATTGTAGGACGCCATGAAGCACCGGGCGCCGCCTTCCTCGAACCCCATCCGGAACGGCACGGAGTAATATTCCCGGAACAGCGCCTCGTCGAAATCCGAAGACGAGTGTTCGCGTCCATCCTCATTGCTGTTGGCAAAAAAATGTTTCAACAGTGACGCGGTCTGCCAATACCTCGGGTTGTTGCCCTGGAGCCCCTGAATGAACGCCACCGCCATGGTTCCGTTGAAGAACGGGTCTTCGCCGTAACATTCCTCCGTGCGGCCCCAGCGAGGATCCCGGCCCAGGTCCGAGTTGGGCGCAAAGACCACGAGCTGGTTGGTATGGTGGTAACCCGGCTTTTGCGCGATATAGCGCACTTCGTAACCTTCGACTGCGCCCGCCTGACGCAGGACCTCCGGGTCCCAGGTCTCAGCCATGCCAATGCCCTGCGGAAAAGTAGTCGTCGGAATGGGCGGGTTCGGCGCCCAATTGGCCACCCCGCCCATGGCCTCGCCATGAATCCCTTCCACGGAGCCGAGCCGGGGGATGCCGAGCCGCGGAACATCGGAACGGAATCGCAGCAGCCCGATTTTCTCGTCGCGGGTCATCAGCGAAACAATGTTGGTGACGCGCACTTCCTCCGGCAGGTTCGGGTTCTGGAACGGGTACTGGTACTGGGCGTGAATGATGGTCGAAGAAAACGCCAGAAACCAGGCAAGCGTTGCTACGGTGAAATGAAAGCCATGCCGGGCGCCGCGGGCTCGCTCACGCTGGAAAAGCCACACCGCGCGAGGCAGCGTGGCTGCCGCGACAATGATTTTTGCCTGCTGTTTCATGCTTTTCACGTTACGAAAACGGGAGGCTGCCGACAATCATGGTCAAGGCGAACGTTTTCGCTATGGGGATTTGCGGTCGGAATACAGGCTGACCTGCCACGCAACCTTTCCCGCAAACGGATCGTCCGCCAGTTTGAAAGCAGTTCCTTCCTTGGTGAGCGTGAGTTCGCGCAGTTCGTTGTCCGCCGGCAGGCAGACCAGACCCGTCACGGTCTGCGCATTCCTGGCGAACACTTCGAGTTCGAGGTGCGACCAATCCATGTCTTTCGTGGATTGTGCGAGCTTGATCCGTGGAATGACCGTGCCATCGCGCACGAGCATGACGATGGGTAGCGAGCCGGCTTCGATATGGTGCCAGCCGCCGTCAAAGGAGCGGCCCGTCTGATAATCGATCCAGGTTCCCGGCGGAAGATAAACATCACGGCCGGTCGCGTTTTCATGCAACAACGGCGCGGCCAGGATGCTGGAACCAAACAGGTATTCATCGTCCACCAGCCATGAGCCGGGGTCGTCCGGATATTCAATGAACAACGCCCGGACCATGGGCAGGCCGTGGTCGGAACAATCCCTGGCCTGGGCATAGACGTAGGGCATGAATTCGTATTTTAAATCGTCGATCTGACGGAATTCATCCTCAAACGCGCTGCCGTAATTCCACGGTTCCTTCGGTGCGATGCCGTGGCAGCGGCTGTGCGAACTCAACATCCCGAACGCCAGCCAGCGCGCGAAGAGATTTTTGTCCATGTTGGTAACCGAATCCGCCGTGAAACCGCCCACGTCGTGGCTCCAGAATGAAAAACCGGAAAGGCCGAACGACAGCCCGCCGCGCAATTCAGCCGCCATGCCATCGTCGGTGCTCTCGGCATCGCCGCCCCAGTGAACCGGATAGCGCTGGCTGCCCGCCCAGGCGCTGCGCGCCCAGATGATGTGCTCGCCGGTGGTTTTCAAGGTGATGTCCGCAACGGCCTTGTTGTAGCGCAATGGATAGAGGTTGTGTTCGTAAAAGCCGGTGCGGCCATCAGCGTAAAGGCCATCCTCCGGCGCGGCCTCGCCGAAATCCACCTTGATGGCGCTGACGCCCAGCTTCAGCAGGCTCGCGAGTTTCGCCTGATACCATGCCACCGTCTGCGGATTGGAAAGGTCCAGCACGGCGTCCTCGTAGGGCAGGTTGCCCTTGGCGTCGTGGACGACGAGGTTTTTTTCCACCAGTTCCGGGAACAATTTGTTCTTCGGCACGAAATACGGCAGTTGCCAGCACGAAACGTGGAACCCGTCGGCTTTCAGGTCGGAAAGCATTTTTCGCGGATCCGGGAAGCGCGTGGGTGAGAATTCGTAGTCGCACTGCCAGTCGGTTTCAAACCAGCCGGTGTCGAGGTGGATCACGTCGCAGGGAATCCTGTCCGCGCGCAACCGGGTGGCAACGCCCTGCACCTGGTCCTCGGAATTGTAAGTGCAGCGGCTCATCCACAGGCCGAACGACCAGAGCGGCGGCAGCGGTGATTTGCCGGTGAGTTTGGTGTATTCATCCAGAATATCCTTGGGCGTGCCCAGAAACACAAATAGATCCAGTTCATCGTCGCCGATCATCAGTGAATTGACGCCGGCAAAGGAATTGCCAAAGTCACACGTGACGGGCGAGGAGGTGTGCAGGAACATGCCGTAGCCGCGGTTGCTCATGAAAAACGGGATGGGTTTGTACATGCCCTGATTTTGAACGCCATTGGCGTCATCCGTCCACAGCACCAGCTTCTGTCCCCGTTTGTCGAGGCGGGTGAAGGATTCGCCACCGCCGAAGATCTTTTCGCCGGGCGAAAGCATGAACGCCGCGTTCATGCTTCGCGAATAATCCGCTGCGCGCCGCACAAATGAAAATGGCAGGATCGGCGAAAAGGAACTGGCGTTGTCCGAGTCATGGTCCGTCCGGGTCAGCAAGTTGCCCTGCGCGTCGCGGAATTCGATGTGCCAGGGATTTTCCAGGATGGTAACCGAGCCGTGCTCGCTCGTGTAACGGTAGCCGCCTTCGATCTTTTCATATTTCCAGGAATGATCCCGCGGCACCGGCCCCGCCAGCATCAGTTCCTCCAGTGGTCGGTGGACCTGCGGGCCGCTGGTCATGCGGATGCGCACCGTCCGCGGGGAGACAAATTCGATGGAGAAGGGCAGGGTGGGGTTGCCCGCGTATTGATTGGCGGGAAATTCATTGGGCTCGACCGGCTTGATGACCGCCAGCATGTTGTCGAACGCTTGTCGCGTAAAATACTCCGCGCGTTGGTAGGTGATTTCCCCCTTGCCAGTGGCCGGATCGAAATCAGCGAGTTTGTCCGCCAGATAATAAAGGTCGGAAAAATCGCGGAAATCGCCGCTGACATCCACCGGATCGTTCAACAAGGGTAGGGTCGGATTGGCCGCGGAGAGCCCACGGGGTTCGCTGATCCAAAAAGCTGCGCCAAGGCAGGCCAGCACCATCACGGCAGTTCGTTGATTTTTCATGAATAAAAGCGGTTTCACTCGAGTGTTAAATTTGATCCATCAAACGGCATTACGCGGAGGCAATATTGTTGAGCGCAGGACAACATATTTCGTCCAGATAAACAATATAATATGTAAGCGCCTGCCCGTGTGCGGTTCTGAAAATTGTCATGGTGCTCTTCAATATTATTGTTCCGCAGGTATCCGTGACGAACCGTGCGGGCGTCTGGCGGAGCGCTTCCATGCCTGCAACCGGCGGCCAGCCGTGTCGTTTCAGGCCGGCGGCCCGGCCTTGGACGCTTGCTCCTGGGTTGGGTGATCTGGGTCCAAGAATTTGCCACCAAAATGGGGGGTATTTATACTGGCGCGCGTGAACCGCAGTGAACGTCGCGACAGCCAACATCCGTAAACCGATCAGCAGGGCCATTGGCACCATTCCCTATCGCCTCGCCCTGGCCGGCGGCTGGATTGATCAACCGCTGGTTCGCGCCATAATCCGAACCCCCTGGTTCGATGGTCGTTGTTTCGGTCGAACCGCAATTCCGTTTCATGGAACGCGCTGGCGTGGCCACGGGCACACGCGACACCGGCCAGTGGATTGCCGGAGCGTTCCAGCACACGACTGCGTGGGTTTTGACCCGAAATGCACCGGCATTGTTTTTGGAACTTGGCCTGTCGCCGGTCTGGCGCTAGCATCAACCTCATCTGTTTATGCTGAACAATGGAATTCTCAATCCGCAAATTCTCTCGCTTCTGGCCCGGGTGCGTCACACCAACGCGCTGGTGATTGCCGATCGGGGCTTCCCTTTCTGGCCGGGAATCGAGACGGTGGACCTTTCACTGGTGGACGACGTGCCGACGGTGTTGCAGGTGCTCGCGGCTGTTCGCGCGAATTTTAACGCGGTGCAGGCGCACCTGGCGCGGGAGTTTCAAAAATACAATTCCGCCGCGACCCGCGCCGCCTTTGCCCGGGGCCTGGCCGGCATTCCCGTGAAATATGAATCGCACGGGCAATTCAAGAAGCGCGTGCCCGGGGCGATCGGCTTGATCCGGACCGGCGATACCATCCAATACGGAAACGTGATTTTGATTTCGGGTTAGGCGGTGTCGGGATCGGATGGACCGGTGACAAGGACAATCCGCGGTTTGGGCGCGCGTTGCCTGTCGCCAGGAAGCTTAATTTTTGTTGAAGGTCAACCTTGCCGGCCATCTTTGGCTTCCAACTTTTGCCAGATGGCGCCGTAGAAGGCGATGAAGCCGAAGCAAACCAGCGGGACGATAAAACCGATTCTCATGCCGCCCTGGTCTGCGATGTAACCCATGAGCGGCGTGATGATCGCGCCACCGACGATGGACATGACGAGCAGGGACGATCCAAACTTGGTATGGTCCCCGAGACCGCGGATGCTCAAAGCGAAAATCGTCGGGAACATGATGGACATGAAGAAAAAGCTGACCATGATGCCAATGACGCCGGTCCATCCGCCGCCGGCCATGGCCACCCCCATCATGATGGCGTTGATAACGGCGTAACCCGCGAGTGCCTTGTGTGGTTTGGTGAAGCCAACCACCGCGCTGCCGAAGAACCGGCCGCCGGCAAAACAAACGAACGCCAGCGTCTGCAAATAACCCGCTGAGCGATCCGTGGAATCGGCGAGGTTGGCCCGGACGTAATTCACAAAGAAACTGAAGATGCCGGTTTGCGCGGCCACATAAAGGAATTGAGCGACTACGCCGAGGGTGAAGTGCGAGCGTTTGAAGATGGATTTTTTGGCCCTGCCTTCAGCCTCGGCTTTGAATTCCTCCACGGCCCGGACATCCGGGACTTTCGCAAAAATAAAAATCACCAACAGAACGGCCACGGCAATGCCGATGCCCATATACGGAATGTAAAGTTTTGCATTGCTCGTGTTCACTTTCTGCGTTGCGGACAAGATGATGCTGGAGCCGATGAACATTCCCGAAACCCAGCCAAACCCATTGCAGGTTTGAGCCATGTTGATTCGGGTGGCTCCGCTTTCGATTGGTCCGAGCACCGTGGTATATGGATTGGCATTGGTCTCCAAACACCCCAGGCCGCAGGCGAGAATGAACAAGCCCAGCAGGAAGGCCCAGTAGGTGTTAATGTCGGTTGCGGGAACAAACCAAAAGGCACCCAGGGCGGCTAAAGTGAGCCCGACGATAATGCCGCCTTTATACCCGAAACGCCGTGAAATCGCGCCCGCAGGCAGGGCCACCAGACAGTATCCCATATAAAAGGCCCACTGCACGAAGCCGGACTGGAACTTCGACAGGTGCAGCGAATTTTGGAAATGCTTGTTCAGGTTGTCGAGCAAGCCGCTGCAGCAGCCCCAAAGCAAAAACAGTGAACACACCAACAGGAACGTGAACAGGTGATTTTTCCCGTCGGCGGTCTTGAAAAGGCTGCGGGACGTTCCCGGGTTTCGGGTTTCGGTGGTTGGTGCGATCATGGTCTGGAGGGTTGCGGGTGCGGGTTTGGGTTTTCCGACAGGGTTCAAGGCAGGAGCAGAATGGTCAGTTTTTTGGGTCCGTGCGCCCCCAGCACCAGGATCCGCTCAATGTCGCCGGTGCGGCTGGGCCCGCTGATAAAGGAGAGGAAGCTGGGGAATTGGCCCTTGAATTTTTCCTGCGCGCCCCGCAGGGCGGCGCCCAGGTCCGGCACCATTTGATTTTGCCGCGCCAGCACCACATGATGCGGCGGCAGCACCGACAGGGCGCGACCGCCGGCCCCGGGCCCCGAGACCAGCACGCTGCCGGTCTGCGCCACCAGCGCCTCGCATTCCGTCAACGCGGCATCACAACTCTCCAGATCGTTCACGGCATAGCCAGGATCGGTCAGCACTTCCTTCAGTCCCAGTTCCCGGGCAACCGGGTCCGTGAGTTCCCCGCGGTGCCGGCCGATTTTTTGCCAGCCGTCAGCGGCCGCCAGTTTCTTGACGTGTTGAACCGCCTCGCTCACGCCGGCGCACATGTGAAAATCCGCCTTCAATTCTTCGGCGTTCCGGCGGAATAATTCAATTTGTTCCGTCAGGGTTTCGCCGACGGGCGGCAGCCATTTTTGGGGAGAAGCGGGCAGGGGAACCGCCGGCCCCGCGGGGCCTTGGGGGAATGCCGGGGGCGGCGCGGCGAATTTCAGCGCTTCGCGTA
>CAWACS010000057.1:0-12337 GCA_963780535.1 uncultured Verrucomicrobiae bacterium
GACAGGTGATTGCGGTGGATGGCGGGCTGCATGAAGCTTTTCTGCGTTGAACCGGGCGGGTACTCTGTTTACCAGGCCCGTGGCCGCTTGATTTCCGTTTCCGCCGGGTTGATACCCGTATGGAAACCCGTTTCGTCTTCATAGCCGGCGGGGATTTCAATCCTGACCGCATTTCGCAGTTTCGCCACGATGCCACGGAACCCTGGCTCCTCCCTGGCCACATTCCGGGGCGGCTCGCGAGTTGTGGCTGCCGGCTTATGCATGATGCTTCCGTTTAAGCCTGGACGACGACAACTGACAAAGGGTTTTACGGGTCACAGTTGGGCCATCTGCCAGTCCCGGGCTTTGGGCGCAAACGAAAGTTGTTTTTTCTTATTCGCCGGATGTTCACAACCGGACTTTGGGCGCAGCGCCATGGCCACGCCGTCCGATTGGAGTTTTGTTTCAGATGGAACCAACCCTGGCTTGCCGGGTCGTAGCTCGGAGCACCTTATATATGCGGGCACTGCTGTAGCCCGCCTCCGCTACGCTCTGGCGCGGCAGTCTTCGCTCTCCGCGTTGCTCCGAGCGAAGACTGGTGGAGCCGAGGGGATTTGAACCCCTGACCCCCACAATGCCATTGTGGTGCTCTACCAACTGAGCTACGACCCCATCCAGAGTCCGGACACTCTAAATGGCTGACCACGGTTGTCAAAAGAAAACGCCGGAGTCATGGCGTAGGACAGGCGTCACGCCTGTCTCCATTTTCCAAAGGCCTCTTTAACGTATCAACCACTACTCATAATGGCCAGTCGTCATCAGAACCACTGGCTTAAAAGTCAGAAACAGGCGCGACGCCTGTCCTACAATTCGGCATTTGTTCATCACGAAGAAGGTTTTGGCTTGGAACTCCAACGCTCAAACTTTATAACGCCCGAAACATGAATGACGAGTTGCCTCTGGTCAGCGTGCTGATCCCCGTCCGTCCGCACAAGGCGGAGGTCAAGGCCGCCGCCGCGGCCCGGCAATTCGATTACCCGCCCGAAAAACTCGAAATTGTCATTGTGCGCACGACGGACCCGTCCATCGGCCCGGGTGTCAAACGCAACGCCGGTCTGAAGGCGGTTCGCGGCGAACTGGTTTACTTTCTGGACGACGATTCGGTCGCGCCGCCGGACAATGTGCGCCGCGCGCTCAGGCATTTTGCCGATCCGACCGTGAAAATGGTGGGCGGCCCGAATCTTTGTCCGCCGGACGCACTGCGGTTCGAGCGGGTATTGGGTCTGGTGATGGGCAGTTGGCTGGCCTTCGGTCCCAGTTCCGCGCGGTATCGGCCCGTCGGCAAGCTCCGCGCCGGCGGCGAGAAGGAATTGATTTCCTGCAATCTGATCGCCCGCCGGGACGCCGTGCTCGAGGTCGGGTTCGATCCCAAATTATGGCCGAACGAGGAAAACGCCATGATGGATGGTGTGAAAGCCCGTGGCGGCAAATTATTTTACGATCCCGAATTCATTGTCCATCGCCGTCCGCGGCGCGACCTGCGCGCGTACACGAGGATGCTGCTTTTTTACGGCGGCGGCCGGGCGCAACAATTCCGCCTGCACCCGACCCTTGACTCGCTGCCCAATTTCATTCCCCCGCTGTTCTGCGTTTATTTGCTGGCCTTGCCGTTTTTGCTCGCGGCCTTTTGGTCGGTGAAAACGGTCGTGCTGCTGTCGCTGTTGCCGCTGGCGCTGTACCTGCTGGTCGTGCTGGGGCAGACGATTTGCGTGGCCACCCGGAGCAATCTGGCACTGGCTGTGCTGGCCCTGCCTTTGATGATTTTGACCAATATCCTTTACGGCTTGGGTTTCTGGCGCGGTTTGGTTATAAAAATTGCACCACCACCGCCGCCGGCGGAAAAAGACATCCGGTTCGAAATCATGCCGGTTCGAACACCAAGCTGAATCCATGCAGTAGGACAGGCGTCGCGCCTGTCTCTGACTTTAAATGACGCCTTGAGGCGAGGTTTGGCCGCAAATTCAAACGGACCATTTAATGAAAGAAACTTTTGAAGATGGAGACAGGCGCGACGCCTGTCCTACGCACGCGGGTCGTCGCTTCGGATTTGCTTCAAAGGCGTGGATTCGGCTAAGAACCTGTTTGAAATCAGTGGAACAGGCTGCCAGCCTGCCGGTATGGGCAGGGGGGCCCGTTCCACCCAGTTCTCTGACCGGCAGGGTAAGGCCGGGAAATGTGTGCGACCATTGATGCCATGAAAATAGCCATCTTGTGCGGCGGACAGGGCACCCGCTTTCGCGAAGTCAGTGAAGTGCTTCCCAAACCGATGGCACCCATCGGCGAGCGCCCGATCCTCTGGCATATCATGAAAATTTACGCGGCGCACGGCTGCACCGAGTTCGTGTTGCTGCTCGGTTATAAGGGCGATTACATCCGCAATTTTTTCCTGAACAGTGCGACGGTGGAGGTGAGCGGGAAGGATTCCAACTGCTTGGTGGTTAATCAACCAGGCTCCGAGCCCTGGCGCGTCACGCTGGTGGACACCGGTGAGAAGGCCATGACCGGCGCGCGGCTCTGGCGCGCCCGGCGTTATCTGGAATCCGACGGCATTTTCGGCCTGACCTATGGCGATGGCGTCGGCAACATTGACATCACGTCGCTCAAGAAATTCCATCAATCCCATGGCAAAACCGCCACGCTCACCGGCGTCCATCCGCCCGGGAGGTTCGGAGAATTGATCGTCAGGGATTCCCGTGTTGTCAAATTCCAGGAGAAGCCGCAAACCACACAGTACATTAACGGCGGCTATTTCATTTTCAACGCCAGCGTGTTTGACCGCTATTTGAACGACCGCGAAGACCTGGTTTTGGAGCGCGAACCACTGCAACGCATGGCCGAGGCAGGTGAGCTGATGATGTATGCGCACGAAGGTTTCTGGCATCACATGGACACGCCGCACGAATTCGAGCTCCTGAACAACCTCTGGAAATCCGGCCAGGCGCCCTGGAAGATTTGGAAATGAGCATTTAGGCCCTTCCATGCGCTTGACGAAACCATGAAATCGGTTACAAAATCAACCGTGTTTTCGAAAGGAATTTAATGAAGAGATCGCAACGCAAATAAATGAAACTACGATATGAAACTGACAATGGAAAACCCCCAAACCGGTATAATCAAGAAAGCACCAGTTGGATTCTCATGGACGACTCTATTTTTCGGCGGCCTTCCTGCGTTGTTTCGTGGCGATATTAAATGGTTTCTCATCCAAATAATAATAGCCGTTTTCACCGCAGGCATTTCAAATTTGGTATTTGCATTTATCTACAATAAAACCTACATCCAAAAGCTCTTGGAAAAGGGATTTAAAGTAAAAGATGTCGAAGGTGCGGTCTTGGAGGAGGCGAATAAAAGATTGGGTATCAATCTTCCAAAGTTCGTGCCTCAAAGCTGATTCACTTCTCAATCAATGGCTATGTTGAAATGAGCAATTTAGTTGTCAACATGGCGTGTCCGAAATGTGGCGGACAGGCCACAGAATACGACGAGCACAAATGGTCATGTTTGAGGTGTGGCAATAAATTTATTTATGCACCCGTCCAACCCAGCCACACCTATGTTCAGAGTAACTTCCACATACAAGGACAGGCCACTTTTGAGCTTGATACTAAAAACGCGAAGCCATCAATTCCCAAAATGGCCAAGATGGCGGAACACGATCCAAATCGTTTTGGGAAAAGCATCGCTGAAAATAGACGCGACATCGACAAGATCAGACGCCGATTAGTTAGTCATAAGATTCAAAGAATAATAGCACTGATTGTTTCCATGTTGATGGTCGTGATCTTGTTCGTGGCTGTTTTGGGAACCGTACTCGATTCATCTGGCAAAAATGATGTATCAGATTCCGGTGGTGAAACCGTTGGCTTGGTTCTGTGGGTGTTATTGACGATGCTGCCGCTTTGGGCGTTTTTCATTCTTAACAACAAGACCAAACAAGACAAATCGCTGATTCAAAAACTTCAGCAGGCAATTTCGACCCTTGAACAGCAGAACGTGATGGATGCAAAAATTGGAGATAGCGTCATTTGTCCCTATTGTGAGGCGCTATCGAAATATATCCCTCTAAACTCTCCGCCACCGGCGGAGGGACTAAAGCATTGCCTAAAATGTGGGAAACAATTTTTTACAAGCGGCTTAATTTCGTACCCTGTTTTGTTTAATAAATGAATGCGCCTTCCATGCAGCTTGCAGCGACTCTACTATCTTGGTAAGCCCTTGACCGCAATCTTTAGGAGCAAAATCTGGCAGAGTGCGTTGAAAACCTCCGCCGAACCGGAGCGCTCGCGGCGATTGCTTGATTCGCTCGCCGCGGCGGGCGCGCGGTCGCAATTGGAAAAGTTTTCCGCCGATTCCATGCGCGCCTTCGCCGCGCTGTCCGGCGGTTCGCAAGCTCTTGGCGACCTCTTGCTGACGCATCCCGACTGGTTGTCGTTGCTTGACACCGAACGCCTCAAGTTTCCCCGCCGCGCGCAGGGTTTTCAGCAGGAACTGGGACGGTTGCTGGGCCCGGCGTTGAAGGCGCAGGATTATGCCGGCGCCTTGACCGAACTGCGCCGGTTCAAACAACGCGAGCTGTTCCGCATCGCCGCGCGCGATCTGGGCCGCCTGAGCAATGTCGTGGAAATCACCCGCGAACTTTCCGATGTCGCCGATGTCTGCCTGGAGGCGGTTTTCCAGATTGTCCAATTGCAATTCACCACGCGGTTTGGCCGGCCGTTTCACCAGGACGCCGACGGCCACTGGCAGCCGACCGCCTTTACCGTGCTCGGCCTCGGCAAACTCGGCGGACAGGAACTCAATTACAGTTCGGACGTGGACTTGATGTTTATCTACGACGACGAAGGCGAAGTGTTCAAGGAAGCGCCGGACAACCGGGAGCGCCGGCATCCTGCCCCGAAAGCTTTCGGGGCTGGAAGCCGGCGCTCCCAGTCCAGCCACCAGTTTTTCGGCAAACTGGCCGAGGCGTTCAGCGCCGAAGTGTCCCGGACGACGGCAGACGGCTTCTTGTTCCGGGTGGATTTGCGTTTGCGGCCCGAAGGCGACGCCGGGCCGCTGGTTCGTTCCCTGGAAAGCTACGAGAACTATTACGCGCAATGGGGCCAGACTTGGGAGCGCATGATGCTCATCAAGGCGCGCCACGTTGCCGGTGACAGGGCCCTGGCGGCGGAATTTATCGAAATGATCCAGCCGTTCCGCTTTCCCCATTCCATCAGCGAACGCGTTCTGCATGAGGTGACGGCGGTCAAGGATCGCATCGAACGGGAAGTTGTGGGGGCGGGCGAATTGGAGCGCAACGTAAAGCTCGGTCGCGGCGGCATTCGCGAAATTGAGTTCATCGTTCAGTCGTTGCAGGTTTTGCACGCGGGTCGTCTGCCGTTTTTGCAAATTTCCCAAACCCTTCCGTGCCTCGACAAGCTCGCGCAATACCATCTGCTGACCAATGACGAAACGCGGCAGCTCGGCATTGCCTATTGTTTTCTGCGCGACGTCGAACATCGCCTGCAGATGGAAAACAACTTGCAGACGCATACGCTTCCGGCAGATCGCCAGGCGCAGTTGCGGTTGGCGCGGCTGATGGACTTCAAGTCGTGGAGAAAATTTGAGTCGGCGTTGCAATCGCACACCCGCAGCGTGCGGCGGATTTACGACAAACTGCTGAAGCGTGAGTCGCCGGAGGCACAAACCATTCTCCCGCCGGAATTTGACGGCGCGGAATCGGAATGGGAAACCCTGCTGGCAAACCATTCCTTCTGCGAACCGGAGGCGGCGTTTCGGTTGTTTAAGGAATTTGCCGAAGGACCGGGTGATGTGCACGTCTCGCCGCGCACGGCCGAACTGGCGCGGGAATTGATCCTGAGATTTCTGGCGCTGTGCCCACACAAACGTTGGATATGCGTCGCGGCTGTCTCCATTCAAAAAGCAGATGTCAGAGAAAGGCAGGATGCCCGTCCTACGCTCTCCGATCCCGATCGGGTGCTGACACGGCTGGCCAGTTTCATCAGCGCGTATGCCGCGCGCGTGCCGTTGCTGGAATTGTGGAACGCCAACCCGCCTTTGTTCGAACTGATGCTTTTGCTGTTCGACCGTTCGGAATTTCTGGCCGAGATGGCGATTCGCACGCCGGATTTGATTGATGACGTGGTGGCAGGGGGCCGCCTGCGCCAACGAAAGACCGCGGAACAAATATTGAAGGAATTACACCGCGGCCGTGACGACCCCGATCAATTGCTTTGGCTGCGGCGTTACCACGAGACGGAATTAATGCGGCTCGGTCTGCGCGACATCCTCGGCCTCGCCGATTTTGAGCAAAACCTGGCGGAACTATCCGCACTCGCCGACACATGCCTGCAATACGCGCTCGAGGTCGTGATGCGCAAACACCGAATCAAAAAGCCGCCGATGGCCATCATTGGCCTCGGCAAGCTCGGCGGCCGCGAGATTGATTACGGTTCCGACCTGGATATTTTATTCGTGACGGAGGCAAAAGCAAAAGAACTGTCCAAATTGCAACGGCTGGCGGTAGAGGTGATGGAATTGATGGCACGCCGGACGGAGCAGGGGATTGTTTTCCATACTGACGCCCGCCTGCGGCCGGACGGCGAAAAGGGCCTGCTCGTCAACACGATTGGCGCTTACGAAAAATATTATTGCGACCGCGCACAACTTTGGGAAATCCAGGCGCTCACCCGCACGCGGGCGGTGGCCGGCGATTTGAAACTGGGCGGGCAATTTCAAGAGCTGGCGACGGCGTTGACGGATTTCTCCGGAATAGGACAGGCGTCGCGCCTGTCTCCAATCGAGAATAATAGAGACAGGCTGGAAGCCTGTCCTACGTTGCCAGCCGCCTGTGCCCCGGATTGGAAAAAGCAAATCCACCAGATGCGGTTGCGCATTGAAAGAGAGCGCACGCCGCACGGTCAGGATGATTTGGCCATCAAGACCGGCCGGGGCGGTCTGATGGACGCCGAATTCATCGCACAAGTGTTATGCCTGGAAAATGGCTGGCACGAGCCGAACACGCTCCGTGCGCTGGAACGCGGACGCAAATCCGTTGGAGTTCAACCTTCAGGTTGCGGGGCGGCCGGCACGCTAAGGCGTGAACTCCAACTTGCAACCGAAGATTGGGACAAACTGCTTGATGCTTATCGCTCCCTGCGCCGGGTGGAAGGCATTTTACGCCGCTGGAGTTACGAAGGCGAAATCGTTTTGCCGGATGATCCGGCGCCGTTTTACCGTGTCTCGGTGCGCTGTGGGTTTGCCACGCCCGAAGAATTCAAAATCGCGCTGGTGAAGTGGCGGCGGGCGATTCGTGAAGTTTATGAAATGGTTTTTACCGCAGAGGCGCAGAGGCGCAAAGGGAAATAAAATCTTTGCGCCTCTGCATCTTCGCGTCTTGGCGTTAAGGCTTTTTACGTTGGCGCGCGGCTTCGTAAAGGAAAACCGCAGCCGCGGCGCCGACGTTGAGCGAGTCCACTGTCGGCGGCATGGGAATCGCCAGCGCCTCATCGCAGGCCGCCAAAACCGCCGTGGAAAGACCATCGCCTTCGCTGCCGAACACCAGGCAGCAGTCGCCGGAGAAATCCGCCTGCGACAAAAACTTTTTGTCCGTGTGCGGATGCGCGGCGATACAGCGAAGACCGCGGGCGCGAAGCTCCTGCAGACATTCGGCCAAGGTCAACCGGGTTGCGTGCGGTTTGGATTTGAACCGGTGCCGCAACCCGAGTTTGGCCAGTTCGACGACGGGCAATTGGAAAATGGCGCCCATGGAATTGCGAACGGCCCGGCGCAGGAACGGGCTGCTGGAGGTTTCGCCGACAATCAGCGCCTGAACGCCGAACGCGACGCAGTTGCGGACCAGCGCGCCGAGATTTTCCGCGTTCGTCAACGCGTCCACGGCCACCAGCAGCAGGGGCTTTTCGTTCTTTGAGAGAAGTTCGTCCAGTGAAACCGTTGGGGGAATTTTGCCCACGGCCAGCACGCCCTGGAACATCGAAAAACCAGTGAGCGATTCGAGTAATTTCTTCTCCGCGAGATAAACGGTGATCGGTTCCGTCCGCGCTTCCAGCAATGGGCGAAAATCGTCCAGGAATTTCTCCGGCAGCACGACCGAGACGACGATGTAACGGCTTTCGAGCAGTCGCTGGACGACCTTGGTGCCCTCGGCCACGAAGATGCCCTGTCGTTCCTGTTCCGCCGGACGGCGCATCGTGGCATACGGCTGGAGTTCGGGCAGGTCGAACGCGGAGATTTTTTCGACGCGGAACATTTCAAGGATTTTTACGTGGCCGTGTTGAATCGCAAAGGAGAAAATGCCGGTAAAGTTTCGTTGTATCGGATGGATCCGGTTGGGAGATGAAATAGCGCCGTAGGCGCAGCATATTCGTAGAATCGGATTTCAAAATTAAATCAAGCTCCGTCAGGAGCGACATCGGAATATGCCGCTCCTACGGAGCTTTGGTATTATGTGATGGGTAGCTACAAAGATTTCGCGCCTACGGTGCTGGACGATTCGGACGCAACGCCTTCCTGCGTAAAAACGCTCGGCAAGTATTTGATGTTCAAGCCCATCTTCAAGATTCCAATTTGGAATCTTGAAGCTTCCGCCTCTTCTGCCGTGAGTTGAAACATGAAATCGGCTGTTTTATTAAAGCTCCAACGTCGCACACGGCACGTCCTGCGCGGCGGTTTGCAGCTGAACATGAGTCGCGCCGATCTGATGGAGTTGTTCGGCCATGACGTAATGCGCAAGTTCGGGTTTGTTGCATTCGCGGCTCAGGTGGGCGAGGTAAAGATGGCGCAACCCGGCGGACATGATTTGCGCGGCGGCTTCGGCGGCGGCTTCGTTGGACAGATGGCCATGTCGTCCCAGGATGCGTTGCTTGAGGCTCCACGGCCGGCGGGCGCAATTCTGCAACATCTTCACGTCATGGTTGGATTCCAGCACCAGCACGTTCGCGGCGCGGATGCGTTCGACCACCAGTTTGGTCATGTGCCCGAGGTCGGTGACGAACCCGATGTTGCCCGCGGCGGTGTGAATGAGAAATCCGACCGGGTCCTGCGCGTCGTGCGGGATGGTGAACGTGTCCACGACCAGGTCGGCGATTTCAAAACTCGCGCCGGTTTCAAACCGGTTGCAGTTGAATTTGGCCTGCAATTGAAATTCAAACGCCTCTTGCGTGGCGCGATTGCAATAAATCGGAATGTTCAGTTTTTGCGCAATGCCGGTCAGGCCGGAAATATGGTCGCTGTGTTCGTGGGTGACGAGAATGGCGGTGAGATTTTCCGGCGCCCGGCCGATGGCGGCGAGGCGCTGCCGGATCTGGCGCGGGCTGAATCCGGCGTCCACGAGCACCCGGGCCTCATCGGTCTCGACGTAGGCGCAGTTGCCCGAGGAACCGCTGCCGAGAATGGTGAATTTGACGGCCACAGACGGACGTTAATCCGGTGTGCGAAGCCGGGCAATTATTTTCGACCGGCAGGCCAAAGACCAGCGGTCCGGGCTGATAAATTAGCGGCATATAATCTGCTCGTTTGGGGGGACAAAGAATCTTATGCGATGCCACACCCAGGTCATTTTCCTCCGGCGTTTTTGTTTATTTGCCGCCCTTTCATTGTCCGCGGCGACAACCCCGGCCCAAACCATGCAATTCTTTCACGGCCATGTGCCGCCGGCGGTGGGCCGTTTGCATTTGCAACCCATCGGGCGGCTTCCTGGTTCCCAGCGTTTGAACCTGGTCATCGGCTTGCCGCTGCGGAACCAGCCGGAGTTGGCTGACCTGTTGGCGCAGATTTACGACCCGGCCAGCACGAATTATCATCATTACCTGACGCCGGAGCAATTCACGGAATGGTTTGGGCCGACGAAACAGGATTATCAGGCGGCCGTCGCTTTCATGGAGACGAACGGTTTTACAGTGACCGGCAAACATCCCAATCGCGCCATTTTGGACGTGAGCGGTTCGGCGGGGGACGTCGAGCGGGTCTTTCACGTGGCGATGCAGGTTTATCGTCATCCGCGGGAGGCGCGCACGTTTTACGCGCCCGATACGGAGCCCTCGATCAATCTGGCGGTTCCCATCCTGCACATCAGCGGTCTGGATAATTTTTCGCTGCCACACCCGATGAATCTCAAGGTGGAATCCGCCAATCAAACGGTGAACGCCATGGGACAGACCGGTTCGGGTCTGGGCGGCACTTATGGCAGCGCCGATTTAAGGGCCGCGTATGTCCCGGGGGTTTCACTGGACGGTTCCGGGCAGAGGGTGGGCTTGTTGGAATTTGACGGCTATTATACGAATGACATCACGGCATACGAAAGCAGCAACGGATTGCCGAGTGTCGCGCTGGACAATGTGCCGATCGATGGTTTCAGCGGTTCGGCGGGCACCAACAATGGCGAGGTGGCGCTGGACATTGAAATGGCCATTGCGATGGCGCCGGGACTCTCCGGGGTCATGGTTTACGAAGCGCCCAACGGCGATCCCACCGGCCCGCTTCATATCTTAAACCGCATCGCCTCGGACAACGCGGCAAAACAAATCAGTTCATCGTGGGCGATTGGCGACGATCCGAATTTTGACACCGACTACGAACAGTTTGCCGCGCAGGGGCAGTCCTTTTTTCAGGCATCGGGCGATGACGGGGCCTATTCATCCGGAATCGCACAATGGGCGGACGACACCAACATTACTCTGGTTGGCGGGACAACCTTGTCCACGACCGGACCGGGCGGTTCCTGGGCATCGGAGACTGCGTGGAACTGGAATATTACCGCGCCGCCCTATACCAACAGCACCGGGGGCGGGATCAATTTTAATGGCATCCCGATTCCTGGCTGGCAAACCGGCATCAACATGACAACCAATGGCGGCTCGATGACTCTGCGGAATATTCCCGATGTCGCGCTCACTGCCGATAACATCTGGGTTATCTATAACAATGGCACCAACGCTCTTTTTGGCGGCACCAGCTGTGCGGCGCCGCTGTGGGCCGGCTTTACCGCCCTGGTCAACCAGCAGGCGGCGGCGGTCGGCAAATCTCCGGTCGGTTTTATCAATCCGGCGGTCTATGCCCTTGGCAAGGGAGTGGATTATACCACGGACTTTCACGATATCACCACTGGCAACAACACGAATCGCAACAGCGGAAATAAATTTTTCGCGGTTCCGGGTTATGATCTCTGCACCGGCTGGGGCACTCCCAACGGAGCGAATTTGATCAACGCCCTCGCCCCTCCGGACCCATTGCAAATCACACCCGCGGCGCCGTTTACCGCCAGCGGAGCGGCCGGCGGCCCGTTCAGTCCGACCAATCAGAGCTTTTCCCTGACGAATGCGGGCGCCACTTCGCTCAACTGGTCATTGGTGAACACCTCGGCCTGGCTCTCCGCGTCACTCACCGGCGGCACGCTGGCGTCGGCTGGTCCTGCGGCAACCGTGACCGTAAGTTTGAACTCCGCAGCGAACAGCTTGCCCGTGGGGGTCTACACCGCGAACGTGTCATTCACCAACCAGAATACCGGTTTCGTGCAAAACCGCCAATTTAGCCTGCTGGCGGGGGAGTTGGTTCAAAATGGCGGTTTTGAGACTGGTGATTTCACCGACTGGACAATCATCGGCAGCGGCAGTGCTTACAACTTCGTTGACAATGGTTCCAACTCCGGAATCCCGCCCCATTCGGGTAACTATGTTGCCATCTTCGGGGAGGTCGGCCAACTCGCCTACCTTTCACAGGTGTTGCCGACCAGCGCGGGCCAATCGTACTTGCTGTCCTTTTGGTTGTTCAGTCTTACCTATACCGGTCAAACGACGCCGAATGATTTTCTGGCGCAGTGGAATGGGAATACCCTGATGAATTCGACCAACATGGGTGCGTTTGGCTGGACCAACCTGCAATTTATTGTGACCGCGACCGGGCCCGCTACAGTTCTGCAGTTCGGAGGCCAGGACGACCCGGCTTATCTCGGCCTGGACGATGTGACCGTACAGCCCATTCCGTCGATTTTATTCCAGCCAAAGCGAACGAATAATGCCTTTCAATTCAGTTGGAACACGCTGACCGGGCTGGTGTATCAGTGCAGTACAAGACCAATTTGCTGCAAACCAACTGGATCAATTTGAGCGGCTCCCTCCCGACCACGAACACCCTGATGACAACTTCCGATGTCATTACCAACCCCAGCGGTTCTATCGGATTCAACTGACACAATGAAAGTCCGTCGTTCTTGCTCCAGGGCGCCGATGCGGTAGCATGGCGCCGTGACTGACCGGCTCCAGCGCGTTGAGCAAACGGTTCAAAC
>CAWACS010000058.1:0-6251 GCA_963780535.1 uncultured Verrucomicrobiae bacterium
AATAATTTATTTTCTGATGGCAGGAAAAACTGGAAAGCGTTTACAGCAGCAGCTTGCCCATCTGCGAAAGTCCGAAGATTTCCACTTAAAGGTTTGGAAAAAGATGATGGACGCAGATGGTGGAGCGCTTTTCCCCGTCGATCTCTTAGCAAATGCAGTTCTGAACCGTTCGATTAATCTCGTCCATGGATATGCAACACTGGTTGAACAGCGAAACTGGATTTGTGCGGCTCCGTTGCTTCGCCTCCAACTAGATAATTGCTTGCGGTTTTACGCGGTCTTCATTGTCGAGAAACCTCACGACTTTGCAATGAAGGTTTTTGAAGGGGTAGCAATTCGCAAGATGAAGGATCGCACAGGCAATTTGATGAAAGACGCATATCTCGTAGAAAAGTTGAGTCAGCATCATCCTTGGGTTGCTCGTGTTTATGAACGAACATCAGGCTACATTCACCTTTCTGACACTCATATTTTTAGCACCTTCGCACCCACGAGTCCTGAAGAACACAGCAAGAAACTCCAAAACATTGCAGTAGGTATAGGAGATAGTTTTGAGACGGATGAATTATACGAAGAAGCAACGTTAGCGTTCATCGAAGCTACTGAAGTTTTGTTTAAATACATCGTTGGATGGGTAAACACAAAAGAAACGCGGCGTGTCGCTTCCTCGAAACCTAAACCTCAGACTTGAGTCTGAAAGGCGACTTCTAACCATTCAGCGCTCCGAATCCCAACGGGGTCGCATCGCCGTTTCCGTTTTATCGCGATTCGATTCAACCCTTTCAGAAATCTCTGCAAAACTCCCAGCCATCGTAGCGGCGATTCGGCAGACCGCGCATTTCCCAATAAAATGACAGATGCGGCCCTCTGCCGAGGAGCCGCTACGCCAGTTTTGCAGAGATTTCTTTCAGGGTTGATATGGATTTATGATTCGCTACCCAGCGTAGCCCAACTCCGTCTTGGCAACGCTGGGTTGAATGACGTAATCCCTTCGGGATATTTCTGCCACGCCTCGCGGCTTTGCACCTTGGCGTCTTGGCGTTGAATCTGTTTGGGTGTGTTCAAGGCTACGTCTGGTGACTCATTTCGTCAGGGTGAGGAGAATGTCGGCGTACCAGGCGCAGTTCAGACCCAGCGATTCATCGAGTTTCAAGTCGCGGTCGCCCATGTCCATGCTCGCGGAGTGTACGCCGAGCAGTTTCCAAGGCAGTTGCGCGTCGGTGGACGGGCTGCGCATCACCACCGGCGCACCGCTGGTACCACGGTGCGTCCGGGCATCGGTCAGAAAATAGCCCAAACCCTGGAAGCGCACGCCGAAGGACGAGGCAATCACCGCCTGCCGCACCACGGGCAGGTGATGCAGCGCATCATGGAAACCGAGCGGGAAACCGACGATTAACAGCGGGGTGCCGGCTTCGGCCTCCTGGAGCGAATGTTCCAGATGCGCCGGCGTGAAGCACCGCATCGCCACCGATTTCGGCAGCGCCGCGCGATCGAGTTCAATCACCGCCACGTCAATCTCGCCACCGCTGTCTTTGCCCTGGCGCCAGACGCTCTTGCCGTCGCGATACAGCAGCATTGACAGACCGATTGATTGGGTGAGGTTTTTGGCGTCGATGTGGAGTTCGATTTCGATTCGGTCGGGAAAATGTTTGCTCGGTTCGTCGATTACCACGTGCCGGCTCGTAACGAGGAACAGCCGGTCCTCGCGTTCAAAGAAGAAGCCGCTCGCACCGGTGAGCAGATTCTTGCCGTTAAAGGTCGAGACCCGGGCGGTGGTCAGCAGCAGCGGCTCAATCATGGGTGGCTCTCCTCATCCGGATGGAGTTTGCTTCCGGACGCTGTGCGATTCAAGGCAATTGCAAGGCGAATGTGTTGCTGACGGGTTTTGGAGGTTGCTTCCGGCCGGTCCTTTGATTACCCCATCGTCCAAAAAGGGAAATCATTATGCCAGAACCAGTCATTGCCCAAAAATCCCCGTATGTTCAAAAGATGGAACCCGGCACGTATTGGTGGTGCGCTTGCGGCCGGTCAAAGAGCCAGCCGTTTTGCGACGGGTCACACAAAGGCGCGGGTTTTTCGCCGAAGCAGGCGGATCTTGCCGAAGCCAAGACCGTTGCGTGGTGCGGGTGCAAGCATTCCAAGAATGCGCCGTTTTGCGACGGCAGTCACAGCCGGCTGGGTTGAGGAAAATCAGGGGCGTTTTTTTGTGCCCGGTTCCTTTTCCTTCTTGCGGAAAAAGTACTGGGTGTCGGCGACGTTGAGCATCGAGAGGTCGAGGCCTTCGCCGGGGGCGCGTTTCCGCGCGATTTTAAGCTGGCGCGCGATGCGTTTGCCGGCGGTGGCGGCGTAGTATTTGACGACGCCCACACCGGTCTCGGATTTGAAGATCACGACGAGCAGGCAGTGCTCGTCCACGTTGGTCACAAAGAGGCTGAAATGTTCCCCCTGCTGGTAGGTGCTGTTGAACGTCGGTTCGCTGACCAGGCCGGCAATGGTCTGGTTGGCCATGAAGGCGCCGGAGGCCAGTGCCGCGATGGTCGTCAGGTCGAATTCTCCCGCCTCGCCGTGGTGGGTGATGAGAAAACCGCCCTTGTCAATCACCAGCGAGACGGTGGCGTCGGCGCTGGCATTGAACTCGCGGAGGGTCTCATCCAGCTTTTGAATGTCCTCCTCGGTGAGCTGAGGGAGAGTAGCCATGGTAGCCATGTCATGCGTACTGGGGAACGCTTTGGTTGATGAACTTGTGCAGGAGCAGGCGCGTGATCATGTTCAAGGTTTCAAACACGCCTTCGCACCGGTGGGCCGTCGCGGTGAACGACGGCACCTGCACTTCACGGTTGTTGAGCAGAAATTCCATGTATTCGGTGGGGGCGACGTTGGGCAGGTCGCGCTTGTTGTATTGCAGCACGTAGGGAATCTCGTGGAGGTTGAGCTTGAGCGAGTGCAAATTATCAATGAGGTTCTGGAAGCTCTCCACGTTCTCCGGCATTTTCTCGAATTGCGAATCGGCCACGAACACGATGCCGTCCACGCCGCGCAAAACGAGCTGGCGGGTCGTGTTGTAAATGACCTGGCCCGGCACGGTATAGAGCTGGAACTTGGTCTTGAACCCGCGGATGGTCATCGCTTCAATCGGCAGGAAGTCGAAAAACAGGGTGCGGTCCGAGCTGGTCGCCAGCGAGACCAGTTTGCCCTTGTTGCCGGCGGCGGTCTGGACGTGGTCGTGGACTTGCACCAGGTTCGTGGTCTTGCCGCCCATTGCCGGGCCGTAATAGACGATTTTAACCTGCAGTTCGCGGGTGGCTTGGTTGATAATGGCCATAGGATTATTGTTTTTTGCGGTCGAGTTCGCCGGCCAACAGGGCCAGTTGTGCGGTCGGCAAGGGCTCGCCGGCGCGACCGAACGCGGCGAAATAGACGCCATGGATGCGGAACACCTTCCACGGCACGTTGCCAACAGTGAAATTCAGATTGTTCAAATCTCCCATCCGCAGTTCCCGGGTGCACTGACTGACCCGGCCGTAAATTTGAGGCAGAAAGGCCGCCAGCGTGTCCGCGTTGAGGTCAGACGGAATGTCGCTGGCCACCATCAAACCGTCGGGCAGCGCCACGAGCGCGCCGGCCACACCAGTCAAGGCCATCGCCCGCGCGATCACTTCCTTGGGCGTGGTTTGGCGGCTGCTGAAATCCGTCGCCGGCACCGCCTCGCGTTTGAATTCGGTCTCGTGCGGGCGCGCCGTCATCCGGGTGGTGTCGGATTCAACCCACATGTAATAATTCGTATCCGGCCCCGGAGCTTCCACCGCCGGTTTGACCGCAAAGCGGGTGTCATCGGGCGGCGGCGCCTTGGCGGTCGGTTCCGGGATTTCGTAGGGCGGTTGCGGTTGGGGAAAACCAAAAAACAGGTTGGGAATCTCCGCCGGGAGCGGGGTTTGTTGATGCGTCTTGGCCGTTTTGGCCGGCCCGCCTTGCCCGGCCAGAAAGAGCGGGGCCACCACCTTCAGGGGCAATTCCAATTCCAGTCCGTCATGGACCGACATCGCCGGCGGCATGGGTTTGATCCATGACCGGAGATTCCGCCAGGCGAAGATCACGCGTCCGCGTTTAAGGGCGGACTCGACCAGATTCACCGGCAACGCCACCTGCGCGTTGGTCAAAATCAGTTGTGCGATTTCCGTTCGCAAAATTTCCGGCCAGTTTTCCACCAGGACTGCCAGCGGCGCCAGAATCGTGGCGGGTTCCGGAGCGGACGGCGCCGGTTTGGGCGGGGGCGGCACCGGCCTGGGCGCGCTGGGCATGACGGGCTGAAAGGGAAAAGTCGGAATGATCGGTTGCGCCGGCATGCCATTACCATTGCCATTGTGAGGCAGGGACGGAACCTGCGGCGGTTGCGGCGGCGGCGGCTCGGGCTTGATGGAACGCGATACAAACGCCGGCGGCGGCGGTGCGACGGGCGGCGTCGAGGCCTTGACCGGCGTGGGCGTGGTCATGCGCATTGGCGGTACTGAAGGAGGCAGCGGTTTGGCCGCGGCCGCGGAAATGGAGACGCCCTCGCCCCGATCGCTGAAGGGCCCGGCGATGTTCGCCGGCACCGTGATGAGCTTTTGCGCCGGATTACGGATCAGGGAGTTGGAACTCAACCGGGTGAGCACCTCGTTCAATGGCAGCACCACGGGCAGTGAATCGTATTCCTGGTCAACGTCGAACAAACCGGGTGCGGCGTGGCGCAATTCCCCGAAGGTAATTTTTATGACGCCCAAGGCCAGTTGCGGCATGATCTTCCCCATGGCGATGGCGATGGTGGCGCGGGTCAAATCAACGCTGGCCAGCCGCATGTGGGAACGCAATTGGGGCGGCAGGTTCTCCAGAACCGGTTGGAGCGGCAACTCCAGGTCGGTGATGTTTTCCGTGGGCGGCGGGGGAGTCACGGCCGGTTTTGGCTGCAACCGGGCGGTGGCCATGGGTGAAAGGGGAGTGGCCGCCGGTGCCGGCGCCGCGGGGGTTGCCGGTTGTGACGGGTGGGGAGTGCCCACTTCGGTTTCGTTCTCGTCAAAACGTCGCAGCAATTCTCGCAGCAACCCGGCAAATCTTGTTTTTACTCCATTTGACATCGCACACAGCTTTTCCCGCCGACGGTTTATCCGCAGGTTGACCCTATCCCAGCAGGAAGCGCGCCATGGCGGGCGGGCGGGACCCGGTGGAGGCCGGGCGGTTGTTTGAGAAAAACCCGGCGGCAGGTTGTCTCAGCGCTGGACTGGCTGTCCACAAAGCAGCGGTGAAATATTCATCGATATCGTGTGATGCGGAACGACAACTGCTTGCGTATGGGCGTTTACGACGGCAACGCCTTAGAGCTTGAATTAACAGGCTTGCGGCGTTGGGTGTCAAGTTGCTGAGAGGAATGGAACCAAGCCATAAAATCCTGATTTTGGACGACGAAGCCGCCTGGTTGGAGGTGAGTCGTGAAACATTGGCGCAGCTCCCCAGCAAACCCGAGATCCGCACGGTCAATAGCGGGACGCGCGCCGTTGCCCTCCTGGACGCCGAGCCGTTCCGACTGCTGGTTTGCGATTTGAAGATGCCGAAGATGGACGGGTTGCAGGTGCTGGCCATCGTCCGCCGCCGGTTTCCGGAATTGCGCACGGTGGTGTTGACGGGGCTGGAAGACGAGGAGTTCCGGTCCCGGGCTTATGCCTTGGGCGTCGATTTGTTCTGGCTCAAGGGCGACATGCAGCAAAACCCGCAAATGTTCCTGGATTGTGTCGAATCCCTTCTGGGACGCGACATGGAAACGGGTTTCCGCGGCATTCAAAGCAAAAGCCTGATCGATATCATCCAGATGGAATGCCTGTCCCGCACGTCCACGGTGTTGCGCATCACCCGCGGTCCGCTCGTGGCCAAACTGTGGATTCAGGACGGCGAATTGATTGACGCCGAGGCCGAAGGCGCCCGCGGCGAGGTGGCCTTCCGAAGAATTCTGGCCTGGAAATCCGGCACGTTTGAAAATCTGCCCGCCGAACCGAAGCGCGAACGCACCATCTTGCAATCGGTCAACGCCCTGCTGCTCGAATCCGCGCAGAATCTTGACGAAGCCGCCAACCCTGGCACCGGACCCGAATCGGTCGAGGAGGCCGACCATCGCAAGACCATCTGGAAACTTGCCCTCGTGGCGCGGGAAGGCGCCGAATTTGTGGTCGTCACCTCTCCCGACCGGCAGAACGAGGTTGACTCATGGGGAACGCAGTGCG